>QLUR01000015.1 GCA_018725565.1 Bacillota bacterium | reverse complement strand
TTGTTTTCGTCAGTTTGAACCGCTGCCGGGAGCCCCGGACCCGTTATACCCCACAGTAACCCTTACAGTCGCGGCCGGCGACCTGACCCCCGCCGTGCTGACGGCATAAACCTGATAGCTGTACAGGCCGGGTGCTTCCGTGCGGTCGGTGAAGGTGAGACCTGTGATAACGTCTGCAGTTAGCGGCAGGTAGACAGCCTGCCCTGGCGCCTGACGGTAGAGCAGGTAACCGGCCGGCCAACCAGCAGCAGGCTGCCAGGCGAGCAGGACGGTGCCGTCCGGCTGGAAGGCGGCTGACAGGTCGCGCGGTGGGCCTTGGGGGGGGGCTGCCGTGTGCACGTTGCACGGCGCAGCGGGCGGCAAAGGTCCGGCATCGGCCGGGAAGCGTCCGGCCCCGGCTACCCACCTGTCATCGGTTGTAAGGTAAGGAGGACGGTTCAAAAAAACTCGTCTGACCGTGCTGCCTGCAGGACAGTATTCGCTAGCAAGCAGTCCTGATTCCCGGCAGATTTCCACTGCCACATGCAGGTCGCAAATATCACGGGGAATCCGGTTGTGCGGGAAAATATCGTACACAATGTGGTCTGGCGGGCAATGCGGCCCCGGTTTTTTGCCCGACTTCCTGCAGACGGCAATGGCCGGGCTGATGCCGGCCGGACGCGTAAACTCGCTTACCGGCAGCCCTTCATGGGCGGCAATCATAATCGGGTTAAGAAAGCCTGGCCCTATCCGTCCGCCCGCCGGCACATCGTCGTCGTTTTTGTCATGACCGGCCCAGAAAGCGGCCACAATGTCCGGAGTATAGGCCACCAGCCAGGCATCAAGGTGACCGGTGCTGGTGCCGGTTTTGGCCGCCACCGGGCGGCCGATGCGCAGGCGGGTGGCTGTCCCGGTGCGGACCACATCCTGCAGGACGCTCGTCATCAGATAGGCCGAGTCTGCACTAAGAACCACCTCTGAGCGGGGAGTATGTTCAAACAGGACCTTGCCGTTACGATCCTCAATGCGCAGCACGGCGACCAGGTCGGTCCTTACCCCCCGGTTGGCCAGCACGGCGTAGGCCTGTGCGGCGTCAATGACCTTTAGCCCGTCAGTCAGGCCGCCCAGCACGGCACCGAGACCATGGTCGTTTTTATCACGATTTTGTTCCGGGCTGACAAAGGTGGAAATCCCCATCTGCTCAGCGTAAGCCAGCCCTTTCTCCACGCCCAGCTGTTCAAAAAGCCGCACCGCCGGCAGGTTCAGAGATTCGGCGACGGCATAACGCGCCGTCACCAGGCCCAGGAATTTGTCATCATAGTTTTCGGGGGTCCAGGGGGCTTGGCCTGTTTCCCAAATTGCCGGGGCGTCATCAATCACAGTAGCCGGTACGGCGATTCCCTCCTCGAAGGACGGCGCGTAAGCGATAATGGGCTTTAGCACTGAGCCGGCGGGACGGGTCATAGCAACAGCCCGGTTAAAGGCCAGCTGAACATCTTCCTCGTACTGTCGTCCGCCAACCAGAGCCCTGATATGACCCGTTTGAGGATTGGCTACCACCACGGCCGCCTGCGGCTGGACGGGCTGTCCGGCGACCACCTTACGCTGCCGGTAAAGATTGTCGTTGCTCAGCGTCTCTTCGGCCACCCGCTGAACACGTTGGTCCAGAGTGGTATAAATGCGTAAACCTCCGCGATACAGGGAGTCTTCGTAACCGGGGATATTTCTCAGGATTTCAATAACTTTGGACTTAACAAAGTCGATAAAATAAGGAAAAGTGCGCTGCGGCGGAGGGGTGAGCCAGGTGCCGTCCGCGATTCGCCGCTCGGTTTCTTCCACTGCCTGCGCCATTTCTCCCTGCGTAATCTTTCCCAAGTCGTACATGCGGGAGAGAACTAGGCGCTGCCTGCTTTGAGCTGCCTCGGGATTGCGGCGCGGTGAATACCTGCCCGGCAGGTTAGGAATGCCGGCCAGCATGGCCGCCTCCGCCAGGGTTACATCAGCCGCACTTTTGCCAAAATAGGCCCGGGCCGCCGCCTCGACGCCGTAAGCGTTAAAATCAAAGAAAATCATATTCAGGTAAAATTCCAGGATCTCGTTCTTGGTAAAGGTTCTTTCCAGGTGAAAAGCGAGGTACAGTTCCTGTACTTTTCTCCTGACGGTCTTATCGTGGGTCAGAAATGCTGTCTTGGCCAGTTGTTGGGTAATAGTGCTGCCGCCCTGGATGCCAAAGTCCATTTCACGGAAAGTAACAAATACGGCACGCAGAATAGCCTCGAAGTCAACGCCGCTGTGCTGGAAAAAACGCTCGTCCTCAATGGCGATAAAAGCCTGCACCAGATACGGGGAAATCTGCTCCAGCGGCACGATAATCCGGTTCTCTGCCCCCGGCAACTTGGTTACCTCATTGCCGTTTCTGTCAAAAATAAACGGCGACTCAGGCGGCGCCACCACGACATCAGGGTTGAACCGCGGGACATCAGCAAGGTAAGCGGCAACAACATTGTATGTAGCAACGGAGGCAACAAGCGAAACAAAGAGGAAGAGAGCCAGCAGCAATTTCAGCAGGCGGCCGGTTCGCAGCTTCCGCTTGACTTTGTTCAAACCAACTTTGGCCTTTCCTTTCTTGCCTGTTAACTTCATGACCTTCTCCTTATGGAATAAGCTATGCTTCATTATACCATGCCAGCCTTAAGCAGTAAATTATAATAAAAGGCTTGGTTTATTGCAGGGACTAACGACGGTTGGTTGAATATTCTAATAGAGGAACGTGCAACTGAAAGGGCGTGTCGCAATGGAAGAAATCCGTCCGGGCTTGTACAAGGCAGACCTCCCACTACCCAAGAATCCGCTCAAGTCGCTTAACTGCTATATTATCCAAGGCGACGGAGAGACGCTGGTGATTGACACGGGATTTAACTGTTTGGAATGTCATCAGGCATTATTTAAAAGCCTGGATGACTTGGCGGTTAGACTGGACAATACAAAAGTTTTTGTGACGCATATGCACGCGGACCATTCGGGCCAGGTGGCGGAGCTGGCCCGAGAAGGGGCCGAGGCTTATTGCAGCCGGGAAGATGCGGAGACAATTAATGCTGGCGAAGCCCCTTTTTTAATGATGGACGTGTTTATCAGGACAGGCGGTTTCCCTGCTCAGGAACTGCAAAACGCCGTAAAAAAACACCCTGGCTACAAATACAGGGCATTGGAGCAGGTAGACTTTAAAATTCTGGATGACGGTGATTTCTTATCTGTGGGTGAATATACATTTGCCTGTATAAAAACACCGGGACATACCTGGGGCCACACCTGTCTGTATGAAAAAGACAAAAAAATTCTCATCGCCGGAGACCATATCCTAAAAGATATCACACCGAATATATCGTTATGGTCAGACAGCTTTGATCCGCTCAGCAGCTATCTAGCCAGCCTCGATTTGGTCAGCCACCTTGAGGTGGACTTGGTTCTGCCCGGCCACCGGACCATCTTTACCGATTTAGCCGGACGCATCAAGGAACTTAAGGAACACCACCAGGTCAGGGCGGCTGAAGTGCTGGAGGTCCTTAAGGCACAGCCCCAGAACGCTTATGAGGTGGCAGCCAAAATGACATGGGACATGCCCTACGATTCCTTTGATCAATTTCCGCTTGCCCAGAAATGGTTTGCTGCCAGCGAAGCGCTGGCACATCTTAAATATTTGGAAGTAAAAGGGCTTGTCGGCCGTACTGCTCGTGATGGCGTCACGAGCTTTTTCTGCAGATAACCGGCTGAACTAATATATTGGGAGAGATCGCAGGGGCCATGAAGCAGGTTCGCTATGGGGAAAAGGGTTAGGAGTACTGCAACCGGATATCGTAGTGGAGTGTGATAAATTAAGGAAGTCGTTGCCGTCCAAATACTTTGTGCTAGAATGATTCAGAGTATTGCGGCCATTAAGCAGCTTGTTGTCAGCCATTCTGGAATTTTCCAAGCAATAATTGATAAATTCAGTGGGCCCTTTTCACAAGGGGCCTTTTATTTTCTTGGCAGGAAACGCTCTTTGTGCTAGAATGATTTAGAATTTAAGTGAGATTTTAATACGGGGGTTGGCTGATGGAAGCGCGGCGACAGCTGGAAATCATTAAAAATAATACGGCGGAAATAATCCAGGAAGATGAACTGCTAAGTAAATTACAGAGGTCTGTGGCGACAGGGATTCCGCTGCGGGTTAAGCTCGGCCTTGACCCTTCCGCTCCGGACCTGCATCTGGGACATGCCGTTGTCCTGCACAAACTGCGGGAGTTTCAGCAGCTGGGGCACCAGGTGATCATAATCCTTGGCGACTTTACCGGGCGCATCGGTGACCCTACCGGCCGCTCCGAAACCAGAAGGCAGTTGTCCGATGAAGAAGTGCTGGCTAACGCGGCCACCTACCGCGAACAGATTTTTAAAATCCTGGATCCGGACAAGACGCAAGTGCACTTTAACAGCGAGTGGCTGGCCAAGCTTGATTTTGCCGAGGTGATTCAGCTTTCTGCCAGGTATACCGTGGCCCGGATGCTGGAACGCGAGGACTTTGCCAGGCGCTATCGCGAGCAGCAGCCGATCAGCATTCACGAATTCTTCTATCCTTTAATGCAGGGCTATGATTCCGTGGCGCTGCGCGCTGATGTTGAATTCGGCGCTACGGAACAGAAATTCAACCTGCTGATGGGCCGCCACCTGCAGCGTGAGTACGGACAGGAACCGCAAGTATGCGTTATGATGCCGATTTTGGTTGGTCTTGACGGGGTGCAAAAAATGAGCAAGTCTTTGGGCAACTATATCGGCATTACGGAAGAGCCGCAGCAGATCTTCGGCAAGGCGATGTCCATGGCAGATGAACTGATGCCGGAGTATTACCGGCTGGCTACCGACTATTCCATGGAACAGGCGGCAGAGGTGGAAGCGGCCCTGAAAAACGGCAGTCTCCACCCGCGAGACGCCAAAATGCGCCTGGCTTACCGCATCGTGCAAATTTACCACGGGCAGCCGGCTGCGGACTTGGCAGCGGCGGAATTTAGAAAAGTCTTTCAGCAACGTGATTTGCCAAGCGACATCCCGGAGATAGATGCTTCTGCCCTGACCGGCAACGGGAGCGTTCAGCTCGTCAGGCTCCTGGTTTATGCCGGGCTTGCCGCCAGCAACAGTGAGGCGCGGCGCCTGCTGAACCAAGGCGGTGTCCGCGTGGATGGCGAAAAAATTGACGATGCCGAGGCCGAGATTCTAGTGCGGCCGGGACTTGTTATCCAGGCCGGGAAGCGCAGGTTTATCCGCCTCAAATGATTCTTGATCGGAAAATAACCCGGTGATAAAGAAATGCAGGAACCCAATTCCTCACCAATGGCGGTTGTTTATCATACGTTATTAGGGGGGGATTTTTTTGTGGCGACGGAGCAGGCTTACCATTAGTCGCGAAGCAAGCGGTTTTTTCCTGCTGGTTCTTTTTGTCTTTGGCCTGACCCGCTTAGGCCTTTTTTTTGACAGCAATTTGCTGCCGGCAATCCTGTCAATTGCTGAGGCCCGCACTAACGCTTTGGCTATTCAGGCCGTAAACAAGGCTGTGGCCGAAAAATTTGCAGGGAATATTCTTTATGAGGATGTAGTTATCTTACATAAGGACCAAGGCGGAAAAATCGTGATGGCGCAAACCAACAGCAGGGAAGTTAACCGCCTGATAGCGGAAACCACCCTGCAGGCGCAGGGGGCGCTTAACGCATTGAGCGGAGAGGAGCTATACATACCTTTGGGGATGGCGCTGAGCAATTATCTTTTGGCAAACCTTGGGCCGCGTGTCCCGGTTACCATAATTCCGGTGGGGTTTGTCAGTACAGAAATAACCGATACTTTTGAGCAGGCCGGCATTAACCAGGTGCGGCACAAGATATACCTCAGGATTAAGGCGGAAGTGCAGGTGGCAATTCCGTTAATTTCCACTGTTACGCATGTTTCAACCACCGTTCCAATTATAGACGCTATCTACCCGGGAGCGGTGCCTGACACGGTAATTAACCTGAAATTCCCCGGGGGCGGCAGCTTTCCGTTGCGGACGGAATGACCAGGGGGCGGCTTGGGCGGCGTATTTTTCTCCGTTTTTCTGCATAACTATGAACAGGCAGACGGTTGTGCAGAGGAGCAAAGATGATGACTTACTCCCGGGAAACGCGCCGGCAGCGTCGCCGGATGCGGAAACTGGCTGTTTTGCTTGTTGTGGCAGTTGTCCTGGCCTACCTGCTGCACGGGCAAATCATAAGAGGGGTTTTTTCACCTCTGGTGCGCGGGGTGATCTACCGCGTTGAGACGGACAGGAAAGCTGTCTCTCTGACTTTTGACGTGGTCTGGATGCCGGCACAGACAGGGGAAATTTTGGATATCATGGAGCGTTATCAGCTTTCTGCCACATTTTTTCTGACCGGCAACTGGGTGCGCCGGAATCCGGACCTGGCGCGGGAAATAATTGTGCGCGGCCATGAAATCGGACAGCACGGCTTCTCGCACCAGCGGCTGACCGAGCTTGGCGACAGCGAACTAACCCGCGAGTTTGAGCAGGTGGAGAAGGCTTTGCATGACGAACTAAACATCACGACAGAATTTTTCCGGCCGCCTTACGGCGAGATCGACGAACGGGTGCGGGACTTTGCCGCCGCCAGAGGCTACACTACCGTCCTCTGGAGTATCGACCCGCATGACTGGCTTAACCCGGGCGTGGAACAGCTGATCAGCACCGTGTTGCAAAAAGTTCATCCCGGAGCGATTATCCTTTTTCATACCAGCGCCAGACAACTGCCGGAGTCCCTGCCTTCCATAATCGAGGGGTTAAGAGCCAAAGGATTTGAAATGTTGCCTCTCTCGGCTCTGCTGGCCGAGTCACGCAAAGTGGGGGCAAAATGATGCGTTACCGTTACTTTGGCAGTTTTGACGGACTGAAAGTAGCAGTCGTGCTGCTAGTTATCAGCGTCACGCCGTTGGCTATCAATAGTTGCAACAGGAACTGGCGGGATGACGGGCCGGCCGTTTTGCCAAACGTTTCTTTTCAGGGGAGCGCTCTGGGAGGACTGACGGCAGGAGAGGCCAGGATTGTTGTGGAGAAGCTGTCCCGGGATTTGCGGGCTGAGCCTCTGGCTGCCGTGCAGGACCCGGGGACGGACGGAATTATACCTGAGTTAAACGGGTATGAGGTCGATGTGGAGCAAACTGTCGGTGCCGCCCTGTCCGCGCGCCCGGGAACAAGGGTTATTCCGGTTTTCCGGGAGAAGCTGCCGACTGTAACTATGGCTGCTTATCCGGAGCTGCCTGTTTACAGGGGGCGGCCGGAAAGGGCGCAGGTAGCGTTTCTGGTCAATGTGGCCTGGGGGAATGAGTACCTGCCGGGGTTATTGCAGGCATTGCGAGAGACAGGGGCGGATGCGACATTTTTCCTTGTCGGTCGCTGGGTCCGCACATTTCCTGAAAAGGCGCTTTCTATCCGCGAAGCAGGGTTTGAACTGGCCAACCATGGCGACTCGGACGCTATAAGCCTGGGCAAGGCTACATTTGCGGAAGCGAGAACAGATATTGCCGAAGGTGCAAGGACAATCAGGAGCATATTGGGAGTTCATCCGGTCTACTTCAGTCCTCACAGGGGGGAACTGACGGAGAAAGTGCTGCAGGCCGCCGCCCGGGAAAAGATGCGTGTCATCATGTGGAGCATCGATACTGTTGACTGGCGGCTGCCCGGCGTGGATAAAATGGTGCAAAAAATTCTGGCTGAAGCAGAGGGAGGCAGCATGATCCTGATGCACCCCACAGCGCAGACGGCAGAGTTTGTAAGACTTACGGTGCCCGCTTTGCAAAGAAAAGGACTGCAGCCTGTTTCTGTCGGGGAGCTGCTGTGCCCGCGCCGTATTTTTGCCGGTGGCAGTGGTGTTGTGAATTGAGAGTGACTGGGGCTGTATCCTGGCGTGCGGTTTTGCTGCTGCTTATTTTCAGCCTGTCGGTGTTCCTGCTGGTGTATAGCCTTGGCGACCGGGTTAACCGTTACTTCCGGGGCGTCAAACCGGGTGTGACTCTGGAGGGAGTTGCTGTGGAACGCTTGCTGGCCGGGGAGGTGCGTGAAAAAGTTGAGCAGATGAGGGCCGCAGTGGAGATTGCTCCCCGCAACGCCCGCTATGACCGGAAAACCGGGAACATTGCCGGGGAGCTGCCGGGGATGGCCCTTGATGTGGAAGGAACGGTCAGAGAGGTCATGGAGGCGGAGAAGAGCCAACGGGTTAAGCTGACACTCATTTCACTTGAACCGGAGCTGACCGCGGAGCATTTTCAAAGCATTACCCGCAAAATCACTTCATTTTCCACCAGCGGCGGCGGTGGGGCCGGGCGTACAGACAACCTTTACACGGCGGCCAAATACCTGGACGGTACGGTCCTGGCGCCAGGGGATGTTCTATCTTTCAATAAGGCGACCGGTCCCCGTACCTTTGAGCGCGGCTACAGCATGGCGCCCGTCGTGGGTGGGGTGGGGATCGGCGGCGGCGTCTGCCAGGTGGCCACTACCTTGTACAATGTCGCACTACGGGCAGGGCTGGAAATCATCGAGCGACACCGGCACAGTGTGCCAGTCGGCTATGTGCCTCCGGGCAGGGACGCCACGGTGACCAATTATATTGACCTTAAATTTCGCAATTCGACAGACGGTTTTCTCAAAATCCGTTCCGGCGCCGGAGGGGGTCATGCATGGGTGCAACTCTGGGGCCAGCAGCTTGACAAAGGCACGCCGGCAAAGTAAGCTCGAGGAAAAAGAAATGGTGATGCCCGATGCAGGACTTAAAAGTTTTTGTGCAAAGGCTGCCGCATGCTCACGACCTGCCCCTGCCCGGCTACATGACGGCAGGTGCGGCCGGCATGGACCTCCTGGCCGCGGTTGCCGGCCCGCTAATTTTGTTGCCCGGCAAACGCGCTCTGGTGCCGACCGGGCTGCAACTTGCCTTGCCGGCCGGCGTTGAGGCGCAGGTGCGCCCACGCAGCGGTCTGGCCATAAAACACGGGATAAGCGTCTTGAACAGCCCCGGCACGATCGATGCCGATTACCGGGGTGAAATAAAAATAATCCTGGCCAATTTGGGCGAAGAGCCTTTTGTGGTGAAGAGAGGTGACCGCATTGCCCAGTTGGTGTTCGGCAGAGTTTTCAGGGCTTCTTTCAGTGAGGTGGAAACTCTGCCGGAGACCGGGCGAGGGGAAGGAGGCTTCGGCCATACCGGCATGTAAGCGGCTGATGGCAATGAAAATTAAAGGAGCTGACTGTCTATGGAGTTTTATTTCCTGTTGCTGGCTGCTGTTGCAGTTTCTCTGGCACTGCGTATCCAGGAAAAAAACAGGTCACAGGCACACCAGCTTCCTGAACACGCAAAATCGTCTCCTTTGTCTCAGGCATTGCAGGAGATGGTGGCTACGGCCGGCGGAATTTATCTGTCGCTGGTCTTATTGGCATCATTCCTGCAAATAAGCCTGGATGAAAAATGGCTGGTATTCGGAACGAAAATGGAACCGCTGGCGTTTATGGCACTGGTGCTGGCAATATTACAGCCTCTTTTAAAACGTCTTTATTACCGTCTAAAAGAGGTGTGGTGACTTTGGAACTTTCCAGGCTGGCACGCAAAGAGATCATTAATCTTTATGACGGAGCAAGGCTTGGCTATGTGGGAGAGTCAGACCTGCTGATTGATGAGCAAAGCGGGCAGATCAAGGCTATAATCATAACGCCAAGGGGGCTGCCGGTCAGGTTTGGGCGCACGAGGGAATTGATTATTCCCTGGGTGGCGGTCAAAAGAGTAGGGAAAGAAACGATGATAATCGATATTTCTGCAACAAAGCAGCCTTTTCATTCCCAAGTGGATGAATAAGTCCGGTTACTTTGGCTGATACTAACCCGGAAACAGTATCAGGCTAAAGGAGGCTATTGATGTCACAGACGGTCATAGGTGTTTTCCGTTCTGACAATCAGGCGGAAGAAGCTGTCAGAGAGCTGAAAGCCAGGCATTTCCCTGTTGAGGACATTTCCGTAGTGGCGCGTGGAGACGAGCGCAGTTCAGGACTGGGTAACCAAAACTTGGCCGACGGCACGGTCGCGGGAGGAGCCTTAGGCGGTCTGACCGGATTGCTGGCCGGAGTCGGAGCTCTGTTAATTCCCGGGGTTGGCCCGATTATAGCCGCGGGCCCGCTGGCCGGAGCGCTGACGGGCATCGTGACTGGCGGGATTGCCGGAGGACTTATCGACTACGGTCTTCCGGAAGAGGAGGGCCGGCGCTATGAGGAGGAAATCAACCGCGGTAATGTGCTGGTAGCGGTGGAAACGGCAGATGATGAATTGTCCGCGGAGATAGTCGCCGCTTTTCGTGAAAACGGTGCTCAGGATGTAAAAACTCACATGTAATAAAGCTCAACCCTGCCCGGTGCCTTAGGTGCCGGGTTTTTCTTTGTCAGAACAAGTCACCCTTTCCTGCCATCATCACATATACTAAGTTACCGCTAGGTAAGGAGGCGTTGCATGCTTTGGAGTTGCAGGGCTTAAACATTCTGATAGCCGGCGGAGACAAGCGGGAAATGGTCCTGGCTGCTGCTCTGGCGGAAAGAGGGGCGAAGATCTGGCTGCACGGTTTTGAAGAATATCCGTTGCTGCCGGAAGCAGAGATTAACAAAGGTTTGCCGGAACAGTCGGACGTGATTATCTGCCCTTTGGCGGGAAGCGATGACAAAGGAAACATCTTTGCCCCCTTTTCGGCAGACCCGTGTACGCTGGATGGTCTGCGACAGCAGCTTTTCTGTGCCGCCCTGTTGATTTGCGGACGTTTGCCGGCACATTACCTCCAAGAGTTGAATAAAGCCGGGGTACGTGTCTTCCTGAGCGGGGAAGATGATGAACTGGCCATCTTAAATGCTGTGCCGACCGCGGAAGGTGCGCTGGAACTGGCTATGCGGGAAAGTTCCGTCACTATCCACGACAGCGAATGCTTGGTTATCGGTTTCGGCCGTTGCGGCCAGCCGCTGGCCAGGACACTGCAGGGTTTGGGTGCCAAAGTCACGGTGGCGGCAAGGAGCCCCGAAGCTAGGGCTCAAGCCTGGTCGCATGGGTTTGGGGCGATAGGGATGGACGCTCTGACCGGTTTGGCAGAAAAGAGCAGGTTTATCTTTAATACTGTGCCGGCGCTTGTCCTGACGGCCGAGGTTCTTGAGGCAGCCAACCGTGCCGCCGTGATCATTGATATTGCCTCGCGGCCCGGAGGAACCGATTTTGCTGCCGCCGGGAGGCTTGGTATCAAGAGCTTCCTTGCTCCGGGCCTGCCTGGACTTGCGGCGCCGGAAACGGCGGGGAAAATTCTGGCCCGTGTTTACCTGCCACTGATTTGCTTGCGGGGGAGGAGAGTGAAAAAATGAGGCTCAAAGGAATCAAAATCGGGTTTGCTTTAACCGGTTCCCACTGTACATTGGAAAAAATATTCCCTGAGCTGGAGAAGCTTATCATTGAAGGGGCGGAAATATGCCCGGTCATTTCGCCAGCCATTGACCACACTGATACCCGCTTTGGAGAAACGACGGAATGGAAAAGCAGGCTGGTGCAAACAACGGGGCACAGGCTGATCAACAGCATTGCCGGTGCCGAACCAATCGGTCCGCAGGCCTTGCTTGATGCTTATATCATTGCACCCTGTACCGGCAACACGCTGGCCAAACTGGCCAACGGCATCACAGACACCTCTGTATTAATGGGGGCAAAAGCACAACTGCGCAATCTCCGGCCGGTAATCTTATCTATCACAACCAATGACGGCTTGGGGATAAACTTAAAGAACATAGGGTTCTTGCTTAATACTAAAAACATCTACCTGGTACCATTTGGCCAGGACAGTCCGTTTGTCAAGCCCAATTCCCTGGTGGCCAACCTGGAACTTCTGCTGCCAGCAGTCCTGCATGCTCTGCAGGGGAAGCAGCTGCAGCCTTTGCTTGTGAACATGCACGAATGAAAATAAGTATTTGAAAAAAGGTATTCCCTTTGTTATAATCGGCTTAACCTTTTTGGAAACCGGAGGTGGCTCTGTTGTTCCCGCCCTTTGGAGAAATGCTTACCGCGATGGTGACACCGTTTTCGCAGAACGGCGAAGTAGATTACAGTAAGGCGGCTAAACTTGCCGCATACCTGGTAGAGAACGGTTCCGACGGACTGGTGGTGGCCGGCACGACCGGTGAGTCGCCGGCCCTTAGCGGGGAAGAGAAATTGGAACTGTTTCGTGTCGTGGTTTCAGCTGTGGGAGGAAAAGCCAAAGTTATAGCCGGCACCGGCTCCAACAATACCAGGCAGACGGTGCAGTTTTCGCGGCAGGCGGCGGAATGCGGCGTGGACGGCATCATGCTGGTTACCCCTTATTATAACAAACCCTCTCAGGAAGGACTGTTCCAGCATTTTTCCGCTGTGGCCGGAGCAGTCTCGCTGCCGGTAATGCTCTATAACGTGCCCGGCCGCACCGGCGTCAACATGCTCGCGGAAACCACCTTGCGCCTGGCACAGCTGCCGAACGTAGTTGCCGTAAAAGAAGCATCCGGAGACCTGGAGCAAATCGCCCGCCTTTGCGCCGGTGCGCCGCCCGGTTTTGCCGTTTACAGCGGCGATGATGCCATGACCTTTCCTCTCTTGGGGTTGGGCGGCTGCGGGGTCGTTTCCGTGGCCGGGCATGTGGCGGGAAAGGAAATAAAAGAGATGGTGAATGCCTGCCGGCAGGGTGACCTCGCCCGGGCACGCCGCCTCCACCATCGCCTGCTGCCATTGTTTGCCGTCCTGTTTATTGCCAGCAATCCAGTGCCGGTCAAGAGCGCCATGAACCTGCTCGGCCACGACCTGGGGCCGGTTCGCCTGCCGCTGGTGGCGCTCAGCGAAGCGCACCTGGCAGAAGTAAAAAAAGTCCTGACTGCGCACGGCTATCTAAGATAGTCGCCGGAGAAAAGAAAATAAAAAAAGAAAAACAGGAGAACGCACCGGCTTTCCCGAAAAGGTGGCCGGTGCTTATTTTTTCCGTACAAAGAGGAAAAAGAGGCGGCTTTGTCAAAATGTCGGGGCAGATACTTTAGGAAAGGGTTGTCAGGGTGCAATTATTTGAGGTGTTTCCACCTAATTTCTTTTCCCTGTTTGCCTCGCCCAACCGGGAGATTTACGCGGAGGCTCTGCTTGTGCTCCACAGGCACTACCGACAGGAAACCAGGCTGAAGAAAGCAGAGCTGGTGTCAAGGCTGGTGGCGGGGATGGAAACCAGAATGCTGGCTCTGGAGGCGGAGGAAGGAGACCCGTATGGGTTGGGAGAGGATTTCAACCTGTCAGGGCGGGCGCATTTTCTGCTCAGGAAGTTTCTGGGGACCGGCTGGCTGGAGGTCGAGGCTGATATGTCCTCTTTTGAAGAATGTTATATCGTCCCCGGCTACGCCAGCAAGGTCCTGAACCTGTTTTACGATATCCTGCAGGGGAAGACTGTGGAGTATAATGGCTATGTCCACTCCACCTATTCCAGTCTGAAGACGGCGGACCAGGAACGGGGCGAGCAGTTATACTATGCTTTACGCCATGCGCACCAAGCCACACGGCAGCTGTGGGACAGCCTGCGGGAGCTGTTGGATAATATCCGCCAATACCATCAGCGGTTGCAGCAGCAGGTGGAAGCAAAGGAGTTGCTGGTGGAGCATTTTGATAAATTCCGGGTACTGGTGGCGGACAAGGTATACCATCCGCTGAAAACTTTCGACAGTGTGCCCCGTTATAAACAGCGTATTGTGGGGATTCTGAAAAAGTGGCTGAGGGAAGGGGAGGTACTCTTAGAAATTGCCCGGACCTCGGTTAAGCGGGGCGAACACGCTGAATTGGGGGCGGCGCGGGAGCGGGCGGTGAGTCATATTGTCGAGGTACTGGATATTTACGATAAGCTGGATGAACTCCTGGCGCAGATTGACCGGAAAAACGCCGGTTACACACGGGCTTCAGTTGAACGATTGCAATATTATCTGCATACCGGCCACGATATCCGGGGGAAGCTGGTGGAGGTTTTGAAATCACTGCCCTCCCTGCGCAGGGGAGGAACTGCGCTGACTCAGGCGCTGTCGGAAGGCTTGCCTTTGTATGAAACCGGTTACCTGGATGAATACTCAATGTTCACCCAGCCGAAAAAGCGGGAACATCTGCCGGAGGAGGCCGTATTACCGCAATTTACTCCGGAGGAAATAGCAGCGGAGATGACGGAGTTTATGGAAAGGCTGGGGAGGATTTACTCGCACAAAAAGATTGTGGAATTCATAATGTCAAAGCTTGACGGCAAGAGCAGCCTTACTACCTGTGAAATTGAAGTTGACGGGACCGAAGACTTTGTAAAACTGCTGATGGCAGTGGTGAAGAGCGGCGAGAAGGAACTGCCCTACCGGGTGGAATTTAAGGACGGGTACCTGTATGTAAACGGCTACCGCCTGCCGGAACTGGTGCTGGCCAGGGAAACGGGGGCCGGCTATGTGGGCAAGTGAGTGGGAGCAGTTAAGTGATAAGGACCGGGAGCAGTTTGTCCGGGTGTCCAACCTGCTGTGGCAAAAGACTTTCCTGGTGCGTGAGGAAGTGGATTCCCGCACCAGGAATATGGTGATAAACAGGGACTATCGTTTCCTGGAACGCCATCTCCGTCTTTTTGCAGATTACTTCCGGGTAAGCGGCTGGGAAATTCAGCTTGACAATCATTTCGGGGTCGCTGCGCTGTATAACCGTTTTGCCTATAACCACCGGCGGCTGGACAAGCAGTCCACGTATTTCCTGTATGTGCTGCGGCTGATTTACGAGGAGCAGCTGGAAAAGCTGTCGCTGCGCAAAGAGGTATTCACGACTGTGGGGCAGCTGGTGGAAAAAATGTTCCACCTTGGCCTGGCTGACAGAAAGCCGGCTGAGAAGCATCTACGCGAGGGGCTTGGAACATTACGGGCGTACAACATTATCGCCAGGGCAGACGGATCCTTTGGCCATCCGGAGACCCGGCTGATAATTTATCCGTCGATCTTGTTTCTGGTCACTAACGAAAAAATCAGCGACCTCTACGGAATGCTGGGCCGGGATTTTGCGGGGGGTGATGATAACGATGAAGATGCTGACGAAGATGCTATTGATTAAGTGGCATTATTTTGAGCGGGAACTGCTGGAGTTTAAAACTGTCAATTTCCTGACCGGGAAAAACGCGGCCGGAAAATCGACTATCATCGATGCGCTGCAATTAGTGATGCTAGGTGATACCACCGGCTATTTCTTCAACAAGGCGGCCAGCGACCGCTCCAACCGCAGCCTGAAAGGATACCTGAGGGGGGAAGTAGCGGAAGACGAGGAGGCGCGGACGATATATCTCCGGGAAAATGACTTTACCAGCTACATTGTGCTGGAGTTTAATGATACGGCGGAGAAAAGGAGCTTTTGCCTCGGCGTGGTGTTCGATTCCTACCGGGACGGCAACCACAGGCACCAATTTTTTTATTTGAAAAGCGGGTTGCCGGAAAACTGTTTTTACCTGGATGGCGTGCCGATGAATATTAAGGCGCTGAAAGCCTGGCTGTTAAACCATCATCCCCGGCAGTACCAGTTATTTGAAAGCAACCGGGATTACCGCGACGTTATGGCGGGGGTGCTTGGCCATTTGAACGAGCGATTCTTCCGCCTGTTCCGCAAGGCGGTCCCTTTTTCGCCGATTATAAATATTAAACAGTTTATCACCGAGTTTGTCTGCGATATGGAAAATGAAGTGGACATTACTCATATGCAGGAAAACATCCGCCAGTACAAGCAACTGGAAGAGGAACTGGCGCTGGTGGAGAAAAAGGTGGCCGTGCTGGAGAGCATTGCCGGACTGTACCGGGCCTACCGCGAGGAGACCGAGCGCCTGCGAATGCAGCAGTACCTGCTGGACAGGTCCGTTCTGGAAAAACGCGTGCGGGACATGGAGACGCTGTGCGAGGAAACGGCGGTACTGCAAGCAAGCATCAGCGACCTGCGGGGAAAAATTGACCAGGAAAATAAACTCCTTGATAGTTTGGAGGAGCAGCGCCGTCTTTTACTGGAAGAGCGGGCGCAGTCAGACATCTATAAAAAGCAGCAGGATTTACAAAAAGAAAAAGATTCCCTGTTACGGGAACTGGAAGAAATCCAAAACAGCGAAGAACGCCTGGGAGGTTTGCTGACAGCCCACCTGGCCTGTTGGCGGGAGGTGGCGGCCTGGGTGTCCGGCAATTTAGATAAGCAACCGGCTGACGGCGAATTGGCACGGGGCTTGCAAGCGTTGGAAGAGGGACTGCGCCACTACCGGTCGCTGGAACATACCCGGCTGCAGGAAACAAAGACTGTGCTGGAAATCTATGCTGCCGGACTGAGCCGGAGTTTTTATGACCTGGAGCAGGAAAAGAAACGGCTGGAACAGAGAATAAAGGTGTTGGAAGAAGAGCTGGCGGGCCTGCGCCGGGGGATCAAGCCCTATCCGGAAAAGCTGCTTGAGCTGCGGGAGACCATCACACGGGAGCTAAGGGATTTACATGGCCGGGAAACACAAGTGAAGATTTTCGCCGATCTGTTGGAGATCAGGGATCCCAGGTGGCAAAACGCGGTGGAAGCCTATCTGCACACCCAGAAATTCTACCTGCTGGTGGAGCCGGAGTATTTCCTGGCCGCTTTGAGGGTTTATGACAGGGAGAAGAACAACCGCAAGTTCTATGACTTAGGCCTGGTTGATCTGGAAAAGGTCGTGGCCAGTGTTCCGGTGGTCCTGCCGGGCAGCCTGGCTGAAGAGGTGGAAACGGACGATCCTTTGGCCAGGGCTTACACCGACTACCTGCTGGGGCGGGTAATGAAATGTGAAACTCTGGAGGAATTGCGTCTGCACCGAACAGCTGTGACGCCCGGCTGCATGTTATACCACAATTTTGTGGCCAGGCAGCTTAACCCGGCGCGTTTTGCCGAACCATATATCGGCCGGCAGGCGGTGGCCCGCCAGATTGTGTCCAAGGAAAGCGAGCTGGCGGACGGCGGCATACAGCTACAGGCGCTGCTGCCCCGTCTGGACGGGTTGGGACAGGCGGTTCGGACGCCGCTGCTGACGGAAAACGACATCCGCACCATGCTGGATCTGAAGGTACGGGTGGTGCGCAAAACCGGGACAGAGCAGAAACTCGCTGAAGTCGCGCAGGAGCTGGTCTCCCTGGACCTTTCATATCTGACCGGGCTGGACAAGCGACTAAAACAGTGTGAAGCTGCACTTGCCAAGAGCAAAGCAATACTCGAAAAAGACAAAGGCAGTCTGATTGCTGCGGAGATTCATCTAAAGAACAAGGAAGCGGCGCTGCCGGCGCTGGAAAGGGAAAAGGAGTCGCTGGCCGCGGAGTTGGCGGCGCGGTATGCGGAAACGTGGAGGATTGAAAGCGGGGAACCACGGTTTTCACAGGAACTTAAAAACCGGCGGACACCGGACAATATCATCAATAGTTTTACGCCGGTGGTCAAAGGGACGGAAACTAGGAAGAAGGATCGCTGGGACGAACTGCTGGAACTGCGTATCGGTTACAACCGCGACTTTAAAGGAGCGTTTGCAGCCGCCCGCGAGGACAACGATGACTATGATGCCGAGCTGTTGCGCCTGAAAGAGAGTACGCTGCTGGACTACCGCCAAAAAATTAAGGAAGCCAAAGAACGTGCGCAGGTTCAGTTTAAAGAAGATTTTATCAGCAAACTGCGAGCCAACATCGATCGCGTGCAGGAACAAATCAGTGATTTAAACCGGGCGATTAAAGATAACTTCTTTGGCCGGGACAGATACCGGTTTACTGTCACACCCCAACCGCAATACCGCCGCTTCTACGAGATGATAACCGACGACATGCTGGTGGAAGGGTATAACCTTTTCTCCGCGGTCTTTCAGGAGCAGCACGGTGATACGGTGGAGGAACTGTTTCGTCAGATTGTGGACACCGGAGAAGGACTGCTCAGCGCCGACCGCAGGCAGCAACTGGCTGAAAACCTGCAGCGGTTTACCGATTACCGCACATTCCTGGAATTCGATATGGTCAACATCGACGAAGAGGGCAGGGAATCCCGTCTGTCCCGGGTTATTACCAAGAAATCGGGTGGAGAGACACAGACGCCGTTTTATGTGGCGGTTCTCGCTTCTTTTCTCCAGGTTTACCGCGTCAGACAGGATGAAGCCAACACGATGCGGCTGATTGTCTTTGATGAGGCATATAACAAAATGGACCACCAGCGCATCCAGGAAAGCATCAAAATGATCAGAGAAATGGGGCTGCAGGTCATCCTCTCCGCACCCACGGAAAAAATCGCCGACATCGCGCCCCTGGTGGACCGCAATCTCTTGGTCCACCGGCTGAAAAAAGCGACTCTGGTCAAAGCGTTTGACCCTAAGGAGCTTACGGAGATGGGGGCTTAGCGTGAATTACGGGGCAACCATTCTTAACTCCCTGCTGGACAGATACGAAAGAAGCGCCCACTTTTTCGGCGCAGCCAGGACAAACAGGCGGATTGCCTTTAATTTCAACAGGGAGACCATGCCGGAATATTTCTCGGGAGAACAGCCGCTGATTAAAGCAGCCATCCACCAGGCTGCGGTAGAGCTGCAAGCGGAAGGGCTGGTGCGCCTGGAGTGGCTGAGGGGAGAGAAGGGAAACCTGCTGAAAAGGGTGGTGCTGAACCTGGAGGAACTCCCCGGCGCCTACCGATTCGTCGGCCGCACCCCTCGCTTTGAGCAGCTGGCTGCATTACAGGCACTTATCAAGCAAAAAGCCAGCCAGACTAATCTGCCCTGGATTAAAAAGTTCCTGTCCTGTTGCGAAACGGAACTGGCAGAGAGACGCCTCATGCCTTCCCTGCTGCCGCCGGAAAAAAGCGACCAGCAGTTATTGCTTAAAGCACTAGCAGGTCTTGAGCAAAAGGGCGAAACAGAGATGCCGGAGCGGGTTTTCAGCCTGCGGTACCTGGGCGGAAGCAAGCTTTTGTCCGGCAGGGTGCGTGGTTCCCTGGCTGCAGCCGCCCGGGAGTACTTGCTTCAGGATGCGGAATTGCCGGAAGAAGACGTACTGGCCGAGCTGGGTATTGTTAAGACTTCTAATGAACTGTTGCTGGCGGGCCCGCTGAGCCTGCGGATCAGATGTCTTGACGTCCGGTTATCACCGCTCGTTTTTGGCGCTGTTGTTGATACCCAGATGAACAAAGAGACGAAAATAACAGAGGTTTCTACTGACCGAATCATCCTGATTGAAAACAAAACCAACTTCCACGAACTGGCCAGACGGGGACTTGCAGAAACGATGCTTTTAATATATCTCGGGGGGTTCCCGGGCCCGGGCAAGAGGCGCTTTCTTGCGGACCTGCATCATTTTTGCGTACGCGAGCGGCCTTCAGCCCGCTTTTTTCACTGGGGCGATATCGACTGGGGTGGTTTCAAAATACACAGGCTATTAAAAGAGCATGCATTTCCGGGACTCATTCCCCTTTTTATGGACGGGGAAACCTTGCTTAAATATCAGGAGGCGGGGGAACAACTGACCGCCGCCTACCGCACAAAACTGGAAAAAATGAAGAAAGACCCGGCTTACACCGGGTTTACCGCGCTGATTGACTTGATGCTGGAACTTAATATCCGCTTAGAGCAAGAAGCGCTGCTCGCGGACGGCGCTTTGCCGCTGGCGGAGAAAATAGATAACATCACTTAAGTGTTTTTTTCAAAATAAGCTTTAACTATGCAGGCAATAAAATGTTCAAAATCCGGCAGGTGATTTTGGATGATATTGTAAATTTCTTCGTCTGAAATTTTATCGTACAGGTGTACGGCCCGGTTTCTAAACTTTACCATAGTGATAAAAAGTTCAAGGTCTTTTTTGGGCAGTATTTGGTTTTCCACCAGCAGCTCAAAGGTTTCCCGGTAAGTCTTTGGCGTCCCCAGATGATTTTTGGCAACAATGTGATTGCCAATGTCAATCATGGCTTCTATTGATATCTGCAGCAGTCTGGTAGCAGCGTCGGAGTAAAGCGGGCTTTCGCAAAATTGCGCAAAGCTCGCTTTACGCATTATCTCTAACCGGACGAGATTGTCTTTGATACGCTGCAGTTTATCACGGAGCTTGTCAGCGTTTATCATACAGGTATACCTCTCTTAAAGCGTCATCATAATCCCTGTTAAAAATATCAAGGTCAATTTTGTAATCAGCGTAACGCTTAAGAACATATTCCATAAAATCTTCCAGGTGATTTTCTTTCCTCTGCAGCAGCCTTCCGGTGGAAATTACCTCATACTGTAAAGTAATGGGGGCATTGTTCAGCGCCACAACATTTACGTCATCTTCCCGAGTAATATACGAAAGCTTAGCAGAGATTTCCAGCAGCCGATCTAAATTATAACCGCCGGGGGTAAATAAAACAGCCAAATCCACATCGCTGAGCGGCAGCTGAAATTCGGTGCCATAGGAGCCATAAATGTAACTTGCCGCAATATCCGGACACCCAGCTAAATACTCCTGTATGGCAGGCAGATGCTCATCAATATTAATCATTTTCGGCTTTCTTGATAAACGTACCATTCAATTCCCTCCCAGGTACCCTCATTCTAAACGTAAACGCCCCAGCAGTCAACCTGCCCAAATTAGCGTTCAACAGCGATAAACCGCGCTATTTTTCAGGCAGTGGATTGAAAAAGCAGAAAATATTATATATAATCTAAACAAGGAACAAGGAACAAGGAACAAGGAACAAGGGAAAAGGAGATTGACTGCGATGAACGAGTATTCTGACTTTAAAATGGTCCGTGTAACAAACAAGCGCCAACTGACCATTCCCAAAAAATATTTCGAAGCCCTGCATATAGGCGAACAGGTTAGGTGCTATATGCAGGGGGAAAAGCTAGTGATTGAGCCAGCCGCTGCGGATGAATTCTGGGATTTTACCAGTGATATTCTTAAAGAACTGGTAGCCGAAAATTTTACCGGCGCCGACCTGTTAAGGGAATTTGAGGCCAGGAAGGAGAAGGCGGCCCGGAGACTGGAGCGAATGGTTGAAGAAGCCCGGGAGGACATAAAAGCGGGCCGTGGCCGGCCAGCGGACGATGTTTTCCCGGTGTTGCCGGGTGAGGAGGATGTATGAAGTTTTTTTGCTTCCCCGTGCGGAAAAGCAGTTAAGTAAAATAAGAGAGCGCGACCTTCTTGTTGCGCTCAGACGATGCCTGAGAGAGGTCTCTGTTCAACCTTTCCGAAAAAGCAAGGTGGGGTCGCTGACAAAGGTCTATGGGCATGGCTTTAATTACGGAGGGACAGCTTACCGGGTGGCTTATTTGATTGACACAAAAAAGAAGGTAATCCATGTAATTGGTCTTGGCAGCCACGAGGGGTTCAGGGAAGAAATTAAACGCGGGTTCGATTAATAAGCCAGGCAGCCAAGTTTGGGACGGCATGAAGGTACATTGTCAAATATGGCGAAATATTGCCCGTTATGGATAACCCTCAAACCGAAAAGGACCTGATTGCCCGGGTCAGGCATTGCCCGGAGGCTTTCGGCCGGCTTGAGGAGGAAAGTGACGAACCAGCAAGGCCGGAGTCTTACCCGGCCGCTCCTTAAAAAGATTCTGACGAGAGAGACGAACCAGACAGGCCTGAGCGTGATAAATCTAAACCCGGCGCCCCGGAGATGAGAAGGATGAAGCCGGTGGACCATCAGACTATGAACCTCAGGAGCAGGCTGAGGGTTCTCAAGAAGAGTGAGCAGGAGGAGACGAGCAAGATTCAAATGAGCTATTCACCGTTTTCATCTTCGCCGCCAGAAAGCAGCCCGGCCCGGTTCAGAAAGTACTGAACCGGGCCGGGCTGCTGCAAGACGCGTTATTGGCGGACAATGATACTGCGGTCACCGGGATTCCAACGCACCGCGGCGCCGAAATTCTCCGAAACAAAGCGCAAGGGGACCACTGTCCTGTTCTGTACAGCTTTAGCTGGCACTTCGAGCGCAACAGTCCTGGAAGGCGCTCCCTTAATATGGATGCGTGCCTCATCATCGCCCAGTCGAATTTTAATGGTAATAGCGCCCCTGATGAAAGTCACTTCTTTATCGTCCTCGTCCCACAGGAAAACCGCGCCTAGCTGCTCACCAAGGAAACGCAGCGGCACAAGTGTCCGGCCGCCTTCAGCAAAGGGGGCTGCTTCCAGCCTCATGGCTTCACCGTTTACGCGGGCCTTCTTTTGCCCAAGCTGTAACCTGACAACTCTTCGCTCCAGGGTGATATCGATATCGTACTCAAGAGCTGTATATCCGGTTCCATATGTTTTGCCGGACCTGCCAGCATCCTTGTCGTCATCGTCCTCGTCAGCTTCTTCCCTGGTCAGGCTGACGCTGACTGAAACATACGGGATATATTCGCGCGCGGAGTACACCTCACCGGCTACTGTAATTATGTTACGGCTTTGCTCGAAGTTTATGTCCAGCGTGTCGCCATCTTGCTCAATATCGTAGCTCTCCAGGCCATAGGCCCGCTCCACAACGCTGGCAAAATGCCTTTTTGCCTGTTCCAGTTCCGCCTTACTCATCACGCCGGACTTTTTGAACTCTCCGGAATAGGACAGGGAGTTGTCTTTAGCATCCAAATCCAAGTCTTCAGCCGCAAGGCTAAACCCGGCTAACGGCACTCCCCCAAGCTCCCCTTTTATTTCCGCAAAAATAGTTTCCAGAGCAGCTTCCTTAGATGGATAGCGCGGCGCCGCGCTGACCGCAAACGGCGCGGCCAGCAGGGAAAAGGCAAACAGAATCATTAATACGGTTGACTTAAGTTTCATCTTCTTTACCTCCTGCTCAATTTAGTCTCCGGCTATCTCACCGGCCTGTTGTTATAACGGACCAAAACAAAAAAGGTTGCATTTAGCAACACAGGTTAATACAAATTATCCGAATAAAATTTTGACTTGCTTGTGTTTTCTCCGCGTTATTAATAATGAAGACAGAAATTGTTACCCAGTTGGCAAGGGCTTAAAGGACAGCTTACTGAAATTCTTGCCAAATTTGCGCAAGACTTCAGGATTAAGGGCCTAATCCATAGTCCTTGTCAAATTGGGGTTGCCATGATTCTTTCCCCTTTGGAGTGAGAAAACCGTTGTAAAGAAAGTCTGCCAAGAAAAACGTAATTTTCTTCAAGGTATATTTATTCTCATTCATTGATGCCCAATTTATTACAGCCTCGTCGAGCGTAACGAAGAAAAATGTCAATAAATCCGGGTCTATGTTGCGAATATGTCCCAGCTTGATGGAATTTCGTATACCTTCACTTGCTTCTTTCATCAGCTCATCGTAAACTTGTCTTAATTTTTCCTTGGCCCATTGATCGTTGATGGCCACACCTGCCCTCAATTGATTGAGGATTTCTCCAATCCTGGGGTAGTTATCATAAAAAGCATTAAACCTCAGGAACGTTCTTTTCGTCAGGTCTTTTTCGTTTTTCAAGATGGGCGTTAAATCTCTTTTAAACTCATGGATCACGTATTCAATCGCCTCAACAAAAAGTTTACGCTTGTCACTGAAGTAATGGTAAAAGGTCGGAGCGGTAATGTTTGCTTCCTTCGCGATGTCACGGATGCTGGTACGGTAGAAACCCCTGCTCGAATACAACTTTAGAGCAGCCTCGATTATTTCCTCTTTTTTTCTTAGTTTTCTCTTATTCGTCTTATTAGCGGCGGGATTCTTTGATTCAGCATGATTGTGAAAGATCCCGGCATAACCCTCGCTTACACTTCGTTTGATAATCTCCAGGGGCACACGCGACCTTTTTGATGACTTGAGGTAGTTAACCTTGATTCTTTGTATCTCCTCAAGCCTGCGCAGGTGGTTCTTATCGTAATAAGCCATTGTTTGGCCGGATTTGTAGGGCTGTGGAAGTAGCCCTGCCTGTATGTAATAGTGAATCGTAGAGCGCTGGAACCCTGATTTCTGTTCTAACTCGCTGATGGTCATTCCCCTGCCGGATTTCATAATCCGCGATACCTCCTCTTAAATTATAAAGTGAATGCACAGATATATTATAATATAAAATATTTTTTGTCAAGCCTTGGCGGGTTGTTTCGGTTTTAACCGTGTTATACATACAGAAAAATATCCCGGTTTATAAAGGGTTTAATAACTTAAACAAGATAACGAAGAAATTAGCGTGTCTTGACGATCTCGCAATATTTTAGTATATTATAAATAGAACAAATATTTAATATTGTAAAGTAATTATAAGTGAGGAGAGCCTTTATGGCAAACACTTCTGGTGTGCCGTTAGCAAGAGAAGAGGTTAGTGATGACAGCTATCTTCCTGAGAGGATTAAAAAATTTAAGGATCGCCTGGCATCGGCTGTTTATCGACTGGATCTTGAAAGGGTAAGGTATTACACACAGGCTTATAAACTGACGGAAAATGAGCCTTCATATATACGTGCGGCCATGGGCCTGGAGAAAACGCTCACAAGTATGACTATACGGATCGAGGATGAAGAGCTTATCGTGGGCTCAAAGTCGGCTGTTGCGTGGGGCGATCCCATCTATATTGAGGCCAGTGTGAACCACCCGCATATAAAATTAGCACTGGACATGTACGGAAGTGGGAAATCGGTGGAGGAAGCGCTTGAAGGAATGGGCGGCGGCGGTCTTGGTGTTGAAAATGCTGCTTTTTTACGGGAGCTTCCGAATATTTCTGAAGAAGAGTATAGTGAACTGGCTAAAGAAATTATCCCTTACTGGAAAAATAAAACTGTCGAGGCCCGACGGATAGCTCTCTGGGAGAAGGAAGGTGTGATTACCGATAGAAAGGCTATAGCTAGCTATGGTAATCCGGTGGGATGGATCGTTACCGATCACCCCCCGCAGGGGCATCTAACAGTGGGAATCAAGAAAGTGCTGGATATGGGATTTGCGGGTATTGCCCTGCAGGCGGAACAGAAACTCGAAGGACTCAAGGGTCAGGCGGAAAGTGCAAAAGCGGCGAAGGATTTTTGGGAGTCTGTCCTGGTCTCAGCGCAGGCCGTGTGTTCATTTGCTTCGCGCTATGCCGCGCTGGCAGGTGAAATGGCTCAAAAGGCAAACGGCCAGAGAAAGAACGATTTGCTGGAGATTAAGGAACGTTGCCTGCGTGTGCCCATGGAGCCTCCTCGGAATTTTATGGAAGCGCTTCAGTCTATCTGGATAACCCAGGTTGTCGCGTTAATCAGCTACGGCGGCAGTTCAATTATTGCCCCCGGTCGTCTCGATCAGTTTCTCTATCCTTTTTACAGGAAAGACCTCGATACGGGTCGGATTACCCGCGAGCAGGCACTGGAAGCGCTCATGGAATATTATATCAAGCTGGCCACAAACATATATTTCGGTCCTAACAATGTCACCATAGGCGGGATTGATCGTGACGGTGAAGACGCGGTAAATGATGTAAGTTACCTTTTCCTTGATGTTCACTTAAGGTTAAAAGGCTGTATGCGCAACGGCCTTGCGGTTAGAATATCGCCGAAAACACCGCCTGATTTCCTGCGCCGTGCTTGCTATACGTACCGGTACGCGGGAGGAGTTGCTTTATACAACGACGATGTAGTGATCCGGGATCTTCTGTTCGACGGTTACTCCCTGGAGGACGCTAGGAACTATTCCATCGTCGGTTGTGTAGAGCCAACCGGCACCGGAAACAACAACGGCTATACTGCCACTAATGGTATTTCGCTGATGGCGCTTTTCGAAGCGGCTTTAAATGAAGGAGGCAGATATGTTTCCGGTTGGAAGCCAATAGGCCCGGCCACGCCTCCAGCAAGTTCATTTGAAACTTTCCATGACGTGAAAGAAGCTTTTATAAAACAACTGTCCAGCGCAGTCGATGAGTGTGTGCGAGCGGCAGATTTAAAGGATCGGGTGATCGCGGATTACTATCCACTTCCATTGTTGTCTTCTACCATAGAAGGATGTGTGGAATCCGGTAAGGATATTACAGGCGGGGGTGCTCGCTACAACCACGGGTGTATAACCAACGGGTCGCTTGCGACGGTGGCAAACTCCATGGCGGCAGTAAGACAGGTTGTTTTCGATCAAAAACTGCTGTCCATGGAGGAGCTTGTTCGGCGTCTGCGCAATAATTTTCAAGACGCTGAAAACTTGAGGCGGCAGATGCTCGTCATTCCGAAATACGGTAACGATGACGAGTATGTAGATGAATTGGCGGTTTGGATTACTAGCGCCTATAATCAGGAAGTAAGAAAACATAAATTTTGGATGGGAGGCGTCTACCGGCCTTGTATAATCTCAGTAGCTACACACATTGCCTGGGGGGCTTCCTTGGGAGCGTCTCCTGATGGAAGAGTGGCCGGGGCCCCGATCGCCAACGGGATATCTCCGGCAAATGGAGACGAGCGCAACGGGTTGACAGCCCTATTTGCTTCTGCGGCAAAGGTTTGTTCCATTCCTATGAGCGACGGCACTGCTTTGAATGTAATACTTAACCCGCTTACCGTCAGAACGGATGAAGGGTTAAGCAAATTTGTATCTTTGATCGAGACATATTTTGCCCTCGGGGGCAGGCAGGTTCAATTCAATCCCATGAGCAGAGAAACCTTGCTGGATGCACAGAAAAACCCGGAAAGATACCCCGACCTGAACGTAAAAGTATCCGGGTTTTCTTTCCGCTTTATCGATCTGACGATTAAAGTCCAAAATGATATTATTGCGCGGACGGAATTTTGCGTAACCTGATCATACGAAACTATAAAGAGGGGTATTATGAACAATTCGACAGAAATAGAAGGTTTGATTTTTAACATACAGCGCGATTCAACAGAAGACGGCCCGGGCATTCGCACGACTGTATTTTTGAAAGGTTGTACAATGCACTGCCCTTGGTGTCATAACCCGGAGGGAATATGCTTATCACCCGAGCTGGTCTGGTTCGAAACCCGTTGTATCGGGGACGGGGACTGCATCAAGAAATGTTCTAGAGAAGCTTTGATACGTACCCGAAAGGGCGTTGTTATTGATAGAAATCGTTGTACCGTATGTGGAGAGTGTGCCGTGGTGTGCCATGCTGGCGCACTGGAGGTACTCGGGAAAAAAAGCAAGATCGATGATGTTGCCGCTACAATTTTACGGGACAGGGTTTTTTATGAAAAGTCAGGTGGCGGTGTGACAATCTCCGGGGGCGAGCCATCCCTGCAGGATGATTTTTCGGCTGCACTGATGCGGTTGATGCGGGGGGAAGGTATTCATATTGCCTTGGATACCTGTGGCGGTATGAGCTGGGATATATTGGGCCCGTTGGTAGAGCTGGCCGATCTAATTCTTTATGATATCAAGCTTGTGGATGAAGAAAAGCACAGGCAATATACGGGCATACCTCTTGAGATGGTACTGGATAATGCCCGTAAGATAGCCGAAATAAACAAGCCCATGTGGGTAAGGACTCCGGTTATACCTGGATATACCGACAGTGAGGATAATATCAGGCGCGTGGCCCGGTTTATTGTAAGCAGCCTGCCCTCGGTGGATCGATACGATATCCTTGCCTTCAACAGTACCTGCACGGGTAAATACCACAGGTTGGGCCGGTCCTGGGAACTTGAGGAAACAAACCCACTCAGTGAGAAAGCAATGGAAAAACTTGCAGCCGCTGCAAGAAATGAAGGCCTGACTTTTGTCCAATGGTCGGGACTAACTAGAAGCGAGGTTCAATCAGAGGAGTAAAGAGAACATTCTTGAGTTAGCTCAATTTAAGAACATGCCAGGTAAAAATCAATACCGGAAGGAGGCGATGGGTAAGGTGTCTGCTGAATAGTCGGCTAAAGATGTTGTGAGAGGGAGTCGTTTTTAAAGACAACAATTACACAGGAGGGAAAACAATGCCTGGAATCAAAAAGGCAACTTTATTTCTCACTGTAGTGTTCCTGATGGCCGTGTCGACGAGCGCAATGATTTCCTGTGCCCCTGCCCCGGTTGAGGAAGAGGTAATAGGAAAATATGGAGGTATTCTCAAAATAGCCTACGGTTCCGCTCCTCCCAGCTTGGATGTTCATCGGAGGTTCACTACGGCAACGCATGACATTGGAAGCCATATTTTTCAAACCCTATTTGTTTACGACAGTAGCTATCTGCCCCGGCCGGAACTTGCCGAGAGCCATAACGTAAGTGAAGACGGCTTGACCCACACCATCGAACTGAGACAGGGTGTATTGTTTCACGATGGCACCAAGATGACTGCGGAAGATGTGGTTGCTTCGATCAACCGATATTTCAGCATATTCCCAATTCCAACCGCGCTGGAAATGCGTACAGAGTCAATCGAAGTTGTAGGCGATTATACGGTTGAATATCGTTTGAAGGGTCCGTATCCCAATTTCCTGGACACTTTAGCTGCTACCAGTATAGTGATTATGCCCAATGAGATTTGTGAAGAATTCTTTGAGACTGAACTTACCGACGACAAGATCATCGGCACCGGTCCTTACAAGTTGAAGGCCCACGCCCCCGGACGCCATGTTTACCTGGAGCGGTTTGAAGGGTATGTGGGGCGGGTAGAGGCGCCGGACGGTTATTTCGGCAAGAATCATGCATTCCTTGACGAAATTCGCTTCTACATCTTGCCCGATCCCTCGGTCCGGGAGATGGGTGTTGAAGCCGGTGAGTATCAATTTGCGCACGGCGTCAACTTTGATGCATTTCGGAGAATTAAGGCCAACCCAGACTTGCAGGCACTGATCATAGAGCCTTCTACCATGGTAGGTATTCTATTCAATTGCGCGCAGGGGCCGACCACAAATTTGAAGGTGCGCCAGGCGATGCAAGCGGCGATTGATGTAGAGCCGATTTTAAGAACCGCTTTTGTTTATGAGGAATTCTATGATCCGAACCCCGCGCTTATGTCGCGGTTATCGCCTTGGTTCACAGAGGCCGGTTCCGAGTTTTACGACCAGGCGGATCCGGAAAAGGCAAGGAGGCTTTTGGAAGAAGCAGGTTATGACGGCGAGCCGATAATCATGATCGGGGTAAGCGATTTTGAGTATTTGAGAAACGTGAACCTGATGGTGGCGGGACAGCTTGAAGCGGTGGGCATTAATATTGACCTGCAGCTGGTCGATCAGGGCACATTCATTGCAAGGCTGTTTGATCCGAGGATGTGGCATGCGGCCTGCTCGGTTTCGATGTTCACGCCGCGGCTCGGCCTTGAAAACCTGAAAGTTGCCGATGCTGCCAGGTGGATAGGAGAAGACCCGCAGTCCAAGTTGGAACTGGAAAATAAGGTGCTGACCGAGATGGATTTTGATCGGAGATTTGCTTACTTTGAACAGTTCCAATTGCTGGCCTATAAAGAGGTCCCGATGATCAGGATTGGAGAAGGAAGATCCTTTGCGGTGGCAGCGGCAAATACAGCCGGCTTTACGACAAATATGCACGGGCCCCGTTTCTATAATGTCTATTTCAAGAACCAGTAAAGAGGCTGTGTAGTTTTTCCTTGGTCAGGGGGCCAATGAAAAAAGGGGACTATCCATTTCATTTACCCCCTGACGGGGAGTTGAAGAATAGCATATATGGTGAAGGGATCATGATGAAAGGAGATTTTTAAACATGAAAAGTGTGGTTTTGGAAACAAAATGTTCCGAACGGATCAAGCGGCTGAAGGAACGGTTGCAGTCTAGATATTTTGAATTGGATATCGAGCGGGCCAGGTATTTCACGAGATCCTACAGGCGCACGGAAGGGGAGCCGCCGTGCATGCGCGCATCCAAGGGTCTGGAAGAAACTTTGCGCAATATGACAATAAGAATTGAGGACGACGAGCTTATTGTGGGCTCGAAATCTGCCAAGTTCTGGGGCGGGCCAATGTATGTCGAAGGGTATGACGGCTCCGCATATACCAAACTAAGCTTGCTGATGTACAATCGAGAAGAATCGGTAGAAGAGCTCTTTCCCGAAGGGTTTGCCCTTCGCAGTGCAAAGTTTTTAAAAAAATTCACCGAGCTTAAGGAGGAAGAGTACCGGGAGCTGACTGAGGATATTTTGCCTTACTGGAAAGACAAAAACATCGGCGCTTTAAGGATCGAGAGCTGGAAGCGGGAAGGGTTGTATCCGGATGTTCCTTTTTTGGAAAGTATTGAATTGGGAGTTAAGGTGTTTGGAGACTCCAGCATAATCCTCACGGGCGTTACCGATATACAGGGGCATATCTCGGTAGGGATCAAGAAGGTGCTGGAAATGGGGTTTAAAGGGATTGCCCGTCAGGCGTTGCATTATTTGGTAAAGCTTAAGGAATATGAAAAAGACTATCAGCGGCGCAAGGATTTTTTGGAGTCCGTCCAGACAGCGGCGGAAGCCGTTTGCATTTTTGCTGATCGCTATGCCATCTTGGCGGAGAAAATGGCCCGGGATGAAAATGGAAAACGCAAGCTGGAGCTGCTGGAAATAGCGGAACGTTGCCGGCGTGTCCCTGCTGAGCCGCCGCGAAACTTCATGGAGGCGCTCCAATCGATCTGGCTGACCCAGGCGGCGGTGCTTATAAGTTACGGGGACGGATCGATTACAGCGCCGGGCAGACTTGATCAGTATCTTTACCCCTATTACAAGCAAGACTTGGAATCCGGAAGGATTACTCGCAGTAAGGCTCTCGAAATGCTTGAGGAGTATTACATAAAGCTGGCCACAAATATAAATATCGGCCCGAACAATGTTACTATCGGCGGGGTGGATCAGGATGGTGAAAATGCGGTAAATGAAGTCTCCCATCTTTTTCTCGAAGCTCACGAGAATTTAAAAGGCTGTTTCCGTAACAGCTTGGCGGTAAGGTTATCCGAAAAGACGCCGCGCGATTTTTTGCTTAAGGCCGGTGAAGTGCACCGGCATACTGCGGGGATAGCTTTTCACAACGACCATGTAGTGATCCGGGATCTCCTGGCAGATGGTTATACTCTGGAAGCGGCCCGGGACTACTGTGTGGTGGGCTGTGTGGAAACTACCGGTACAGGGAACAACAACGGTTATGCTGCCGGCAATTCCGCTTTACTGCAAAACATCCTGGAAATGACTTTAAACGAAGGAGGCCGCTATGTTACCGGATGGCGGCGGGTCGGAGCGGCCACACCGCACGCCGGCTCGTTTAAGAGCTTTGACGATGTCAAAAAAGCCTTTGCCGATCAACTCGGACATGTCGTTGAGCTGGTGGTGCAAAGAGCGTATTTAAAGGACCAGGCAATCGCAGAGCACTATCCGGTACCGCTACTCTCTTCCACTATCGAAGGCTGCGTGGAGTTGGGAGAGGATTTCACACGGGGCGGCGCCCGCTTTAACCACGGTTGCGTTAACGGACAGTCGCTGGCCACGCTGGCCAATTCGTTGGCGGCAATCAGGTGGGCGGTTTATGACCGGAAGCTGCTAACCATAGAGGAGCTTGTCACGCACCTGCGAAACGATTTCGAGGGAGCTGAAGAGGTTAGACGGCAGCTACTCGGCGCCCCCAAGTACGGCAACGACGACCCATATGTCGATGATCTGGCGGTGTGGGTGGCGGATACTTACAGTAAGGAGGTTATGAAGCATAAGTTTTGGATGGGAGGGGTTCACCGACCGTGCTTGATATCAGTGCAGACACACATTCTGGAGGGCACTATCACCGGGGCGACTCCCGATGGCAGGTTGGCGGGTAGCCCTCTTTCCAATGGCATTTCGCCTTCTAACGGGACCGAAAGAAACGGTATGACGGCCACTCTTCGCTCGGCCGCCGCGGCTTGTGGTCCGATTATGAGTGACGGCGTAGCCTTTAATATGAACATTAACCCGGCTGCGATCCAAAACGATGAGGGCTTGGATAAATTTGTTTCCTTGCTGGAAGCCTATTTTGCTCTAGGCGGCAGGCAAATTCAGTTTAATCCAATCAGCAGGGCAACATTGCTGGATGCCCAGCAGCACCCGGAAAACTACCCCGAATTGCTGGTAAAGGTATCCGGCTATTCCTACCGTTTTGTTGATTTGCACAAACGCGCGCAAGATGATATTATTGCCCGGACAGAGTTTAATAATGTTGAATAACGCTTTATATGCGGGAATAGAGCCTGATTTTACCGTGGCCTGGCATCGAAAGAGAAATAAACTTGGCGGTGAGTATGAGATTACGCGAATATGAGAGTAGCCCTCATTTAAGGAGGCTTTTATATTCGAATATTATTGATCGCGACTTAAGAAATAAATGGGAAATACAAAAACGGCGGTGAGTTTTTATGAAAGGGTTTATTAAATATTGTATAAGGAGAATTTTGTACATAATACCTTTAGCCTTGGTGATGTGCACACTGATCTTTTTCTTGATGAGACTTATACCGGGAGATCCAGCGGCGGCTTACCTGGGTCCGGGAGCAACGGTCGAAGAAATCGAAGAAATTAGTGAAATTATGGGTCTTGACAAACCCTTAATTGTGCAATATGGCATTTGGCTCGGCAACCTTTTTACAGGGGATTTGGGGCAATCTTTCCATTACCGCGAACCGGTGAACGAAATAATTTTCACCAATATAAAACCAACACTGCAAATTGTGCTTATTTCCACGGTGATTAGTTTAGTAATCGGCGTTGCCTTGGGTCTAATCAGTGCTTTCAAACAAAATTCTCTCGTTGATCGTTTCATTGTTACCTTGACCACTGCCATGATGGCAGTTCCATTTATGTGGCTGGCCCTTGTATTGATTTTGCTTTTTGGCGTAGTTTTACGCTGGCTTCCGGTGGCGGGTTACCGCACATTTGCCGAAGGCGGACTTGAAAGTATAAAATTCTTAGTATTACCTGTTATTGCTATTGCCATAACTCAAATTGGCATCCTTGCACGGGTGGTTCGTTCTCGAATGGCGGATGTTTTGCATCAGGACTATATTTTAACGGCAAAAGCCAAAGGTTTGCCGGTATGGACAATATTAATCAAGCATGCATTTAGAAACACCTTGATTACGGTGCTTACGGTTACTGGCATGATGCTTGCTGCCATGATCGGGGGCGCTGTTATAATTGAAATTATTTTTGCCATACCGGGAATGGGAAGGCTTTTCGTGCAGGCAATAACACGCCGTGATTACGCGATTATTCAGGGAGGCATGATTGTAATTGTCATTGCTTATCTTGTTATTAATTTTATCGTAGACATTTTGTATGCTGTAGTAGATCCGCGCGTTTCTTATGGAAGCGAAAGACGGTAAGCGGTATTAGGGTAGATATTGATGAGTTATACACTTCGTAGAACGGTAACGGTATCAAGAATACGGGCAGGAGGACGTTCATTTTCATGAATACGGATGATGCAGTCTGGGAAACAGAACAGGCGTTGGCGCAGGATATGTCTATAAAAAGAGGTCGGCGAGAGTCGTGGGCGAAAGTATTATTCAGAAACCCGCTGGTTATCCTAAGTTGTATTTATATAGCCGGTGTATGTTTTGTTGCTGTTTTTGCGCCTCTTCTTGCCTCTTACCCTCCACATTATACGGATATTTATTCTCGCTTGCTTCCTCCCGGTTCACCGGGTCATTTATTGGGGACGGACCAGTTGGGCAGGGATGTGTTGAGCAGAATGATCTATGGCGCCCGGACATCTTTTTATATAAGCATTTTGGTAACTGTATCCGTCGGCGCATTAGGCATTACCATAGGCATCTTTAGCGGTCTTTCCAGAAAGGCCGATGAGATTATTATGCGTATTACCGATATGTTAATGTCCCTACCTCCGGTAATTGCCGGGCTGGCCCTGATGGCTGTGCTTGGACCAAGCATAACCAACTTATTTATTGTGCTGGTAGTTGTATTTACACCTCGTGTAGCTCGTGTAGCTCGCGGTGAGACTTTGGTTGTACGCGAGGCAACTTATATCAAGGCTGTCCAATCGATGAAGGGAAGCCTGGGAAGAATAATTTTTAAACATATATTGCCGAATATTGCTTCACCTTTAATAGTTCAGCTATGCCTCATGTTTGGGGGCGCCATTGTTACAGAAGCCGCTCTAAGCTTTTTAGGTATAGGCTCACCGCCTGAAATTCCCAGCTGGGGCAATATACTCAGCGATGGCCGGATTTATATTAGAGGAGGATGGTGGCTGTCTATCGTGCCGGGTACTGCCATATTTTTAGCGGTATTAGCTTTTAACCTACTTGGCGATGCGCTGAGGGATGTCAACGATCCTCGCCAATATGGAAGATAATAGGTCGCTTGCTATTTTAAGTGGGTAACTTGTTTGGTGCAATCTGGAAGAAAGAGCTGCTTGAAAGCTAGGAATGGCTGAAAAAAATCTAAAGGAATTTTGCCACGTCACGGTCCGGGAAGAAATGGTAACATGGGATGATTCCTGCCTTACCATAAAGGAACAGGCCGAGCTTATCACCTTAAACCGCACAGGACTGTATCGTAAATCTAAAGAGCCGAGCCTACGGAACTTGAGGTTAAGATTAAGCACCTGATCGACAGAATACACACAAACATCCATATAAAGGGGCAAGGCGCATCAGGGATGACATCAATGCCATGAATTTGCGCTTTAAGGAAAATCGCAAGCGTATCCAGCACTATATGAGCGATATGGGCATTCAGGTCTTCTGCCCTAGCCCTAATCTGAGTAAACGCAACAGGACACAGTATGTTTACCCCTACCAGTTACGCGACGTAACTCCGGCTCACCCCAATCACGTCTGGAAATAGACATAACCTACGTTGCTATGCAAGGTCGCTGGATGTATCTTGTAGCCATTATTGACTGGTACTCTCGTAAAATCATGGGCTATGAGCTCTCTCAAACCTTAAATAAAGAGCCTGTGATCAAAGCCGTTACTGATGGGGTGAATAAACACGGAGAGCCAATTATCCTAAATTCGGATCAGGGTAGCCAGTTCACCAGCCCCGATTATATCGACCTGCTAAAGCAGTAAGACATTAAAATCAGCATGGACGGCAAAGGCAGAGCCTTTGATAACGCAATTACAGAAAGGTTTTTCAGAACTATCAAATGGGAAGATATCTACATTATGCAATATGAAACGCCAAAAGCTCTGCGCCAGGGAATTAACACCTATATCCGGTACTATAACTATGAACGGAGCCATCAATCGCTGGATGGAGAAAATCCTGCCAATGTCCACTGTGCCCATTTTTACTGGCAGCAGGAACAAATTGCATAGGGGGTGCTGCAAAAGACATTTAAATTACTAAAGATTTAAGCCCCAGGGCCTATAAAACCAGAAAGGAGGAACCCCGTGTCGTTTAAAAACTTGAAAATCGTGTCTTGACATTGTGATCCATCATACAGCTCTGTCATTGAGGCTGCCAAGCCTAGCAAAAGACACTGGGATGGGGTTCGATAGCAGGCTCACCACTGGCTTTCTTAAAGGCATTAACAGCCTCATCCAGGCCGCCAAAGCAAGAGCGCGAGGATATCGAACGAGTAAGAACATCCTTGCCATGTCCTACCTCATTGCAGGCAAGCTCGACTTCGGGTTACCCACTTAAAATAGCGAGGAACCAGATAATTGATTAATATGCCGGAGGGTTTTTTATGGCTCTTTTGTCAGTTAAAGATTTAAAAGTTCATTTTAATATTCACATGGGTTCGGTTAAGGCTGTTGATGGGGTAAGTTATGATTTGGAGAAAGGCAAAACGCTTGGAATTGTAGGAGAATCCGGGAGCGGCAAAACGGTTTCCTGTCTATCTTTGCTCAAACTTATTCAAATGCCGCCTGGAAAAATTGCAGGTGGCGAAGCTATTTTTGAAGGGAAGGATTTATTATCCTTAAGAGAGGTTTTTCTACGAGAAGTCCGAGGAAACAAAATATCAATGATCTTTCAAGAACCGATGACTACACTAAATCCGGTATATACAATCGGAGAACAAATTGGAGAGGTTCTGCGGCTCCATAAAGGCTTGAACAAACGCGAAGCTTTTAAAAGGGCAGTGGAAATGTTGGAATTAGTTGCGATTCCGTTGCCTCAGGCAAGAGCGTCAAGTTACCCGCACCAGTTATCCGGTGGGATGAGACAGAGGGCCATGATCGCTATGGCTATGTCCTGTCAGCCGCAAATACTCATTGCCGATGAGCCAACTACCGCTCTGGACGTTACCATACAGGCGCAAATACTGGACTTAATACATGGATTTAAAGTAAAGTTTAAGACGGCGGTTATTTTAATCACACACAACATGGGGGTAATATCCGCCGCCGCGGACGATGTTTTGGTGATGTATGTTGGGAAAATGTTGGAAAAAGGTGAGGTCTTCAAAATTTTTGATAATCCTAAGCACCCGTATACGCAGGGATTGCTGGGATGTATCCTTAAACCAGCCAAAGTAAAAAATGGATTAAAGACAATGCCCGGCTTTATACCAAACCCGGTTGATAAACCGCAAGGATGTGTTTTTAGTCCCCGTTGCACCCAACGTAAGGGTGTCTGCATGGAGGATGAACCACCGTTAGTTAGTTTCGGTGAACATAAGGTGGCATGCTGGTTATATGCATAGGAGGGCTTAAATTTTGCATGACATGAATAGTAAAAGAGAAATGGAAACCGCTGAATTACTCAAACTCGAAAATATCAAGAAATATTTTGAACTTAAAGGAGGCTTTACATCTCGCTCTAAAGGTATCATTAAAGCGGTGGATATGGTTAACCTTCAAGTGAAACACGGCGATATTTATGGTGTGGCCGGCGAAAGCGGTTGTGGAAAAACAACTTTGGGGTACATAGCTGGTGGCTTGGTGCCGCAAACCGAAGGCAACATATATTGGAAAGGAAACATTCTTAACGGCAGAAATAAAAACAAGGTTAATACGGCTGATATTCAATTTATCTTCCAGGACGTTTCAGGTTCATTAAATCCTAAATGGATGGTAAAGGATATTATTGAGGAGCCTTTAGAAATTTTAGGGAGTATACCATCCCGGCTCAGGAAAGAGAAAGTAAAACAATTAATGCAAGAGGTGGGGTTGACGCTAGAGTATCTTGATGCCTATCCGCACGAACTTGCGGGCGGACAACGACAAAGAGTCGTTATTGCCAGAGCCATATCGATTATGCCCAAACTTGTTATTTGTGACGAACCTTTTTCCGCCCTCGATGTATCGGTGCAGGCCCAGATAATCAATTTATTGTTAAAACTCAAGGAAAAGTACGATTTAACCAATCTAATCATATCACATGATTTGGCATTGTTGGAGTATTTATGTAATCGCATCGCTATAATGTATTTGGGCGTAGTGGTTGAAAAAGCTTTCCCGGCCGGTAAATTGTTTGAAAACCCGATTCATCCTTATACGAAGGGGCTTATCAAATCATATCTATTTGCCGATCCCCACAGGCAAAGAATAGGTAATATGGAAGTATTAAGGGGTGAGGTTTCCAATCCGGTTAATCTACCAACGGGATGCCGCTTTCATCCCCGTTGCATAAACCGGGAAAAGCAGTGTAGTGAAACAGAGCCTATTTTACGTCAGTTGGAACCGGGTCGGCAAGTGGCATGTCATTTAGCAGAAGCTTTTTACTGATCCGTAACTTTTGCCCAAGAGACTGGTGGAAACTTAGGTCGGCTACTTGGGGAAGCCGGGTTACGAGATTCTTCCCCACGACATTCCGTATCGTTCCCTTGTTTCCAAGGACATTGATTGACACAAAAAAGGAGGTAATCCATGTAATTGGTCTTGGCAGCCACGAGGGGTTCTGGGAAGAAATTAAACGCGGGTTCGATTAATGAGCCGGGCAGTCAAGTTTGGGGCGGCATGAAGTTACATTGCCAAGTATGGCGAAATTTTGCCTATTATGGGTAACCCTCAAACCGAAAAGGACCTGGTTAACCGGGCCGGGCATCGCCCGGAAGCACCGGAGGAAGATGCGGATGAGAAAACTGACCCGGCTCCTGCAATTTTACCGGGCTTGCCAGGCTCCTCATTCTTTACCTCCTGCTCAATTTAGTCTCCGGCTATCTCATCGGCCTGTTGTTATAACGGACCAAAACAAAAAAGGTTGCATTTAGCAACCCAAGGTAATACAAATTATCTGAATAAAATTTTGACTTGCCATTGCTTCCCTGTTAAAATAAGCCTGAACGGAGGTGCCGGATATGCCGGGAATGCTTCAGCTTGATAACAGAATAGATGGACTGGCCGGGCTGTTTGCATCAATGCCGGAGGTACAGACCGTTTATTTATTTGGGTCTTATGGTACCGTCTATCAAACGCCTTTAAGTGATATAGATTTTGCAGTTTATTACAATCGGGAGCAGACTTTACAAGACGAAGCCGCTTTGCTAAACAGGCTGACAATCGCCCTTGATACAGACCAGGTCGATTTAGTGAACCTTAATAAAGCCCATCTAGTTCTCCGTTTCCGCGTTATAAACGAAGGGCGGCTAGTTTTTGAGAGAGACCCTGATGCAACCAGCGATTTCATGGAAAGCGTAATCAAGTATTATCAGGACTTTGCCATCACCATGAATAAATTTTACAGGGATTACGACGATTCCCTGCGGGAGGCGTACCTGAATAATGGTGAGAATTGAGCTGATCAGGCAAAAAGTTCAGTTCATTGAACCCCCGCAAGGGGTTATTTTTATAATGAGCAGGAGAAATGACAAAATATGGCGAAAACTACTGCAACTTGCCTGTTCATTTGCTCAAAGGCACAGGAGGCTGACCGCTTGTTCGATTTCTTTCGGATTGCCCGCTACCGTATAACTTTATCAGCCGGGAAACAGGGCCTGATTCTCCCTCCCTATAAAGGCGCCACATTTCGCGGCGGCTTTGGCGCCGTATTCCGCCGTATCGCCTGTGCCGTGCGTGAGCAGGATTGTTTAAACTGTCTGCTTAAAAGCCAGTGTCCCTACGCCTATATCTTTGAAACCTTTCCCCCGGAAAACAGCCAGGCGCTCAGCAAATACGAAAGTATCCCCCGCCCTTTTGTCCTTGAGCCGCCAACCGAGACAAAAACCTTCTACGCTCCAGGCGAAACACTCGACTTTCAGCTCCTGCTTTTCGGCCGCGCCAACAGTTACCTCCCATATTTTATCGTTGTCTTTCGGGAAATGGGGGAAACAGGTCTGGGACGCGGCCGACGTCCTTTTATTCTTGAGGAAGTGACAGCGCTTGGCCGGCACCAGGCAGAGCAGATTTACTCCTCAGGGACCAATACTGTTCGCAACGTGGACCTGTCTGACACTTTTCCCTCCAGGAGTTTTCCTCCCATATCAGAAATACAGATCAAATTCATAACACCCGCCCGCCTGGTAGATGACGGCACCTGCGCCACTGTTCCAGAGTTTCATGTCTTTTTTCGGCAAATCATGCGCCGTATCTCCTCCCTGTCCTATTTTCACCACGGTCAGCGGCTTGATGCCGACTATGGCGGCCTAGCTGTTCGCTCACGGCACATTACCCTGTCGGCAAACAATACCAGTTGGCAAGACCTTGAGCGCTACTCCCATCGCCAGGAGCAACGGATCAACATGGGCGGGCTGATCGGTACAGTCACCTACCAGGGAGACTTAACTGAATTTATACCTTGGCTCGCCCTAGGCGAACAGGTCCATGTCGGTAAAAACACCGTTTTTGGCTTTGGCAAATATAAATTAACCATCCAGTAAAGGGGAATATCAGTTCGCTGACCAAATGTGTCAGAAGATATTTGCCAGTAATTATTTCTTTTGGTATGATTGCGCCAAGGGAGGCAGTTATGAGCAAAGCTAACAAATTTCATCGATTAACAGGCGTCATGCACATCTTAAACTCAAACTCAGGCCAAGGTATTTCAGCAAAAGAAATCGCCGCCAGCCTGCAAATTTGCGAACGCACCGCCTACCGTTATCTCCGGTCACTAAGAGAGCTGGGCTATCCTGTTCGTCCCAGCAGCGACCCGGAAGCGCGAGAGCGGAAATATTTATTAACTCCGGTCTCCTTTACCGGACCCGAGGCCTTGGCCTTGGCGGCTGCCAGCCAGTCACTGCTTAGCCAAGCAGGTCTTGCCCTCTGCCAGCACCTCCAGTCTGCCCTGGTCAAAATGGAGAGCGTTATCCGCAGCGGCGAGGATACCAATGCCTACCGGCGCCTGAAACCGCACTTTACATATCTAAGCGAAGAACTGCGGGATTACTCGCCCTGGCAGGAGATGATCGCCACATTAACCGACTGTATCCGCCGCAGCCGCAGCGTGACAGCCATATATGATTCTTACTCCAGCGGCAAAGTGACGCAGCGTGTCCTTGACCCGTATCATCTTTTTTGGGGGGAAGGCAACCTCTATCTGGCTGCCCATTGCCATATACGAAACCAGGTCTGCAATTTTCGCATAGACCGCTTTAAGAGCGTTAAAGCCCAAAACAACCCGTTTACGCGCAACCCCTCTTTCAGCCTGGAAGATTACCTGGGGCCAAGTTTTCGCGTCTGGAGCGGCACTGAGGAAGTCAGCGTCCGCTTTCTAGTCTACCCTCCGGCCTCCCGCTTCTTCCGTGAATCATGCTATCACAACTCGCAACAACTCGAGGAATTGGCCGACGGCCGAATCATTTGTACCCTTAACGTCTACAACAGCCCGGAGCTAAAAAGCTGGCTCCTCAGCTGGGGGAAACAGGTTGAAGTGCTCGAACCGCAGGCCCTGCGGGAGCAGATAAAGGAAGAGCTGCAGGCCGGGTTGGGGAGGTACAACCAACAGCAACCATAGAAAAGCGCTGCTGCCGAATATGCTCAGGCCGGATTCCCTGCGCTTCTATTACGATGCGGGGGATTATGGATAATATCCCTGATTTGACCAATTATCACTTCTGACAAAAATCTATCTGCGACCTGGTTACGAGTTGACTTTTATGACTCGCTGGAAATACAATACACAATAAGAAAAGTCATCTCGTAATAAGGGACTGGAATTGGTTGGTTTTAATCTTCACAACTAATTTTCCCTGTGAGATGACTTTTTTGCTTGACTTTAATGTTAAAGCATCGTATTCTATACTTGAATCGTAAAAGATTAAAACCCACCAGGGCATATTTAGGAGTGGTATGATGTGGACACTCTTGAAAAGCTTTTTGAGTCATTAACAGATATTCCTGGCGCAAGTCTTTATCCCTATCAAAAAATTGTAACGGAAAAGCTAATGGCCGGCGACAATATTATTCTACGGGCACCAACAGGGGCCGGCAAAACTTGGGCTGCCCTGTTGCCGTTTCTTTACTCAAGGAAGATACAAAAGAGTTTCGCAGACAGAGTTATTTATGCGCTGCCGCTGAAATCCTTGGCCGGACAGCTTTACAGCGACACTCGCATTTCTTGTCGTAAAGCAAGTTCGCTCCTTGATAAGCAACCCTCCGTGACAATTCAAACTGGAGAACAGCAAGATGACCGATTTTTCCAGGGCGACATAATTTTTACTACTATCGACCAGTTGCTTTCTTCATACATACTCTCTCCTGTTTCCCTTCCCGCCCGGCTGGCTAACATTAATACTGGTGCCATCCTAGGCAGTCTGGTCGTCCTGGATGAATTTCACTTGCTTGACCCACAGCGTTCCCTGGCCACAGTCGTGGAGATGTTGCGGCGCTTTGCTGGTCTCTGCCGCTTTGTTATCATGACTGCCACACTTTCAGATTACGCTGTGGATTGGCTATCAGCCCGCCTGCACAGGGCAGCCGTTGTTGATTTAACACAAGAGGAAATAGCACGGATAGAAAAGAGTAAAAAAGAACCAACGCAGCGCCTGTGGGAACTTCAGAAAGGCCAGCTTTCAGCGGACGAGGTACTTAGATTGCATTGTGGCCGCACTCTGGTAATTGTGAACACGGTTCAGAGATCTCAAAGTTTATTAGTAGATATTCTGCAAAAAAAATCAAAAGAAACTGAAGCGTTGCTAGTACACTCCCGGTTTTTTACAGAAGACAGGGGAGAGAAGGAAAAAGAAATAATTTTGCGCTTTGGCAAGGGAAGGCAGTCTCAAAAAGACGATTTCATTGTGGTAAGCACTCAGGTCGTGGAAGCAGGGATGGATTTTTCAGCGGATACCTTATTGAGCGAAATGGCTCCCATGAACAACCTGATCCAGCGCGCCGGCCGCTGCGCGCGCTACGGGGGAAAAGGCGAAGTGAGAATATTCCCGGTGGAAAATCATCTTCCCTACGACAAGGAAATTCTTGACGCTACCAGAGAAGTATTGCAGCAGGAGGAGTATTTCGGTCAAATTTTGGACTATAGGAAAGAAAGGCAGGCAGTAAACAGCACCATGGGGTTGCAGGAGAAGCAGAACCTGTCAGCTTTTTCTAATCTATACACCCGCAAAAACAGAGTTAATCAGAGTATGGACGGCATGTTAAAAAGCGCTAAAGAAGAACTGGTGCGTGAAGTAAATAATGTAAGCGTCCTGATTGCTGCCGAACCGGAAAAAATCAGTTTTGATTTTTACGGCTCATGGCCGGAGATGCTTTCTGTTCCAACGGGTTCCCTGTTAAAACATGTGAAGAAAACCGTTGAGAGCGCAAAGGGCAGGTGGGTCGCAAAAATACCGGAAGAAGATGAGGCTGAAGATACGGCAAAGCTATTATTCCGTTGGAAAGAAACTAATCATTCCGGGATTGCTTCTGCCTGGCTTGTGGCTCTAAACCCTGAATTTGCCGCTTACTCCGCTGAGCAGGGCCTTGTTCTCGGCAAACCTGGCGAAACAAATCCTATACGGTATAAACAAAGAAATAGAATCAGCCTGTTTGGCTACCAGCGCCAATCATTTCAAGATCATGCCCTATTGTCTTTAGCGCAGTATAAGGCTCGCGAGAATAATAGTTTCTTTGCCAGACTTTGCTTGGCAAACATATTAAAAGTACCTCCAGAACTGGTTGAAAAAGCCATCCAACTCGCTATCGTTTGTCATGACAGCGGCAAGCTCATGGCTGATTGGCAGCACGCAGCCCAAAGCTGGCAGGAATATAAAACCCCGGGTTCAGCTAAAGAAATGATAGCGCATACTGACTTTGACCCTCATACCGATAATAAGCGGCAGCTTACCTTCCCCAAGAGGCCTAATCACGCAGTGGAAGGCGCTTACTCGCTTCGCGAATATATTTTCCATCTGTTTGAGGGGAATGAAAGCATTGCCTCCTGCGTGCTAACGGCCATCGCTCGCCATCATACCGGTTTTGCCGGTACTCTACGGTCATTTCGATTGGCTCCTGGAGCAGTTAAAACAGTAAATCAATGTCTGGAGGCTGCCGGGTTGCCCCTTGCTCTAAAGATGGACGAACCTGCTGATGAATACAGCTGTCGGGAATTTGCCGGGGAACTGCTTTCAGCAGTCAGGGAAGAAGACGAAGCATGGTTACCTTTATATTTTTACATTGTCCGCGAGCTTCGTTTGGCCGATCAAGCGGGTAGTGGAAAAGGAGGAGAAGATGAGGTACGAAGTAACTAAAAAAACGCAAACCTACGCGGATACTATGACGGCAGTGGGGTTGGCATCCTTGCTTGCAGAGTTGACCAATTCTGATTTCGTCATTCAGGATCGGGGAGCCGTTTATCTCCTGGAAGGGCCTGATCTGCCTTCTCCGGCGGACTGGGTGCTGATTGAGCCGGGCTATCCCTATATTTACTTGTTAAAAGACGGGAAAAGACCGGCCGGTTGGGTAGTGGATTATGAGCAAGAGCGAGAGAAGGATAAACAACACCGGGAGTTTAGAAAGGCTGCCGGGAAAAAGCGAGAAAAACTGGAACAATTGCTGAGGGAACAGGGAGAAGAAGGTCCGCCGCCGCCGGTCCCTGAGTTGAAGCTGGCAGTTTTCCTTGCTTCGATGCGTAAAGGCTGGGCTTCGGACAAAAGTCTTTATGAGTGGATCACCGAAGACCAAACAAGGGCTACAGCTTGGGTAGCTCAAAACTTGACCCATTATCATTATAATGGGAAGGATTATATCGGAGAAATCGTTAAAGACCCGCCTGTCAGCAACAGCCAAGTCTTTAACCCGATTGCGGGCAAAGGAATCCACAGGCCAAAGCCTGATTCAACTACACCGGCCAGTATTTCAGATGAAGTCATTGAACCCTTTGCCGAATGGCTGAAATTCAGAGGTTCCTATCGGGTAATGCTGCCTTATCGAAGTGGAGGTGATTTTAAAGTATTTGTTATTGAGCCGGCCGATATTAAGTTGAATTTATTGACAAAGTTGTACCACGGTTTACGAGGGCTTGATCTATGGGGAGGGATAAAGCTTGATATTGATTCTGCCCTGCGCCTGACGGAGCTATTGATAACCCATTCGGATGTCCTGGGGGGCAACATTTCTCTTTACCGGAAAAGGCCGGCAGAGGTCGTGAAAGGCTTACACCAGGCCTATTTTCAGAGTCTCGGCACCGCTGCCGCCCTGATGAATTATTCATTTTTAGCCTTGCCCTCTTGGTTTTGCGTGGAGGGGCAAGAGGATGCCAAGAACTATCTTGCTTTAATCAAAGCTTTTATCGGCCATAAGGAGCGTGACGGCGTGACTGGCTGTCTCCGCTCCCTAAGCGAAGAGCGCTCCGGCGATATCCCGGTTTTGCAGCAGTTCCGCAAGTGGTTAATGACCGGGACATTAAAAGAGTATCTGGAATTTTGTTACCGTTTTTCCCTCCATCAGATGGAGCGGATGTCCAAGGACGAGTGGATTGCGTCTCAGTCTACGGCCAATCTAAATATAATCTTTGAAAGGGGGTATAACATGTTGGACATCATTCAGACCAAAGGGTTTCAAAGTGTGGCAAGAGCGCTAAGGGAGGCTACTATCTACGCTTTGGCCGCACAAAAACAGAAACGTACACGTGATGTGCATTTTGGTCTCTCGCAAAAATGGAAACAAAAGATAAAGGGAGGTAATGAGGAATTTACGGCGGCACTATGTGAATTTGTTCAGCAGTATAACTGGGAAAGCGAAAACATTGACGTCAATAAAAAGGAATCTGTTGCCTGGAAACAGCATAAAGTCAATGCTGCCGAACTTGGTGAGTTAATAAATCTAATCAACAGCAGAGGGGCGGAATTGGTGGGAATGCTGCTGTTGGCCTACGGCTATGCCAGAACGTTAAAGGCGGATACTGCTGCCCCGGAACAGGGACAGGTAGAGGAGGAAAAGTTAAATGAAAATTAATTCTCTGGCGGTTTCAGGACTGGTTACCATGAACCTGCACGCTTTAAACAATGAAGGTGCGGAGGGCAATACATTGATGACCAGAATGGTGGAAATAGTTGATACCGAAGGGGATCTGCACACGGTTAACGCTGTCTCCGGTGACATGTTAAAGCATATTCAGGCTGAACACCTTTTCCGGGAAGCCAAGGATAAAAGCCTCCCTCTTTGCGGCGGCTGCGCACAGTTTGACGCTAACCGTATTGCCAGCGATTTTGAGCTGGCCGCTAAGATTGAGGGCAGCCCGGAATACAAAGCGGCAAAAGAAGAACGCAAGATGGATTCCTTTAATCTCAGCAAGGTGCTCAATGCTTGTGTTCTTGATGATTGCGAAGGAATTCTCCTTACAGGCTGGGCTGGCTCGAAGTCGCTTGCCAGAAAGTCTACAATTGAGTTTGGCTGGATGGTGGGACGGCCGGAAAACACAAAAACCGAAGTATACATGCATGCCAAGTATGTTCCAGAGGGAAGGGGAACAGGTTCCGGATCAGAGCAAAACTTGGGGCAAAACATTTTTCACCGGCCTGCCTCCAGCGGCCAGTATGCGGCTATTCTTAACGTAGATTTATTCCGGATCGGGCGCAACGACATTACATTATGCTATGATTTGGACGAGCATAGCCGCCTGCAGCGTGTCCGGGCGATGCTGAAAAGTGTGATGTACACTTTCATTAAGCCGTCCGGAGCGCACAGGAATACACAGCTTCCGCATATTCTGGATTTTAGCGGCGTGATTACGGCGTCCTGCAGCGCTTTACCCGCCCCGACCATCAGTGCGTTAAGAAATGATTTCGCGGAAGAAATCACAAAAATAGCAGAAAGCCTTAAATCCATCGGTGGGGAAGAAAGCATTAAAGTCTGGCGGTTTTCCGGGCTTGGCGATTTCAGTGAAGTTATGGGCTCGCTGATTAACACAGTGCAGCCTTGGAGCGAATAAATATGGAGACTACCGTATCTTATGAAAAGCAGGCAAGTAAAGAAAAATGGCTTGTGATCCGCTACCGTCCAACCTCTCTTTTTTCCTTGCGCATGACGCATGCTACTAGTAAAGGTGGCAAAACGCTGCTTGTACCTACGCCTTACGCGGTAAAACTTGCTTTTATAGATGCCTGCTTTCGCAAATTTTCAGCCGACGAGGCTTTGTCCACAAGTAAGAAGGTGTTTAATCTGCTGAAAGGCAGCCAGGTTCGCTTTCGTCCGCCCGACCGCTGCGTGATTCAGAACACCTTTCTTAAAGTAAAACAAGAAGAACGGGATGCACCTGCGGGGATATACGCGCCGACAATAGCCTATAGAGAATTCTGCTATTTTGACGGCGACCTGGAGGTTGCCTTGGCAGTCTCCGGCCTGACCAGCCATGAGGTAGACGAGCTGTCAAATCTCGCTCCCTATATTAATTATTTGGGCAAAAGAGGCTCGTTTATGCAATATCTTTCCTTGGATATTTTACCAGGGCCTTTACCCGCAGGTTTTTCCTGTCCGGAAACCGCGTCAGCAATGGCGCAGGGCAATTATGCCACAACCAATTACCTGGATGACTTCGGCGAAGCGTTAGTTAAGGACAAGCACGGCTTTGAGCGGATTAACACCTACGGAACCAAACCTTCCGCCCTTGGCGAATACAGAGTACTGATAAGAACGCTTCTACCCTACCGTTACGTTGCCAGCGGCAGACACTTTACTTATTATGTCAGGACCATAGATTAGTCCCCAAAAAATATTGATGGAGTACGAACATGGATAAAGAAGACGCTCAGCAAAAGATAATCGACATCGTCCTTAGATTTGCTGAAGTTATAGGCAAAGAAAAGCAGGTTTTTAAAGTTATTCTCTATGGCTCACACTCAAGAGGCGCCCATGTCATTGACAGTGATATTGACGTAGCGGTGATCTCTCCAGACTTTACAGGCGACAGAATAGAAGACCAATTTTGGTTGCTGCAGAAAAGAAGGGGTATCGATCTAAGAATAGAGCCGATGCCTTTTAGGCCGGAAGATTTTGTTTTGGACGACCCGTTTGTGCGGGAGATCGTTGAGACGGGGATAGAGGTTTGCTAATAACAAGCCGATAATATAAGCGACAGCGGCATTTGAATTCTAGGCACTTACCAGATGTAATATTCAAAGACGGTACGATACTCATCAGCACTGGAAAAAATGACCTCGCCGGTTTGATATGACCTCAAAGCGTAGCGGCAACGGGGCGGCGTAAAAAAACAACAGGTCCGGCTCTAACGGAGACAATACCCTGGAGATAGGGGTACAATTCCATATATAAGTCCACTTGGTGTTTTCCTGAGTGTTTACTTTTCCGTTTCATGTATGCCGGACTGAATTCAAGCTAACCTGAAGAAAGGGTGAGGATGGGGTTTGAGTGACATAATCTATCAATCTGTTTTGCTTGGAGCCTTGTTTCACGACATCGGTAAGTTTATCCAAAGAGGTGATTTTGGTGGTTTAAATATTAGTGGCAAGCATCCGGAGGTATCTGCTACATTTATCAAATCATGGGGTCATTTTTTAACGCCCTGGGCAGACCCGACGCTATTGGAAAACTTGGTTGCCAGGCATCATGAATCATCAGCGTTCCCAGATGATTTACGTGCTCAGAGTGCTCCTGCTGAAATACGGGCTCTATGCCTGCTGGTGAGTCGGGCGGACAACTATTCTTCTGCAGAAAGGGACGCTGATACCGGTAGTGGGTATTTCAGGACAACCCCTTTAACTACGGTACTTTCGCGTCTAAGCCTAAGAGCCGAAACGCAGGTGAGCTACAAGTATTATCAGGCAAAGGTATTTTCCCCGAAAAATATATTCCCGGGAAATGAAGCTATGTTAACCCCTGCTGTAACGGGGAAGTTAGCACAAGATTTCGGCATGGCAATGCAGGATGCTGGCAAAATCAAATGGCACTCCTTCCTGGCGCTCTATTCTTATTTGGTTACAATTCTAGAAGATTACTGCTGGTGTCTGCCGTCTAGTACCCAAGAAAAATTGCCTGACGTTTCCCTTTATGACCATCTGCGCACAACAGCAGCTATTGCGGCTTCCATGTATCAGTATCATGTTGCCTTGAACAATTTCAGCGAAGAAATAATTACTGATGACACTGCGGAAAAGTTCCTTTTGCTGACAGGTGATCTTTCGGGGATTCAACGCTACATTTTCGACATTGCGGCAATTGGAGTTGGCGGAGTAGCAAAGCGGCTGCGGGCACGTTCCTTTTGCTTGAGCGCGATTTCAGCCGGGTTGGCTCATAAGATTGTTTATGACCTTGGCCTGCCTCCAGTCAACATAATTACTATGTCTGGCGGAAATTTCTACATTCTCCTGCCAAACACTATTCATGTACGTAATTATCTGAAAAACTTACGCGTGGAGGTAAATCGGGATTTTTTAAATAGTTTTGCTGGTGAGTTATCGTTGAATCTGGCAGAAACACCTTTTGCCGGGCAAGAATTTCGACATTACAACCGGGTTCAGCGCCGGGCCAGGGAAAAACTCGCTTTCTCAAAACTAAACCCTTTAAGTGACATATTGCAGAATGATGCTGGAGTATGGCTGGAAAACGCCTTCATATTGGAGAAGGCTAAGAGTACAGGTCAGGGATACTGTAAGTCGTGCGGAAAGCTTCCTGCGGCTAAAACGATAGACGATAGCAGCGTTTGCACCCTCTGCGCTCAGGATTTGAGAGTAGGAACAGAATTCCCCAGGGCAAAAATGATTGTATTCTATAACAAAAATCCTCACCACCCGAACGCTATAAGATTACCTGGAGGTTTATGGACATTGCTTGCAGATAAGGCGCCTACAAGTAATGAGAATGCAATCATAGCCTACCATTTCGGTAGCGGGGAAATAGAGGAGTTTGCCACCATTCCGGTCAAGAAGGTATTATGGGGTACTTTTGTTCCAAATAAGGATGGCCAGCCGATGGATTTTGACACCATTGCTGGTTGTTCTCAGGGCAAGAAGATGCTGGGGATCATTAAAGCAGATGTCGATAACTTGGGAGCACTCTTTAGCCTCGGCTTAAGTGATCGGGGGACCATTTCGCGAGTGGCGACACTAAGTCGAATGTTGGAGACCTTCTTTTCTGGCTGGGTGAACCATGTACTGGCAGAAAATTATCCAAATACCTACCTGGTGTACTCAGGAGGGGACGATCTGTTGGCGGTTGGACCCTGGAATGAAGCAGTAGCTTTAATCAGCCACCTCAGGACTGATTTTGCCCGGTTTGCAGGACAAAATCCAGACGTTACCCTTTCAGCAGGTATTGCCGTCGTCAAACCAACCTTTCCAATAGCTCACGGCGTTGCTGCCGCTGAAGAAAACCTGGACAAAGCTAAGAATAAAGCGCCTAAAGTAATTGGTGAGGGTAAGGATCAGTGTACTTTTTTAGAGGAAACAGTAAAATGGGACCAACTTCCGATACTGCTGGAGGAAGCGCGCAACTTAACCGGATGGATTGAAAAAGGCCAGATCTCAACTCGATTTGTTCATCATTTATTGCTTTATGCCAACATGTTTGATCGTTACTGCCTCAACCAGCAAATAGACGGTCTTAAATATATCCCCCTGCTTCATTATGACGTGCACAGAAACGTTAAAAAGAATACTGAGACAATAGAAATCCAAAAATGGGCCCACGGGTTGGCAAATATCAATGGTGAATCAATTCGTCATCTGGCTTTGATAGCCCGTTATGCACTATTGGCGAGGAGGTCGAGCAATGCCCGATAAAAAGTTGACGTGCAAAGACTGTCAAAGGAGTTTTCTTTTTACAGAACGCGAGCAAAAAGATTTTGCATTAAACAGATGGGATCCCCCTAAGCGCTGTCCTGATTGCAGGGCGGCAAAAAAAGTAACAGCACCGTCTGCCGAAATGTCTGTTGCAAAGGCTGGGGTGACTCAATCGCGCACGGAACTTGCCGCAAACTTTAGTGCAGCCGCTCCCACAACGAGGGCCGCATCTGTGCCAGACAGAATTCCCGCAGATTACTTACACAAAGGTTATTTTGACCAGAGGGGGTTATTGCGGCGGGAGATATTTGCTTCTGAGGCCCGGAATATAGCTAATGTGCTAAATATCCGCGGCACAACTTCCACTAGGCTGCGAAGCTTCTACAACACACTGGAGGCCATCAACTATCATCTGCAGCAGACGGGCGATTTCAACAATACCAAGGTAAAGCTTGCCAGTTTTCAGTCGACTGTGGAATATGCAAAGGCAAGAAAGGTTGTTCCTTCGGAATTTCATGATTTTATTGAACGAAATCTTCCTTTGGCGGAGCAGGATTCCGAGTCTTTTGCCGGCTTTCTGGAGCACTACAAAAGTGTTATTGCTTACGCCAAAACAGATAAAAACTTTTCTGCCGGAGACTGGATTGCCGGGCAAGGCCTTCCGCCAAACTATCTTAAAGGAAGTTATTACGACGAAAACGGCTACCTGCGCCGGGAAACTATCATTGAATGGCCGAAAGTTATAGTTGATATTTTTGCCCAGGCATTCCTTAGCAGCACAGCCCTGCGCCGTTTTTACAACAAACTGAAAGGACTTGATACCAAATTTCAGTTTAACCGTGAGTTCTATCGTTTATTACCTAACTTGTATGCTTTTGAGCGGGATGCGGCCTATGCTGCTGCCCGCCAGGTTGTCCCGGGCGTATTTATAGGCTTCGTAGTAAAGAACGTTGACTTGGCGAGTAATGATGAAAAGGGTTTTAAAGGCTTTGTGGACCATTTCCAAAGTATTGTTGCCTTTGCTAAAGGCAAATTAAAAGAAGGAGGAAAAGGAGAATGAAACTGACCGGCTACAAGGAGATTGTGGGTACTATCAGGTGTCAAACAGGATTGAGGATTGGCGGTTCCAAAGACAATCTGGACATCGGTGGAGTTGACAGCCCGATTATCAGACACCCCATTACCGACCTGCCCTATATCCCGGGATCATCGATTAAAGGCAAAATACGAACCCTGCTTGAACTAAGCACAGGAAACATAAGCCAGGACGGCAAGGCCCACAATTGTGGAAACTGTGAAGTATGCGTTTTTTTTGGTTCCCTTAGAACATCCACACCGACCCGGTTTTTGTTTCGGGACGCCCCGCTGACTCAAGAGTGGGAAACAAAGCTACGCGAAGCGCAAGAAGGAAAAGGGTTGAATTTCAGTGAGTTAAAAAATGAAAACTGGATCGACCGCCGCACTGGGCGAGCAGGACAGGGAGGCCTGCGGACATTCGAACGTGTACCGGCAGATACGGAGTTTCAATTTAACGCTGTTATCCGAGTATTCGATGGGGACAACGAACAACACGGCATTAATTTCATGAAAAAGGGCTTAAAATTATTAACCAGGGATTACCTAGGCAGTTCCGGCTCCAGAGGTTACGGGCAGATCGAATTTAAAGACCTTTATCTAGATGGCAAAAAATTTAGCCTGAATGAGGGTTAATCATGAAAACAGTTCGGTTGAAGCTTAACCCATTAGGTTCCTATCTGACCAACTGGTCATCCGATACCATTACGGGAGCCTTGCTGTGGGCTTATTATCGCAGGTTTGGCACAGAAGCTTTAGGTCAACTTATTTCAGCCTTCCTCAAAAATGAGCCGCCCTTTGTCCTTTCTTCCGGGTTCCCCGGGGATTTATTGCCAAGACCGTTCATCCCGCAGCCTGCACAACAAATATCAACTTTAAGACAGATTGAAGAAGGTAAAAAACTAAAAAAATCACAGTGGGTAACGCTTAATGTATTTAATAACTTACGTCAAGGCCAGCCGGCTAAACCGGAAGAAATAACCAAACCGCTACAGACTGAAGTAGTGTTGCATAATCAGGTCAGCCGCATATCAGGCAGCACAAGCGAGGGAGGTGAGCTCTATACGGTAGAGGAACAGTTTTTAAATATCAAATGCTATCAATACATTTCAATCTACGCCTATATTCATCCTGATTGGGAAGAACTTCTTGGCGAGCTTTTTGCTGATCTAGGGCGCACTGGCCTTGGTGCCCGGGCCTCTACCGGGAAAGGAGTGTTTCTGGTCGAGGAAACTGCTGGTTTCCCCGGTTTCGCCGATCTGCCTGATGCAAACAGCTATATACTTTTAGGCAACGTTACCCCCAGCGTTACTGACCCTGCAAGTGGTTATTATAAACTGATTATCAAACGCGGCAGGCTGGGAGAAGAATATGCAAAACTGCCCAATCCTTTTAAAAAACCATTAATTATGTTAGTCGCCGGTTCGGTGCTCTATTCTTCAAGTCAACATACCAAGTGGCTGGGCCGCTTTATAGAAGATATTGCTCCTGACGCACCACAGGCAGTCCACTGCGGAATGGCCATGGTCGTCCCGGCTTGCTCTAATCAGCCCGCATAAGAAATCAGGGGAAATGAGGATCATCACTATGATGGGTGAAACTGCTATAAGGAAGAAAGTTCTATTAAGTATGGTCGGCAATCGAGATCCTTATGCTCTCGACCCTAAAACAGGGCAGCAGACAGAAGGCTCAATATTAACATCATTTCAGCAAGTAGAGCCGGATGTGGTTATTGTGTTTCCAACTGTGGCTCAGTTGTCAGAAAAATCCTCCGATACTCAGTTGCAGGCTGATAAAACAAGTAATGCAATTAAGGCTTCGTGTCCTGACATTAAAGTTCTTCAATACCCCCTTGACCTGCCTGATCCAACCGATTACCGGCAACTGCTTATTGCGTTGGAGAAAGGGATAAGCTCAATTCAGAAGCAAGTTCAGAAGGAGTATGGGAAAAATGCTGAATACCACGTAAACCTTTCCTCTGGTACTCCTCAGATGCAGGTCTGCTGGCTATTATTAGTTAACGCAGGTAGATTAAAGGCTAAGGTGTGGCAGGTTGTCGCGCCAGAATGGCAAGAAAATTCTGAAGCCAGATGCAGAGCAGTGGAGACAGAATTTGTGGAAGAGCAGAACAAAATTTCCCGGGCGCAGCATTTCTTTGCCGATTACTATTTTAAAGCGGCTCAGGATGAACTTGAACTCTTATCTTTAGCTACATACCTTCCGCACAGAGCATTATTAGCTGAGGAGATGGCAAGAGTCTGCGAAGCTTATTATCACTGGGATTTATTTCAACATGAAAAAGCCCGGACATTGTTAACAGATGTGTCAAAAAATCTGTCCAGATTGCCTGAGGTTTCACAACTTAACAATAAATTTATGTCCCAGATTGAAACCTTGAGATTAATATTGTCCAGTAAAGAAAAGGAGAGCGAAACAAACCTTCTTGACCTGTTCCATAACGCCCAAAGGCGTAGGAGTGCCAAGCAATATGTAGATTGTTTGGCACGTTTCAAACGCCTTTACGAGGGCTGTCAAAACCTTTTTTTACGAACTGAGCTGCAAATCGAGCCTACCCAAAAATACCGGAATCAACCTCAATGGGTTAAGGGGATTGTCCAGAAGCCGCCGGATGCTTATCTTGGTTTATTAGATTGGGAAAAGATTTTGATGGTAAAAAAGAAAAGGTTTCCAGTTGCAGAGCATTTAAGCAATGAGATTAAAGAATATAACGAGCGGCGTAATAAAAGCATAGTCGGTCATGGTATGGGTTCAGTTCATGAGGAAGACGCGCAATCGGCTATGAATTTAGCGCGAAAGATTTTACAGGTATTTTTTGAACATCTTGATCTGGATACGTATTCCTTTGGTGAAGCGGAATTGAACAAAATAAGAAGCCTCATTTTTAAAGCAATTTGATTTTTGTTCCGGGAATAACAGAAAATTCTTTATGGAGCAGACATCCTCCCAGGAGGCCCATTAAATGAACCTGGTTATCAACAACTACGGCACCTTTCTCGGCAAAACAAGCGAGCGGCTGGTTGTCAAAGAAGGCGGCAAAGTGGTACAGGAAGTACCTTTCTTTGACCTGGCCCAAATTACCATTACCACAGGCGGCGCATCTCTCTCCAGCGATGTCATCCGCATGTGCATGGAACACGGGGTGCAAATCAACTTTCTCTCCAGCACCGGACAACCTTATGCCAAAATCAGCTCGCCGCAGTTGACGGCCACCGTGCAGACCAGGCGCGAACAGCTCATGGCTTATTTTGACCAGCGTGGCATTATATTAGCCAAAGCCTTTGTTTCCGGAAAGATCAAAAACCAGGTCAATACCCTCAAATATTTTGCCAAGCACCGTAAAGAGGCTAAAAAAGAAAGCTACGAACAGGTAATGTCCGCTGCTGCCAAAATGACCGGCATACTGCAGGAGCTTGAAACTTATCAGGGTCAGAATATTGACGAGGTAAGAGGACAATACCTTTCTGTTGAAGGGAGGGCGTCCGCTATCTATTGGCAGCAGGTTGCTTCCATCCTGGAAGGAAAAGTGGAATTCCCCGGCCGGGAGCACCGCGGCGCTGAAGACCCGTTCAATTCCATGCTTAATTACGGTTACGGAATCCTTTATGCACAGCTTTGGAGCGCCATTCTTCTGGCGGGACTTGAGCCTTTTGCCGGTTTTATGCATGTGGACAGGCCGGGGAAGCCATCACTCGTTCTAGACTTAATTGAAGAATTCCGCCAGCCCGTGGTGGACAGGACAGTAATCGCTATGTTCAGCAAGGGCTATAAGGTGCAGCTTGAAGAAGGCAAACTATCTGCCGACACCCGTAAGGAGTTCGCCGCCAAAATTCTGGCCCGGCTTGACAGCACGGAAAGCTACGACGGAAAGAAACATAAATTATCTACCATTATCCAGCGTCAGGCTAGGACCATCGCTACTTTTGTACGTGGCGAAGCAAAGTACCGTCCCTTTGTGGGGGGATGGTAGTGCAAACCTTGGTCATTTTCGATATTCCGGACGACAGGATACGAAACAAAGTTGGCGTTGCCTGCAAGGATTACGGGTTGGAACGTATCCAGTACAGCGCGTTTCTAGGTGCTATCAATCATAACCGTCGCGACGAACTCCGCCAACGCCTGCGGCGCACTCTTGGCAAAAAAGCCGGCAATATCCAAATTTATCCGCTCTGCGAAAAAGACCTCCGGCTGAAAATCGAAATCATCAACCACAAAGGTGACGAAAAATGATTTCCCTGCGCGTGTCTGATTTAAAGCAATATATCTACTGCCCGCGCATTATCTACTTCTACTACGTCTTGCCCATCCCGCGCCGGGTAACCAAAAAAATGGAGTATGGCCGGCTTGAGCATTTTGAAGTCAAGCAGCTTGAAAAAAGAAGAAAATTAAAAGCTTACGGCCTTCTAGACGGCGCCAGAGATTTTCAAGTTTTTCTGCAGTCCTCACGCCTGGGGTTGCATGGCCAGCTTGATATGGCCATCACCGCCGCCTCCGGGGAAGTCTATCCGGTTGAGTTTAAGCACAGTATCAGCAGAAAAGGATTACATCAGAAATACCAGCTTGCCGCCTATGCCATGCTACTGGAGGAAAAGTTTGAAAAACCAGTCCGCTACGGCTTTATATACTTGATTCCCAGCAAAACTGTAATCCCCTTGGAAATTACTGTCAGCATGCGGGAACACGTCAAGAAAGTCTTATCTGCCATCCGCAAGGTTATCGCCGGCGAAAAAATCCCCGCCTATGTTCGTTCTAAGCAGCGTTGCATTGACTGTGAGTTTAAAAACTACTGCGCAGATCTGGAGTGAAAACAATGTATTTCCTTACCGATGACGAGCGAAAAAAACTCTTAAAAAGCTACATTCCAAAGTCCCGTGAACAAGGAGTAGCTGAAGAACTGCGCGGCTGGAACTGGCATCAGCCGCCGCTGGAGCCGATCTATGATGTTCGCCTGCCGTTGTATCAGATAGCCGGCAAGTATTGCAGCAGCGGACGTGACCTTTATCTCAACCGTGTGGAGCGAAAAAAAGTCGCTGCCAATGTTGCCATGAAACGCGGCTCCATGTTCCATGAACTGATTGTTCAGACCCTTGTTCAGACCAAGAAGCTAATCTACCTGCACAATGTAAATGCCGAGGCAATCTTGACCGAGCTAACTGCACTTTTACCAGGTTTTCTCGAACGCGCCAAAGTGCTAGGCCAACAAATTCCTGATATCAGTGAGCAGGCCATGCAAGTATTCAACTACATGTTCAGCATTATTTCTTCACGCCTTCAGGAAACGTTGACCCGGCAACCATACATCGGAGAAGATTCTCTGGCGGCCCAAGTAGTTCCCTTTGTCCTTGAACAAAAGCTGGACGGTACCTTTCTCGGTCTAAGCCCAAACCTTAGCTCCGATGCCTTCGTATTTTCCGAACCGATGATTATGGATTTAAAGTTTGGCCCCCGCGAACCATTCCATCGCCTGACAACCACCGGATATGCTCTTGTCATGGAAGCAATTTTCGAGTATCCTATAAACGTGGGCTGCATAGTCTACGGCGAGTTCAAGAACGGCCGCCTTTACATTCAGAAAGATTTTCATATTATTAACGATGAACTGCGCCAGTGGTTCATCGAAGAAAGAGATGAAAAAATGAGGATGGTTTACGACGAAATTGACCCCGGAAAGTCTGATCATTGTCAAAAGACTTGTCCCTACTATGCCTGTTGCCATTGACTTTCGCAGATACCCACCCCTTTTTGACAGTTAATCCATCTTCGGTTTTTTTCACTTGTACGATCAAATTTTGATGAATACAAACACAGTATTCATCGGCAACTCCGCCTATAAACCGTACTCGGTTACACCGATTACCCCGACGAATAGGGGACTGAAACGACATTGCCGTCAAGCTCGATTGTAATGCCCCGTACGTTACACCGATTACCCCGACGAATAGGGGACTGAAACATACACCCCGTCGCCTTGGTTCAGCGCTTCGCTCAGTTACACCGATTACCCCGACGAATAGGGGACTGAAACGCGGCTGGTTCAATCGCGATAAACCATACCCTGCGGCGTTACACCGATTACCCCGACGAATAGGGGACTGAAACCCATGGTGTGCGTCTCGAAATTCCCCGCCAGCGCGATGTTACACCGATTACCCCGACGAATAGGGGACTGAAACCTGTCGCTTTCGTGCAGATGCACAACACGACAAGTGTTACACCGATTACCCCGACGAATAGGGGACTGAAACGCAAGCGCCGCCATGTCAAGCGAGGTGAGCATCCCCAGTTACACCGATTACCCCGACGAATAGGGGACTGAAACTCTTGTCCTCCGTGCTTGTGGCTGTGTATATCATCAAAGGTTACACCGATTACCCCGACGAATAGGGGACTGAAACCTAACTGCCGCCATATCAGGGTTATCTTCGTCCCATGTTACACCGATTACCCCGACGAATAGGGGACTGAAACTTCGGGATGCGGTTCAAACGTCGGCACAACATGTATCTCTTGTTACACCGATTACCCCGACGAATAGGGGACTGAAACTTTCTGTTATATGACTGCTGTATACCTGTCTCTTATACACATCT
>QLUR01000014.1 GCA_018725565.1 Bacillota bacterium | reverse complement strand
ATTGCTTTCTTGGGCGGTAATCTCCCGACCGTCAACATAAAGTTGAACTGTTGCCATGCACCGTTTCGCCTCCTAAAGCTTGGTTTCTGAGAGTCTACGGTTTATCTGTCATACATAACCCGACGACAATCCTCGACAATTCTTATGCAAGGACTGTGCCATAACAGGAATGCCCAGTTTATTGATTAAGTTTTAAAAAATTGTTCATAGTGATTAGATTTTGAATCACTATGAACGCCGCTAATGAAAAAAGCAATAAAAGACAACATAGAAGCAGATGCTGTTACTGGAATGAATCGCACTGATTCATTAATGAGTCATTTGCCTCGGAATTCCAATTAACAAATATTTGCCGGGTCCTTCACAATGGTCGTCAATAAATATTTTTCATTCTTGTTTAGAAACGGTCTTGATTTATAAGCGACCGGTCTATTACAATATACAAAAATAATCATCTGCAGGAGGTATCTGATGGATATTTACGAAAGCCTGAGGGAGATTATGGATGCACACCCGTCTACTGCGCCGAAGGCAAGGTCAATCGATGAAATTTTAAAAATCCTTTTTACCCCGCAGGAGGCCGCCGTTGCCGTAAACATGAGCTACAAGACCAAAAATCCGGCAGTAATCGCTAAGAAGGCAGGACTTTCCGAAAGTGAAATGTTAAAGCACCTGGAGGCAATGACCAATAAAGGAATCATTATCTCCCGCAACAAGAACGGCGAAAAGCACTACTGCCTGGCGCCGCTTATTCCGGGTGTGTTTGAGTTTCCTTTCATGAAAGGCGGCGGCACACCGATGCACAAACGTCTGGGTGAACTGTGGGAAGAGTACCACCGGGAAGCATTCGGCGCCTCCCTTGCCGGTAACCCTACACCGCTGATGCGGGTCGTAGCGGTAGAAAAATCGATCACACCCCGGGATCGGGTTCATTCCTATGAAGAGGTGAAGAACCTCATCAATGATGCTTCTTATCTAGCGCTGACTAAGTGCGCCTGCAGGGTCAGTGTCGCCGGCTGCGACAAGCCAAGGGAGGTTTGCCTAGTTTTCGGCAACGTGGCGGAATTTCTCGTGGAGCAAGGGTTTGCCTGTCAGATAAGCCGGGATGAAGGCCTGAAGGTGCTTAACCTGGCAGATGAAGCCGGCTTGGTTCACACCAGCAACAACAGCGCGGACCGGGCGAATATGATCTGCAACTGCTGCTCCTGCTGCTGTACCGTTTTGCGCGGCAAAACCCAGCTTAAGCATCCCCATGCTTTCGAGCCCAGCCGGTTCGAAGCACAAGTGCGCGCCGGGGAATGCACAGGATGTTCAATTTGTGCCGATGAGCGCTGCCCGGTGAAGGCTATCAACATGGAAAATAACACGGCCGTAATCAACGCGGCGGAATGCATCGGCTGCGGCCTGTGCGTTACGGGATGCCCTGCCGGCGCTGTCTTTTTTACGGAAAGGAAGCAGGTGCCATCCACCCCGGCAACGGTTATGGAAATGGGCTTAAAAGTATTGCAGGAAAAAGGCAGGCTGGAATCTTTCCAGAAAATAATGCAAAGCTGACAAATTGCTTGCAGGGAGACAGGATTCATGGCGCATGGCAGTCTTCGGGAGGAAATTGTACGTAAAGGAGCCGCCCTCATTCACGCGCAGGGCTTTAGTGCCACGGGTATTCAGCAGGTTCTTGCTGCTGCCGGAATCCCCAAGGGTTCCTTTTATTATTATTTTAGCAGCAAAGAGGATTTCGGACTGGCGGTGATTGATTATTTCACCTCTAACATCGGTGAAATCTTTAACCGCTGCCTGAAAAATGAAGAAGTACCCCCGCTGAAAAGGCTGGAGAACCTTTTTATGTATTTTGAAAATGTCTTTCAAAAAGCCGGCTGCGCCTTGGGCTGTCCTGTAGGCAATCTCTCGCTGGAGCTTGCCGGTTCCAGCGAAAGGCTGCGCTCGCACCTGGAGGCGGCGGTCAGCAAATTGATCCTCCGGATCGAAACGTGCCTGCGGGAAGCCAAACAGGACCATTCCGTGTCCGCCGGCCTGGATACGCATGATACGGCGCAATTCATCTTTCATGCCTTTGAAGGGGCTATACTGCATATGAAAGTAAAAAGAAATATTGAACCTTACAGGGCTTTCCGCCGGCATATGGCCGGATACCTGAAGAAGTAAAAGAAAGGGGTTGCCGCATGCATGAAATGGCGGTAACGGAAAGTATTTTGAAGATTGTCCTGAATCATGCCGAAATGAATAAGGCAGAAAAGGTAATAACCATTTACCTGCAGATAGGCGGGCTCAGCGGCCTGGAGGGTGAATGGCTGCAACGCTATTTTGACTATTTGAGCAAAGGCACGATAGCCGGGGGAGCAAAGCTGAAGATCGAAAAAACGCCTCTCATGGTAAAATGCGGAACTTGCCCGGGGGCGTATGAGGTCCGGCTGGAGCAGACGGGGAACCTTGCCTGCCCGGATTGCGGGGGGAATAACGGGACGCTGCTTTCCGGCAGAGAGTATACCGTAAAAACGATGGAGGTGCAGTAGTGACAGCCTTCAGGCTTATTGAAATCAAAGAAGATATCCGTGCCGATAATTCCAGACTGGCCGCTGCAATTCGTGAACAGCTGCGCGGGAAAAAAATAATGCTGATCAACCTGATGTCCTCTCCTGGCTCAGGCAAGACCAGCCTGATCATGCGTACGCTGGAAGGCCTGAAAGGCAGTATAAACTTAGGCGTGATCGAAGCCGACATCGATTCTGCCGTTGACGCGGAAAAAATCGCCGCGGTTGGCGCTCCCGTTGTTCAACTCAGGACAGGTGGTTTTTGCCACCTCGATGCCGCCATGGTTAACCGGGGCCTCGATGCCCTGCCGGAAACAGGCCTGGATCTGATCATCATCGAAAACATCGGCAACCTGGTCTGTCCGGCAGAATTTGATACGGGCGCGCACAAAAACGCGATGATCCTGAGCGTCCCCGAAGGGGACGACAAACCGCTTAAATACCCTCTCATGTTTACTGTTTGCGATCTCCTGCTGGTCAATAAAATTGACTACCTGTCACTCGGCGATTTTGACATGAACTCCCTGCGCGAGCGGGTTTTGAACCTCAATCCCCGCATGACCATCTTCGAAATTTCATGCAAAACAGGCGCAGGCCTTGAAGCGTGGATAAACTGGCTGAAAAAAGAAATTGCGGCTTTCAGAAAAGGCCGCTAGTCCCTAAAATTATATGCTGAATATGGCTAATTATTATTGATTACATAGCTATTATCTGCTATAATTATACTTATCCCAGAAGAAATGGCGTGACAATTATGCGTGTCAATACCACGGATCTGCAGAATGCCTTCGGCAAATATCTTTCTCTGGTAGAAAAAGAAGAGATTATCGTCGTCAAAAACGGGAAAAGCGTAGCCAAGCTCATCCGCTACAGCGAACCAGATTTTTTTATCGTGCATGAGGAAGCGAAAGAGTATAAATCTCACAGGCGTGTCAGCTACGATGAATACATGGCCCTGGTTAACACGTCGGACCAGCGCTATGAACTGATTGACGGCGAGGTTTACCTGCTGGCCTCACCCAGCTTCAAACACCAGGTTGCAGTGAGTGAAATCTCCTGGCATTTTAATAACTATTTCAGGAATAAAGACTGCAACTCACTGACAGCGCCGCTTGACATCAGGCTTTTTGGTTTCGCCACCAAGTTCGAGGAAGACCCTAATGTAGTGCAGCCCGATGTTGTGGTGATCTGCGACAAAGAGAAGGTCAACGCAGACGGCAGGTACGAGGGCATACCGGCGCTGGTGGTGGAAGTCCTCTCTCCGTCTACCAGGGGCAAGGATATGGCAGCCAAATTAAACCTCTATATGAAAAGCGGCGTCCGGGAATACTGGGTTGCGGATCTGGAAAGGAAAAGCATTATTCAATATCTTTTTTCCGCGGAACGGGATATAGACAGTTTAAATACTTTTGGCGCAGAGGATACGATTAAAGCAGCCGCTTTCGATGGTCTGGAAATAAAAATCAGCGGTATTATGCCCTAGCAGGAGCTGGCCCATTATTCAAGGTTCATCCTAAATTTAGCAGGAATAAGGAAAGAATTGTCCAATTAAGTATAGTGAATGGCTGCTTGGAGAATTGTCGGGGCAGACACCGCTTATCCCCTATATATTCCGGTTATGCCGAGTTAAGTTGTGGAGTTGATAACTTGGACCGGATGGAGCAACAAAAAGAAGTGGAGCGGCGGCACCTGGAGCGTGAGCATGCTTTTGTTTCCCTGGTTGGAAAGCTGCCAGGCATAGTTTACCGTTGCCGTTTGGAACAAAACCGGACCATGGAATATGTAAGTGAAAGATGCCAGGAACTTACCGGGTATCGGCCTGAGGATTTAGAGCATAACCGAAAGATTGCCTACGGGGAGTTGATTCACCCCGAAGACCGCAGTTTGTTGTGGGATAAAATCAACGCGGCGGCGCAGGCCTCTAACCCTTTTACCGTGGAATACCGCATAATTACCGCTGAAGGTAAGGTGAAATGGGTATGGGAGCAGGGGATAGCAGTTATGGATCATCAAGGCCTGGTTACCTCTCTGGAAGGATATATTACCGACATTTCGGAGCGTATCTCTATGGAAGAAGCGCTGCGCCGCTCAGAAGAGCACTACCGCGATATCTTAGCTTCCATTGAAGATGGCTACTATGAAGTCGACCTGAAAGGCAATTACACCTTTTTCAATGACTCTCTACTGAAAATCTTTGGCTATTCCCGCGATGAGATGCAAAACCTTAATTATAGAGAGCTGTCCCTGGAACCCGAGAAAGTGTTTGAGGTTTTCAACCGGGTCTATCGGACCTGTATTCCTGAAGTTGGGTTTATTTGGAAATGTATAAAGCGGGGGGGAGCAGAAGGAACCGTAGAGGTATCTGCTTCGGTCATCAAGGACATGAAGCAACAACCTGTGGGGTTTCGGGGAATGCTGCGTGATGTGACGGACCGTGTCCGCTTAGAAGAAGCGCTGCGCCGCTCGGAAGCGCGCTACCGCGAGATATTAGCCTCCATTGAGGAGGGGTACTACGAAGTCGACTTGAAAGGACGTTTTACTTATTGCAACGATGCCATTTACCGGTGGTCGGGATATACCGCGGAAGAACTGTTGGGGGTCGGTTTTGAAGTACTAGTCAAAGATTCCAGGAAGGTATACGATGCTTACAAGTCAGTATTTAGCGCCGGTGACCCTGAACGAAATTTTCTCCTGGCAGTGGCTAATAAGTACGGTAAAGAAGCTTACGCCGAAATTTCGATATCCCTGATTAAAGGTCAACAGGGCAACGTCACCGGGTTCAGGGGTATCGTTCGTGATATTACCGCACGAAGACGCGCCGCACTGGAGATCGAGCGGCAAAAGAACCATTTTGAAGCTTTGTTTACTCATTCCACCGACGCTATCATCTTCTTTGACAAGGAAGAACGCATAGTCAATTGCAACCGTCAGTTTACCGCTCTTTTCGGTTATGCCGCGGAAGAGGTAAAAGGGAAAATAATGAGCGCGCTAATCTTCCGAGGCCGAAAAATGCAGGTAATCGCTGATTTTAGCCGGAAAATCTTGCGAGGGGAATCAATTGAGTGTGAACTCGTCGCCAATCATCGCCATGGACAACCCATAGAAGTGATCATGAAAGGCGTTCCCGTGGCAGTAAACGGACGGGAGGTTGGCGGTTACGTCATCTTTTCTGATATCACTGACCGGAAACGCCACATGCGGCAATTGGAATATTTGAGCATGCACGACTCTTTGACCGGTGTATATAACCGCGCCTATTTTGAGGAAGAAATTCGCCGCCTCAGCGACGGCAGGGAATTTCCCGTGAGTATCATAGTTGCAGACATAGATAACCTGAAGTATATCAACGATACTTACGGACATAGTTTTGGCGATGCCTTGTTAAAGGCGGGGGCCATGGTTTTACAGGCTTCGGTGCGCCGCAGGGATGTCGTGGCCCGTATCGGCGGGGATGAATTTGTGCTGCTTCTACCCAAAACTGCAGCAAAAAAGGCCGCCGAAATAGCCCGTCGTATTACGGTTAATGTTGAAAACTACAACAAAGAAAACACACCTCACCAGTTAAGCTTTTCTTTGGGCACGGCTACAACTGTACATGCCGATAAATCGCTAATGACCGTATTTAAAACCGCGGATAATGAAATGTATTGTAACAAGCGAGAGAAAAAGCAGCTCTCGAGGGAAGGAGCTCTCGCTCAGTAAATCATCCGCCCTTCCACAAAAGCCTTGGTTCGCATATCGGCCGGCTCCTGAAATACCCGCTCTGCCGGTCCTGCTTCGACAAGTTCACCCTGACAAAGGAAAAGCAGGTCATCAGCCAACCTGCGGGCCTGAAACAGGTTATGGGTTACCATCACTATCGTTGTGCCGCGTTCCCGGTTCAGGTCGTGCAGCAGTCCTTCCAACAGTTCCACATTGGCCGGGTCCAGGTTGGACGTCGGTTCATCAAGAAATAGTATCTCCGGTTCGATAACCAGCGCTCTGGCCAAAGCAACGCGCTGTGCCTCCCCTCCGGAAAGCGTCCTAGCCTTCTGGTTGCCCTGCCCGGACAACCCTATTTTTTTTAGTGAAGCTGTCACTCTGGTGCGTATCTCCCCGGCAGGCAGGCGCCTGGCCCTCAGACCAAATGCTATATTGTCAAAAACGGTGGTGTCAAACAAAACCGGCTTTTGAAAAACAATGGTCATCCGGCGAAGCAAGGCCTGTTTTTCAGCCTTGTTGACCGGCACTAGGCTGCCGAATAAAGATAGCTCGCCGCCTGACGGGGCCTCCAGCAGACTCATTATTCTTAGCAGCGTGCTTTTGCCCGCTCCGCTGGGACCCATTATCCCTGTAATTCTGCCGTTAGATACAGCTACGTTTTCAGCACGCAGGACTTCTTTCCCGCCATAACTTTTACACAGACCCAACCCTTCGATAACGAACTGTTTATGCGCCACTGGCGCCTCCGGACTGCAGACGGAACAGGGCGCTGTTAATCAGCAGGGCAAGAAGCAAGAGGATGATACCGAGGGCCACAGCCAAAGCAAAATCGCCTTTCCTGGTTTCCAGGACAATTGCGGTGGTCAGCACCCGGGTATGACCCTCAATGTTGCCGCCTACCATCATTACCGCGCCAACTTCGGCAACCAAGCGTCCAAAACCAGCTATAACCGCTCCGAAGATACCGTAACGGGCCTCATGGATCAGCGACCGCAGCAACATAAGGCGGTTTGCACCCAAAACAATCGCCGTTTCACGGATTTCTCTCCCCCTGCTCCGCACGGCGATTGCCGTCAGGCCAATAATGATCGGGGTAGCTAATAACGTCTGCACGATAATCATCGCCTCCACTGTAAAGAGCAGGTCTAAGGGACCAAGCAGCCCCCTTCTGGACAGGAGCATATAGATAAGCAGGCCGGCAACAACCGGGGGAAGCCCCATTAACGTGTAAACGGCAATAGTTATGGCCCGCACACCAGGGAGAGGCTTCAGGCCAAGCCAAGTACCAAGGGGAATACCGCAAAGCGCAGCCAAAACGACTGCGCTTCCGGAGACAAGAAGTGATAGTCCGATAATGCGGTACAACTCCTGATCAAAGGAGATTAGCAGCTTAACTGCGCTTGATAACGCTTCAATCACAGTTTTACCCTCTCAATCGGTTACCTCATTAGATGGGCGTTGGGGAAAAAGAGCTGTCTGCCACGGGGATCTTTGAAATCCCTGATTAATGACTGTCCCCGGGGAGAAACAAAAAACTGAATTAAATCAGTTGCGCCTTCCAGATTAATCCTGGGGTGCCGCGCCGGATTAACTGCCATAATCCCGTATTGGTTATGCAAAATTTCCCCTCCCTCAAACAGGAGGGTCAGCCCCGGTAATCTCTCCTGCTGCGCATAGAATGTGCCGCGGTCAGTTAGGGTGTACCCCTGCCGCTCATCAGCAATCCGCAATGTGTCGGCCATACCGGCTCCGGCACTCAAATACCAGGCTCCGGCGGGGGTCAGGCCTGCCGCGCGCCACAGTTCGTTTTCCTTAATGTGTGTGCCCGACCTGTCCCCTCTGGAGACAAAAGTTGCCCTGGTCTCAGCAATTGCTCTTAACGCGGCTACAGCGCCGGCCGCCCGGCGCACCCCGGCCGGGTCAGCCGTCGGGCCAACGATAATAAAATCATTATACATCACTTCACGCCGGCCGATAAAAAATCCCTGCGCCACCTGCTGTAACTCCGTTTCCCTGGCGTGGACCAGGACAACGTCACAGTTGCCGTCGCGCCCTAAAGCCAACGCGGCGCCTGTGCCAACGGAAATAGTTTTTACTTCATAATCGAACGCTCTTTCAAAAAACGGCATCATGAACTGCAGCAGTCCCGAATCGTAGGTACTGGTGGTAGTCGCCAGAGTCAGCGGCCGTTTGGGCGGGCTGGTAATAGCTACCGTTAAATCTCTCTCCCGCCAGACTGCCTGTGCCCCGACTGCATCTATGACAAAACGCAGAGGCACAAATGTCCGTCCATTAACAATCCTGGGCGGGACAGCCACAGACATCTGCGCGCCGTTCTTCAACACTGCGGTACTGCCTATCGTCAGGGTTAGGTCCGTACGCCCTCTGCGAATGTTTACGCGCCTGTTTCCGGCGTCCCAGGCTGCTTCCGCGCCCAGCTCGCTAAGCACGGCCCGGAGCGGCAGCAAAACAGTATTGTTTTCCCTTATTGGCTTGACATCCATAGTGACAGGCCGGCCATCCAGAGTGACCCTCAGTTCGGCGGCGGCGGCCAACCCGCTGCCGCAGGCAGCCATAAACAGCAGAACTACCAACAGACTTGCAAACACGCGCGGCAACTTTTGCATTAAATAGTTCCTCCCTCGCTATGCATCGTTATACATAGCGAGTATAACACCCGGCTGCAAACGCTGTCAAGCAGTTTGCCTGCTTGGATTAACGGGCTTGAACAGTGAACAGGCAAAATTATAACAACCAAACTCGGCGATTATACTTTGCGCCGTCCTCCCCGTCAGCCAGTCAGCAAACTGCTCCGCCCCTTCCTGGTCCACGCCGGTTTTCAGGGCGCTGACAGGCAAAACGGAGAAAACGTTAACGAGCAGCCCGTCCCCTTCAAGACAAATTTTAAGGGCAGTTCCGCCATGGCCGGCGATGAAGCTGGCCCGGTCCACCAGGGTATACGCCTGCAGCTCGGTCGCCTGCCGCAATACTCCATAACTCCCAAGTACACTCCTGGATTCCCTGTACCATGGTTCTCCTGCCGGAGCTATTCCTGCCTTCCGCCACAATTTCAGTTCCAGCAAGTTTGTCCCGGACAGGTCAGAGCGGCTGACGAAAAAAGCGGCTCTGACGGCAATCTTTTGCAGGGCGGTCACCACCGCGGTTGTCACGCAAACTCCTGCCGGGTCGTCCGCAGGCCCTGCCAGCACATAGTCATTAACCATTACCGGCAGGCGGCGTGTTCCCCAGCCGGCGGCGACAAATTTTTCTTCCAGTTCCGGAGCGTGGGTCAAACACAGATCGGCGCGCCCTGCCTTGGCCAACTCCAAGGCCTGGCCGCTGCCGGCAGCCACATGACGGACAACTGTGCCTGTTTCCTGCAGGTAAGCCTGCTCCAATACATCCAGCAGCCCGGTAACAACCGGCTCCATGGAACTGGCCACAACCAGCTGCCTGCCCCTTTTCTCCCGGAGTGGCCCCTGCAACAGCGCAGCAAGCTGCAGGCGTGTCTCCTGCCGCAGCTCCAGCAGATAGCTTAGCACCCGCAGGCCGGGGCCGGTCAGTTCGCTGCCCCCGCCGGCATAGCCCCCGGCCCTGCGCACCAGCAGCTGCTGGTTAAGGGTTTTTTCCAGTTTATTCAGCAGGCTCCAGGCATAACGATATGATACCCCGGCCTCCCGCGCCGCCCTGCTCAGGGAGCCTGTCTCTTTAATGCCGGCAAGCAGGAGCAGCATTACCCCGCCCGGAAGGTCATCCCCAAGACTGACGGTCACCTCCCAGTTATTTTCCATATCGCCTCCTCACTCCTGTCTTTGCTCATAACTTAACAGGAAAAGTCAACTGAAACTTGTGACAGCAGCTTAGGCCAATACTCGCTCGTCGTCGCTTGGCGGAACAGACAGTTTGAAATGGTCGTGCAGAGTGCGGATGGCCTCAGGCAGGTCCTCTTCGCGGATTAGCAGGGAGATAGTAATATTGGAGTCGCCTGTTTGTAAGATGCGGATTCTTTTTTCGTGCAGCGCCTGCACAACACGGGCCATGACTCCGGGAAGGTTACGCATGCCAAGACCGACCACGGAAACTTTGGCGCATCCGCGTAAAACCTGGTATTTCACACCAAGTGAGTTTAATATTGCTTCAACCTGCGCCAGCTTTTCCTCCTGAACGATAAAAAATTTGCGCTCAGGAAACAAAGATATCAGGTCAATGGAGATGCGGTCCGCGGCCAATCGTTCAAACACGGCAAGCTCCAAGTCCGCCTCCTCCGCTGTCATCTCCACTATCACCTGGGCAAGACCGGTGCTGTGGGCAATACCGGTAATCACGCGCAGTTCCTTCTTGCCAAAGCCGGGCTCACCGACGGCCGGGTCACGGCTGATAACGGTGCCGGACTCGCTTTCCCGCAGGTGCTTGACAATCAGCGGGATGTTATGATGCATGGCTACTTCAACCGCCCGAGGGTGGATCACCTTAGCGCCTTCATACGCCAGCTGACAGACTTCATTATAAGTAAGATGGTCGATTATCCGGGCATCCTGAACCAGCCTCGGGTCTGCCGTCATTATCCCGTTCACATCGGTATAAATTTCCACCCGCTCAGCCCCCAGTCCTGCGCCCAAAATTACTGCGCTGGTATCGCTGCCGCCCCGCCCCAGGGTGTTAATCTCTCCCTCCGGTGTAATCCCCTGAAAACCGGCTACCACCACCACTTCATCGTTACGCAGGTGGGCCAGCAGCCGCTCAGGCTGGAAATCAATCACCTGCGCCTCCCCGTAATTGCCGTCGGTGATCATCCCTGCCTGCCAGCCGGTCAAAGCCAGGGAAATCAGCCCACGGTCACAGAGGGTGGCGGCCATCACTACGGCGGAGATTATTTCTCCGCAGCACATAATCAGGTCCAGGTCGCGCAGCGAATATTCGCCGCACAGACAGGCTGAAGACGGCAAGTCGCGCAGTGTATCCGTGGCGTATGGATCACCCGCCCGCCCCATGGCCGAGACTACAACTACCGGCTTATAGCCTCTTTCCCTGGCCTCCCGGACACGATTGACCGCTTCCGCACGCAGCACCGGGCTGGCCACAGACGTTCCTCCAAATTTTTGTACGATGATTTTCACTTCCCTGAGCCTCCTAAAGTAAGCTGCCGGCCAGAAGCGCCTCGGCAATCTGAATGGAATTGGTCGCCGCACCTTTGCGGATGTTGTCCGCTACCACCCACATATTAAGCCCGTTTTCCACCGAAAAGTCCGGCCGTATCCTCCCGACAAAAACTTCATCGCGACCGCTTACCTGTACCGGCATCGGGTAGGTAAGCTGCGACAGGTCATCAACCACCACCACCCCCGGCGCTGAACGCAATACCTCCGTGGCTTGAGCGGCTGAAAGCGGCGCAGCCAGCTCCAGGTTGACCGCTTCGGAATGGCTGTTGAAAACGGGAACACGTACAGTGGTCGCCGTGATCCGCAACTCAGGCAGCCCCATGATCTTGCGTGTTTCCCTAATAATCTTAAGCTCTTCCCGGCAGTAGCCGTCAAGGTCAAAAACATCAATCTGCGGCACAAGGTTAAAAGCAATCTGGTGCTGTACCTTGGCGCCGGCATGGGGAATGCGCTCCCGCGGAAAATCATCGCGCCCCGCTAAAACAGCCTGGGACTGGGCCGCCAACTCGTCAACAGCCTCCCTGCCGGCACCGGAAACAGACTGATAAGACGAGACCACTACCCGCAGCAGACCAGCCGCCTGTTGCAGCGGTGCCAGAGCTACCACCAACTGGATAGTAGAGCAGTTGGGGTTGGCAATAATTCCACGATGCCCGGACAGCGCGGCAGCATTAACTTCAGGGACGACAAGCGGAACGTCCTCCTCCATCCGGAAAGCGTTGCTGTTATCTACCACCACCGCTCCCTGCCGCACCGCCTCCGCAGCCAATTCTTTGCTGATTGCCTCGCCGGCGCTGAAAAAAGCTACATCCACACCGGCAAAGGCCTCAGCTTTAGCCTCCTCCACCCGGTAGGTGCGCCCTAGAACGTCCACGGTAAGGTCGGCGGAGCGGGAGGAAGCGAGCAGCTTCAGTCCTCCTACCGGGAAGCGACGTTCTTCCAACACCTGGACCAGCGACTGCCCCACCATCCCTGTTGCTCCTACGATAGCTACATTATACTTTTTAATGTTAAGCCCTCCTGACTCTTTCGCTTATTATATGTGCATAGCTGGCGCCGCGCAACACAGCTTTTCCCGATATAGTTTTACCGGCGCGAAAGCGCCTTTTTGATACGTTCCATTGCCTCGCGGATTCTGGTCGCCTCCACCGTCAAAGCCAGACGGAAATAGCCTTCGCCGTACTCGCCGAAACCTCGTCCCGGAGTAAGAACTACGCCGGCCTCTTCCAGGATAAAGCTGACAAATTCAGCAGAACCGGCAAACCCGGCCGGGATCGACGCCCAAACATAAAAGGTGGCAAGAGGTGTCTGCACCTCAAAGCCCATTTCCCGTAACGCCAGGACAGCGGCATCACGTCTTTCCCGGTAGAGGCTGCACATTCTCGCGCGGAATTCAGCGGCAGCCGGGTTGTTGAACGCCTCAGCGCCTGTATACTGGATAGCCTTAAAAGTCCCGGAGTCAATATTAGTCTTATAGCGGCTCAACACTTCAACCACTGCACTGCATCCCACCGCATAGCCGATTCGCCAGCCAGTCATGTTAAAAGTTTTGGAAAGCGAACCAAATTCAATGCCAACTTCTTTCGCTCCCGGAGTCTCCAAAAAAGAGGGAGGCAAATAATCATCATAGGCGATTTCACTGTAGGCCAGGTCATGACAGACTATAATCTGCCATTTATCAGCGAATTCCACTGCATCGGCAAAAAACTGCGGCGGCGCCACTGCTCCGGTCGGGTTGTTGGGATAGTTCAAAAACATCAGCTTGGCGCGGCGGGCAACAGCCGGAGCAATGGCCTGCAGGTCCGGCAGGAAATTGTTTGCCTTATAAAGCGGCATCCGGTACGCTTCTCCGCCCGCAAACATCGTGCCGATACTGTAAACCGGGTATCCCGGGTCAGGCACCAGATTTATGTCGCCGGGATTGACAAAGCAGGCGGAAATATGAGCAATGCCTTCCTTGGAACCCAGCAGCACACAGACCTCCTTCTTGGGATCAAGGGTTACCTTGTGCCGCCGGTAATAATAATCGGCGACTGCTTGTTTAAATTCCGGCAAGCCCTCATCAGGAGGGTAAGTATGATTGCGCGGCTGCTGTACTTCCGCCATCATCCGCCGGACAATATATTCCGGGGCAGGCTCGTCCGGGTCGCCGATACCAAGCCTGATCACATCGACTCCCTTCTCCGCAGCGGCCCTTACTTTTTTGTCGATTTCCGCAAACAGGTAGCGCGGCAGCTTACTGATACGTTCAGCCGGCTGAATGTGCAACGCTTTCCCTCTCCTCCGCCGTTTAGTTTTATGCATACCCATTTTTTAACACGCCATTAGCAACAATTAACGGTTACGTTCTTTCCGCGCTGCTTAAGGGCTTCCACGAGGTCATCCACAACCTTGTTCTTAAGACCCAGGCTGAGCGGCACATCCGGGCTCTGGTGGGCCGGGTTGAGAGCCAGGCCAACGGAGATCTCAATACGGTCAGCTTTGAGCAACAGCGCTGCCAGGCGGCTGGCGCCGTCGCGCATGTTTGCCAGATCGCCGCATCGGGCAGCAGTCCTGATCTTGGCTGTGGCATAAGACACGGTAAGCATGCCTTCGCTAACTAAGTCAATACCGTCGATCTCAGCCGTGGGCGGGACCTTGTCATTCATGGAGGAGAGATCCACATGGAGCTCCTTCTCCATTTCCCGGGCGACAATATAGGCGGTGGTGCCGCCGCAGACGACCTTATTCCCCGGGCTTTCCATGAACCGGCGCACCACCTCCCGATCCGCAGTGCGGTCGCGGGGCGGCCCAAACAACATATTAAGCAGGCGCGGCCGGCGGGCATAGACAAAAATTACGCTGGCGTCATCCCCAGGCTGGCCTGCGTATAGCTTGTTAACCAGAGATGTAACCTCATTGGCGCTGGCTACGGCGTCCTCGCCTTTCGCGGCAACGTGTTTAACAAAGCTGCCGACGCGCTCCGCTCCCCACCCCAGGTTCCAGATGCCGCCGATACCGGCATGCAGGATACCGTCGCTGATCAGGCAGATCCAGTCACCGGGCATAAGCTCAAGATATGCTTCATGGATAAGGCGTTCTCCGATAATACGGTCTTGCCTGGGGATTTCCAGCAATTTGTCGCGGTTACCGTAATACGCCGCCGGGCTGTCATATTCGGCCAGGTAGGCACGGCCGTCACGCATAATCTGTAAAATGCTGAAAGTGCTATAGGCCAGCCCCCGCACTTCGCATACCGGCAGCGTGTAGGCCAGGGTTTCGATCACTTCTTCGAGAGTACACCCATGCTGCTGCAGCATGGTCGACGCCATCTTGGAGGTAAGCGAAGAGAGGATGCTGGCTTTGACTCCGCTGCCCAGCCCGTCGGAACAAACCACAATCAAAGAATCTCCCGATTCGGCCACGGCGATACTGTCGCCGCACAGCTCTTCGTTTTTCTTGTTGAGCTGGCTGTAGCCGACCTCGAAAAACAGTTCTTCCACCGACTCAAATCTGCTCGTCATGGTGCTCATCCGGACTGACTGTCCTCGTCACGCATTACCCGCATCAGCTGCGTGAGCAAAACCTTGGTTTCCGCCGTAGTTTCTCCCAGAAGGCCGGCGATCTTTTGCGCCACTTCCATCTGCTTGTTGATAACTCCCTGGGCTTTGTCAAGCGTCTGCCAGCGCATCTTCTGGACGGTTTCCAGGTGATGTTTTTCTTCGGTGCAGTCCGCCAGCAGCGCGATGGTCACCATTTGGCAGTCTTCCCGGAACACTGTTCGCCGCGCCGTATAATGCAAGTGGGGAAACGATACCTCGTCGAGCAAGATCTCGCCTGTTTCCATTGCCCGTGCGAAGATCTCCGGGGGCATGAAGTCACTGATATGGCGATTTACGGTATCGGCCTTGGCCGTGCGAAACACCCGCTCGGCGGCAGGGTTGATCTCGATAATGATTCCATCGGCGTTAACCACGAAAATAGCGTTGGGCGTAGAGGAGACAACCATGTTGGACATGGACTCGGCGCGCTCGCGCATATAGGGTAAACACATCTCCGGATCGGCCCAGCCCCTGAAAACTGCCACTGCCTTTTCCCGGCATGTATTATAGCCGCAGGATCGGCAGTTGAGTTCATCCGCGGCGCTGAATTTGCCGAATTTGGCCAGGATAGCCCGGATAGTATCCTCGTCCGGCTCAAACAAGCTGATGGACCAGTCTTCGTAGGAGCGTGAGAGATCCACTTCGCTTAAAAGAGCACGACTTTCAAAATCGGATCCCGCCGCTTGAGCACGGGCCTCGGCATATTTCAATACCCGGCTGCGGCGCAGCAACACCTGATCCAAGCTTGGATTGCTGGGACCTGCTATACAGCCGCCTTCGCAAGCCACCATTTCAATAAGCCGGGGCAGTTCATCCGTCTGCATAAGCAGATATTCGATCATTTCCTTGCACTTGTCCAACCCGGAGACAATCTGGGTATGCTGGCTGAGGGCGTCGGTGTCCAGCGCCGCAGTGCGCAAGGTGCCCCCGTCAACCGCAAACAACCTAGCCCAGTGCGGTGTAATCCCATCGAAACCGCTGGGCTCCAGTTGATCTAAGGCTATATTCAGGCGGTCAAGCCACTCCGCCAGTTCCTCGAAAGTAAGTACCGCATCGACTGCGCCGGCCAGCGCCCTGGCTTCGGCCTCCTGCATTTTTGCGATACACGGTCCGATAAACACGATTTTATGATCGGGAAGGATACGCTTGAGATAGCGCCCGTGTGCAATCATCGGCGACACAATCGGGGATAGAAAGCGCCTGGCTTCCGGATAATGGCACTCGATCAGGTTGACGATAGCCGGGCACGAACTGGTGATCAGGGTGCGGTTTGACAGTCGTGCCAGCCTCTGGTGTTCCCGAGCCACCATCTCCGCGCCGATGGCGGTTTCCTGGACGTAAGCAAAACCCAGCCTGCGCAAAGCGGCCGGCACCAGGAATGGATCGACAGCGGACACAGAAGGGAAAGAGGGCGCCAGGCTGACGGCCACCGGGCTGCCGGATGCCAGCATAGCCTGTACCCGATCTATGTTCCGACGGGGTCGTTTGGCCTTTTGCGGGCAGACCTGAACACAACGCCCGTCCAAGACACACCGCTGGTCGATGACGCTGGTATGCAGCTCGTGCCGGTCTTTCCCCGGTTCAAACCTGATGGCTTTAACCGGGCAAGAGCGCAGGCAGAGGTAGCAGTCACGGCACTTGGCCTTGATCGACTGAATGTATTCAGTGGCACGCTCAGTCATCTGCTCACATCCTTCACGGCCGGGAGGATCTTGCTTTCGAACAGCACAGGTATATCTTCATACCCGACTCCGGTCAGCAACTCATCACCGATAAACAGGGTAACGCCACCTTTGGTGCATTGTTCCAGACAAAACGAGCCTTTAAGAATAAGGCGGTTGGAAAGCCCGTGTTCGGCCATAAGCTCCTGAAACTTATCGATGATCCTGGGAGCTCCCCGTAGAAAGCAGGAACTGCCCACACAAATTTGTACAGTAACCATGCGGGGACCTCCTTTTCGCGTTTTCTTTTACCACGCGGATAGCAGTTCACCGTGGAAAACCTCGCTGGCAGGACCGGTCATGTATACATGGCCGTCTTCCCGCCATTCCACCCGCAGCGTACCACCCGGCAGGGTTATCCAGGCCCGGCGGTCCAGCAGGCCGTTTAACACCCCGGCCACCAAAACGGCGCAGGCACCTGACCCGCAGGCCGGAGTTTCTCCTACCCCCCGCTCAAAAACACGCAAGCGTGCTTCCCCTGGCGAAAGTACCTCGACAAATTCCACGTTGGTTTTCCGGGGGAAAAGCGGGTGAGTTTCAATCGCCGGGCCCCATTCCCGGAGCGGGACAAGCTCCGGGTCGCCGCCAAAGATTACACAGTGCGGGTTACCCATGGAAACAGCGGTGATCTTAAATACCTGCCCGGCAGCCTCCAGCTCTTCGCCAACCACCTGTCTCGCAGGCCCGCCGACCGGTACAGCTGTGCTGTCCAGCAGCGGACTGCCCATGTCCACTTCCACTGCCGCCACCCGGTCGCCGGCCAGCTCCAGGCGCAACGTTTTAACAGCCTGTTGCATTTCCAACTGAAAAACGGTCTCCCGGATTAAGCCCCGCTCATACAGGTATTTGCCGGCCACACGCAGCGCGTTGCCACACATTTCCGCTTCACTGCCGTCAGCGTTAAAAACCCGCAGGCGATAACGGGTCTTTTCTCCAGGCTGTAAGACAGCCACACCGTCTGCGCCGACACCTAAACGGCGATGGCAAAGCCGGCGGACCAATTCCGGCCAGTTCCGCGTCTCTTGCGGCCATTCCCCGATAACCACAAAATCGTTCCCTAAGCCGTGCATTTTTGTGAACCGCACCTGTCACTCCCCCCTCCAGCCGCCGTCCGCAGTTCCGGGAGCAAGTCGTTTCGCACCAGGTCTTCGTAAGACTCCCTTGCCACCACCAATTCGGCATGGCCGTCACGGACAAAGACCACGGCCGGGCGCGGGAAGCGGTTATAATTGCTGGCCATGGAATAATTATAGGCTCCGGTAGAAAGAACTGCCAGCACATCCCCGCGTGCCAGGCTGGGCAGTTTAGCGTCCCGGATCAGCACATCTCCTGACTCGCAGGCCTTCCCTGCGACCGTAACTACTTCCAGGTCCCGGTCCTCCACCCGGCCTGCGTGCAGGACCGTGTACTTTGCTCCATACAGCGCCGGGCGCAAATTGTCCGTCATCCCGCCGTCCACTGCGACGATTTTACGGATTCCCGGAATTTCCTTAATCGCGCCCGCTGTATATAGGGTGCTGCCGGCCTCTCCGGCAATGGAGCGGCCCGGTTCAATCAACAGCAGCGGCAGGGGCAAATTATGCTCTGACGCTTTTTCCTGCAGCGTGGCCGTAATCAGCTCGAGGTAGCGCTGCACAGGGAAAGGAGTATCTTCCGGCAGATAACGGATACCGGCGCCGCCGCCCAGGTTCAGCTCCCTGACTACAACACCTGTTTTACTCCTGATTTCCTGGATAAAATCCATCATAACCGCGGCAGCCAGTCTGAACGGTTCCAGTTCAAAAATCTGCGAACCGATGTGGCAATGCAAACCACAAAACTCCAGGTACTCCGCATCAAGGGCCAGACATACCGCGGCCAGGGCCTGCCCGTCGGCCAGTCCCAGACCAAACTTGGAATCAAGCTGGCCCGTCTGAATATAGTGATGGGTGTGCGCCTCAATCCCCGGCTTGACGCGCAGAACTACGGCCGCGATTTTGCGCTCCTCTGCAGCGAGAGAGGCCAAAAGTTCAAGTTCCGAGATGCTGTCAGCAACGAAACGGCCGAGTCCCGCACGCAGTGCCTGTCTGATTTCCTCCGGTGTCTTGTTGTTGCCGTGAAAAATCATTTTCTCCGGAGCAAAGCCAGCTTTCAGGGCCGTATAAATCTCGCCGCCGGAAGCCACATCGAGTGCCAGTTCTTCCTGTCCCACCAGCCGGCACATAGCCATGTTCAAAAAGGCTTTTCCGGCATAAGCCACCTGGCTCCGCGGGTAAAGACGCCGCAGAGTTTCGCGGTAGGCGGTACAATTTTGCCGGACCAGTGCTTCATCCAGAACATAAAGCGGCGTGCCGAACCGCCGGGCAAGGTCCACGGCATCACAGCCGCCTATTTCCAGCCTGCCACCCCGGTTGACACGCATCGTCCCTGTCAGAAACAATTGACTCCCTCCAGCACTAATAGGATACACACAAAACGGCCGGACAACATATCATTGCCCGCTCTCCACCAGGGAGCGGCCCAGTGCCCTGGCCTTCTCCAGATATTCCGGAAATTGCAGGACAGCGCCTTTTTCATCAAGTCCTTTTAAAAGCAGCGAATCAATACAGGTAAAGCCCGCGGCATCAAAAAAATACTTCATGGTCAGCTGCGGACCGTCAAACAAGCTCTTTCCCCGTGTAGCACCAACTGCAATAAAGGCTGCCCGTCTGGCTGACATTTCCGGCATACTTTTCAGGACATACTTTTGTGCCCACAAAGCTTGGGTACGGTCAATAAACGCCTTGGCCCAGGCAGTTACGGAATAAAAATAGATTGGCGTAGCAAAGACCAGGGCGGTGCAGCTGGAAAGCAGGCGGTAAATTTCCTGCATATCATCAGCAATAGGGCAGCGGCCCGTTTTGTCACAGGTTCCGCAAGCCGTACAAGGTGAAAGACAGAGCTCGGCCAGGACGATTTTTTCCGCAACAGTTCCTGCTTCCCTGGCTCCGGCCAGCGCCTCATCAAGCAACAACTCCGAGTTACCGCCTCGCCTCGGGCTGCCAGCCACGCCCAGCACTAACATCGCTCGTCAGCCGGGACAGCCGGCTCCTCCAGTACTTCCACAACCGCAGCTTGCACCTTGCCACGCGCCACCTTCCGGTCATAAGCCCGCACCACCAGGTAAGACAACAGCAGGAAAACAACACCGAGAATGAGAGCGGACAGATCGCCGTCTAACAGTTGACCAAGCCAGAGACCGGACAGCAGCGACAAAATTGGCACAATATATACAACAAAAGAGGCCTTTAATACCTGTCCGGTATCGGAAGTTACCCTGACTGTCTGTCCTACCGCTGCATTAACCGTATTCAGCGCCTGCAAATAGTTTTCACCTTTTCCGGATAGGCTGATGCCACAGCCGCCACATTTACCGCAGACCTCGCCGCGTTCAACTAAAACTTTTGCTTTGTCCCCAACAATTTCCACAATCCGACCGACTTGCTCCATCGCGCAACCCTCCTGTCCATAAGTTTCCCCCTGCTGCTAATCTTAATAACGATTATACAGCGAAGGGCAAAACCTGCCAAGAGATAATTATGGCGCCCGTATCGCAGCGCCACAATCTATATCAATACTATTGTTTACCTGAATTTTTGGTCCGCAGCGGCAGTACCCTGTATTAAGCAAAGGCTTCCGGCACATTTTTAAGCGTCGCGTAGGAAAACACCGGTCCGTCTTTACAAACATAAAGATTGCCCGCATTGCAGCGGCCACATTTACCAATACCGCATTTCATCCTGTTCTCAAGGGTTGTGTAGATCTGTTCGTCAGGAAAGTTAAGTTTTTTCAGGTTCTGCAGCACAAAATTGATCATGATGGGCGGGCCGCAGGTTATGGCAATAGTATTTTCGAATGAGGGGTTGATCTCCATCAGCAGGGCCGGGACAAAGCCCACATAGTGGGGCCAGTCTTCTTCTTTCACGTCAATAGAAAGACGACAACTGGTGTTTTCAACCTTTGCCAGCTCACTGAATTCCCCTTTGAAGCACAAGTCAGCCGAGGTCCTGGCCCCGTACACAACTGTCAGGTCGCCATATTCCGCTTTTTTGGCCCTGATGTATTCGATAATGGGACGCAACGGTGCCTGCCCTATTCCTCCGCCAATGGTAATAATGTTTTTGCCTTTCCACTCATCGACCGGGAAGTTGTTGCCGTAGGGTCCGCGAACAGTCATCTTGTCACCCGCTTCGAGCTCGTGCAGCGCCTTTGTCACTTTACCCGCTCGCATGACTGAAAAGCGGAGAAATTTTCCCTCCGTAGGAGAACAGGAGATAGAGATCATGCTCTCCCCTGTGCCCAGCACTCCAATCATGGCACACTGGCCGGGAAGGTGGGTCCAGTTGTCCCTCACCTCCTCGTCGTCAAAGACCACCTTAAAAGTCTTAATGCAGCGGTCTCCATAAGTCTCGAACCAAGTGTCCTGCACAGTAGCAATGTTTGGTTTATACGGATGAGTATTCATAGCGCCTCCTCCCCGACCTTCGACAAAATGTCCAAAATATCGATGTTTACAGGGCAGAGATTTATACACCTGCCACAGCCCACGCAAGCAATAACCTTAAATTTGTCCACAAAGTAAGAAAATTTATGGTTGATCCTGTTGCGCGTGCGTTCCCGCCGGGCAGGACGGGGGTTGTGTCCCGAGGCATGAAGTGTGTACTCCGGAAACATGCAGGAATCCCAGGTCCGGTATCTCCTGGATTCTGCGCCTTCTGTCTCATCTTGCATGTCAAAACAGTGACAGGTGGGGCAAAGGTACGTACAGATCCCGCAACCGAGGCAAGATGCAGAAACTTTTTCCCAGACCGGGCTTTCCCAGAGGGCGGGCAGCCGGGCAGGGATACCGGACGGATCGATTTTCCGCCTTATTTGACCCGCTGCTTTTTGCTGCAGCAACTTTGCCGCCTCTTTGTCTGCGACGGATGCTTCATCCAGCAGATTCCCTGCGCCTTGGCAAAGCATTTCACCCTTCCCCGTCAGCACCTCCAGCAGATAGCTGTCACCCAAGTCTGTCAGCAACAAGTCCAACCCTTCGGTAGAAGCGGGGCCGCCCCCCATGGATGTGCAAAAGCAGTTTACACAGGGGTCAAGGCAGGCCATTCCCACTAACGTTGAATTTGTACGTCTTGCCAGGTAATAGGGATCATCTACGTCCCAGAAAAACACATTGTCGACAATGTACATCGCCCTGGCATCGCAGGGTCTGATCCCAAACAGCACGGTTTCGCCCGCCGGTTCCGCCGTCCTGATGTCTGTTGCTCCTTGCTCGAACCTGAGCATGGTTTCCGTCTGGGGAAAAACAACGCTTTTAGGAGGAACAGTTGTATTGTTCGCTGTCAGACAGAGGTCGCCGGTTTTTGTTATTGGGGTAAACTTAAGCGTTTCACCGCTTAGCTGCGGGCCAAATATTGTCTTTCCGGGAATTGCCGCCAGAAAATCAGCCAATTTATCTTTGTTCAGCTTCATAACTCAATACATCACCACCACTATAAAATAAAGTCTTCCTTGTCATTAGGGCGGTAGCCCACAAGCAGCGGTTTGGCCTCAGGGTCAACCCCCGGCGTAAAAGCAAATTGTTCAGATACTTCCTTAACAAGTTTTCTGTTCAGGTGAGTCAGTGGTATTTCAACAGGACAAACCCGTTCACATTCCCCGCATTCTATACAGCGTCCGGCCAGGTGGAACGCCCTGGCCAATTGAAAAGCAGTATTTTCCGAGATGTTTACCGAGCGCTGAATCCAGGCAGGATTTTGCTTCTCCAGGATACATTCCTCGCAGTAACACATCGGACAGACATTGCGGCATGAATAGCACCTGAGACAACTGTTGACTTTATCCCGCCAAAACGCCCATCTTTCTTGCGCGTTTTTCACTTCCAACCAGTTAATGTCTTCGAAACCGGCACTGCCTCTGACTTCCACGTCTTCTCCCACAGTAACATCGGCGATAACAGGGTTGGGATAGCGGCAAGTCAGGCATTTCCCGGCAACAATCTCCTCCCGGGGAAAGACTGCTCTGCCACCAGGCAGGTCCAGGCTGATTTTGCCGTTTTCCCACCTTGCTTCCACCCTCTCTAAAGTATGAGGATACTTGTCCTCCAACTTCCTGAGATCTATAATCCCCTCACAGGGGCAGCCGATTACATAAACAGCCTCTCTTTTAATTCCCTGCTCAGCCACTTGCTGCACTACCGCCCGGCTGTCACAGCCTTTGACCAATATCGCTACTTTGCGCGTATCCGGTTGAGCGCCGCGAGGAACAGGCCGTTTTTCTGCCAGGGTAAGATAGGTGGCCAGGTTGGAGCTGCACAGCGGAGAAAAAATCAACTGGTCAGCATCTTCAGGGCTCCTGACAAAGTGTGGTGAGGTGCGATAGCCGTAAGTGCCCGGTCTCCAACCGATCAGGCACTTAATATCATCGCGGGAGATGGTCTCTTTGGCTAATGCCCTTAGCTTTTCAAGGTCAGGCAATGATTTTCCCTCCTTCTACCAATCAATCTTTTTCCTGGGAAATTCCGTAAAGGCGCCGGCCTCACGCAAATTGTTAACCACTCCCGTTACCACGTCCTTCCATTTTGCGCCTTCTGACGCGGAAACCCAGCTCATATTGAAACGGCTTTCATCCACTCCCACGAAATTCAGCAGTTCTCTCATCAGCGCAAATCTCCGGCGGGCTAAAAAGTTACCTTCCATGTAGTGACAGTCCCCTGGATGACAGCCTGAAACCAAAACTCCGTCGGCACCCTGTTGCAGGGCGTTTACTATAAACAGCGGGTTGACCCTGCCGGAACACATAACCCTGATGACATGGAGGTTCGGGGGATACTCAATCCTGCTGGTACCGGCAAGGTCCGCACCGGCATAGGAACACCAGTTGCACAGAAAGGCAACTACATTAGGTTCGAACTTCTCACTCATGACTTACCCCCCAAGGCTGCTATTTGCGGCAGAATCTGGCTGTCCATAAATGACTTTTGCTGGACTGACCCCGACAGGCAGCCGGCGGCGCAGGCTCCGCAACCTTTGCAGAGTGCCTCATTGACCCGGGCCACATTCACTTCGTGGCCCATCTTGTTAACTGACACCAATTCGATGGCCGTATAAGGACAAATCTCAACACAGTAACCGCAGCCACGGCAGGTTGCCTCGTTCACCCATGATATCTGAGCCTGCACCTTTACTTTCCCGCTGGAAAGAAGTACAAGGGCGGATGATGCCGCTCCTTTAGCCTGGGCCACCGTATCCGGAATGTCCTTGGGACCCTGGGCGCAACCGGCCAGATATACTCCTTCGGTAGCCGTATCCACAGGCGCAAGCTTAGGATGCGCCTCCAGGAAAAAGCGGTCTGAAGACTGCGACAGCCTTAACAGGTCGATCACTTCCCTGGCGTCCCGTCGCGGTTCCAGGCCAACCGCCAGAACCACCATGTCGACTTCATCTTCCAGCGGCTTGGCCGTTAAGGTATCTTCCACCATGATTACAAGCTTGCCGTTTCTTTTAAAAATCTCCGAGGGGTTCCCGCGGATATAGCGGACGCCTTCGCGGCGCACCCGGTCGTAAAACTCTTCAAAGCCCTTGCCGAAGGCGCGAACATCCATGTAATAAATTCTGACGTTGGCTTCGGGGAGCTTGTCTTTCACCAGGTGAGCCAGCTTGGCGGTATACATACAGCATACGCGGGAGCAGTACTCGTTTCCCGTACTTTTGTCCCGGGAACCCACGCATTTGATGAAAGCAATTTCTTTGGGAACATATTCCCCGTCCCCTTTGCCAAGAACCAGTTTGCCGCCCGTGGGGCCGGAAGATGAAATAAGGCGCTCCATTTCCAGACCGGTAAGTACGTTGTCGTAATCACTGTAACCGTACTCAGGCTTCCGCGCGGCATCAAACACATCAAAACCCGTGGCCACGATGACTGTCCCGGTTTTAAATTCGACAATCTCATCCTTTTGCTCAAAATCGACAGCTCCGGCCGGACAGGCCTCTACGCACTTGGGAGACTTACCGCATTTACCCCTTGTCAGGAACAGGCAACTGTGCGGATCGACCGTATACTTGGCAGGCACAGCCTGCGGGAAAGGCAGGTAGATAGCGGAACGGTTACCTATTCCCATGTTAAATTCACTTTTAACGCGGTCAGCCAGCCGGCATTCCTCCGCACAAAGCCCGCAGCCCGTACATTTGCTAAAATCAACATATCGCGCCTTTTTGCGAACTTTTACCTGGAAATTACCCACATAACCAGTGATGCTTTCCACCTGCGAATAGGTCAGAAGGGTGATGTTAGGATGACTGGCTGCATCCACCATCTTCGGAGTCAGAATACAGGCGGAGCAGTCCAGAGTCGGAAATGTTTTGTCAAGCTGAGACATCCTGCCCCCGATGGAAGGTGTTTTCTCTACCAAGTATACTTTAAAACCGGCATTGGCGATATCAAGCGAGGCTTGAATTCCGGCAATACCCCCACCGATAATCAATGCCGAGGCTTCCACATCAACTTCCTTTTCTTGCAGAGGCTCAAGGAACCTTACTTTGGCCACAGCGGCCTGCAGCAGTTTCTTGGCCTTGGCGGTCGCCTCCTGCTTATCCTTGTGTACCCAGGAACAGTGTTCCCTGATATTTGCTATCTCCAAATAATACGGATTCAGGCCGGCTTCGACCAGAGCCTTGCGAAAGGTCAGTTCGTGCATACGGGGTGAGCAGGAGGCGACCACAACCCGGTTTAATCCGTTTTTCCTGATGTCCTCCCTGATCATAAGCTGACCGGGATCAGAACACATATAGGAATAGTCACGTGCCACCCTGACATTCGGAAGCTTGACCGCATACCTGGTCAGTTCCTCTACATCCACCGTTTTAGCGATATTAATTCCGCAATGGCAGATATAAACGCCGATTTTCGGTTTACTGCTCATAACACATTTTAATCCTCCAATTAGCTGCAGTCAGGCGACAATAGCAATGCTGTCTCCTATGCCCTTAATTCCTTGAGTTTTTCTGTCAGCTTGGGAACCACTTTAAAGAGGTCGTCGACTATGGCATAGTCAGCGACTGTAAAAATAGGTGCATTCGGGTCCTTGTTAATGGCAATAATGGTTTTGGCTGCTTTCATGCCGGCCAGGTGTTGAAAGGCGCCTGATATACCGATGGCAATGTAGACTTTAGGTTTTACATTCTTCCCCGAGGTGCCGACCTGGCGGTCATGGGGCAGCCAACCGGCATCAATGGCGGCGCGCGAACCGGCAATAACGGCGTTAATGGACTTAGCCAGGTCTTCGATCATCGACAAATTCTTTTCTTCCCTAAGACCGCGGCCGATGGCTACCAGGATTTCCGCCTGACTGATATCCACGTCGCCTACAACAGCTTCAATATACTCTACAAACTTGCGGTACTGAATGTCTTCCTTCAGCGGGGAGGCTATTTTTTCAACTGTCCCCTGTTTCGACGGGTCCCCTGCACTGAAGGATGATTCCCTGACGGTAATCAGGTAAGGAGGTTTTCCTTTAAAGGCAAAATCGGCATTTATCTTGCCCTGATAATACGTCCTTACCGGCTGCAGCTTGCCTCCTTCAAAGCTCAACCCCGCCACATCGGCCACAAAAGGCATTTTTAGTTCCACGGCCAAGGCAGGTGCCATATCCACACCCTGCGTGGTATGAGGGACCATCACTAATTCCGGCTGATACCGGCTGATCAGGTCAGACAGAGCTAACTGGTATTTTTCTGAGTTATATTCTGCAAAAAGGGGATCGTCCACATAAAGAACCTTATCGCTGTAGCCAGCCAGTTTTTCGGCAAAAGAATTGACCCCGCTGCCAAGCAGGATGGCTGTGATTTTACCCCCAAGCTGGGGCGCCACGCTGGAGGCGGCAGCCAACATTTCCAGGCTTACCTCGCGCAACTCTCCACGACGGTGTTCGGCCAGGACAAAAATGTCACCCATTACAGCAGGCCCCCTTTCACCATTTTGACGGCCATGATTTCAGCTTTTTCATCGGGTGTTCCTTGAATCATTTCAGCGTTTGAAGCAACAACAGGAATATACAATTTCATCAGTTCAACGCGTGAACCGGCTTCACTTACTTCCTCTTCAGCCAGTCCAAGGTCTTCCAGTTTCAGGACCTTAAGTTCCTTTTTCTGTGCTTCGCGGATACCGCGGACCGGTGCATAGCGAGGCACATTTATACCTGTCTGAATGGTGATTACGGCAGGCAGAGACATTTCCACCACTTCAGTCAGGCCGCCTTCCAGTTCGCGCTTTACCTTAATCTTACCGTCCAGTATTTCCACGCTTTTCACCATTGCGGCATGAGACACTCCCAGCTCCTCGGCCAAAGCTACGCCTACCGACATGTTGCTGTCGTCAGCGGACATACAGCCTGTCATTACCAGGTCGAATTGTTCTCTTTTAATTGCCGCAGCCAGCACCTTGGCAACTTGCAGCGGATCTTTCTGGTTAATGCGCGGGTCCTCAATACGGACAGCGCTTTCTCCGCCTTTGGCCAATGACATGCGGATAACAACATCCGAGTCCTTAGGACCTATACAGAGAAATTTAATTTCCCCGCCCCTTGCCTCCTTGATCAGCACTGCTTCTTCCACCGCGTAGTTATCAGCGTCATTGATACCGAAAGAAAACCTGCTGCTATCAACGCTCTTTCCTGTTTGATCAATTTTCACATCTGCTTCCGAGGTATCGGGGACTCTCTTGATGCACACAAACATTTTCATACTGAACTCCACCTCCCGAAACTAGTATTTGTTGAACCATGATGCACAATAAATTTCCTGCTGCAGGAAGGGCTACCCAGCGGCTTCATGCAAAATTTCCAGGATGTCAGCCACCTTCATCTCCTCTTCGAACCCTTTGGCCTTCAACGCATCATCCAAAGTCAAGATGCAGAACGGACAGGCTACTGCCAACACGTCCGCCCCCAGAGCCCGGGCGTCCTTAATTCTGGTTTCCGCCAACCGTTCCTTACGGGATTCGGTTTCCACCCACATTTTCCCGCCGCCGCCTTCACAGCAAAGGCTTCTTTCCTTCTTACGCTCGAATTCCAGAACTTCCACACCGGGTACCTGCTTCAAAATAAAGCGCGGCTCCTCAAAGACATTGTTTTTCTTGCCCAGGTAACAAGGGTCGTGAAAGACAACCTTTTTGCTGACCTCTTTTGGCAGCGCCAATTTGCCCTCTGCCAGCAATTCAGATATAAGATGGGTATAATGTACGATTTCCATCTTCAACAGAGGGTACTGGTTTTTAAAGGTTGAGTAACAATGCGGGGATATGGTCACCATCCTGTCGGCTGCAAAGCCTTTGAGCAACTCGGTGTTATCTTCCACCATCATTTCGAACAAACCAGCTTCTCCCAGGTTGTACACCTCGCTTGAGCAGCACGTTTCCCCATCTCCGACCAGGCCATAATCAACCCCTGCCTTGTTGAGAACCTTAACCAGGTTCCGGGCAATATCCTGAAGTTTTGGATCGTAAGCGACCGTGCAACAAACAAAAATAAGATTCTCTACCTTTTCTCCCGGTTCAGCGATCTTAACTTCAAGTCCCTCGGCCCAGTCCAAGCGAGTAGCCCTCGGCTTTTTCCAGGGGTTTCCTTCCTGGAACACGCTTTCTAGGGCATCCCGAACGGTAGACTGAACCATGCCGCTTTCCACCAGAACTTCCCGTAAACCTATCAGCACTTCCAGCGGCTTAAGCCCTTTCGGGCACCTGACCGCACAGGTGCTGCAGGTGGTGCAGTCCCAGATGTCCGGCAGCTTTGACATTTTGTCCAACATTTTTTCGTCGATAGACTCATAAATTACACGCCTGACATTCAGATCAGTACGCGCCGTCACCGGGCACCCACCCGTGCATCTTCCGCACTGGACGCAACCCAGCAAATCATGTTTTTCCAAAAAACTCCGGACTTCCGAATTCATAACCTTATACCTCTTTCAGTATGCGTTCATTGCTTGCAGGTCCCGTCTGCCCCCATTAGTACTATGGTTGATTCATAATCACCTCCGAAAAATGTAACTACCTGATGAGAAAGTGCAAAAAAAATTTCCGATACGGCGATTTGGGCGCCAACCATGCACCCATGCAAGTATTCTTGAGAATAAGTAAAAATCCTTTCCTAACCTTGCAGCACTAAAAATGCGCGCTTATAATCTTTAGAATTTTTGCTCCATTCGATTGTGGCTACTTTTCCCTTAAATTATATCAATTGAAATTTATACTTGCAAGAGTGAATATTTATATATTCAAAACACTGCCCGTTTCTCTGGCTAATGCTGCCAGCAACCTAGCCCCGTGAACAAGAATGTCCTCGTTAAAATCAAAACAGCAGTGGTGAAGGGGATAGCGAAAATGCTCGCTGCCGGTGCCAAGGAACAGAAAAGTCCCTGGTACTTTTTCCAGAAAGTAAGCAAAGTCCTCTCCGCCCATCAAGGGGCGCTCCAGTTCCAGCAGAGTCTCCGCACCCAGAGTCTCCTTTACCCTCACCGCTGCTTGGTTTGTCAACTCCCGGTTGTTTATCAGCGGAGGATACCCCCAAAGGTATTCAAAACCGAGGCGTGCGCCGAATGCCGCGCAGACGCCGGCAGAGAGCGCCTCCAGTTTTCCGGGCATTTCCTGGCGCAGTTGCTGGTCGAGAGTCCTGACCGTTCCTTCCAGGACAACTTTATCAGCAACCACGTTACTGGCTGTACCGCCATGGATTTTGCCGACCGTGACCACCAGCGGCTCCAGTGGGTCCCTAAAGCGGCTGACAAGAGCCTGCAGCGCCGTAACGGCGTGTGCCGCCACCAGCACGGCGTCCACAGTACCCTGCGGCATGGCGCCGTGCCCGCTGCTGCCAAGGACAGTCAGACGGAAATTATCAGCCGCCGCCATCATGACGCCGGCCTTGACACCAACTTTTCCGTAAGGCAGGCCGGGATTCAGGTGCAGGGCAAACGCGGCACGGACACCGTCCAGAACCCCTGCCTCCAACATTCCCAAAGCGCCTCCTGGCGGGCTTTCTTCGGCCGGCTGAAATAGCAGGCGCACGCCGCCGTTGGCCGGCGGGTTTTCTTTCAGCAGCAGCAAGGCCCCGTACAGCATGGCCATATGGCCGTCATGGCCGCAGGCGTGGCAAGCGCCGGCATTTTGCGATGCATAGCTGACTTTCTTCCCGTCCGCGAGCGGCAGCGCGTCCATTTCGGCACGTAGTAACACGCGGCCGGGACCGGAACCTAAGTCTGCGACCAACCCGCCGGCCACGGCACGCGGTTGGCAGCCGGCCTCCTGCAGCAAAGCGGTTAAATAAGCTCTGGTTCGCTCCAGGTTAAAACCAATTTCCGGATAAGCGTGGATAGCCCTCCTGACGTTGCTCAGGATGGCCTGCACTTCATTTTTTTTCATGAGACACCTCTGCAAAGCACTCCCTCTCCAATACCGTCAGTTCGTCCCCTGGGCGGACGCGCCCGCCGCGCAGGACTCTGGTAAAAATACCTTCCCTCGGCATTACGCAATCACCTGCCTGATAATAGATGGCGCAGCGCGTATGGCATTCCTTGCCGATCTGGGAAACCTCCAGCAGAACTTCCTTCCCTGCCGCCAGCTTAGTGCCCGGCAACAGAGCGGTCAGCTCAATTCCGGCTGTAGTCAGGTTTTCGGCAAAGTCCCCGGCAACTACTTTCAGCCCTTGCTCTGCCATTTTGGCAATACTTTCACTGGCTAAAAGGCTAACCTGACGGTGCCGGTCCCCGGCATGGGCATCACCGACCAGCCCGTAGTCAGCCCTCATTTCAGCCTCGTCTACGTTTCTCTTTTTTGTTCCTTTAGTGTCGCTGAGCGACACCGCTGTAATCTTCCCCATCTTCACCCCTCTAACCGCCTATGGCCGCCATTTTTGTAATGAAAGGCCGGCAACGTACTAACGGGTCTGCCGCCAAGCTCGTAGGATCAGGCTTGGCCAGCAGAGCTTTGACAAAAGCCGCGGCTATCTCCGCCGTATCAGGGAGCAGCGGCCGTAAATCAATGGCCTGTTCCCGCAACAGGCAGGGCAGCAGCTTTCCCTGCGCCGTGACGCGCAGGCGGTTGCAATCGCCGCAAAAGTGTCTGGAAAGTGGCGAGATGAATCCAATGTTGCCTCGCGCACCGGCCAGGCGGAAATATCTGGCCGGTCCGCCATTCGGAGGTCCTGGTTCCTCTACCAGCGGACCAAGGCGGGTACATTCAGCCATTGCCGCCTCCAGCGGCAGGTAGTGTTCCCGCCAGCGCTCTTCCTCAGCGGTAACCGGCATAAACTCGATAAAGCGCACATGGTAGTCATCAGCCAGCGTCAGTCCGGCAAAGTCGGCAATCTCACCGTCATTAATTCCTTTAAGCAGCACTACGTTTATTTTGATTGGATAGAGTCCGGCTTCGCGGGCCGCCCGTACTCCGCCAAGCACACGCTCCAGCGTGCCGCCACGCGTGATACCGCTAAAATTTTCCGGCAAAAGCGAATCCAGGCTGATGTTGACACGCTGCAACCCGGCTTCTGCCAGCGGCCGCGCCAGCGTGTCAAGCAACATCCCGTTTGTTGTCAGAGACAATTCTCTGATTCCGGGCACTTCCCTCAAGCGCCGCACCAGCTCTGTCAGGTCGGGACGCAGAAGCGGCTCGCCGCCGGTCAGTCTGATCTTGCTGATGCCGCAAGCTGCAGCCACATCGGCAATCCGGACAACTTCCTCCAAGGACAGCAACTGTCCGCCGTCCAGGCAACCTTCCCGGCCGGGAATACAGTAGAAGCAGTTCAAATTGCAGCGGTCAGTGACGGAAACCCGCAGGTAAGTGATCCGTCTGCCGAAACCGTCGACCAGCACAGTCATTATGCTACCTCCCCGCCTCAGTTTCCCTGGCTGTCTGCCCCTTATCCTCCCCGCTTGCGCCATCAAGATCTTCATTAATGTCAACGCTTTCCTTGATCTCCCTAGTCGCCTGCCTGAATTCCTTTAAGCCTTTGCCAATAGCCTTGCCGATTTCCGGCAGCTTCCGCGGTCCAAACACAATGAGCACCAGCCCTAGAATCAACAGCAGCTCTGTTGGACCAATCCGCCCCAACATTAACTTCATCACCTCCTTAATGACTTCAGATTATCAGCGTGGCGACTCTGCCGCCGCCTTGTTTTCCCGCTTCCTGGCAAAACGCGCCAAAAAAACTGAAAACTCGTATAACACCAGCATCGGTACTCCCATCAGAACCTGTGAGACTACATCCGGCGGCGTAAGCACAGCAGCCAGGACAAAAATGATAATGGTAGCATACATGCGCTGCCGCGCCAAAAAATCAGGAGAAACAAGCCCAAGCCGCGCAAGCACAAGAACCGTTGCCGGTGTCAGAAAAACTAAGCCAAATCCTAGCAGCAGCCCCATACTGTAAGAAATATAGGCACTTAATGAAATCATCGGCGTCAGTCCCTCGCCGGCAAAACCCAGGAAGAAGTGAACAGAAATTGGCAGGATAACGAAAAAGGCAAAGGCCACGCCCAGCATAAAAAACAGCAGTGTTAACAACGAGATGCCCAGAACCAGCCCCCGCTCCTGCCGGTGCAACCCCGGCAGGACAAACAGCCACAACTGGTAAAAAATCACCGGCAGCGACAGGAAAAAGCCTGCTGCTAGTGACAGCCGCAAGTTAGCCATCAAGGCGTCCGCCAGTCCAAGATACACAAGTTGTCCCACCGGTCTGATAAAGAGGGTGCGTATCTCCTCCACACTCAGATAGGACACAACAGTAAAAATAACCATACTTATCCCGCAGATAATCAACCGGCGCCGTAACTCCTCCAGGTGGTCCAGCAAAGACATCACTTTCTCCGGATCGCCTTTTATCGACATCTTGTAGTTCTGCCTCCATAATTCAGAAAAACCTCTGCCGGGAAAGGCAGAGGTCCCCTGGTGCTCTACTCTCCTTTCCAGGCAGGGAGGTACAGCCGTTTCCAGTTACACCCCGCGGGCAGAAGATGCCCAGGCCTGTCTGCCATAGGAATCACCTTACAGGCAGACAGGCTCGGAGAAGTTTTCTGCGGTTTGCATTGATTCGTTATTATTTGTTCTTTATTTATCTTCTATTCCCTGCCAGCATGACTTACTTTCCCACGGATTAATATAATTTATTTACCCGCTCACGCCATTTATCCGGCGCTGCTTAACCCGTTTGCAACTGCTCAGGCCTGAGGAAGACCAAGGGGTGTGCCGCCTGCTTGAAGGCACGGCAATGGTCATCTGATAAAGACGTGCTGACCGATGGTCACGGTTACCGGCCGGGAGCGTACCCACTGGTTGTCCGTCTTGCGGGGGTTAAAAAAACCAAGTGCTCCAAGGGAGGGGTCACGCCCGCTCAGGGCCTCCTGTACTGCACGGCGTGCGCTTTCGTTTGCCGGAAGATTTATTCGCCCGTCCAGAACCGGACTGTACTGGTAATAACCGTTCACTACCTGGTAGATTACCGCTGAAAGTGTGTCAGGGTACAGAGGGCTTCTGATCCGGTTAAGAACGGAGGCCGCAACTGCCACCTGCCCCTCAAACGGTTCTCCTGCCGCCTCGGCATGGACCAGCCTGGCAAACAAATCCAGCTCTGCCGGCGTAAAACGAAAGCCGCCTGTCTGCGCAGGTGGCGCGGACTGCGGAGCGGCAGAAGGCGGGACCGGCGCCGTCCTTGCCTGCGATGATGATTCTGCGGCAGCAGCCTGTCCACCCGGTGTGCCCCCTGCAACCGGAGCTTGCCTTACCGCAGGCACGGGTGAAACGGTTGTTGAGACAGATGAAGCCAGCGGCACAATACTTGCCAAATTGCTGTTACTTGGAGATAGCCGTCCCATGATACTGAAAGCTAAAGTGCTGGCACCAAGGAACGGCAGCCGGCGTTCCGGACCTGCTATCTGCCATCTCGCAGGCACCAGCCGCAGTCCATTGCGAAAAAAAGCGGCGCTGTTAACATTAAATGCCCCGGCTGTTCCTCCTGTCGACAATACCCCAACCAGCAGCATCACGACAGCCTTCAACAAAAATGCTTTCCTCTTCATGCACTTACCTCCTTTGCGCCTCCGGGGTTAGCTGACGGGTTTGGGCAGGAGCTCCCTTCCTTTTTCAAGGTTCACCCCTCGATAATTGGTTCCCCCGTACCCCCTGCTTACAGGGGGATTCGGCTTTATCGCATGTACTGCCTATTATAACTTAACATAATTGCCGCGCGCAAAACTGCTGTACAAGCCGTAACGCTGATATAATAGCGAGTCGGTCTCATTATGTTAACAAAATCAGTGTTTGGTGTAAAACAACTTTTTTCTGCCAATTCGTATACTGATACCAAAATTAACATTCTTTAATACTTATTAAGATTTGTTAAATAAAAAAGACGGCAGGGCCGTCTAAAAAGCGTCTTTAATCAAGAATATTTTATTCTCACGCAGGTCAAGCGCCATTACATCAAACCGGTAGGTTGGAGCTGAGTGTCCCGTAGCATTAATAAAGCTTAGGGCCAGCGTTCTCAAACGTTGCTGCTTATAATGGTTGACCGCCTCTGCAGGTGTGCCGCAAAGAGCGGAGCGCCGCGCTTTAACTTCAATAAAAACAAGCGTTTCCCCCTGACGCGCAACGATGTCAAGTTCCCCCTGACTGCAGCGCCAGTTGCGGACCAGAATGTTATAACCGTTAGCCGCCAGATAAGATGCCGCCAGGTCTTCCCCCGCTTTCCCCAGATTGCTCATCTCCTCTTCCTCCCTGCGTCCGGCAGGAAAGATTGGCGGTGCAAGGGACATGAGCCTTTCACAGACAAGGCACGGTAGTGTTCCGGAGTGCCATATCCTTTGTGCCTGGCAAAACCATAACCGGGGAAAACACTGTCCATCTCCCGCATCAGGCGGTCCCTGGCAACCTTGGCGACTATTGAGGCAGCGGCAATAGACTGCGAAAGACGGTCTCCGCCAATAACGGGCCGCTGAGGACACTCCAAGCCTTCCAGTCGCAGGGCGTCCAGCAAAATATAGTCTGGTTTAACAGATAAGTCAGTCAGTGCCCTCAGCATCGCCAGGCGAGTAGCCTGCAAGATGTTCAGGGAATCAATTTCTGAGACCGCTGCTATGCCGGTGGACCACGCTAAGGCCTGATTGACGATTTCCTGATAAAGCTTTTCGCGCTTGGCAGGGCTCAGCAATTTTGAATCGTTCACTCCGGGCAGAAAAACATTCTCAGGCAAGATTACCGCTGCCGCAAACACCGGGCCAGCCAGTGGACCCCGGCCTGCTTCATCCACTCCGGCGATCAGATGGTAACCACTTTTGCGGGCCTCAATTTCAAAATTGAGCACATGCATCGCCTTCCTTAAGCGCTGTCAGGGTGCTCCAGCGTAATTCTCCCCAGGCGCCCTTTTTGAAAATCCTTTACTAACAGCCTGGCAGCAGCCTCCAGGTCTGTCTCCCCGCCTTTAAGCAGACAACCCCGGAGTTTGCCTATCTTTTTCAGCAATTCCGCCGGGGCTATGTCAATATCTCCCAGGCCAAAGCGGTTACCCACAGCTTGGGGGGCCTGTTTAGCCAAAAACTCACTTAACTCCAGCCCTAACTGGAAAATGTCGACAGTTTCGATTTTTACAGCGCCTGTTGCCGCTAAGCCAAAAGCTTGTTTCTTATTGCTAATTTTAGGCCACAGCATTCCCGGGGTATCTAAAATTTCCAGACCTGCCCGGATACGTACCCACTGCTTGTCCCTGGTAATCCCCGGCTTATCGCCTGTCAGGGCGACCCGTCTGCCGGTCAGGCGGTTCAAGAGAGACGACTTGCCGACGTTTGGAATTCCAACCACTACAAAGCGCCACGTCTTTACCGCCTTCTTCTCAGGCAATTTATGCAATTCAGCGAGCAGCCGCTTTATCCCTTTGCCGGAAGCAAGGTCAACATCAACAACAGCCTGGTAATCCCTGCTCAAGAATTTAAGCCATAAGTCCGTAAGGACCGGGTCGGCCAGATCCGCCTTGCCGAGAACCGCGATAACCGGTTTGCCGGACAATATTTTCCGGATGTCCGGATTACGGCTGCCCGACGGAATACGGGCGTCAAGCACTTCGATAACGGCATCGGTCAAGCAAAGATTTTCCCGCAACAGCCTCTTGCCTTTAGCCATCTGTCCAGGGTACCAGTTGATTTCCATAAACACCGCTCTCCAGCTGCTGTCTTTAAGGCCTCTCGAGTAACCGGAAGTTTCCAGGCGGCCAGAAAACAAGAACCGCTTTCCCTTTCAGGCGCTCCAGCGGGATGAATCCTATGCCGGGGTGCCTGCTGTCCATGCTGTTGTCACGGTTATCACCCAAAACGAAGACGCTCCCATCAGGTACTATAACCGGACCAAACTGCTCGTTTACCGCATCATACACGTAGGGCTCGTCAAGACGTTGACCATTAACATAAGTTCCGCCGGCGGAAACCAGCACCTCATCTCCGGGCAAGCCGATGACACGCTTAATAAAATCACGCCGTTTAGCTGCATTGAAAACAAATATTTCACCACGCCGCGGCAGGCGGTAGTACAGAGGCACTTTATTAACAATCAGCCGCTCGCGGTCCTGCAAAGTCGGCTGCATTGACTGCCCCTGGACAAGAAAGACTTCCATGAAAAAAGCTCTGATTACCAGAGCAAGTAAAACGGCAATCAGAATGGACCTTATCCATTCCAGGACCTCCTTCTTATCCACAAAATCCACTTCTTTCACGCCTTCCTCTGCAAGCATAAATTGCAGTGCAGTGATGGTATGCAGCAAGATAGAGGTTGCTGCCTGTAAAAAGGGACTGTACGTGACAGTCCTCATTTACTGGCGTTTTTCCTTGATGCGGGCTGCCTTTCCCGTCAGCTTGCGCAGGTAGTACAGCTTGGCGCGGCGAACGTCACCGTATCGCATAACCTCCAGCTTTTCAATTTTTGGCGAGTGAAGAGGGAAAGTTCTTTCTACACCGACTCCATATGTGACTCGGCGGACTGTGAACGTTTCGCGTAAACCTCCGCCCTGACGTTTGATTACAATGCCTTCAAAAACCTGCGTCCTCTCCCTGGCCCCTTCGACAACTTTAACATGGACGCGTACCAAGTCGCCAGGAGAAAAGCCCGGCAGGCCTTTTTTTAACTGTTCACTTTCAATTTGGCGTATGAGGTCCACAACCACACCTCCTTAACCTATCTATTTGCGTATTGCCAGTGAAATTATACCATACGATTCCGCGGTTTACAACTCTGCCTCCAGCCCTTCCCGCTCTGCTGCAAGCAACAACAACTCCCGTTCCGGGGGTTCCAGAGCAAGTTTTTTCAGCATGTCAGGCCGGCGGCGCAGCGTTCTGAGCAGGCTTTGCTCACGTCGCCATCTTTTGATCCGCTCATGGTTTCCGGACATCAATATCTCAGGAACTCTCAGCCCTTCAAACTCCGCAGGCCGGGTATACTGCGGGTATTCCAACAAGCCGGTACAGAAGGTCTCCTCTGTTACTGAGACAGCGGGCAGCACTCCTGGCAAAAGACGGACGACTGCATCAGTTACCGCCATCGCCGGAATTTCTCCCCCGGTAAGAACAAAATCTCCCAGGGAAAGCTCCTCATCCACCAGCTTTTCACGGACGCGTTCATCAATTCCTTCGTAATGACCACAAAGCAGGATGAACCGCTCAAATGTTGTCAGTCTTTGTGCTTGTTCATGGGTAAACGTCTTACCCTGAGGACAAAGCAAGATTACCGGACCCTGACGGCTGTCGGCAGCCCGCAAGTGTTTTACCACCCTGAAAAACGGTTCCGGCCGCATTACCATTCCCGGGCCGCCACCGTAAGGGTAGTCGTCCGTGCTTCGATGCTTATCGGCAGTAAACTCACGCAGGTCGGTAATGCAAATTTCTGCCCGGCCTGTTTCCACAGCACGCCTTACAATGCTTTCCTGCAGGGCTGTAAACATCCCGGGAAAGATGGTGACAATATCAATCCGCAATAATGCCATTTCACAACAGGCCTTCCGGAAGAACTACTTCCATTCGCTTAAGTGCAGGTTCAAGTTTCACCACTACCGCCTTCAAAGCCGGGATCAAGAGCTGCCCTGCTCCTTGTGCCGAATCTGCCCGGTCAACGACATACACATCGTTACTTCCGGTTTGCAATATCTCACTGACAGTTCCAAGCAGCATTCCTGTTACGGTGTAAACTTGCAGACCGATCAGTTCGTCCAGGTAATAGGTGCCTTCAGGTAAAGGCACTCTTTCAGAAAGAGGGATTTTAAGCAGTACTCCCTTCAGTTGGCCTGCCGCCTCAGGTGTGCTGACACCAACCAGGGAAAGGACCCAAAAACGTCCATGGACAAAAGCATCCCGTACCTGATAAGCCTTGTCCGTTCCTCCTGTTTCCAGGAACACCCTGGTCAAAGACCTGACCCTCTCCGGAAAGTCACTGTACGGCCTGACTTTCAGCTCTCCATGTATACCATGCGGCTTAACGATTTTGCCAATGACAGCCATCTCTGTCATACCGCATCACCTTATTCAACTATGTCCACAAAAACCTTTTTCTTCCCGGCAGTTGCCGCAACGCTGACAACTGTGCGGATAGCTTTGGCTATCCGCCCGTGCTTGCCTATCACCTTTCCCATATCCGCAGATGCTACTTGCAGCTTCAGAGTAATGGCTTGTTCGTTCTCACAGCGCTCCACCCGAACTTGGTCCGGATGGTCAACCAAGGACTTTGCCAAAAACTCAAGCAGTTCCTTCACCTGATCTTCACCTTCTGTTCCAAAAAACTATTGGCTGACCCCGGACCTAACCAACAACACTTTTACCGTATCCGACGGCTGAGCGCCGCTCTGCAGCCATACACGTACTTTTTCACTGTCAATCTGCAGAGTTGTCGGGTTTGTAGTCGGATTGTAAAAGCCAATTTCATCTAAATTTGCACCGTCTCGCGGTGAACGGCTGTCCGCGACCACAATTCTGTAAAACGGGCGCTTCTTGGCCCCTATTCTCTTTAAGCGAATTTTGACTGGCATAGGTTTCACCTCCTTACAGCAGTGGGAATTTGCCCTTGTTTTTTCCTTTGCCAAACTGCTTTAGCATTTTTTGCATCATTTCAAACTGCTTCAGCAGATTGTTTATATCCTGAACTTTTGTGCCGCTGCCCAAAGCAATTCGCTTGCGACGGCTGCTGTTAATAATCGTCGGGCTCAGCCTTTCCTGCTTCGTCATAGACTTTATAATTGCCTCGACCTTGACCAATTCCCTGTCATCAACCGTTATTCCTTTCAGTTTCTTGCCGAGGCCGCCCATGCCAGGCATCATCTCCAGCAAATGGTTAAGCGGACCCATTTTTTTAAGCTGTTCCAACTGGTCAAGGAAGTCCTCAAGGGAAAACTGCTGTTCGCGCAATTTTTTTTCCATTTCTTGCGCTTTTTTCCCGTCATACGCAGCCTGCGCTTTATCAATTAACGACAACACATCGCCCATTCCAAGAATTCGAGCTGCCATTCGCTCCGGATAAAAAGGTTGAAAAGCTTCAGTTTTTTCGCCTGATCCGGCAAATTTGACCGGGCAACCGGTAACAGCCCTGACAGACAAGGCAGCTCCACCGCGGCTGTCACCGTCCAGCTTGGTCAGAACCACGCCCGTCAGTTTGATCTTCTCCTGAAAAACGCGTGCTACGTTTACGGCATCCTGACCGGTCATCGCGTCCACTACAAGCAGGGTTTCATGCGGTGCAACGGCCTGCTCAATGCAGCGCAACTCAGTCATTAGTGTTTCATCAATATGAAGGCGTCCGGCCGTATCTATAATAACATAGTCATGGCGGGTTTTCTTCGCTGTTTCTATTGCCGCAATGGCAATCTTAGCCGGATCTTGCTGCCCTAGCTGGAAAACAGCTATTCCCAGTTGGTCCCCTAGCACCTGAAGTTGCTTGATAGCGGCCGGGCGGTAAATATCAGCGGCAACCAGCAGTGGATTATGGCTGCTTTTCTTTAATATGGCAGCAAGCTTGGCGGCAGAAGTCGTTTTGCCTGAGCCCTGCAACCCGACCATCATTACCACAGTTGGAGGCGTTGGTGAATGATTCAGCTTAGCTTGTTTTTCTCCCATCATCCTGGTTAGTTCTTCACTGACAACCTTGACTACTTGTTGGCCGGGAGTCAGGCTTTCCAGGACTTCAGCGGCAAGGCAGCGTTCCCTGACCACCCCCACGAATTCTTTGACAACCTTAAAATTAACATCCGCCTCCAACAGTGAAAGACGCACTTCACGCAACGCAGTATCTATATCTTTTTCAGTCAACCGGCCTTTTCCCCGCAAACGCCGCAGAGTTTCCTGCAGTTTGCCGGCCAGACTCTCAAAAATCATCGCCTGTCCTCCACTGTTATGCGATACAAACGGATTGTAACACATCCCCCCAGTGCTGTAAAGAATAAAAGGCATTACCGCACCGGTTCCTCAAACAGACCGGTTACATACTCTTGCGGGTTAAAAGGCTGCAAATCATCAACTCCTTCACCGATGCCGACAAATTTAACCGGTATGCCAAGTTCCCGGGTCACAGCTATAATAATCCCGCCTTTGGCTGTGCCGTCCAGTTTGGTCAAAACAATGCCCGTCAGCGGTACAGCCTGATGAAAAATACGGGCCTGAGCTATAGCATTTTGTCCGGTTGTCGCGTCAAGCACCAACAATACCTCATGCGGTGCACCGGGAAGAGCTCTCTCCGCCACCCGGTAAATCTTTTTCAGTTCATCCATCAGGTTGGATTTATTGTGCAGCCTTCCGGCGGTGTCACAGAGAACCAGATCCGCATTCCTCGCTCTTGCGGCAGTGATGGCGTCAAAAATTACCGCCGCCGGGTCAGCACCAGGCTGATGACGGACAATTTCCGCTTCGGCGCGGCCGGCCCATATCTCCAGTTGCTCGCTGGCAGCGGCACGAAAAGTATCTCCGGCAGCCAGGATAACTTTTTGCCCCTGACTGCGGAAAAGACCGGCAAGTTTGCCAATAGTGGTAGTCTTTCCCACTCCGTTGACGCCCAGTACCAGGACTACCGTCGGCTTTTGCGTAATAGCAATCGATGTTGTTTCCCATGTCAGGAGCTGCAAAATCAGATTTTTCAACAGTGCAGTCAGCTGCTCCGCATCCTGGATGCGCTTTGCCGATGCCTGTTCGCACAGTTTTCCCACTAACTCCTGTGCGGCCTGAACTCCTACGTCGGCAGCAAGCAGAAGCTCCTCCAGCTCTTCATAGAATTGTTCATCAAAACTCTTGCTCGTCAGCAAACCCTGCAAACGATCCATTATGTTGTTCCGGGTTTTTTTAAGACCTTCTCCAATTCGGCCAAGCAGTCCCAACAGATAATCTCCTTCACTTTGATCCTTAATATATAACTTCTCAGATGCCTGTAATCAGTGGCGCATATGTCAGCCGGCGCTTGATTCAAGATGTGTCGCCGCGCCTAAACGTACGGAAATCAATTTGGAAACGCCTGGCTCCTCCATTGTTACTCCATAAAGCATATCCGCACGCTCCATGGTTTTTTTACGATGCGAAATCAGGATAAACTGGATTTTCCCGGCCAGGCGTTGCAAATAAGAATTGAACCTGGCCAGGTTTGCTTCATCAAGTGCTGTGTCAATCTCGTCAAGAATACAAAACGGCACCGGTTTCACCCTCAGAAAGGAAAAGAGCAGAGCAATAGCAGCCAGCGCTTTTTCCCCTCCGGAAAGTAAAGAAAGATGCTGCAGCCGTTTCCCTGGCGGCTGTGCATTTATTTCAACACCCGATTCCAAAAGGTTTTGAGGGTCAGCCAGACTCAGCATGCTCTTGCCTCCGCCGAACAATTCTTTGAAAACCAGGCCAAAACTTTCATTGAGGACGGCAAAAGACGCGGCAAACTTTTCACCCATCAGCATGTCAATTTCTCGGATAATTTTCTGCAGGTCTCTCCCGGCAGCTGACAAGTCATTACGCTGTACCGTCAGAAAGTCGACACGTTCTTTAACGCGGGAATATTCCTCTATGGCACCCACGTTGACCGCTCCCAGAGCCTGAAGCGCTTCTTTCAGCTCTTCGGCTTGCTTGTGTGCCGCAGAGCATTCCGTAACAGGGACAGCTGCCGCTTCAGCTTCGGCAAATTCGAGCTGCCAGTTATGCCGCAGACGGGCCAGCACTGCTTGCAGCTCATGTTCTAGTTTTTCCCTTTCCAGCTCCAGTCGATGCTGCTGCCGTTCCAATGCGGAAAATTCTTTTTCTGACTGCCGCAATTCTTCTCTTTCATGGCGCAATTGGCCGGCGAGTGTCCGGACGGTCTTTTCTTTGTCCGAAAGTTCAGAGAACAGTGTTTTCAATGTCTGTTCCAATGCAGCCGCAGCATCCCGATTTACGGCAAGTTCCTCCAGAAGTTCCTGGTGTAACGTCCGGCACTTTTTCAGCTCCACTTCTTTCAGACGTATTGCCGCTGTTAAGTCCTGTTCCACCCTGGACTGCCGCTCCTTTGCTTCTTTTAGAAATTCCTGTTTGTTCCCCAGAGCAGCCAATTGGATACGACATTCTGTATGGCGTTCCCGCAAATGCTTCTTTTCCTGTTTCCTATTCGTCAGTTTCTCCTGTAGTTGATTTAAGGCAAGCCGCGTCTCCTTTTCCTTGCCAGCCAGTACTTCGAGCTTTGCCAAAGCTTCCCGCCCGGCAGCGGCACTCTCTCCCGCCTGTTCAGACAGCATACCGGCTTCGTGTTCCAGTGAGGCAAGCGAGGTTCTCAGTACCAGCGACTGCTCCCGCAGGGAAACAAGCTCTCTTTCATAAAAAGAAAGCGTTTGTTCATGCCGGAGACATTGCTCATCCAAACTCTTTGACAACCGCTGGGCTGTCTCCAGCCTGTCAGACAGCAATGTCCGTGCTTTGGCAAAAGAGAGCAGCTGTTCCTGTTCCCCGGCAACCACTTGCCTTAGTTCCTCCGCGTCGCGGCGCCGGGACAGAATACCCCCCTGTTTCTTTTCCCAGCCTCCGGTTATAGCGCCCCCCGGCTGAATAACTTCACCGTCCAATGTCGCCACACGTTCCCGGAAGCGGAGAGCTCCCGCTACCGTAACAGCTGTATCCAGGTCGCGAACAATATGGACACGTGAGAGGAGCATATCTGCCACCTTCTGAAAGCGGGAAGGCGTTTCCACAAGCTGTGAGGCAACACCGAGATATCCGTCAATAAATCTGAGATTTGCCGTCGTTCTGTAACTTTGCTGAGCTGCAAGCAGATTCATCGGCAGAAAAGTAGCCCGACCCCCCTTTGTTTGTTTTAACCAGGCAATCGCAGCCTTAGCAACAGTGTCATCCTCGGCAACCAGATTCAGCAGGGCAGAGCCAAGACCTGCCTCAACTGCAGCGACATAGGGAGCCGGCACCCGCAAAATATCAGCCACAGTGCCGTGAATACCGTCCAGATTAACATTGCTGTTCTTTTTGGCTTCCAAGACCGTTTTTACCCCATGACCGTAACCGGTAAGATTAGCCTCCAGTTCCTGCAGCAGTCGGAGGCGGCCGCCTGTTTCGGCCAGTTGCTTTTCAGCTTCCAGTGATTGCTTGTCCAGCAATTCTCCCTGAGCCGCCAGCTCTTTAACAGTTTGTTGAGCGGCGTGCTTATCGGCAGCCGTACTTTCCCATTCCTGTTGCCTGGCATTTTTGTTTGCGAACAGGTTTTCTGTTTTCTCCTCCAGAAGGGAGAGCTCCTCTGCCTTTTTTAGCTCTTCCTGCTGCAGCCTGTCCTGACGCAAGGCCAATTGTTCGCTTTTAAACCGAAACCGGTCATATTCCACCTGTAACGAGCGAATTTCGCTCAATAAAAGTTCCAGTTCAGCCTGCTCAAGGAGCACTTGGTCTGCTTCAGGCAGACTCTGCGCGGCAGACAGCAAATTTTCCAGTTCGACCAATTCTTCGCTCAGTTTTTCTATAGCTGTCGCTGTTTCCGCCATTTCCTTCTGGTCCTGTTGCTTGCCAGCCTGCATTGCAGCGTACTGTTGTTCAAGCTCCCGGACAGCAATTTCTAAATCGGCCGCATGTTGCTGCAGGTTACGCAATTTTTCTTCTGCCAGCGACACCCGCATACAATCTTTTTCCAACTCGGAAGACTGGTACTGTGTTTCTCGCTGTACCTTCATTAAAACAGACTGCTCCTCGTCCAGGGTTATCTGACAGGTCGTAAGTTGATACTCTTTACCGGCGGCTTCTGCCTGTCGCTGTATCGCCGCATCGGCAGCTTTCCCGCACAAAGCATCCGTTTCACGGATGCGGCTGCAAAGAGCCTGTGCCTCATGAACAAACAGTGATACTTCTATGTTCTTTAGCGCACAGCGTAAATCAAGATAGTAACGTGCTGCTGCCGCCTGCGCCTGAAGCGGCTCAAGCTGTGCATAGAGTTCACGGATAATGTCATTGACCCTCAGCAGGTTTTCGTCCGTTTCTGCCAGCCGTCTTTCCGCCTCGCGTTTACGATTTTTATACTTTTGGATACCGGCAGCTTCTTCGAAAATAAGACGACGTTCTTCCGGCCTGGAGTTAAGAATTTCCTCTATACGACCCTGGCCGATAAATGAATAGGCCTCTTTGCCAATGCCGGTATCCATAAACATTTCCAGGATTTCCTTCAATCGGCAAGTTTGACGGTTGAGCAGGTACTCGCTTGTGCCATCACGATAAAGGCGCCGGGTAACAGTTATCTCCCTGTAGTCGAGTCCGAGGCTGCCGTCACTATGATCCATGGTTACCGATACTTCAGTAAAACCCAACGGCTTGCGGGAGGCTGCCCCGTTAAAGATAAGGTCATCCATCCGGGTCCCACGCAACAGTCGCACACTTTGCTCACCAAGTACCCAGCGCAAGGCATCTGCTATGTTGCTTTTTCCGCAGCCGTTCGGGCCTACCACCACCGTAATGCCGGGTGTCAGTTCAAGGGTTGTCCTGTCGACAAACGATTTAAATCCATACATTTCCAACCGCTTAATATACAAAAATAAAGCCCCCTTGTCTCCAGCGACCTTCAGGGAAACGTAAAAACACCTGCTTGCAGCCAAGCAGGCCTAGGTCATTCTTTGATTACCGTGGCCCCACAATAAACTTGATGGCCGTCCGTTCTTCGTTATCAATGATAATCTCGGCAAACGCAGGTACAGCAACCAGATCAATCCCGTTTGGAGCAACAAAGCCACGGCAAATAGCAATAGCTTTTACAGCCTGATTAACCGCTCCTGCGCCTACGGCCTGAACTTCAGCAGCGCCTTTTTCTCTGATTACGGCGGCAAGTGCTCCGGCAACCGATTTGGGACTCGAATGGGCGGAAACCTTGAGTACTTCCAAGTGCTGCTCCTCCTCAAAACTTAAGGATGAATTTACTGGCTGTAGCTGACAAACCGCTGGAGCAGTTTCGTTCCGGTTGCTTATTATTAGTAACAATACTATTTCTGGCCAACTGTTAAAATTCCTGCCACTGCCAAAATTATTTGACCCTTACCAACAATTCGTAAGCTTCTCTGGCAGCTTCCTGTTCCGCTTCCTTTTTGGTGCGGCCGCTTCCTTGTCCCGCAACCTGGGTACCGATAAAAACTTGCGCCGCAAAAATTTTGGCATGGTCCGGTCCTTGCTCCGAGATAATAAGATATTCCGGAGTCAAAGCCAGCTTCAGTTGAGTGTATTCCTGCAACAACGTCTTATAGTCACGGTGCAGGCAACCACGGGCTAGGTCCTTGAACAATGGTGAAAAAAGCCGCCTGGTGAGCAATCGGGCCTCCTCAAAACCAAGGTCAAGGTAAACAGCGCCTAGCAGCGCTTCAAAAACGTCAGCCAGCAACGACGGGCGCAGGCGGCCGCCGCTCGAATCTTCTCCCTTCCCAAGACGGACCAATGTCCCAAGTTCTAACTCATTTGCCAGCCTCGACAGTGATTCTTCGCAAACCAGTCCGGCCCGGTAGCGGGTTAACTTGCCTTCAGGCAATTCAGGGAAAAATATATAGAGAGTTTCAGAGATAGCAAGCTCCAGAACGGCATCCCCAAGAAATTCCAGCCGCTCGTTATGAGCCCCAGTCAACATGCCGCGTTCGTTGGCGTAAGACGAATGTGTCAGAGCCTGCAAATAATGATCAATGTTCTTCGGCGTGATCCTCAATTTGTAAAACAATGCTGCCAGGTTCTTATCTGTCATGAAATTCTCCGGTTAAAGAAATATTTACTCAGCCACAACTTGTTCAGGGTTTGTTATCTTTTTGAAAACAAGGGAGGCATTGGTACCTCCAAACCCAAAAGAATTAGACATAGCAGCAAATATTCTGCGTTCCCTGGCCCTGTTAGGCACGTAGTCCAAGTCGCACTCCGGGTCCTTGTTTTCATAATTGACTGTAGGAGTAATAACGCCGGTGTCTATGCTAAGTACAGACGCAATCGCTTCCACGCCGCCGGCAGCACCTAAAAGATGGCCGATCATCGACTTGGTGGAACTTACCGCCAACCGGTAGGCGTGCTCACCAAAAACGGCTTTAATAGCCAGAGTTTCCGTTCTGTCGTTCAAATCAGTGGAAGTTCCGTGAGCGTTGATATAATCAATTTCTGAAGGGTTAAGACCTGCATCATGCAGAGCCATGGTCATGCAGCGAATGGCTCCTGAGCCATCAGGTTCGGGGGCCGTGACATGGTAGGCATCTCCGCTTAATCCATAACCGCAAATCTCGGCATAAATCCTGGCACCACGCCTCATGGCATGCTCAAGCAACTCAAGCACCAGCACACCGGCACCTTCCCCCATGACAAAACCATCCCTGTCCCGGTCAAAGGGTCGTGAAGCGCGTTCAGGCTCATCATTGCGGGTGGACATAGCCCGCATCGCACAAAAGCCGGCAAAAGCCACCGGCGTAAAGGCGGCTTCACTGCCTCCGGCAATCATCAAATCGGCATCGCCACGCTGGATGCTTCTGAAGGCTTCTCCCAACGAGTGCGTACCGGTGGCACAGGCGGTAACTAAGGTAGTGTTCGGCCCCTTCAGACCAAATTCCATTGATACATAACCAGACGCCATATTGGCAATCAACATTGGCACAAAAAACGGACTGACCCGGCGCACACCTTTTTCGTTAAGTACCTTGATCTGTTCTTCAATGGTGATAATGCCGCCGATACCTGAGCCTATTGAAACTCCGGCACGCTCACTGTCAAAGTCACCGTTTAGGCGAGCGTCTTCCAGGGCCATTCTGGCGGCAGCTACGGCAAACTGACCGAAACGGTCCATGCGCCGGAGGTCTTTTTTTTCAATATAGTCGTGTGGTTCAAAGTCCCTGACCTCGGCGCCGATTTGTGTCGGATAGTCTTCAACATTGAAGCGGGTAAAGCGGCTGACTCCGGATTTGCCGGCGCAAAGGCTATTCCAAAAAGATTCCTTGCCGATTCCTACCGGGGATATAACGCCCAACCCCGTGACAACCACACGACGCTGCATCATTCTCACCTCATGATAAGTCATTTCTGCCAGAAAGCCCTGCCATTACACAGGGCTTTTCATCAGACGCGCGTTTCTATGTAACGCACCACATCACCCACGCTCTTGATCTTTTCTACTTCCTCATCGGCTATTTCTAAGCCGAACTCCTCTTCCAGCGCCATAACCAGTTCGACTATATCCAAGGAATCCGCATCCAGATCTTCAAACGAAGTTTCCTTGGCAATCTCGCTTTCGTCCACACCCAGTTGTTCACTGATCAGTTTTTTAACTTTGGCGTAAATATCCATTTCGTCTCACCTCCTTGGAAAAGCCTGCAGAAACATATTCTAAACCATTAACAAGCCTCCGTCAACAGTTATGACCTGTCCCGTGATATAAGTACCGGCTGTCGCAAGAAAGACAACAGTTTCTGCTACCTCCTCAGCGGTTCCGGCACGGCCCAACGGTACCCTTGACAGCATGCTCTCCTGCAGCGTTGCCGGTAGTACCGCTGTCATATCAGTAGCAATAATTCCGGGTGCCACAGCATTAACTGTAATCTGCCGGCTGGCCAGTTCCCTGGCCAAAGACTTGGTCAAACCGATTAACCCGGCCTTGGCAGCGGCGTAATTAGCCTGACCTGTACTTCCTGACAAGGCGACCACTGAGGAAATATTGATAATTCTTCCGCCGGTCTTCTGGCGAAGCAGCGGTCGCAGAACGGCTTTTGAACAGTTAAAAGCACCGGTCAGGTTTGTGTCGATAACCGACTGCCATTCATCCTGTTTCATGCGGGCCAGGATGTTGTCTCTGGTAATTCCGGCGTTATTAACTAGTATATCAATTCTTCCGAAATTATCAAGGGCAGCGGAAACCATCTCCTCACAGGACCTGGCATCAGCCACATCCGCCTGAAACAGCAATCCTCTCCCACAGGCATTTTCCACAGCCGCCAAAGTTTCTGCGGCGGCGGCTGTTCCGGCAACATAATTGATGACAACGGCGGCACCGCGAGAGGCGAGCCCGAGAGCAACAGCACGCCCTATCCCCCTGGAGGCGCCGGTAACAATGGCCACTTTACCAGCCAACTGCATCAATCGCTTCCTCCCTTTGCTGCAAGAATTTCACTACCTTTCTGAGGGACTGCAGATCCTCAACATGATGTGCACAAAGACCAGGATTAATTTTTTTTGCCAGCCCGGTCAATGATTTTCCCGGGCCGACTTCCACAAAAATTTTATAACCATCGGCGGCAAACTTTTCCACGGAATCCTGCCAAAGAACTGCATGGCTGACTTGGTGAATCAAAGCCAGCCTGATTTCTTCAGGCGTCCTGACATACTCAGCGGAAACATTGGCCACAACCGGCAGGTTGGCAGGAACCAGCGTCACGCTGTCCAGAGCTTGCGCCAGCAGCTTTTCCACATTTCTCAGCAGGCTGCAATGGAAAGAAACACTGACCGGGAGTTCAATAACCCGTTTAGCACCAAGCTCTTTGGCAATCCGGCAGGCATTCCGCAAAGCCGCCAGTTCGCCGGCAATAACAATCTGGTCAGGAGCATTAAAGTTAGCAGGCTCCACCACACCATATTCTGCCGACAAACGACATGCTTCCAGGACCTTCTCCCTTTCCAGCCCGAGCAACGCAGCCATGCCGCTTACCCCCGGCGGCAGGGCTTCCTGCATATAGCGCCCCCTTTTCTGGACAAGCAACAGAGCCTCGTCAAAAGACAACGCTCCGGCACAAACAAGCGCGGAATATTCGCCAAGACTTAAGCCTGCTGCACCATCGGGATTAAGTCCATATTCATTGCGGAGGACCTGCAGGCAGGCAATACTTGTGGCTAGGATTGCCGGTTGAGTTACTTCCGTTTGTTTTAGTTCTTCTTCGGTACCGTAAAACACTTTTTCTGTCAGCCTAAAACCTAAAACCTCATCAGCCTCGGCAAAGACGCGACCTGCTATCCCGTAATTTTGAGCTATTTCTCTGCCCATTCCAATGTATTGTGCGCCTTGCCCCGGGAAAATAAAAGCCAGTTTACCAGCCATGGGACACCTCAGAGCAAAATTTTGCTTTCAGTTCCGTGATCAACTGCAAAGAACCCTTCACCAAATCATCGATTATGGCTGCGGACGGTTCTTCCCTGTGTACCAGGGCAGCGGACTGACCGGCCATTACAGAGCCAAGAACCACGTCCCCATCCCTGGCGGCAGCGGCAAGCTTTCCTATGCCAAGTTTCTCAATTTCCTCGGGCAAAGCACCTGCTTTTTCCATGTTCTCGAACTGGCGAGCAAGTTTATTATAGAGAACGCGTACCGGATGTCCTGTGGAACGGCCGGTTATCACAGTATCCCTGTCTTTCGCTTTGAGAATAGCCGCCTTATAGTTGGGATGCACCGTGCATTCAGTAGCACAGACAAAACGTGTACCAAGCTGAACCCCCTGTGCGCCCAAAGCCAGGGCTGCAACCACGCCCCGACTGTCTGCTATGCCTCCGGCAGCAATAACAGGCACACTGACGGCGTCCACCACCTGAGGCACTAAAACCATGGTCGTTAACTGCCCCACATGACCGCCGCTCTCTTTCCCTTCGGCAATCATGGCATCAACCCCCATCCGTTCAAGGCGTTTCGCCAGTGCCACTGAAGATACCACCGGGATCAGGCTGATATTTTTCTTCTTAAACTTGTCAACATACTTCCCAGGGTTTCCGGCACCGGTGGTGACTACCCTGACTTCCTCCCGCAATAGCAGTTCCGCCACATCCTCTACAAAAGGCGAAAGCAGCATAAGATTAACACCAAAAGGTTTTTTTGTCAGCAATTTGGCCTTGATTATCTCCTGTTCCACAAAGGCGGCAGGAGCATTTCCGGCACCGATGATCCCAAGCCCTCCGGCTTCAGAAACAGCGGCAGCCAGTTCCCCCGTTGCCACCCAGGCCATACCGCCTTGCAGCACTGGGACATTTATCCCCAGCAGCTCACACAAAGCAGTTTTAAACTCCAACGCAGACACCTCCACTAGTACCTCATGATTGCCGCACCCCAAGTAAGCCCGGCACCGAATCCTACCATGGACACCAAATCTCCTCTTTTTAAACGCCCCGACCGGACCGCTTCCTCTAATGCCACTGGAATAGAAGCGGCTGACATATTACCATAGCGGTCAATATTGACGACTACCCTTTCTTCCGGCAATTCAAAGCGTTTACGGGCCGCATCGATAATTCGCCAGTTTGCCTGATGCGGCACCAAAAAATCCAGATCCGCCACAGTCAGCCCAAGTTCATCAAGGGCTTGGACAGTTACATCTCCTATGACACGGACGGCAAATTTAAACACTTCATTCCCGGCCATTTTGACATAATGCAGCCGCGCCTCTGCGGTAGCAATACTTGTAGGCAATTTTGTGCCTCCCGCCGGTATGGCCAATACGTCAGCGTATGTACCGTCAGAGCCAAGTTTAAACGACAGCAGTCCCTGACCGGCAGGGACCGGTCCCAAAAGAACAGCGCCTGCCCCGTCACCAAATAAGACACAGGTCGCCCGGTCGTTCCAGTCAAGAATGCGGGAGAGAATCTCAGCACCTATCACCAATACGCGCCGGTAGTTGCCGGAAGCGATAAACTGGTGTCCTATTGACAGGGCATAGATAAAACCGGTGCAACCTGCAGCAACGTCAAAGGCAGCAGCACGGGACGCCCCCAGTTTCGCTTGCACATAACAGGCGGTAGCCGGCAACGGTGCATCTGGAGTAGCCGTAGCCAGAATTATTAAGTCTACTTCATCAGGTCCGGCTGCGGCATCGCGCAGGGCGGCCATTGCTGCCTGGGCTGCCAAATCAGATGTGCACACATCTTCCTCGGCGATACGGCGCTCACAAATCCCGGTCCGCGTACGAATCCATTCGTCACTGGTATCAAGGGTCTTTTCCAGGTCAATATTGGTAACTACTCTGGCGGGCAAAGCCGAGCCGATTCCCAGTATCCCTACTCCAGTTCTTTCTGTCATGTGTCTTTCCTTTCCTGACAAGCGCAAGTATTTTCCTTTTGCGTCACCAAAAGCAACTGCCTGCGAATTTGTTCATTGATACTCAATTTTACCGAACGATAAGCTTGCCGCACAATGGCACTGCGAATTGCCGCCGCCTTAGAGGAGCCGTGGCTTTTGACGCAGACCCCATCGACACCCAGGAGCGGCGCACCTCCGTACTCTGAATAGTCCATCCGCTTTTTTAAAGAGATCAGTTTTGGCATAAGGAGCGCCGCTCCGGCTTTGCCTCGCAGGTCTGCGGCAAAAGCTTCCCGCAGCGCACCAAAAATACCTGCGGACAGGCCTTCTGTTGCTTTCAGGAGAATATTGCCTACAAAACCGTCGCAGACAACTACATCAACTACGCCTCCGAAAATGTCGCGGGCTTCCATATTGCCCACAAAACCGGGCAATTTCGTTTTGAGCAGATTGTGTGCTTCCCTGACCTGCTCATTGCCTTTACTTTCTTCAGTCCCGACGTTCAACAAAGCAACCTGCGGGTTGTTTTTGCCAAGTATCTCCCTCGCATAAACAGAACCCATTACCGCATATTGGAACAATTGTTCTGCAGTAGCATCCATATTAGCCCCTACATCCAACAGCACTAAATTTCCCCCGTTAAAAACAGGAAGACAGGCAGACAGCGCCGGCCGCTCAATATTTGCCATTCGACCCAGCAATAACAGTCCTGCGGCCATCAGTGCCCCTGTGTTTCCCGCAGATACTGCAGCATCAGCCATTCCTTCCTTGACCAGGCGCACAGCAGTTGTCAAAGAAGCATTCTTTTTTCGGCGCACTGCCAAGACAGGAGCCTCATCATCACCTATCACTTCCGGCGCACTGACAATCTCTACCCTCTCCCGCGGGTATTTCACGCTGTCCAAATAACTCTGTATACGTTCATGAGAGCCGACCAGCAACAGCTGCAGGTCGTCTATTTCTCCGGCGGCCAGCAGTCCTCCCCGCAGCATTTCCCCGGGAGCATGATCACCACCCATAACATCAAGAGCAATCCTTACCAAAAACTTTACACCTCACGATACAATTTGCTACAGGCAAATTTATGCCGTAACAACATCGCCTCTGATAATAAAAACCCTCCTCGGACAAGAAGGAGAGTAAGGCTTTCCTGGATCTTATTCAGTTTCTACGGCTTCTCTTCCTTTGTAATGCCCGCAATGCACACATACCCGGTGAGGAAGCTTCGGTTCTTGGCATTGCGGGCAGGAAATCAGCCCAGGAAGAACCAGCTTCCAGTGTGTTCTCCGTTTGTGTTTTCTCGCCTTGGACGTTCTTCGCTTTGGAACAGCCATAATTATGCATACCTCCAGCTACTTTTCTTTTTACGACAGTAATTTGTTAAGCGTCGACAAACGCAGATCCCCTGTAGAATTGAAATCCGCATAACAGCAATACGCACCTCGCTTGCGCTACTGAATATTATAATCAAGGCGGAGTATTTTTGTCAAGATTTTATACTAAGAGACAATTTCGCCATTTAACTCCTCATATCGCTTTTTTGCGCTATATTTCGTTTTCTAAATCTGCAAGGAAGACCAGCGCCTCTGACAGAGTTGATACGGGGACAAGCTTGATCTGCCGGGAAACCGCCTGGGCTTCAGCATAATTTTCTCGCGGCACTAAAAAGTATTCTGCTCCTGCTTTTTCCGCGGCTGCCACTTTCTGACGCACACCGCCAACGCTGCCCACCTGTTCCTGCAGGTTGATGGTGCCGGTGCCTGCAATCAGCCGGCCGGCTGAAAGGTCATCTTCCTTTAGCTGGTCCAATATTTCCAGCACAAACATTAACCCGGCCGACGGACCGGTGATTTCTCCGGCATCAATCTCTACGCTGCGAGGCAATTGCGGCCGCCAATTCAATGTCTGGACAAGAACGCGGAGAGCAGCCCTATCTGAATCTTCAGGATGGCTTACTGTCGGAACTGTAACATGCAGTTCGTGACCTTCACGGAGGACACGAAGTGTTACCGGGTCTCCGATTCGGCGAAGCTGAACCATGTTTACCAGTTCATGAGCCAGGAACACCTGTTTGTCGTCCACAGACAGGATAATGTCGTGAGCAGCCAAGATCCCCTGTGCAGGACCGTCCCTGCCAACCTCGACCACTTCCACGCCGTCACTGGTAATAGGCACCAAAAAACCCGCTTTTCTGAAAGCGATAACACGAGCCAGATTTTGGCTTTCCTCCATCCAGCGATGCATCATCTCATTATATCTTTGCATATCCATCCCAGGGGGGATTAGCTGACGGCTTGGTGCAAGGTCAACGTTACCGGCAAACAAAGCATAGATCATAAGCAGTGGGGAGGCCTGCTGCTGGGTTACCGTGACAAGATAAAAACTGCCGCCGTTTTCCTTTGCGGCCCCTTTCACCGTAACCAGGGATTCCAGATTTTCGACAGTCCCCGGTTTCATCAGCACATAGCCTGTCCTGGCAAATAACAGAACTGCTGCGGTCAATAGGATGATCGCAAGCTTTGGAATTTTCCCCGGAATCTTCATTTAATCCCTCTTCTCTCAGGAGGTTTTTCGTGCGGAATATTTAATAAAAGGCAGCTATATACATTACTATTCAGCTTATTCCGATACTGTTTGGAGGAGCCATGCGAAAAAAAACTTTAAGGGGAGGACGGTTATCGTCCTCTTTTCCGGCAGCAGGCGCTATTTTTTTTACCGTTTCGATGGTATTTTACCCAAAAGAAGCTTTTGAGGCAGCCGTTGCAGGTTTGAACGTCTGGTGGAACATCGTTTTTCCCGCACTATTGCCGTTTTTTGTCGGTTCGGAAATATTAATGGGTCTCGGAGCAGTCCACTTTATGGGCGTACTGCTTGAGCCGCTGATGCGACCTGTATTTAATGTCCCAGGCACAGGATCGTTTGTCATGGCTATGGGCCTGGCTTCCGGTTATCCCATTGGTGCCATACTAACAGCGCGCCTGCGCCGGGAAGAATTGTGCAGCAAAGTAGAAGGAGAACGGCTTTTAGGTTTTACCAATACGGCAGACCCGTTGTTTATGTTTGGTGCAGTGGCTGTAGGTATGTTCGGACACCCGCAAATCGGAATAACAATCGCTGCTGCTCATTACCTGGCAAGCGTTTCAACTGGCCTTGCCTTGCGATTTTATGGCTGCTCCCAGGCAAACACACCTGAAGCATCCACCTCGGGCAACATTTTAGTGAAAGCGATACAGGCCCTTTATCGTGCCAGGGAAAGAGACGCCCGTTCATTTGGCCAGTTAATGGGCGATGCCGTGCGCAATTCCGTTAACACGCTGCTCCTGATCGGCGGTTTCATCATTCTATTTTCAGTTATTATCAGGGTCTTGACTGTCTTGGGTATTGTCGGGTTCCTGTCCCGTATCCTGACGTTTATTTTGACACCTTTGGGGCTGGAGCCAGCACTGATACCGGCGCTAATCAGCGGTCTGTTTGAAATAACCCTTGGTTGCCAACTGGCAGGTCAGGCCCCGCCTACCGTACCCCTAATGCAAAAAGCAATGGTAGCAGGCGCAATTATCGCCTGGAGCGGGCTTTCAGTTCATGCCCAGGTAGCCAGCCTGATAACCGGAACAGGCATGAAAATGATTCCGTACATTGTTTCCCGCTTTATCCATGCAGTATTAGCTGCAGTCTACACTTATGTATTGATGGGGCCGCTGTCAGCTGTATCTTACAATTACAGCATTCCGGTCTTTCTGCAGACGGTGCCGCAGGGAAGCCCCGCTTTCCTTTTACAGCGCACGGCACAGGTTGGCTGGAGATTTCTTTTGGTAAGTGCCCTGCTTATAGTTGCGGGTCTGCTTACCGCAGTCCTGCGCCGGATTCGCATCAGACATTTCCGCTGTTGACATCGCGAATTTTCCGCAACACCTGATTATAGACCTCGCTTGGCACCAATTCACAGATGTCGCCGCCATAAAAAGCAATTTCCTTGACGATGCTGCTGGAAAGGAATGCATACCGGTTATTTGTCATCATAAACATTGTCTCCAGCCTCGGATCCAACTTGCGATTAACCAGAGCCATCTGGAACTCAAATTCAAAGTCCGACATGGCACGCAATCCCTTAATAATAATTTGCGCGTTTTTTAGCTTGGCATAAGTGATCAACAAACCGCAGAAAGCATCAACATCCACGTTTGAATAGCTGTGGGCAACTGCTTTCAACATCTCTAACCGCTCTTCTGTGGTAAAAAGCGGCACCTTGCGCGGGTTTTCCAAAACGGCAACAATCAGTTTGTCAAAGAGTCTGCTGCCACGGTCGATAATATCTTTATGCCCATTAGTCACCGGATCAAAACTCCCTGGATAAATAGCAATCTTCATCTTCTTCTCCTCCCGTAGTACAGCTCTTTAACATTCATCCTGCTTTGTCCTGACAAGAAAGGCCAGCATAGTGTCACCGTATTTTTTCTCTTTTACTATTGTCCAAGCCGGGTCATGCCAGGCAATATCCAGGCGGTGGTGCTCGACGATGACCACGCCGTCAGGGACAAGCGTCCGCAAAGCAGACAGCTTGGACAAAGTTGCCGCCAGAGCCGGGCTGAAATACGGTGGGTCAAGAAAAATCAGCTCAAATATTTCACCTTTTTTTGCTATTTCATCCAGGGCCACGGCTGCCGTCTTAGGAATAATGAGTCCCTTGCCGGAAAATCCTGTTAGCTCCAGATTGTCCTTAATTATTTTAACACACTGCTTGTTTTTTTCAACAAAAACAGAAAAAAGGGCACCGCGACTCAGCGCCTCAATGCCAACTCCGCCATTTCCCGCAAAAATATCGAGAAAGCGGCTGCCGATAATTCTTCCCGCCAAAACATTAAAAAGAGATTCTTTAACAATATCCGAGGTTGGTCTTGTTTCCAGTCCTTTTCGTGTTTTCAGTATATACCCGCCGACGATTCCGGCTATAACTCTCATCTGCATCGCCCTGTCTTTTTACCATTAATTTCAATTATTTTTTATGAATCTTTTATATTGTTATTGTCCATAATAAAAACACAACATTATTCCCCATAAGCTCTTCCTCCGGTTTCTCCTCTCCCACCCTCCGGGATTCCCCGCCCGGGGGGATTTTTATTTGCTGCTTCAAGCAATAAGAAAAGCGGAAGTATCTCCTTCTTCCGCTTTTATGAAACAAAGCTACTGCTTGCCAATCATTTGGCTTTCCGCCTGATGGATCATTTTACGAACCATCAGTCCACCGACGTAGCCATTTTGGCGGGAGGTCAGGTTACCTTTGTCGCCACTGTAGTCGAGGCCCAACTCGGAAGCGATTTCGTTCTTAAAGCGCGTCAGCGCCTGCTCGGCACCTGCCACAAGAACACGGTTGCGACCGGATACATTGGTCAAATTAGCTTCTGTCGGCAATTAACTCACCTCCTTTTCTTTTCTGGTGTTAGTATTTCTCCCTTGTCAGCTGATATACTAGTATTGTTTTCCTGCAAAAATTTAATTTTTCCAGCTCACATAAATAAATACCTGTTAATTTCAGGTATTTATTTATCTCTGCGAAGCGTACTCCTGAAATATAAACAGTTACTTTTTAAAGCAGAAATCCGGACAGGTTTCCAAAATTTTTTATTGTGCGTTTTTTTCTGCCAAAGCATCAAGGGCTTTCAGTAATTCCTGCAAATCAGCACCATGGCGACGTGCTCCTGCTTCAATGCTTTCATCCATCATCGCCAGGCAACCGCTGCAAGGCATACCGTAGGACCTAAAGACGTCAATAGCTTGTGGACAGGTACGGATAGCCTGGAATATGGTCATTTCGCGAGATATTTTCATTTTCCTTCCCTCCTGCAGGGAAATACCGCTAGCATAGTTATTCAATAATCTTAGCGAAAGTCCTGCTGATTAAACAAACTTTGAACCGGTTTTTGCCTTGCAACCCCGCAATTACTGTGATAAAATTAATCAGCCTGTTTTTAACTTATGCTTTTGCTTTTTTGCACTGTCAGTTAGCGAGGAGGTGTTGAATCTGGCCAGAAAATGCTCTGTATGCGGTAAGGGTACAGAAACAGGTCACCATGTCAGCCATTCCAACATCAAAACAAAGAGGACCTGGAAAGCCAATGTTCAAAAAATAAGGGCTTTGGTGGCCGGAAGTCCGGGCAGGATGACAGTTTGTACTCGCTGCCTGAAAGCCGGTAAAGTTACGCGGGTTGTCTAGCCAAAAAATAAAAAAGCGCTTGTGCGCTTTTTTATTTTTTCCAAACACCTATAACTTTTTTTACAATCCTGGCCAGCAATTTTGGCAAGCGTACAACCTGAAAACGCATCTTACCACCTCCCGCAATCAATATATCTGTTTTTTCCGGAACATTGCCCAACCTAGCCAGATTAATGCGGCTCCCAGCAGGAAAACCCATACAAAACGGGGCAAGGCGCTGGCAATAAGGCCTATGCCTGCCACTGCCAAGGCGAAACCCAGCAGCCTGCAACATATTGCCACTACCCTGAAGGTTCGCAAATCCTCACCCCTTTCTATATGTATTTTCGCAACAATATATGTCTTTACAGACAGTTTGGTGAAAATTGCGTCGTGTACGCCCTTCATCAAGGTAACCCTTGAAAACTATCGGTTAACATGCTATTATTTAAGCAGGCAGGAAAGTGCCTGAGTGGCGGAATGGCAGACGCGGCGGTCTCAAAAACCGTTGCCTTCTGGGCGTGTCAGTTCGACTCTGACCTCAGGCACCAAGCAAAAAGGCTTCCCCGTGTTGGGAAGCCTTTTTGCTTGGTGCAAACAACCGATTAATTTCTGTCTTTACTTTTTACGTCATAATAAACCATAATAACTAGCGCAATACTTTCTTGTTTTACATCAGATAGGCAGCTTTTGCTGCTTCCTTCTCTTGCTGGGGACCTGCGTCCTAAGTAGCACCCGTTTCGTTATGTATACGTGCTATTTAATTTCAGAATGATAAGCCTGCAGATGTTTGATGTGTGCCGTTTTTGCCTGCCTGTAAGCCTCTATGCCTTTGACGCTGGCCATAGCTGCGGCCAATGTGGTAATGTACGGTATTTTGCATTTAATAGCAGCCTTCCGAATGTATGAATCATCAATCTCGCCAAGCTTGCCGATGGGGGTATTAATAATCAGATTAATCTCCCTGTTCGTCACACTGTCCAGGATATTTGGCCTGCCCTCATGCAGTTTTTTAATATATGCGGATGGTACGCCATTCTGGTTCAGGTGACGGTTCGTGCCTTCCGTTGCCAGAATATTGAAGCCCAGGGAGACAAACTTACGCGCCACTTCAAGCGCGGCGGGACGATCCTGTTCCCTTACGCTGATCAATACGGTTCCGGAAGCCGGGAGAACCATCTGCGTTGCTTCCTGGGCCTTGTAGTACGCTAATCCGAATGACCCGGCAATCCCCAGCACCTCGCCGGTAGACCGCATCTCCGGCCCCAGCAGAGGGTCCACTTCATGGAACATATTGAAAGGGAATACCGCTTCCTTAACCCCGAAATGCGGTATCTTCGCTGTGGTCATATTTCTGATCACTGATTTACCCATAATAATCTCGGTAGCCAGCCGGGCCATCGATATATTGCAAACTTTTGAGACAATGGGTACGGTGCGGGAGGCGCGGGGGTTAGCCTCCAGGACGTAAACACGGCCGTCGGCAATGGCATACTGGATATTCATGAGGCCGGCCACATTCAGCTCCCGGGCAATTTTCCTGGTATAATCGTTTATTGTCTTCAGGTTCTCTTCCGATATGCTGATTGTGGGGATCACACAGGCCGAGTCTCCCGAGTGAATCCCGGCATATTCGATATGTTCCATAACCGACGGCACAAAAACATCAGTACCGTCCGAAATGGCATCTGCTTCCGCTTCGGTGGCGTTATTCAGAAATTTATCGATCAGGATTGGCTTTTCCGGTGTAATTTCTACCGCAGCAAGAATATACCGGCAAAGCATTTCATCGTCATGGACAACCTCCATCCCCCGGCCGCCAAGAACATAGGATGGCCTGACCATGAGCGGATAACCGATTCTTTTGGCGATGGCCTGGGCCTCGCTGAGGTTGCTGGCCATACCCGACTCCGGCATGGGAATCCCCATCTTCTCCATGACTTTTCTGAACCTGTCCCGGTCTTCCGCCAGGTCGATGGTATCCAGTGATGTGCCCAGTATCCGCACACCTGCTTCAGCCAGTTCGCCGGCAATGTTCAACGGAGTCTGCCCACCGAACTGAACTATTACGCCGGCGGGATTTTCTTTCTGATATATGCTTAACACATCTTCAACTGTTAGCGGCTCGAAATACAACTTATCCGATGTATCGTAATCGGTGGAAACAGTCTCCGGGTTGCAGTTGACAATGATTGTCTCATAGCCCATGTCACGCAGGGCAAATGCCGCGTGAACACAGCAGTAGTCAAACTCAATGCCCTGTCCGATACGGTTTGGTCCGCCACCCAGAATCATAACCTTCTGCCTGTCACTCGATGTAGTTTTATCTTCCGTATTATAAGTGGAAAAATAGTATGCCGCATTTTCCACCCCGCTGACGGGCACAGGCTCCCACCCTTCTTTGACCCCCAGCGATAACCTGCGTTCTCTTATTTCTTTTTCCGGAACCTGCAGCAACTTAGCCAGATACCGGTCAGAAAAACCGTCTTTTTTCGCCCGCGCCAACAAATCATCCGGCAGCACACCGGTTCTGTTTTTCAATACCTCTTCTTCCAGCAACACAAGCTCCTGCATCTGCTCTATAAACCATGACTTAATATGCGTCAGGCGGTGAAGCTGCTCTATGGTCGCCCCCTTGCGCAACGCCTCATACATGATGAACTGCCGCTCACTGGACGGCTCGACAAGCATTCCCAGTAAATCATCAAGGGATAGCTGGTTAAAATTCTTTGCAAACCCTAAACCGTAGCGACCTATTTCCAGTGAGCGGATTGCTTTTTGAAACGCTTCTTTGTAGTTTTTCCCGATGCTCATTACTTCACCGACAGCCTTCATTTGGGTCCCCAGTTTATCTTCGGCTCCTTTAAACTTTTCAAAGGCCCACCGGGGGAATTTTACCACGACATAATCACCTGAAGGCGTATATTTTTCCAGCGTCCCGTCCCGCCAGTAAGGTATCTCGTCAAGTGTCAACCCTGCGGCCAGCATCGCGGAAACCAGGGCAATCGGAAAACCGGTGGCCTTTGAAGCGAGCGCGGAAGACCGCGATGTGCGTGGATTAATCTCAATGACCACAATCCGCCCAGTTTTAGGGTCATGGGCAAACTGAACGTTCGTGCCACCAATCACGCCGATCTCTTCCACAATGTCGTAAGCGTATTTCTGCATACGCTCCTGCAATTCCCGGCTGATAGTAAGCATTGGCGCAGCACAGAATGAGTCTCCTGTGTGAACTCCTATGGCGTCTATGTTTTCAATAAAGCACACGGTAATCATCTGGTTTTTGGCATCACGGACAACTTCCAGCTCCAGCTCTTCCCAGCCAAGGACAGATTCTTCGACTAGGATCTGCCCCACCATACTGGCAGATATGCCCCTGCTGGCTACAACCTTCAGTTCTTCCACGTTGTAAACAAGACCGCCTCCTGTTCCGCCCATGGTATAAGCGGGGCGGATCACAACAGGAAACCCAAGTTTTTTGGCGATATTCACCGCCTCGTCCACTGAATAAGCCGGCGCACTCCTAGGCATTTCAATACCCAGCTTTTTCATGCTCTCCTTAAAGGCAATACGGTCTTCGCCTCTTTCAATTGCGTCAAGCTGTACACCGATGACGGTAACCCCGTATTTTTCAAGAACTCCTTTCTTACTGAGCTCCATACTTAGATTAAGGGCTGACTGTCCTCCCAGATTCGGAAGTAATGCATCCGGACGTTCCTTTTCAATAATTTCCGTCAACCGGTTGACATTCAACGGCTCAATGTATGTAGCGTCGGCCATGCCCGGGTCAGTCATAATTGTTGCCGGATTTGAGTTTACAAGGACAATCTCGTACCCCAGTTTACGCAAAGCTTTACATGCCTGCGTACCCGAGTAATCGAACTCGGCAGCCTGTCCGATTACAATCGGTCCCGAACCGATAATCATAAGCTTGTGGATATCCTGGCGTTTTGGCATAGCTTAATACCTCGTTTCTTATTCAGTGGTTACTAAGTCTTCTCAACTTACTAATCTTCTACGTCTTCCTTTAAATTTCCTATGTCATTTTTTTGTTAAGACCACTTTTGACGCAACCCGGTAGCCAGATGAAAAAAGTAAGTCAGGAGACCGTTCCCCTGACTTACTTTTTTAAAATTACTCTCTGGCGGAGACCTACTCTTCCTGAGGACCTGCGTCCTAAGTACCATCGGCGCAGGAGGGCTTAACGGCCGTGTTC
>QLUR01000013.1 GCA_018725565.1 Bacillota bacterium | reverse complement strand
GCGATGTGGGAGGGGTGGGGGAGATGGTGGTGCATGGGGAGACAGGGTACCTGGTGCAGGGGACGGACATCGGCCCTGCCGTGGAGCAGATCAAGCAACTTGCTGATAATGAGGAACTGCGGGTGCAGATGGGCCTGGCCGGCAGGAAACGGGCTAAGGAGCTGTTTGACTTAGAGCTGATGATTGCCCGCTACGGGCAGCTTTACCTGGGTGCCGGCCGGTGACAGTTCACGGAGAGCAAAACCTGGGAATTTATTGCTGGGGCCGGTCTCCTATGATATGATGACGGCATTAGCGCGGCACTGCGCTGATGTGGGATTGAATTTCAGAGGTAGCGATGATATAGTTTTGTCATAATAATGGCTAAAGAGGTGGTGCGCCAGTTCGGCGCTGTGAATATAGCCGAAGGAGAACATCCGTTGGGGTCACAGATAAATAGGTTGCATAATATGCAGCAGCGCGGGAGGGGTTAAGGTGGGCAGCAAGGCTCTGGTAGAGTTGTTGTACGAGGCGGCGAGCATCCAGCGCTGGAATGATCATATCCGTCCGCATAAAGGATTTACGGAGCTGGACAAGCAGGCGCACAAAATGTTTTACGCCTATGTGCTGGGGAAAATGGAGGAGGGCGGCAGGAAGTCGGTTGTCGATTGGCGGCAGCTGATCGAGGGCTGTTGTTTTGAGTTTTTGCACCGCATTGTGCTGACGGACATCAAACCGCCTGTTTTCCACCGGTTAATGGCGGAGAAAGGCGACAAGCTGAACGAATGGGTGCTGGATAAACTGCGTGACAGGACGGGGGGCCTGCAGGGCAGTTTTTTTGACAGGTTTACCAGTTATTTGTCCGAATCCGGGTACAGTGTTCTGGAGAAGAAGATCCTGAAGGCTGCTCATTATCTGGCGACCAACTGGGAGTTTAAGATTATCTATCATATGAATACCGGCCTGTTTGGTCTGGAGGAAACGCGGGCCAAGATTGCTGATGAAATAGAGGAGCATTTTGACCTGGCCGGGGTGCAAAAGCTGCAGCTTGGCAAGAAGACCAGTCATTTTCTGGACCTGGTCGGCCAGCTGCGCTTTCAGCAGCGGTGGGCTCAGACGCCCAGAATTCCTGAAACTTCGGTGCTGGGGCATATGCTGGTGGTTGCTTTGCTCGGGCTGTTCTGCTCCCTGGAGCTTAAGGCCTGTGACCGCCGGCTGTATAATAATTTTCTTGCCGGGCTGTTTCACGATTTGCCGGAAGTGCTGACCCGCGATATTGTTTCTCCGGTGAAACGGTCTGTGGAGGGGTTGGACGAGCTGATTAAAGAGATTGAGGACAGGCAGGTGGAGGAGAAGCTGCTGCCCTTGCTGCCGGTGTCTTGGCACCGGGAAATCAGGTATTTTATCTCCGACGAGTTTAAGAGCAAAGTTGTGGTTGAAGGTCGGCGGCAGGTTGTTACGTCAGAGGAGATCAGCGGGTCGTATAACGAAGACCGCTTTTCGCCTTTGGACGGGGAGGTGCTCAAGGCCTGTGACCAGTTTGCCGCGTATGTTGAAGCGTATCTTTCCCTGGCTCACGGTGTGAGGTCTCCGTCGCTGCTCGACGGACACCGTGGTTTGCGTGCTCTCTACAGGGACAAAAAAATCGCCGGGATTGATTTCGGCGCCTGGTTTGAGGATTTTGCCGCTATCTAGCCCGGTGCTCAGTTCATAAGATTCCGCAGTCCGACGGGTTGGGGGGCGGTTAATCACCGCCCCCCAACCCGATTCTATTTGCTTTGCGTGGAGTACTTCCGGCGGCTTTTGTGCAGGCGCTTGGTCTGTAGGACAAAGCTTTCCAAGCTGGCTTCGATGACCGGCGGGAAGGGGCTGCCGTCGCTTTCAATGCTTAGGAAAGGCAGGCGGGGATGGTCCTGCATGATTTTGGCGACTAATTCCCGGTCGGCGCACAGGGCGGCTTTTTCTGTGTCTATTGTTAGCTTAATCACTGCTTCGGCGATACGCGAGGGCATGCAGCCGAACGGACCGATGGAGATCACGCCGTCAACCCGGTCAACGATTTCGGTGAGGGCGCAGGCCAGGGTCAGGATGGCTTCTCCAGTGAGGCGCACGTCAATCAGCTTGCTGACGCTGCTGACCAGATAGTCGATGTCAATCAGATGGTATTCGTACAGTCCCGAGGCGGACATGATGCCCTTGATTTTGCGTTCATATTGTTTCATTAAGACCCCTTTGAGCCGGAATTTCAGGCGGTCAAGTCTGGTGTTCCGGCCGCGCAGGCCGCGGGCGGCCAGGTAGTTGGTATAGTAGACCCACTCCATTACTGGCGCCATCAGCGCCACAATGCCCTTATCCGCCATTTGTTCAGCCAGATAGCGCTGAGAGAAGCCGTCCCGGCGCAGGTAGATTTCACCGATCAGGGCTATTTTCGGGGCATCGGGGAGCGGCGTAAGCAGGGGAATGCCGGAGAGCAAGGCAGCGGCCTTTTTTAAGGCTTGCAGCAATTGCTCCCAGGTTGCGCCAGCCATAGCTTCAAGGATTATTTCTTCCGCCTCGCGGTAGGTTGCTTGGCCCTGTTCGCGATTGGCAGCGAGGGTAAGCACGGCGGCCCGGATTTCATCCATAATGTCGCCGATGATTACGGCCCATAAGGCGCGTTTTGTAAAGCTGGTGCTCATTCCGCCGTAGCTGTTGGAGGAGGTGAGCGACATCACAGCAAGGTCCGGGAGGCGGTACCTGTCAATCAACAGCCTGGTCAGGACGCTGTACTGGGCGAAGCGGCAGGAGCCTCCTGTTGTGGGCATAAAATAGACGGTTATTTCTCCCGGTTCCCGCTTGTCGAGGTAGTTGAACAGGGAGCCCATGGTTTGGATCAGCGGCAGGCATTCTTTGCAGGTGGAATGCTCTTTGCCTTTTTGCAGGTCGGCCTCGGCAGGCGGCGGCAGGGCGACGGCCCTGATGCCGTGGTAGCGAAAGACAGCGGCCAGGATGCGGGCGGTGAAATCGCCCATGGAAGGGATGATCAGCTTAACGCGCGGGGAGGAAAGCGGCACGGTTTCACCGCCCGCTGTGCGGATCAGCCATTCCTTGCCGTTCCTGATCATTTCCGCCGGCCGGAAGTCCTCTGTGACGGTTGCCGGGCTGTCCTTTTTGCTCAGATAGGCTTTGGCGATGTCAAGGAAGGCCTCAATGCGGGTGTCGATGCCGGCGTCGGCGGTATGAGAGTCCAGTTCCAGGGTCAGCGAGGGTTTTTCGCCCATGGTTTCCCTGAAGTAGTTGATAATGAAAGAATCCGGGCCGCAGCTGAAATTGGTGATGTAGCAGCCGAAAAGCCTGGGGGTTTGCTTTACCACCCTGGCAGCTTTCAGGATGCCCGTGCCGGCGGCCCAGTGCATGGCAGGGATAGGCTCGTCGTCGTCTGTGTCCAGCATATCATAGGGGATGACCATGATGCCGCGCGAGGCGAACTTATGGGGGATGCCCATGTGGGCAAAAGAAGCAAAGGCGTTGTAAGAGCGGCCAAAGAGTACCACCGCCGGCTGGGACGACGCGGCTGCCTGCAACAGCGCTTCCTTGCCGGCCGCTTTTAACCCGGCGATAAACTCTTGCTGTGTCCGGACCGCGGACTGGAAGGCGGCCCTGGCCGCTGCCCTGCCGGCGCCGAGCTTATCGCCAAGGAGCAGCATTTCCTTTTCACTGTCCGCGAAGCTCTCCGGCATGTCCAGCACGGGAACCAGGACCTGGATGCCGTTTAGGTCTTCCTGGAAGGTGCGCCTTAATACATAAGGCTCTCCCTGGATCAGCGGGCAGGTGGTGTTGGGCGGGCAGCCTTTTTGCAGGGGTGTGGCGCGCACGTGCGGGAGCAGGATATAGTCCGGCTTTTTGGCGATCAGGTTGAGGATAAAGCCATGCGCCAGCTCCACCGGGTAACAGAACGGAGCGCGCCGGCGTTCAAGGCCTTCTTCATCCGGGTTGTCCGGGAGGACGACCGTGAAGCCGAGGTCGGTTAAAAAGCGGTGGTAAAAAGGATAGAGGCTGTTTGTCATCAGTGATAAGCTGACGCCCACCGTTTTGCCGTTCGGGTTCCCGGGTTGCAGCGGCCGCTCGAAGAGCAGGCGCTGGCGCTGGGCCACCAGGTCCAGGTCCGCGGCGTTAGTCTTGACCTGCAGGCGCTCGTTATAGTATTTGTTGCAGGCTCCGCCGAAAGGATAGGTCTTGCCGCTGACCCTGATGCGGGCGATGGTGCACTTGCGGTCGCAGGCCTCAGCGCCTCCGGCGCAGACAAAAGGCTGGCCGTACTCCACTTCCCTGGCTGCCAGCTCCATCAGGTCGTAGTCGCCGCGAGCCAGCTGCCCTGCTTCTATTTTTTGCCATACTTCCAGCGCTACGCCGAAAGCGCCCATCAGGCCGGGGTCCGGAGGGACGATAATCTCCCGTCCGGTCAGGGCGGCCATGGCCAGCGGCACGGCTCTGTTGTAGCAGACGCCGCCCTGCATAAAGATTTTCTGCCCTACTTTCCGGGTGCTTTTAACCCGGGTGATGTAGTTCTGGCAGATGGCGTAGACCAGCCCGGCGGAGATGTCCTCGCTGCCGATTCCTTCCTGGACGGCGGTTTTGATGTCACTGCCGATAAAGGCGGCGCACTGGTCATTGAAATTGGGCGGCCTTTCCCCTTTCAGAGCGAAGCCCGCGATTTCCTCGGTAACTATGTTTAAGGTTTCTCTGGCCGCTTCTTCCAGGAAGGAGCCGGTGCCGGCCGAGCATGCTTCATTCATGGCGTAGTCGGCGGGGACGCGGTTGATAATATAAGTATATTTGGCGTCCTGGCCGCCGATTTCAAAAATGGTGTCCACCTCGGGGTCAAAGTAGACGGCGGCGGTGGTGTGGGCGATAATTTCGTTGACGATGCCGGTGGTCAGGCCGTGCAGGCCGGCGATCTGCCGTCCGGAGCCGGTCACGCCGAGCCCGCGGATCTTTAGCCCGGGCGGGACCTGTGCGGCAAGGGAGCGGTAACACTGGCGGGAAGCGGCCACGGGGTCGCCCCCGGTCCGCAAATAAACGCCGGCGACAATGGCTTGGTCCCGGGTGCGCATCAGCACGGCTTTGGTTGTGGTTGAGCCGGCGTCCAGGCCGATGATGTACTCGTCTTGCAGCGTGGCCTGCTGCCAGGCCTGGTCCCGGAAAGAAACGCGCGGTCCAAAAGAGGCCAGCGGAGACAGGAACTCAAAGGCAGAAGCGTTTTCTTTGCTTAATGCTCCGCCTGTCCAGGGCCGGCCGTGCTCCGCCGCCCAGATGGCTGCCCCGAGCGCCTCAAACGTATCGTCAAAGTCGGTGGGAACAAGCTCAAAGCCTTCTCTGGCCAGGTAATCCTTCATCGTCCTGTTCCTGGCTACACCGCCGATCAGCAGGACATGCCTGGCTCCGGCTTTTTTTAACAGCTCCGCTACTTTGGAAGCCATCATCCGGCCCAGTCCGGCTACCACCCGTCCTTTGGGAACGCCCTTGTTCATGGCGTGTGTGCAGTCGCTCTTGCTGAACACGGAGCAGCGGCTGGCTACCTTGTATGGAGCGTCGAGGAGCGCGATAGTCTGCGCTTCCTCCGGCTCCAGGTTCATGCGGCGGATTTGCTGCAGGAAAAACTCCCCGGTTCCGGAGGCGCATTTGTTGCCGGTATGGACGGCGACAATCCGTCCGCTGCCGTCAAGCTCGTAGACCATGAAGTTTTCGCCGCCGACACTGGCTGCCGCTTCAACTTTGCCGGGCAGCCCGGCCAGGACCTGCTGCAAAGCCAGTTCCGTGGCTTCCGGCTCGGAAAGCTGCGGAAATTCGAGCTGGTCTTTAAGCTTGCGCCCGGTTACGGCCACCAGCGAATCCGGGCCGACGTGCTCACGCAGCAGGTCGAGCAAAACTTTTCTGGCATTGCCGTCATGAGGTTTGACAAGCCGTAGCGTTGGCTTAAAAGTTCCCCCGGTCATTTGGCCGGCCACAATTTTGATGTTGGAGGCACCGACGCAGATGCCAACCAGTTGTTTTTCTGTCAACCCTTCCACCTCTTGAGCTTATTTCTTAGATATTAATTTCCTGACTGGCGGAAAAGCAGTTTTGCCCCGTCAGTATCAATAGAGACGGCAGCGCCGTCTGTTATTTCCCCGGCAATCAGCTTGCGGGCCAGCACTGTTTCCACTTCCCGCTGCAGGTAGCGCTTCAGCGGGCGTGCGCCGTAAACGGGGTCGTAGCCGGCGCGCGCCAGCAAGGTCCTGGCCTCGTCTGACAGTGCCAGCGTGATATCGCGTTCCTGCAGCCGCCGGCGCAAAAGTTCCAGCTGCAAGTCGACAATCAGGGAGAGTTCCTGTAAGGTAAGCGGTTTAAACAGGACGGTATCATCAATGCGGTTTAAAAACTCGGGACGAAAAGCGGCACGCAATTCGGCGAAGACTTTTTCCCGGGTGCGCTCGTCGATGTCTCCTCCGGCCCGCAGGCTTTCCAGCAGGTAGGGGCTGCCGATGTTGCTGGTCATAATCACGATGGTGTTCTTAAAATCCACGGTGCGCCCATGGCTGTCAGTCAGCCGCCCGTCGTCCAGAATCTGCAGCAGGACGTTAAAAACGTCAAAGTGAGCCTTTTCAATTTCATCAAACAGGATGACACAGTACGGCTTGCGGCGCACCGCCTCGGTCAGCTGGCCGCCTTCGTCATAACCGACATAGCCCGGAGGCGCGCCAATGAGGCGGGCTACGGTATGCTTCTCCATGTATTCGCTCATATCGATGCGCACCAGGTTTTCCTCGCTGTCAAACAGCGTTTCTGCCAGCGCCCGCGCCAGCTCCGTCTTGCCGACGCCTGTCGGGCCAAGAAAGAGGAAGGAGCCGATGGGGCGTTTCGGGTCTTTCAGGCCGGAACGGGCGCGCAGGACAGCGTCGGCTACAGCCTGCACCGCTTCGTCCTGGCCGATGACGCGCCGGTGCAGGATTTCCTGCAGGCGCAGCAACTTTTCTTTTTCCCCCTCCAGCAGGCGGGACACCGGGATGCCCGTCCAGCGGGCCACCACCTCGGCGATTTCCTCCGGCGTCACTTCTTCTTTGAGCAGGCGGTTTTTCCCGCCGGCCAGCAGCGCTTCCGCTTCTTTCAGCTTGCGTTCCAGGGCCGGGATTTTGCCGTACTGGTATTCAGCCACCTTATTCAGGTCATAGCTGCGCTGGGCCTGTTCCATTTCATGGCGGGCCTGCTCCAGTTCAAGCATAGTGGAGGACAGGCCGCCGATGGCGGTTTTTTCCGCTTCCCACTGGGCACGCAAAGCGTCACGTTCCTCTTTCAGGTCGGCAACGTCCTTTTCCAGGTCGGCCAGGCGGGCGCGTGACGGTTGGTCCTTTTCCTTGCGCAGCGCCTCACGCTCGATTTCCAGCTGCATGATCCGCCGTTCCAGTGTCTCCAGCTCTTCCGGCAGGCTCTCCATTTCCGTCCGCAGCTTGGCCGCCGCTTCATCCACCAGGTCAATGGCTTTATCGGGCAGAAAACGGTCGGAGATATAGCGGTGGCTGAGTACGGCGGCGGCTACCAGGGCGGGGTCCTGAATGCGTACCTTGTGGTGCAGTTCGTAGCGTTCACGCAGTCCGCGCAGGATGGAAACAGTGCTCTCAACCGTCGGCTCCTCAACCAGGACCGGCTGGAAGCGCCGTTCCAGGGCGGCGTCTTTTTCAATGTATTTGCGGTACTCGTCCAAAGTGGTGGCACCGATGCAGTGCAGCTCGCCCCGCGCCAGCATAGGCTTCAGCATGTTGCCGGCGTCCATCGCCCCTTCGGCCTTGCCGGTTCCTACCACTGTGTGCAGTTCATCGATAAACAGAATTACCCGGCCCTCAGCCTTTGCCACTTCCTGCAGCACAGCCTTCAGGCGTTCTTCAAATTCGCCCCGGTACTTGGCGCCGGCGACCAGGGCCCCCATGTCCAGGGCCACAATCTGCCTGTCCTTCAGGCTGTCTGGAACATCGCCGGCCACAATACGGCGCGCCAGTCCCTCAGCGATAGCTGTTTTGCCCACCCCCGGCTCGCCGATCAGCACCGGGTTGTTTTTGGTTCGCCTGGATAGGACCTGGATCACCCTGCGGATTTCCGTGTCGCGCCCGATAACCGGGTCCAGCTTGTTTTGGCGCGCCAGTGCCGTCAGGTCCCGCCCGTATTTGGCCAGCGCTTCGTAAGTATCTTCCGGGTTGGCGCTGGTGACGCGGGTGTTGCCGCGGACAGTGGTCAGCGCTTTCAGAAAAGCCGGGCGGTCAAATTTGAGCGCCTGGAACAGGCGGGAAACCGGAGCGTCCGGTTTCTCCTCAAACATGGCCAGCACCAGGTGTTCCACGCTGACATATTCGTCTTTCAGGCGCCTGGCTTCGTCCTGGGCGCGCAGCAGCAACTGGTTTAAGCGCTGGCTGAGATAAGTGGAACCGGCACCGCTTACCGCGGGCAGTTTGCCGAGCGACTCCTCCAGGCGCGCCTGGAGGAGCTTCGGGTTAACAGCCGCTTTTTCAGCCAGTCTGGGAACCAGGCCGTCTTCCTGGGTAAGCAGTGCCAGCAGGAGGTGCTCCGCCTCCACCGACTGGTGACTGCGCCGGACGGCCAGGTCCTGTGCATCAACCAAGGCCCGCTGTGCTTTTTCCGTAAATTTGCTGATGTCCAAAACCAAAGCCTCCTTAAATATTATTCGCGGCAGCCTTCTCAGCTGTCCAAAGATCCGGCAAACGTCAGAGGTTATACTTTATAAAAGCAGGATTCACCGACAAATTCCCGCAAAATGGAGTTAGAAGGAACTTCCAGGGCATCAAGCGGGACAAAGCAGGACAAAAAGGTAAGCAGCCGTTTGGCATCGATGTATTCGCGCTCGTGCGCCGCGATTTTTTGCAGGAGAGGCTCGGCAAATTCTTTCAATACGGCAAATTCATAGACCAGCGCTGAATTAAACATGATGTCCGCCTCCTCCTGAAGATAGAAGATATTGCGGTCCTCGCCGCGGCGGACGGAGGGCCAGCGCCTGATGGTTGCCTGCGCGTCGGCCCCCCGGAACTGGCTGTCCCGGACGATGCGGCGCAACAGGCGGGTGTCCGTGGTGTGGATCCGCGTGTGCCAGTCCACGTTCAGCGAAGTGAGCGCCGAAACGTAGATTTTAAACTTACGGTGGCGCGGAACAGCTTGGGTAAGCCGTTCGTTCAGGCCGTGGATGCCTTCAATAATCAGCGGCTGGTCTTTGGCCAGTTTTATCTTTTTGCCGTTGTATTCACGCGCGCCGGTAAAGAAATTAAAGGTGGGAATTTCCACCTCTTCGCCGCTGATCAGGCGCAGCAGGTGCTGATTGAACAGCTCCAAGTCAATAGCCTCGATACGTTCGAAGTCCAGGTTGTTCGCCTCGTCAAGCGGCGTGTGTCTGCGGTCCACAAAATAATCGTCAAGAGAAACAGGGAAAGGACGAATGCCGTTAACCAGCAGTTGGGTGCGCAGTCGCTGGGAAAAAGTAGTTTTCCCGGAGGATGATGGCCCCGCCACCAGGATAATGCAGATGTCCCTGCCGCGCTCGGTGATCATGTCGGCAATCCGGGCGATTTTTTTTTCATGCAGCGCCTCGGCGATACGGACGATATCCGGTCCCTCGCCCCTGGTAAACAGGTCGTTCATGATGCCCACGGTGCCAAAACCCAGGATCCGCCCCCACTTTTCCGATTCGCGGAAGATTTCAAACAACTTAGGCTGCGGGTTAAACGGCGATACGGCGGCAGGGTTATTCTCATCCGGGAAATGCAGCACAAGGCCCGGGTGGTGGTACTCCAGGGCAAACACCCGCAGGCAGCCGGTGCCGGGCAGCATGTAGCCATGCAGGCAATTATGCATTTCGCCAAGAGAATAGACGGTCAGCAACTCTTTTTTCAGGTACTGATAGAGCGTAAGCTTATCGTCAAAGCCCTCCAGCCGGAAGGTTTCCATCGCGTCCGGCAGCGTCAGCTTTTTCCTGACAAACGGCAAGTCAAGCCGGACCAGTTCATGCATCTTCCGCTCCAGCAAAGATACCTCCCTGCTCGTCAGTTCAGGCTCTTTGCTGATTTCACAGAACAGCCCTTTGCCGAGGGAATGTTCTACCTTGATCTGCGCCTCCGGGAAAAGCAGGCGGGCAGCATAAATAAAGAGGAAGGTCAGGCTGCGGTGGTAGATGCGGGCCCCCTCTGTGGTTGTCAGATCGAGAAACTCAAGTTTTCCGGGGCTGTCAGCAAAAAAAGTAAGCTCCCTTAACTTGTTGTCAAGCAATGCCGCGGCTATGGGCGCCGGATAAAGGTGCTGGACTTCCCTGGCGATGTCCAGCAGACCGCGTCCAGCCGCCACAGCCGTTATTTTACCTGAGGGGAGTATTACCTCTAGCGATGGTTGAGCCGGTGTCACAGGCATGGAAACCCTCCCTGAAATTACCCCGGTGAATTGCTCAAACTCTGGCAGCTGTCGTGCCTCACTATATTATAAGACAAAAATCTCATGCGGTAAACATGTAACGCTGATGATCGCCGGGCCTGCTATTTTTCAAAGCAAAGCATGCCGAACAAGCGCGCCAGAGCCGGGTCAAACTGTTTTCCGGCCTGGCGTTTTATCTTCTGCAGAGCGTCTTCGTGACTTAAGGCCGCGCGGTAAGGCCTTACAGCGGTCATGGCGTCGTAAGCTTCCGCCAGAGCAATTATCCTGGCTTCCAGCGGGATTTCATCGCCCTTTAACCCCCTGGGGTATCCCAGTCCGTCCCATCTTTCATGGTGCGCGGCAATCGCTGCGGCGACATCGATGAATTCGGCGGATGATAAAAGGATTCTGCCGCCTGTTTCAGGGTGTTTCCTGATTTCACCCAGTTCCTCTTCTGTCAGGCGCTCAGTTTTATTGAGCAATGATTCACTGAGAACAATTTTGCCTATGTCGTGCAGTTCCCCGGCGATCTTAAGCCTTTTTACTTCATCCGGGCCTAAGCCGGCGGCTTCGCCAAGCAGTTCGCACAGCCTGCCAACTTGATTTGCATGCTCATTTTCCCAGGGATGCCTGGCCAGCAGCATATCCTGTATAGACTTGATTACTGAACTGCTTCCGCTTAGCTTTTCTACGGCTTTTTTCTCATACATCCTGTTTTCGGCACTGCTGATCACTTCTGCTATGTTTTGAGTTTCATGATATTTTGTGGCCCATCCCGCAGCGACAGATATTGCTATGTCAAATATTTTCTCTTTGGTCACGGAACCGGCTATCCTTTTTGATATTTCTTTGGCTGCTGCTTCGTCTGCATTAGGCAATAAAACGATAAATTCATCCCCGCCATATCTGGCCACGACATCGCCTTGCCTGCACTCTTTTGCTATCGCTTCGGCTGTTTTTACGATCAACTCGTCTCCCGCTTTATGTCCAAAAGCGTCGTTGATTAATTTAAGACCATTTACGTCGACTAATATTACGGAAAGCGGGAAATTTCGTATGTAATCCATCCTGGTCAGCTCTTCTTCAAAAAATCTGCGATTGTAAAGGCCTGTCAAATAATCGTGGTAACTAAGATACTCAATCTCTTTCTTTTTTTGGTATCTTTCTGTATTGTCCCTAAAAATCACTACCGAACCAATAATCGCGCCCTCTTTGTCTCGGATGGGCGCGGCTGAATCTTCAATAGGCGTTTGTCTGCCGTCACGCGAAATTAACAGGGTATTGTTGTCAAGGACCACGGTGGATTTAGTTGCGAATACCTTTTTTACGGGGCACTCCTCTTTTTTTCCGGAATATTCATTGACAATATAAAAGACGGAAGCAAAATCTAATCCTACGGCTTCGTCATGGCTATACCCTGTAAGTTGCTGGGCTACGGGATTTATTAATTCTATTTTTCCGGCCCTGTCGGTGGTGATGACACCGTCCCCTACGGATATCAGGGTCGCTAAAAGTTTGTCCTTATAGGCGGTGGTCAGCTCTTCACTGTTTTTCAGGCCTGTGATATCTGAAATTATTCCATCCAAGAAACATATAGTGCCGCCTTCATAAATAGGCTGCCCACGCTCCAGGACCCATCTTTGTGAGCCGTCTTTAGTGATAATCGGATATTCTTCCTCAAAGATTGAATTTTCTTCAATCGCGACTAGCCACTTTTTTCTCAGAATTTCCCTGTACTCTTCCGCGATGATACTGTTGAAATCAACGACTGCGTTGTGCAGCAACTCCTCCGGACGGTAGCCGGTCAGTTTAAGGCATCCTTCGCTGACATACAGCATCGTCCAATATTCGTCATACCTGCACCGGTAAACCATTCCCTGAATGTTGCTGACCATGATTCTGATGGTTCTTTCAGCTTCAATCAGCAGTAACTGTTCTTTCTTGGTTTTTTTGAGAAGCCTGTAGAGCTTTATGGAAAGAAAAGCAAGAACAGCTGTGAACAATGAAAAAATAGCGAGGTAATATAGCTGGAAGGCAGCTTTTCTTTCCGCCAGGCGGACGGCAGGTGTGATGTCCCTGATTATGGAAAACAGCAGAGTCCGGCCGGCCAGGTGATAAGGATAGGAAAATACTTCCACGGTTCTGATATCGCCGCCGGCTAATCTATGCCTGAAAATAAAATGGTTTCTTTCTTCCCTGGCGGCGGCAAGTCTTTCCTGTTCAACCTCTTCAGGCGTCAGGGCATTGATTTCCTGAATCGTCATGGATTCCAGCTCTACTCTTGTATAGCCGTAGAAGCGCTGCGCCGCCTCGTTGGAGAATACGATCTGTCCCGTTTTGCTGTCAACGATTAACATCACTGAGCCGTGTTCATCAAGCAGCCTGATAAAATCTATTTCTGTGAAGCTTGCCTCTGCCTTGGCAGCAGTATAAAAGAACAAAAAAAATAATATAACCAGCAAACCGTGGATTTTCACGCTGTCACCCCGTGCAGTGTTAATAAGGCCGCAACAATGCTGTTCGGGATCATTCAGAACGCGTTGCTCCGTCCCCCGAGCTGCAGGTACGCAAGCATATTTTACCTTAAATACCCTTTCGAATCAAGGTATTTTGAGAAATCAGAAGCTGCTGTGCAGCAGTGCCAAATTGTTTGTTATGGCTGTCAGATGGTGCGCTAATTGCCTGAATAGATGCAAAAAGCGCTGCCAGACACTTTTGCGCTCCGCTTCCTGAATTTCCGCGACAGGCATTTCACCAGTCCCGACCGGCGCTGTGCGAAACACGAATTGTACCGATTTTGCATTAGCTTTTTCCGGTGAAACAAATGATACGGTTTCATTTTCTTTGCCGTCGCCACCGAAGCGAGCCAGCTCACTTCGCGCCTGTTTAACGCCGGCTGTCATTTCTTTTTGCCCGTCGATCAGTTTTTGCACTGCTTCCGGCAGCGCCGCCGTATTTTGCCTAAATTCCCCGGCGCCTTGTTTTATGGTTTCAATTCCCCCGGATAATCTGCGTGTCGCTGTTTTTATCCCGCCCAAGCCGCGCTCAAGTTCCCTTGCCCCGTCACGGCTTTTTTGCAACCCTCGCTCGAATTCCTTAAATTGCGCCGCTGTTTCATTTAATGCGCCGGTATGCGCCGAAAGCCCCTCATTTGCTGTTTGTATGCCGCTTTGCAGTCGTCCCAGCCCCGCCAGTTGGCCAAGCATTGCCTTAGCCAGCATTCTCACCTGTGGATCCGGGTTTTGTGCCAGGGACGCGGCAAGCTGTTCCGCCTGCTCTTTATTGGCAAGCAGCTCCTTCAGTCCGTCTTCAACCTGTCCGTAGGCGCCGGCCAATTGCGGCAGCGTTGCTGTCATTGCGGATAAAGCCTTATTAAACCCTGCAGCGCCTGCGCTAAGCGTTTCCAATCCGCCTGTTAACTGTGACAGGCCTCCGGCATATTCATCCGTGCCATTTGCTAATTCCCGGGCGCCGTTGTCCATGGCAACGACACCGTCATAAAGACCTTCTGCCCCGTCATGCAAATCGACCATGCCCGCCTGAAGCTTCTTCGACCCGTCGGTCAATGCTTCCATCCCTGCCGCCATCCCGTCAAAACCGGAATCAAGGTCCGCAAGCAGCTCATGCAGGGGCGCTGCCGCTTTCATGGCGGCTATGTTTATCCCCTCCATCGTAAAATCCCGGACATCGGCTTCCACATAAAACAATTCCGCACTGTCCGGCAGTACAGTAAAGGCCAGCGTAACAGTGCTGCCCACATACATTCGCGTGGCAGCAGGGGCGGCTATGACAGTTGCTTTGTCCTTTTCAAGCGGAATGCTTAACTGCAGCAGGAAATTTTCTGCAAAATACGAGTGAGCGTGGGGATTTTGTTTTACAGCGGCTTCAATTCTCAAGCGGCCGGAGGCACCCGCAAGATTTTCCGGCTCAATGCTCTTACCGTCGAGAAAGTAATCGATCGCAAATTTCCAGGGCAATTCCCTGCCTATCAGCGTGCCTTGGTAGCGGAAGATGGTATCTTCCTTGAGCGGTGTGAAAGTGATGCGCTCTCCCTCAAATATTGCTTCCGCCTGATCAGTCAGGTTAACCAGATCTGCATAGCCGCCATAATCCACTACCTTCCCGGCCGGCTTCAAAAATGTGTTTACCACATATACTTCCGAAACATCACCGCTGTGATCCAGCCTGGCAAAGACCGTTTCATGCTTGGCTGAAGGTTTGCCTGCCTCCTGTTGGGGGGTTGACCCGCCGGCCGATGATGGCGGGCCAACTGTTGCCAACAGCAGCAAAAGGGTAAGCATCGTTATCTTAATTCGCCCTGTTGTTCCTGAGGTTCGCCTCATTGAAATTTGCCTCCTTGTTTTAAAAATCCGTGCCTGAGGGTGGTAATCCTGATTAAGCCGTCGCCTGCCATGAGAAGCTGGGGCAGCAGCGTCAGCACCATAACACATGAGAGCAAGGCGCCCCGCCCGATCAGCATTCCCAGCGCGGCTATGCCCGGAACGCCCGATACATAGCCTAAGGTGAATCCTGCCGCGCTCATGATCGCCGCGGAGGTGATGATTGAATTGCCCGCATCAGTGATGGCCATTACGGCAGCTTCGCGCTTTTGCATCGTCTGCCTGTATTGCATGTACCTGCCGGTCAGCAGGATGGCATAGTCGATCGTGGCGCCTAGCTGCACGGCGCTCACGATCATATAGCCGATAAAGAGCAGGGGAGCGCCTGTAAAATAGGGTATTGCCATATTTATCCATATAGAGGCTTGAATCGCCAGGACCAGAATAACAGGAATTGCCAGTGAGCGGAAGGTAATCAGGATGATGCTGCCAACAGCCAAGATGGCAATCATATTGATGAGCGTAAAATCATCCTCGACCACCTCTTTAATATCCAATATGGCGGAGGATGTTCCAAGCAGGAAGTAATGATCGTGATAATATGCGCGCGCGCCGCTCCGGATATCTCTTACCGCGGCAAAAGCAGGCGGACTTTCGACCGGCGTGTCAAGATGCACGATCATCCTTGCATAGTTTTCACTCTGAAAATTGTCGAGCAGCGCCTGAGGCAGCATTTCCCGCGGCACCGCGCTATCGGCGATGGTAGTAAGAGATTCGATATGCCTGATGTTTTCGGCGCCGCTTAAAGACTCCGTTAAAGCTGACTCACTTTGAATATCCCCTGCCGGCACCAGCAGAACCAACGGATTAAAGTTGCCGAAAACTTCATATATCTCAGTCTTGCCTGACACAAGTCCTTCGCCGTAGATAAAATGATTTGAGCCCTGGGCCAGAAAAGCTACCGGCAGTATCACGGCGACCAGCGGAAGAGCAAGAGGGAGCTTGACAACCGCTTCGGCAAACCTTTTGAGGTCCGGCATAAACGACCGATGATGAGTACGCACTATCGCTTTTTCGAAGAATATGATCAGCGCGGGCAAGAGCGTCAGCACAGCAATAAAGCTTAACACTACACCTTTGGCCAGCACCGCACCCATATCGAACCCTATTCCGTAGCGCATAAACATCAGGGCTGAAAACCCAGCGACAGTAGTCAGCGAACTTGCCGAAATGGACGAGAAGGAGTATTGCAAAGCGTTGATCATCGCTTGCTTTGTCTCAAGGCCTCTTGAGCGTTCTTCGCCAAAACGGTGCAGCAAAAATATGGAGTAATCCATGGTAACGGCAAACTGCAAAAGCCCTGAGCTGGCCTGAGTGATAAAAGATATCTCCCCCAGAATTATGTTGGTACCCATATTGATCAATATCGAAACCCCAATTGTAGCGACAAAAATCAGCGGTTCGAGCCACGAACTTGTCGAATAAAGCAAGATCAGCAAAAATATTGGCAGGACCAGCAGCGTAATCACCAGGATTTCCGAGGTGGCGGTCTGCCTGGTCCTGAAGGCATCTACAGCCGGTCCGCGCATGAACAGATTTCCTTCGTTAAGTTTTTCCAGTCTTTCGATTGCTTCCCCGGTCTTTATGCTGTAATCATCCGCAGAAAAAACTATTTGAAAGAGCGCAGTTTCATTTTTGTAATACTGTTCAACAAGGTCAGGATCAGCCAAGCTCAAGGGCGTGGCAAGGTCAACAAAATCATCGAGCCATAATACCTCCTCCACCCCCGGTATTCGCTCCATCTCTTCTTTTAGACGCAATGCCTCAGGGATGCTGCTTTCTTTGACCATCACCTGCCCCAAACCGTTAAGGCCGAATTCCTGTTCCATCACAGCTATGCTCTTGCTCGTGTGCATATCCTGAGGGAGATATTTCGTGTTGTTGTAATTAACCTCAACTGCCGGAGCAAGTATAATGCTTGCTATGCCGGCCGCCGCAAAGAGCAGCAAAAAGAACTTTCTCTTTTCCACTATAAACCGAGCAATTTTTTCCACAGGCACCCTCCGCAATCTTCAGAATAATGAATTATTGTTCGCTTTTGATTCAAAAATAAACAGCACAAACTGTGCGGTTGTCTATTTTTGGCAAACTGTCGAATCATCGTCTGTTCAGCCTGCTTTCTATATCATCAAAATATAAAACAAGCATCCTGTTGATTATTTCCTCCAGCCGCTCCGGCTCCCTGACGCTGCGCAAAATCATGAACACTCCTTCCACAAAACCCGACGACAGGATGCGTATGAGCATATCATCAGTATCTTTAAAATCAAAAGACATTTCCCTCTTTATGCATGTAAAGACCATCTCGCACAGCACCTGTAAAAAATCCTCATGCCTGGAACCTGCGCTCTTGTCGGCGATGATCAGCAGTTCGCGCCCGTATCCGGCATGTATCCTCATTATCCCTGCCGTAATATAGCGGGCCAAAAGCCTGACGTCGCCGCGGCCATACTCTTCCAGTTCGACAACTTCGTCCATCAGCGCCGCTATATTTATATATCCGGCTTTGACTATCTCATCGAAGATATCATCCTTGTTCTTAAAATACCTGTAAAGGTTGCCGGTGGCAACACGGGCACCCCTGGCGATCCGGAGCATTTTAGCGCCGGAAAAACCGTACTTTTCAAACTCATCCAGGGCGGATTGGAGGATCCTCGCTCTGACCTCTTCTTTTTGATACTGCATTGGTGAACCTCTGTTCTCTTTTGAATATTCTAGCACCATCACAGAAGTTTGTAAACAGATTTTTAAACCGGGATTTGTTTGACAGATACAGAGCTTTTCTGGTAAATTCAATGCAGATTAACGGAGGGAAGGTAGCATAAATGGGGCTCAATCTGACCAGAAAAATTATTGCCGCCCACCTGGCAGACGGGGAGATGGCCGCCGGGTGTGAAATCGCCGTCAAAATCGATCAGACGCTGACGCAGGACGCCACCGGCACCATGGCCTTTCTGCAGTTTGAAGCCATGGGCATAGAACGGGTCAGGACGGAATTGTCCGTTTCCTACGTTGACCATAACACGCTGCAGGCCGGGTTTGAAAACGCTGACGACCACCGCTTCCTGCAAACAGCAGCCGCCAGGTACGGCGTCTACTTTTCGCGCCCGGGCAACGGTATCTGCCACCAGGTACACCTGGAGCGGTTCGGCGTGCCGGGGAAAACGCTGCTTGGTTCGGACAGCCATACGCCTACTGCCGGCGGCCTGGGGATGCTGGCCATCGGGGCCGGGGGGCTCGATGTGGCGGTGGCTATGGGCGGCGGCCCCTTTTACCTGACTATGCCGCAGGTGGTCAGAGTCGAGCTGCGTGGCCGGCTGAAAGACTGGGTGACCGCCAAGGACATTATCCTGGAAGTTTTGCGCCGGCTGACTGTCAAGGGCGGAGTCGGCAAAGTGCTGGAATATACCGGCGAGGGGATGCAAAGCCTGTCTGTCCCGGAGCGGGCCACGATTACCAACATGGGCGCGGAGCTTGGGGCAACCAGTTCCATTTTTCCAAGCGACCGGCGGACACGGGAGTTTCTGGCGGCACAGGGGCGTGCCGGCTCCTGGAGGGAATTACTGCCTGACGAGGGGGCGGAATATGATCAAGAACTGACTGTTGAACTGGCTGAGCTTGAACCGCTGGCGGCTAGGCCGCACAGCCCCGATGCGGTGGTGAAAGTAAGCGAAGCCGGGCACATCCCGCTTGATCAGGTGGCTATCGGCAGCTGTACCAACTCCTCTTACTCCGACCTGATGCAGGTGGCGACAATACTGCGCGGCAGGAAAATCCACCCGCGGACCAGCCTCGTTATTTCGCCTGGTTCGCGCCAGGTCCTGGAGATGTTGGCCAGGAACGGCGCTCTGGCTGACCTGATTTCCGCCGGTGCCCGCCTGCTGGAAGCGGCGTGCGGGCCGTGCATCGGCATGGGACAGGCTCCTCCCTCGGGCGGGGTGTCTTTGCGCACCTTCAACCGCAATTTCCCGGGCCGCTCCGGTACGGAAGACGCAGGGGTGTACCTGGCCAGTCCCGAGGTGGCGGCCGCTTCAGCGCTCCTGGGGAGGCTTGCCGACCCGCGTACCCTTGGCAGCTGCCGGCGCGTGGAACTGCCGGACAAGTTCCTGCTTGACGACAGTCTGATTATTGCGCCGCCGGCGGACGGGCAGTCAGAAGAAATCGTGCGCGGCCCGAACATCAAGCCGCTACCGCGGTCCGCAGAGCTGCCGGACACGCTCTCCGCGAGAGTCCTGCTTAAAACGGGTGACAATATCACCACTGACCACATTATGCCGGCAGGGGCTAAGATTTTACCGTTGCGTTCCAATATCCCGGCCCTCAGCAATTATGTCTTTTCCGGCCTGGACGCCGGCTTTGCCGAACGTGCCAGGGAAGCAGGGAACGGGGTGGTAGTGGGGGGCCACAACTATGGCCAGGGCTCCAGCCGCGAGCATGCGGCGCTGGCCCCGCTGTACCTGGGCGTAAAGGCAGTGCTGGCCAAGTCTTTTGCCCGCATCCACCGCGCCAACCTGATCAATTTTGGCATCCTGCCTCTGGTGTTTACCAGCGAAGAAGACTACGAGCAGCTTTCCTGCGACGACCTGCTGGAGTTTGCCCCGCTTCGCAGCCAGCTGCAAAGCGGGCCTGAAATAACTGTTGTCAACCGCCGCACCGGCCGCTCCATTGTGCTTTGCCACCAGCTGACAGCACGCCAGCTTGCCATTATCCTGGACGGCGGTCTGTTGAACCATACCAAAAAAGTGGCACTTTAAGGCGCGGGCCCCCTTTTTGCCTGCAGCAGGTACTCGCGGCTGGAAAGGTATTCCGTTTTTATCAAAACGAACCTGGCAGGCAATAGCGCCTGCACCGCTTCAGGAGTCAGAAACAAAGACTCTTCTCCCGCCAGCCTTTCCAGGCGCTCCAGCAGCCGGACGAGCGGGCTTTGCGGGGTAAAGTCAAGAATATACAGGCTGCCGCCCGTACGCAGCACGCGGCAGCTTTCTTTCAAGGACTGTTCTTGCCGCCGGAAGTGGTGGAACGCGTCGACTATCAGAACCAGGTCAAAAAACTCGTCATGAAAAGGCAGGCAAGCCGCGTCGCCGTGAAAAACGCGTCCGGCCGGCAAAGCGAGGCCTGCTCTCTTCAGCATCGGCAAAGAAGAGTCAAGCAGCCAGACGTCGGCTCCGCTCTTGCGCAAGTACCGCGCCACTCGCCCGGTGCCCCCTCCCAGGTCAAGGATCGTTTTCCCGGCTGCCGGAGACATTCTGGTCAGCAGCGTTGCCGTCTGCCGCTGCAGGAAGATGCCCGGCAAAAGGTCATAAACCGGTGCAAGGAGAGAAAACAGGCCCATATCGTACCTCCCTGCCATAATGCATTACTCTGCCTTTCTAATTCTGCCAGCCCGGCCGATGTCCTGTCGGCCGAAACATCGAAAATGCAGGACGGATTTTCGACGTCTTAAATAGCAGCTTTTGATGTGCGTCACGGCGCGAACTGCCACGGTCTGTTATAATCTGAGCATAACTGAAGACAAGAGGGGGGATTGACATGAAAAGACAAGTTGTCCGCATCGACGAGGAAAAGTGTAACGGCTGCGGAGCCTGCCTGCCGGCCTGTGCCGAAGGTGCCCTGCAGATAGTTGACGGCAAGGCGCGTCTCGTTGCCGACAGACTGTGCGACGGGCTTGGCGCCTGTCTTGGCGTCTGCCCGCAGGGAGCCCTGCTGATTGAGGAGCGTGAGGCCGCGGATTTTGACGAAGCGGCGGTGCAGGCACACCTTCACCCGCACCAGCCGGAGCAAGCCGCTGAGCAGCCCTACGGCTGCGGCTGCCCCGGCACTCATACCCGCGTGCCGGCCGGCACAAACACACCGTCCGGTTTGCCCGACGTCGCGAGCGAGCCTTCCGCGCTTGGCCAGTGGCCGGTGCAGCTGAAACTCCTGAACCCGGCGGCTCCCTTTTTACGGGAGGCCGACTTGCTGATCGCTGCCGACTGTGTGCCGTTTGCTTACGCCGCTTTTCACCGCAACCTGCTGCGCGGGCGGGCCTTGGCCGTAGGTTGCCCCAAACTGGATGACGCGCAGGCTTACGTGGAGAAGCTGGCGCAGATCATTGAGCGCAACCGGCCGCGCAGCATTACGGTGGCTTACATGGAGGTACCCTGCTGCGGCGGCCTGGTAAGCATCGTCCGTGAGGCCGCCCGCCGTTCCGGGTACAGCCTGCCGGTCGAAACGGTAAAAGTGGCGCTGGACGGTACGGTAGCTGAAAAGCAGCAGCTGTTATAATTTTAGCAGGAATTTTGGGAGCTGCGTGGTATTAGTTACACTGTAAAACGATACTGTTTTAGAATTTCCGGAGCCCGGTTGGTAAAGAGGCACTTCTTGCGCAGATCTGATCGGAAAGGAGCCGGACTATATGACTGAAACCCGGTTAATTCACATCGAACAGATGATGGCCGAGCTGATTCGGATTGTTGGCAACACCAATGCTGCCGTTGAGGAGCTGCGCTCCGAGGTGGCCGAGCTGCGCTCCGAGGTGGCCGAGCTGCGTTCCCGGGTGGATCTGCTGGCTGAGGGGCAACAACGTATCGAAGCCCGTTTGGACAGGCTGGAGAAGGATATTAAGGAAATCCGGGAGGATCAAAAGGCGCTGTTTGAAATTGTCGGAGAGCACGAAGTGGCAATCAGAGTTTTACGACGCCGGCCCGTATAACAGGTTTCGCGGAGGTGAAGAGATGCAACCGTTTGTCGTCATCGGCGGCGTGGCGGCCGGCATGAGCGCTGCTTCCAAAGCGCGGCGCCTGCGGCCCGACTGGCCGATTATCGTCTATGAGCAAGGCAGTCACGTTTCCTACGGCGCCTGCGGGCTTCCCTATTACCTGTCCGGTGTGATACCGGACTACCGGAAAATGATTATCCGGGACCCGGAATATTTCCTGAAGAAGATGCAAATCCAGGTTCATGTCCGTCACCGGGTGCTGGCTATTGATACAGAGAACAAAAAGGTCTTGGTGAAAAATCTGGATACGGGGGAAACATTTTGCCAGCGCTACGAAACGCTGCTATACGCTGCCGGGGCCAGTCCTGTTCTCCCGCCTGTGCCCGGCGTGGCGCTCCCCGGTGTATTCCCCCTGAGGACGCTTGAAGACGGGTTGGCTTTGCACAGCCGCCTTCAGGACCCGGTAGTCAGGCGGATAGTTGTCATCGGCGGAGGCTATGTCGGGCTGGAAGTAATTGAAAACCTGCGCCTGCTTGGCAAAGAGGTCCAGCTTATTGAACTGGAAGAGCGGTTATTACTGCATTTTGCTCCGGACTTTTCCGCCATTATCCGGGATGAACTGGAAAAAAACCAGGTAGAGATGCATTTTGGCGAGAGTCTGGCAGCTTTGCGCGGCAACGGACACCTGCAAACGGTAGTTACCGAAAAAGGAGAATACCCCTGTGACTTGGCCGTGCTGGCCGTTGGCGTGCGCCCAAACAGCGACCTGGCCAAAGCTGCGGGAATTGCGCTGGGGTACAAAAACGCTGTAGCTGTCGACCGCCGGATGCGCACCAACATGCCGGATATTCTGGCGGCCGGGGACTGTGCGGAAACTTATCACCGCCTGTGGCGGAAAAACGTCTACTTGCCTCTGGGGACGACGGCCAACCGCCAGGGCCGCCTGGCGGGAGAAAACGCCTGCGGCGGCCAAGCTGAATTTACCGGGGTGCTTGGCACTTCCGTGGCTAAAATCTTCAGCTTGGCCGCCGCCAAAACCGGCTTTACTGAGCAGGAAGCCGCACAGGCCGGGTTGGCTGCCGCTTCCAGCATTGTGGAGACCATCGACCATGCCATATATTACCCCGGTGCCCGTCGCCTCCATCTGAAGCTCGTCTATTGCCCCCGCAGCGCCGTACTGCTGGGCGGTCAGATCGTGGGCAGCGAGGGTGTCGCCCACCGCATTGATGTGCTGGCCACGGCCATTGCCGCCCGAATGACGCTCCAGGAGCTGGGGGAAGTGGACATGAGCTATGCCCCGCCCTATAAAGGTGTCTGGGAAGCGGTGGTGGTGGCTGCCAATGTTGCTCAGTCCGCCTGGGAGAAGGCCAAAGGATAAAAAGGGAGCTTGCTTGCGGGCCATGGGAACAAGGGCGACAAGGTCACAGGCTGATAATATGCATGCGTGGTTATTAAATTGGGAGTAGATAGTGCCCTGGTGATGCTCCCGGACTTCAAATCCGGTGGCGGGCGAGCTCCGTCCGCGGTGGGTTCGATTCCCACCTACTCCCGCCAAGCTATATCTAGCAAGCAGTTTGTTTGATGGTGCTCATGTGTCGGAACATATCGGGACGTACTGCAACTTTCTAAAAAATTAGCCTATTTTGGTCCAGTGATCCCTTCACTCGATTTGCACCAGCCTCTCAAACCGGCTTGCCGTTTCCTCCGCCTTTTGCGGGAGAACGTGCCCATAAATATTCAGCGTTGTACTGACAGTCCCATGTCCCAGGCGTTGGCTGACAGCGTTAATCATTTCTCCTGCAGCCAGAAGAATGGTAGCATGGGTATGTCTTAAATGGGGAGCTCCCCATTTAAGACATACGATCGCAACGCACCTAACGCACCTGTTGGAAAGCAGTTGGCCCGCTTGGGTGCTACACTATTCCGAGGGTTTAAGAGGAGAGTGTGTCAATGCAAGAGCGTATATCACTACCCAGCATTAACCAACTTTTGGATGAAGACTTAAAAGACGGCAACCATGCCTCCCAGATCTTTCGCGCGTTCATTACGCAACCCAAATGGCAGTATGAGAATTTTGAAGCATGGATAATTGAGGAAAAACGCTTGGACTAGAGAAGAAATTCATCAATTCCTCGCGGATTCCACCAAGAACCAACGAGCCCTTTTCAAGGTTTTGGGTGGACGATAACCTAACAAGCCAAGGCAATCCACTAATCTCGTTCAAATAAAAGGGGGAAAGCCTTCAGAGGCACCTATAAGACTACGGTAGCGGGTTTGGAGCGTCTTGCTATCGCAAATAGGCTATATGCTGCTGAAGGCACTCTGCGATACATTCGATTCGTTGACGACTTCCCATCCGTCGCCTACAACTCAGCTTGGATGGATATAGGTGGTGTACAGAGTCGAAGCGATCCGAAGGTGTATGTAGTACAGACTGCGACGGAAGCAGTAAAGCGCTGTCTTCTCATGACCACTGACCCCGGCGACCTGGTCTTCGACCCCACCTGCTGCAGCGGCACGACGGCCTTTGTGGCCGAGCAGTGGGGCTGGCGCTGGATCACCTGCGACACTTCCCGCGTGGCGCTCACCCTGGCCCGGCAGCGGCTGATGACCGCCGTCTTTGACTATTACGAACTGTCCCGCCCGCCACATGAGGGGGTGAAGTATCGCGTCTCGGTACACGGCTTCGACTACTACAATACTAAGACCGGCGTCGTCGAATCGGGCGGGGGAGATAAGATCGCCGTCTGGCTGCTCGACACCGACTACGACGGCCGTAGCCTCTATCCTCGTCAAGTCTTTTTTCCCATGGTCAGTGACAAGGAGGGCTGGGCGCGGCTGGCGAAAAACCTCAAGGCCGAGATTGACGAAGAGCTCATCGAGGCCTACCGGGGCACGGTGTCGCTGCCGTTCGAGCCGGGCCCACACAAGCGCATTGCGGTCAAGATCGTGGATGACCGGGGAATTGAGAGTCTAAAAGTGCTGGAGGTGGAGTGATGAACGCGAGACTCGTGATCTCAAAGGAACGGCTCGCTGCTTTCTGCAGGGACCATGGCATCCGCCGTCTGGCGATTTTCGGTTCGGCGCTTCGAGAGGATTTCCGACCGGACAGCGATATTGACGTGTTGGTCGAGTTTGAGCCGGATCGTCTGCCCAGTTTGCTTGGCATGGCTCGAATGGAACGCGAATTGTCGCCGCTCTTTGGCGGACGGAAGGTGGACCTGCGAACGCCCGAAGACCTCAGCCGCTATTTCCGGCAGACCGTGATTGAGGAGGCGGAGGTCCAGTATGCGCAATGATGACATCGTTCGCCTGCGGCACATGATGGATGCGGCCCAGGAGGCTTTGACCTTCGTCCAGGGACGGAGCCGAACCGACCTCGACACGGATCGCCAACTTGCCCTCTCGCTGGTGAAAGAAGTCGAGATCATCGGAGAGGCCGCATACCAGCTCGGGCGGGCGACGAGAGACAACCTGCATGGGATTCCCTGGGAAGATATTATCGGCATGCGCCACCGTCTGGTGCACGCCTATTTTGACATCAATCTCGACATTCTGTGGCGGACTGTTCAGGAAGACTTACCCGCACTGGCAGCAGCTTTGAAACCGATCCTTCCGCCAGAGGAATCCTGATGGCCCGCCCGACTATCGACCGCCTGATTATCAACTCGCCCTACGGGGAGCCGGCGCGGCACTGGCGTTACGACCGGGAGGCGCGAACCTTCGATTTGCTGGAGAGCCGCCGCCCAGCAGGCTATGTGGTGGCCACGCCCGGTTCGAGGTCCTTTGACGACCCCGGCATCTTCGTCGAGATTCCGCTGGTTAACCAGATCCGCCCGCGCGTCAGGGCCTGGCGTGAGGCGGGCTATTCCGGTGTGACCACCATTACCAAACGCCTCTTGGAACACTGGCGTGACCCAGAGGAATTCGACGGGCGCCGCTTCTTTTTCTGCCAGCTGGAGGCCGTGGAAACGCTGATCTGGCTTTTGGAAACGCCTACTGCCGAGCGGGTGGGAATCGAGATTCCCGGCGGTGGCGGGCGAGCTCCGTCCGCGGTGGGTTCGATTCCCACCTACTCCCGCCAATCCAAAAAAACTCAATAACCACGGAGGAAAACCGTGGTTATTATTTTTAGAGCCAGGGCGTGAATGGCGCGGTTGAACACCCAAAAAGCCTGCGAAACGTTCTCAGAAATGCAGTTTTTGAGCAAAAAAACAGCAGGGGGTTGAGCCCGGGGGCTGGGCGATCTTACCCCAACTCATTACTCAAACCTGATAAAAAGCTTTTTACCTGTAGCGGCGGCTATTTTCCCAAGCAGTTTCACGGATGGATTGTGTCTCCCGCTTTCCAACCTTGCTATAGCCGATTGTCTGGCTCCGATCAGCGTGGCAAGATCGCGCTGAGTCAGACCCTTTTCGGTGCGAAGCTTAATCAATGCGCTTTTGACGGCAAATTCGACTTCTAAATCGTCATATTCTTTTTTGGTTTGCGGATCCGCAAGAATTATTTTTAAGGCGTCTTTATGTTCCATTTCGATAACCCCTTTGCAATTTAAATTCTTTTAAGCGGCTGAGCGCAAACTTTAGCTCTGTAGGCGGCAGTTTGGCTGTTTTCTTAACAAAACCGTGGAGCAAAACAAATTCGCCTTGAAGGTTGCTGAAAAACAATATCCTGTAAGCGTCTGAGCTGTGTTTAATGCGAAGCTCCCAAAGGTCTTTTGTCCCCGCGATTTTTTCGAGAAAAGGGCCGCCGAGATTGAAGCCATGCTCCTCTAAAAGGGTAATCGTCCGGGCTATTTTAGCCCGAGCCTTCGGGTATTGATTTTGTATGAACTCAAGAACCGGATGCCAATCACCTTTGGCATAGTAGTATATTTTATACAAATCAATATCCCCGTTAAAACATATTATTATCATTAATTATAACTTATATGTTATCTAAAAACAAGATAAAAACAGATACACACGGGGGATAGGGCCGCTTTCCCTTCGGCACGGCGGTCAAGTTCCAGCGCTGGGCGTACTTCATCCTTGCCGAGAGGTTTTATGAGTACGTTTCTGGGCCAGCGGAATATCAAAAAAAGGGGAGGGGCACAAATGATTGGCATGAAAGAAAACCTGATTGATATGTTAGGGTTGCCGAGCAAAAAAGAAGGAACTGCGAAGGCGCAGGGCGAATAACAATAGCGGTCTAGGGGTTGCCGTAGTAATGCAGTTTTAATGCAGTTACGATAAAAAAGCATTAAAACAGGATAAAAATACGCCTAAAATTTACCAGCTTTAAAGCCAAAAATCCATGAATTTTATTGGGTTTTTGAACAAGACTAAAACGCATTAAACGGCAATGGCAGGACTTCAAATCCGGTGGCGGGCGAGCTCCGTCCGCGGTGGGTTCGATTCCCACCTACTCCCGCCAAAGCGTTAACCTGTCAGGAAAGCTGCTCAATGGCAGCTGTTATTGTGTAGGAGGAGAAAATGCAGAGGTTTTCGGAAAAGATTGCCGATCTGTTCGGCAGGCATGCGGAGCGGGGAGGTGAGCGCCGTGTTTACTGTTGATTTCTGGGAGAAAGCCTGGCAAGAAGCGGTGGCCGAAGACGAAAAAGCGGAAACGGGGAAAAGTGCGGCGGAGGCCTGGAACCTTCGTGCCGGGAGTTATGAGGCGGATACGGGGCAGGAGCGGGTGAAAGAGGCGCTTGCTTTTTTGGACAGCTATGGTGTGCTGGCTGGAAAATTAACGGTACTGGATCTTGGCTGCGGGCCGGGAGTGTTTACTGTGGCGCTGGCCGAGCGGGGCCACCGGGTCGTGGCGGTGGACCCGGCGGAGAAGATGCTGGAAAGGCTGGAGAGCAAACTTGCGGTCAGACCGGAGCTAAAGCCGCTGGTCCGGCTGGTGCAGGCCGACTGGGTGCCGTTGCGGCTGGATGAATATGGCTGGGAAAGACATTTCGATCTGGTGTTCGCCTCCATGACTCCGGCGGTCAGGGATGCGGTTACATTGCGCAAGGCAATGCAGGCTTCGGCAGGCTGTGTTTATCTCAGCCGTTTTGCCGGGCCGCGCCTGCAGCCGTCAGTGGAGTCCGTCTGGAGTCAGTTCAGGGATAAGCCTTATTACCGGCAGTCGTTAGATATTTTTTATCCTATGAATTGGCTTTATGCCGGTGGTTGGCGGCCGGTCTCCCATTTCAGCCGCTGGGAACGGGAGCACCGGCAGCGGGTGGAGGAGGCAGCAGCCGCTATCCTTGATGTTCTGGCGATGCGCCTGGAGGCAGACGGGCGGGTGGCGGCTGCTGTGGAGGAGTATGTTGGGAGTCGGGCGCGGGACGGGTATTTTGCCGAGCGGAAAGGTGCCACTGCCGGGATGTTGCTCTGGGATGTGGGAAAAAAGATCCTGCCACTGGCCAGAAAAAGCTAAAGTCCCGTAAACCGGGACTTTATGTTTTAGCAGTTGGTGCGCCCGCAGGGATTCGAACCCCGACTTCAGGCTCCGGAGGCCTGCGTGATATCCCTTTCACCACGGGCGCGCTTGCCCTTATCTTAGCACTTCTAAGGAGAAAAGTCAAACGCTGCGGAGCTTCAGTTTGGGGCATAATAATGAGACGGGGCGGCAGGAAATTTGGGGTAGTGGTTGAATGTAAACTTTTGTCTTGACGAGAGGGGGTACATTTTTGTCTGATTTACAGCGCTTTGCTTTGCTTGGCGGGATGAACCTGTTTGTACACCGGACGAATAAGTTTAAGACTATCTTGGCACAATTGGTTTTCCACCGTGCCTTGCGCCGTGAGGATGTGACGGCCACAGCGCTCTTTCCAGCTGTGCTGCAGCGCGGGAGCGCCGGTTTCCCCACCCGGCAGCTGCTGGCTTACCGCCTGGAGGAGCTGTATGGCAGCGAATTGTCGGCGGAGGTGGTAAAGAAAGGGGAGCGTCTGCTTGTTTCTTTTTGTGTTGAGCTGGTTAACGACCGCTACCTGCCTGGGGAGAAGGGATTGCTGGCCCGCTGCCTGGAAATTTTAAGCGAGGTAGTTGCCCGTCCTGTGACCGAGGGGCAGGCTTTTAGACTTGAGTATGTCAGCCAGGAAAAAGAACAGCATGAAAAGGTTATCCGCGGTTTGGTGAATGACAAGGCTGCCTATGCCTTGGAGCGTTGTCTGCAGGAGATGTGCGCCGCAGAACCGTTTGGCGTTTTTAAGTACGGGACGCTCGCTGAACTGGCGACGCTTGAGCCGGAAAACCTGTATGGCTTTTATCGCCGCTTTCTCGCGGAAAGCCCTGTTGACCTGCATATTTGCGGGGAAGTGGACGCTCTGGAAGTAAAGGAGCTGGCGGAGCGGATCTTCAGCTTTCCGCGGAACGGGGCGGCCGAGATCCCTGTGACACTGGTCAGGAAACAGGACGGGGAAGTGCGTTATGTCAGGGAGGAAATGGATGTTAACCAGGGCAAACTTGTGCTGGGATTTCGTACAGGGATAAAGTACGGTGACGACAATTATTTCCCGCTGCTGATGTATAACGGAATTCTGGGAGGGTTTCCCCATTCCAAGCTGTTTTTGAACGTGAGAGAAAAAGCAAGCCTGGCGTACTATGCCTACTCACGGCTGGAAAAACACAAGGGGCTGATGGTCGTCTCCTCAGGGATTGAAGCCGGGAACTACGGGAGGGCGCTGGAAATTATCAACCGTCAGGTAGAGAGTATCGCCGCCGGAGAGGTCAGTGATGAAGAATTTGACAACACTTGGCAGGGTTTGCGCAACCATTTGCTGGTGGAGGATGACCACCAGGAATTGGTGGTGAACCGGGCCATCGACGGAGAGCTGGCCGGTTGCCTTGAGGATACGGACGGGCTGCTGGCCAGGCTGGCTGCCGTTAAGCCTGATGACGTGGTGCGGGTGGCCCGGGATGTTAAGCTTGATACCGTCTATTTTCTGGCGGGGAAAGAAGGTGGCAGGGGATGAAAGGTGTGCTGGAGAACAGCATGCTGCAGGAAAAAATTCTCTGGCAGCGGGTGGAGCCGGGCCTGGAGGTTTTCGTCCTGCCAAAGCAGGGGTACAACAAAAAATATGCTACATATTCGGCCAATTTTGGCTCGATCGATTCACATTTTATCGTGGAAGGCGAAAACGAGGAACTGATCGTGCCTGACGGGGTGGCCCATTTCCTGGAGCACAAGCTGTTTGAGGAAGAAGGCGGGAACGTCTTTGAACGTTTTGCCCGGTTGGGTGCTTCCAGCAACGCTTTTACCAACTTTAACAACACTTCTTACTTATTCTCCTGCACAGACCACTTTACGGAATGCCTGGAAATTTTGCTGGACTTTGTGCAGAGCCCTTACTTTACCCGGGAAAGCGTGGAGAAAGAGAAGGGCATCATCGAGCAGGAAATCAGAATGTACGAAGACAGCCCGCAGTGGAGGGTCTTTTTTAACCTGCTGACGGCGCTGTACCGCGAGCACCCGGTAAAAAAAGACATTGCCGGAACGGCGGAGAGCATCAGGCAGATAGATGAAGAAGTATTGTATAAATGTTACCGTACTTTTTATCATCCAAGCAACATGGCGGTGTTTGTGGTTGGGAATGTGGAGCCGGAACGGGTTTTCTCCCAGGTGGCTGAAAACGTTGGCCGGCGAGGCTACAGAAGGCTTGGAGAAATCAAGAGGATTTACGCGGCGGAGCCGAAACCGCCGGCCCGGGATTGCGTGGTGCAGGAACTGGTCGTTTCGCAGCCGATCCTGAACCTGGGGTTTAAGGAAGAGGAGGTCGGCTTTGACGGCGAGCGCCTGTTCAGGCGTGAAGCGTTGACCGGCCTGGTGCTTGACTGCGTGTTTGGTTCAAGCTCCCGCCTGTACAACGCTCTGTACGAGGAGGGCCTGATTGATGACGAGTTTGAAGCTGCGCATGTAGCGGAGAAGGATTACGGTCATACCCTGATCGGAGGAGAAACGAAAGACCCGGACAGGTTGTATCAACGGCTGATGGAAGGAATCAGGCAGGCGCAGGCGGAAGGCGTTTCCGCGGAGGTTCTTGCCCATCACCAGCGCAAGCTGATGGGGGAATTCCTAAAGAGCTTTAATTCTCTGGAATTCATCGCCAATAATTTTCCGGCCTATCATTTTAAGGGGATTAACTTTTTTGGTTATCTGGAAACAGTGCGCGGCCTGACGCTTGAGGAAGTCAACGAGCGTCTGCGCACACATTTTGCCGCTGGTAACCATGCCAGGTCGGTTATCCTGCCAAAAGAAAAACCGGGGGCCTGATTACCGGCGGCAGGAGTTTATGGCCGATTGTGGAATAAGGCAGTAACTTGGCAGGAGGTGAAAAATTTGCGCAAAGAGCTGCTGACCATCTCTGATTTGCAGGGTTTGAGCCGCGAGCAGGCCAGAGAGAATTTCCGCATGTATATGAACCCAGGTCTGGCCACGCTGATGGGCTTGCTGGACTTTGACAAACTTTTTGTGCGGGCGGAGGGGGTCCGCGTCTGGGACAGAGACGGCCATTGCTATCTTGATTTTGTGGGCGGCTACGGTTCGCTGAATCTAGGGCACAACCACCCGCGGGTGCTGGAGGCCTTGCGGCAGGTGAGCACGATGCCCAACCTGCTTCAGGTATCGATGGGAGCGGCGGCGGGTGCGCTGGCGCACAACCTGGCGAAAATCACGCCGGGGAAGTTGCAGAACACTTTTTTCTGCAACAGCGGCGCCGAAGCGATCGAGGGGGCCATTAAGCTGGCCCGCATCGCCACCGGCCGCTCCGCGATTGTTTCCTGCCGCAGCGGCTTCCACGGTAAGACGATGGGTTCGCTGTCCGTTTCCGGGCGGGAAAAATACCAGAAGGGGTTTGAACCGCTGCTGCCGGCTTGCAGCGTCGTTGATTTCGGAGACTTGAATCAATTGGAAGCGTTCCTGCGGTCCGGGGAGACAGCGGCCTTTGTGGTGGAACCGATCCAGGGTGAAGGCGGGATTGTAGTACCACCGGAAGGATACCTGCGGGGGGCGCTGCAGCTTTGTCAGCGCTACGGCACCTTGTTTGTCGCCGATGAAATCCAGACCGGCTTTGGCCGGACAGGCAAAATGTTTGCCTGTGAACATGAGGGAGTTGTTCCGGATATTCTTTGCCTGGCCAAGGCACTGGGCGGCGGTATTATGCCGGTCGGCGCCATCGTTACTACCCAGGAGTTATGGAACAAGGCTTACGGCGGGATCGAAAAATGCCTGCTGCATACTTCCACCTTCGGCGGCAACACCTGGGCGGCGGCAGCCGGTATAGCCACAATTGAAGTGCTGCTGGAGGAAAACCTGCCGGGACGGGCGGCTGAGCTTGGCGAGTATCTGCTGGCCGGCCTGCGCGGCCTGCAGGAGCGCTTTCCGCTGATTCGCGAGGTGCGCGGGCGCGGCTTGCTAATCGGCATTGAATTCGAGCAGCCGGCCAAAGGGGTGCTGGCCAAGGTAGCGGGCGCGGTCAACAAGCTGGCTGAGGAATACCTCGGTGCCATGGTGGCCGGAGTGCTCCTGAACCGCTACCGGGTAATCAGTGTTTACACGCTCAATAATCCGAATGTTATACGCCTGGAGCCGCCGCTGATCGTGACCAGGGAGGAGATTGACGCGGTTTTGCAGGCCCTGGAGGAAACTTTTGAGAAAAACCGCTCGCTGCTCGGGTTTGGTCTTTCTGCCGGGAAGACTGTGCTGTCCGGGCTGCTGGGCAGGAAGAAATAAGTGTAATATGCGGTCAGCCTTTACTGTCGCTGGAAAAATCGGTTATAATAGAGGGAAGAAAGCTTTCCGGAAGGAGGCGTCCCATGAAATCCCGGGAAATTGACAGCTGGGCGACCGTTTTTGAGGCGGCGAACATTGATGAGGCGAACATCGTCAAGGGCTTGCTGGAGTCGGCCGAACTGCCGGTAATTCTGGAGAGAGAAGCCGTGGCGGCAATCTACGGGCTTGCTGTCGGGCCGCTCAGCGAGGTGGCGGTCAAAGTACCGCAGGAGTTGGCGGAGCGGGCCCTGCAGCTGCTGCAGTCCGCACCGTATGGCGTGGTGCCGGAAGAATAGAGGAGTGAGAGGAGGCGGCGAAATGTCAGGCTGGGGTTATTTAGTATTACTTGTTGTTTTTACAGTCTTGTCTTTTGGGATGCGCTTCCTTCTGCTCCGCAGGGGCAGCGGGAAAATAGCCGGCGGCGGGAACGATAAACGTGACAGGCGGCAAAATGGCTGAAGCAGGGCGCAGGGTAGAGGTGCTGTGTGATTTTGACGGTACCATCACCAATGACGACATTGGTTTTAGGATCATTGAAGCGTTTGCCGGTTCCGGCTGGCGGGAGGTGGAGGATGCTTATCAGCGCGGCGAAAAAGGTTCGCGTCAGGCGCTGGTGGAGATTTTCTCCCTGATGCATGTGAACGAGGACCAATTGAGCCGTTTTGTCCTGGAAAACTTTTATGTTGACCCATATTTTGACAGCTTCCTGGCCTATTGCCGCCGCAGTAATGTCCGAGTTACCGTGCTTAGCGACGGCTTTGACTTTTATATTGACTTGATGTTTGCCAGGTTCGGTGTGGAAGTGCCGTACCTGGCAAACAGTTTGCGTGTGGCAGACAGCAGGCTGCAGGCCTTTTTCCCTTACTGCAGCGACCACTGCGGCCGCTGCGGCAACTGTAAGTTGAGTTTTGCCGAAAAGTTAAGGAGCGAGGGGACGGCAATCGTCTACATTGGTGACGGGTACTCCGACCGCTGCGCCTGTGCTGCGGCAGACTTGGTCTTTGCCAAGGACGTTCTGGCCGAGTATTGCCGGCAAAGTTCGATCGAGTTTCGTCCGTTTACGGGATTTGAGGAAATCCTGCAGGCCTTCCGTTCCGGCTTGCTGGCCGGGCTCAGGAGTCAGCCGGCGGCAGGTAAAGCGTTCGGATAAGCCGGAGCGTATTTTTAGGGAAATGCCGGCGGTTATGCCGCCGTACTGATGATTGGGGAGGTTGCATTGTGGGCAGGCGGGAGAAGGAGTTTGTCAGGGAAATAACCTCGCAGGAGGCGGATTATTCACAGTGGTATCTTGATGTGGTCCTGAAGGCGCAGCTGATGGACTACTCGCCGGTTAAGGGCTGTATGGTGATCCGCCCTTACGGTTTTGCCCTGTGGGAAAACATTCAGCAGGGTCTGGACAGGCGGATTAAGGATACCGGCCATAAGAACGCCTATTTTCCCCTGTTTATTCCGGAAAGCCTGTTGCAGAAGGAAGCGGAGCATGTGGAGGGCTTTGCGCCGGAGGTGGCCTGGGTGACCCATGGCGGCAGCGAAAAACTTGCTGAGCGCCTGGTGGTGAGACCGACTTCGGAAACGATCATTTGCGAGATGTACAGCCGCTGGATCCAGTCCTGGCGAGATCTGCCCGTTCTGATTAACCAATGGTGCAACGTGGTGCGCTGGGAAAAAGTGACGCGACCTTTCCTGCGGACCTCGGAGTTCCTTTGGCAGGAAGGCCACACCGCTCACCGCAACGAGGAAGAAGCCGAGGCGGAGACGCTGCTGATGCTCGACGTTTATCGCGACTTTGCGGAGAACGACCTGGCCGTGCCGGTTATCCCGGGGCGCAAGACGGAGAATGAAAAGTTCGCCGGGGCGTTGCGCACCTATACTATTGAGGCGCTGATGAGTGACGGCAAAGCCCTGCAGGCCGGCACCTCGCACAACTTGGGCGAGCATTTTGCCCGGGTTTTTGACATTACCTACCTTGATAAGGACGGGACGCTGAAATATGTCTGGCAGACTTCCTGGGGGGCATCCACGCGCCTGATCGGAGCGGTGATTATGGTTCACGGCGACGACCGGGGGTTGGCGCTGCCTCCCAAAATAGCGCCGGTGCAGGCGGTGCTGGTTCCCATTGCGCCCAAGCAGGCGCGCGAAACCGTACTGCGGCGGGCCCAGGCGCTGTTTTCCGAATTGAAAGAAGCCGGGGTGCGCCTGGAGCTGGATGACCGGGAGGAGTATTCTGCAGGTTGGAAGTTTAACGAATGGGAGATGAAAGGGGTGCCGCTCCGGATCGAACTGGGCCCGCGGGACCTGGAAAGCGGGCAGGCGGTGCTGGTGCGGCGCGATACCGGCGAAAAAGTGACCGCCCCGCTGGCCGGTCTGGGGGGGAAAGTGGCGGCGCTGCTGCTGGAGATTCAGGCCAATATGCTGGAGAAGGCGCGCCGTTTCCGCGAGGAAAATACCAGCTGCACCGATGATTACGGGGAATTTAAGAGAATCATCGAAGAAAGACGCGGTCTTATCGTCAGCCATTGGTGCGGAGACAGCGAATGCGAGCTGGCTGTCAAGGAAGAAACGAAGGCAACTATCCGCTGCCTGCCCTTCCGGCCGGAAGGGCCGCCCGGCAGATGCCTGCGCTGCGGCAGCCAATCCGGGACAGTGGCTTATTTTGCCCGCGCTTATTAGGCGAAACAAGGAGGGGAAACAGTGGCCGGCAAAGTTTATTTTGCTGACGTGCGGGCCAGTTCCAGGCAGGAAAACCTGCCGCGGAAGGTGGAAAAGTTGTTTGAGGCGGCCGGGTTTGCCAGCCTGATTGCCAAAGATGACTTGGTGGCCGTCAAGATGCATTTTGGCGAAAAGGGCGGAACGGCGTTTATCAGTCCGGTGCTGGTGCGCCCGGTGGTGGACAAGGTGAAAAAGGCGGGCGGCAAACCCTTTTTAACAGATACCAGCACGCTGTATGTGGGAAGCCGGGCCAACAGCGTGGACCACCTGCAGACCGCCATTGAAAACGGTTTTTCCTACGCTACGGTCGGCGCGCCGCTGATTATTGCCGACGGGCTGTTCGGCAAAAATTTTATGGAGGTGCCTGTCAACGGCAAACATTTCCAACAGGCCAAGATTGCCGGGGACATCGCCGGTGCCAATGCCATGATTGTCCTGTCCCATACCAAAGGACACATTATCTGCGGCTTTGGCGGGACGCTGAAAAATTTGGGCATGGGTTGCGGCAACCGCGGCGGCAAGCAAATGATGCACTCCGCCTTAAAGCCCAAAGTCAGGGAGGAAGAATGCCTGGTCTGCGGAGTCTGCCTGAAATGGTGCCCGGCTGATGCCATCGTGCTGAGGGAGAAGACGGCAGTGATTGTCCAGGACAAGTGCTTTGGCTGTGGTGAATGTACGGTCGTCTGCCCGTCTCACGCCATAAAAATCCAGTGGAAAAGCGAGACGGTCGATGTGCAGGAGCGGATGGCCGAGTATGCCCTGGCGGCGGTTCAGGACAAGGCCGGTAAAGTGGGGTACTTTAACTTTGTTCTAAACGTAACGCCTGATTGCGACTGCAACAGCTGGAGTGACGCGGCGATTGTCAGCGATGTGGGGATTCTGGCTGCTGCGGACCCGGTGGCTGTTGACCAGGCGGCGCTGGACCTGATCAACGGGCAGGCCGGCCTGCGGGGCAGCCGCCTGGAAGCGGGTTTTGCGGCAGGCGAGGATAAGTTCAAGGGTGTTTATGCCAATACAGACCATGAGGCGCAGCTTCGTTACGCGGAAGGACTGGGAATGGGCAGCCGGCGTTATGAGCTGGTTCGGGTGTAGCATGACACCGGACAAGCAGGCCTTGCGCAGTGAAGTGTTGGCCTTGCGGGAAAGCCTGAGCTGGGAGGAAATCAGTGCCGGAAGCAAAAAAATAGCGGAGCGCCTGTTCAGCCTTCCCGAGTACAGGCAGGCCTCTGCGGTGATGTATTTTCTTAATTTTGGCAAGGAAGTGGACACTCTGACCATGGTGCCGGCTTCCCTGGCGCACGGCAAGCGGGTGGTGGCGCCTAAAACAGTACACTGTGAGCGGCGGCTGCTTTTGTCGGAAATCAGAGACCCGGCGCTTGATCTCGCGCCGGGCAGATGGGGGATCCCGGAGCCGCGACTTGAGAGGTTGCAGCTTGTTGACGCCGCCGAGATTGATCTGGTCATCGTCCCGGGGGTGGCGTTTGATGAGCGTGGACATCGCCTGGGATACGGCGGCGGCTATTACGACCGCTTTTTTGCCGGATTGCGTCCGGGAGTGCCGCTGGTGGCGCTGGCATTTGAGCTGCAGGTTGTTCCGCATGTGCCCGTCGACAGCTGGGACCGCCGGATAGACCTGGTTCTCACGGAGGAACGAAACATTGACTGCCGGCGAGGATGAACGATATTGGCTTATGATGACTATATCAGGAGTATGAGTTGCGATGAGTAAGCATGATGCAGCGGAAGGCCGGACAGTCGAGCAAAGAAAGATTTTGCGTGTGGAAAGAGACAGGGCGTGGGAAACAGCAGACCCGGTTATACGTGAAGTGCCGCTGACCGTTTACCTGAACGGCCAGGAATTTGTAACCCTGCTTTGTACGCCGGAGCAGATGGACATGCTGGCGGTAGGATTCCTGCGTTCGGAGGGTTTGATCAGGGATTTCAGTGAAGTGACGTCCCTCAGACTGGATGAGGAACAGGGGTTTGTCTTTGTCGAAACACAGGGCGGGAGACTGGCGGAAAAACTGTACGGCAAGCGAACCATCACTTCCGGTTGCGGCAAAGGTACTGTTTTTTTCAGCGTCCTGGACGCGCTGACTAGTGAGCCGGTAACCTCAGACGTCACAGTTGCCGTCGTACAAATCCACAATCTGATGCGTGCCCTGCAGGAGCAGGCTGTTCTTTTTCAGCTGACAGGCGGTATCCACAGCGCCGCACTGTGCACTCCGGAGACTGTTCTGTTTTTCTGCGAAGATATCGGGCGGCACAACGCCGTTGATAAAATACTGGGCCTGTGCCTCAGGGACGGCGTAACAATCACTGATAAGATTTTGGTCACCAGCGGGCGTATTTCCTCAGAGATTCTGGTAAAGGCGGCTAAGCTCGGCCTTCCCGTGCTTGTTTCCCGTGCGGCGCCGACAACCCTGAGCGTTGACCTGGCGGAAAAAATCGGTATCACTCTGGTCGGTTTTGCGCGCGGGCAGCGTCTGAACGTCTACAGCCACGCCCGGCGGGTGGTAGACTAATATTGCCGGGTTTGTGCCGGTTGCGTTTCCTAGTGGCTGGTTCCCGGCAGCTCAATGCGGCGGGCTGTAACTTGAATTTTACTGAAGGTAAGCCCTGTCAGGTTTTCGATTGTTTCCTTTATGCCACGCTGGACTTTTTGCAGTACCTGGGGAATCTGCTGGCCGTAGTACACATTAACGTCCACCTGCAGGGAGGTGATACCTTCAGAACTGGCGTTTACCTCTATTCTCCCGACGCGGGCAATACCGGGAGTTTCGGCCGCCAGGTGCTGGACGAGCTGGACGACGACGGCCTCGGCTATGTAAAAACTGCCAAAGGAATTATACAGGGGGCGGACGATTGACCGGTCAATGAGCACTTTCCGGCGGTCATCGCGGTGGCTTTTACCCCAGAAGGAACGCAAAGGGGCGATTAAATAGCCCGGGAAATCTTTTGTGATGGCGAAAGTTGGCAAGGGGATGACATGACGGTTTTCGGTTCGGCGCAGTTCCAGCGCCTTAGTGATTGCCCGCGTGGAGGCGATGTCTTCTATTCTGATGATTTCCGCCGGGGCGGGCAGGCTTAATCTGGCGGCTATCCGCCGGACCATTTTCTCAGAGGTGCCGAGAAGGAGGATTTTTTCTGCTCCGGACTCGGCAATTTTTGTTTTTACTTCTGCGGCGTGAGCGTCATCTTGGAAAATGGCGCGCTTGACGGCGCGGATTCTGACGGCTTCTCTTTTGGCCGATTTGCCGGCCAGAACCGAACTGCCGCGGATGAGCAGGCCGTCGTCAACGATCAGCGGGATATTGAACTTATATGCCAAGTAGGAGGCGCGGTGTGACTTGCCGGTCCCGCTCCCTCCGATAAGCGCAAAAACCTGCATTCTCTTGCCTCCATCTACCGGATTATGATCTGGCTGCGATGCCAATATTATAGCACAGAGCGCATGTGAACGGTATGCTGCCTATTCTTTTTTGTTAAAGAAAAAATCTTTTTACCGGCCGGCAGGAATCCTTCTAATTTTTACGAATATTCTAAAATGAAAAGGAGGTGTTAGCATTTGCCCAGGATTAGGGTGATAATTATCGGAGCCGGCGCTGAGGGCAGCACTGTTTATCGCATATTGCGCGAGTATGATGAGATCCAGATTATGGGAGTAATCGATGAGAATCCGGTAGCGCCTGCCATGATTTTGGCCCGCAAAGACAAGGTTCCGGTTGCTGACCGGCTGGAAGAGCTGATTGCCGCGCCGGGGCCGGACGTTATTATTGAAACAACGGGTTTGGCGGAAATCATGCAGAAAATCGAGCAACTCAGGCAGCCGGAAACAGCGGTTATAGAGGCAGAGGCCAATAAGCTGCTAATGGTGATTTTGCGTGCCAAAGAGGAGTTGTTGGAAGCCAAAAAACTGAAAGGTGAACTGTGGGCTGTTCTGAATTCGGTGCAGGATGCTATCGAGGTGGTGGACAATACCGGACTGATCAAGTATGTCAACCCGGCTTTTACCCGCGTTACCGGTATTGCGGAAGCGACACGCGTCGGGAAAAATATTTTTGATGTCTCGCAGCACGGGGCTTTGGCCAAAGCCCTGGTGAAACAGAAACCGGTCACCGGTTACCGTGCCAAGGTCGGAGGCTCGGGGGTGGAGGTAATCTCTAATGCCGCGCCCATTTTGGTGGAAGGTGAGGTAACCGGAGCAGTAGTTGTCTTTCAGCCGATTACCGATATTCTCAGGCTGATGGATGAGCTGCAGAAAAGCACGACGATCATTGAAAATCTGTACGCCAAAATCGAGCAGATTACCGGCAGCAAATTTACTTTTAACGACCTTGTTGGGACAAGCAGAGTTTTCCAGGCTACGCTTGAAATGGCCAAAAAAGCGGCGAAAAGCGACACGCCCGTTATGTTGGTGGGCGAGAGCGGCACCGGCAAGGAACTGTTCGCGCAGGCCATTCATCACGCAGGTATCCGGCGCGGCAAACCTTTTATCAAGGTCAGTTGCGCCTCTGTTCCTGAGGAATTGCTGGAAAGCGAACTGTTCGGCCACGAGAAGGGCGCTTTTACGGGAGCGATCAGAACTAAACTGGGTAAAGTGGAAATGGCCGGTGGCGGGACTTTGTTCCTTGACGAAGTTGGAGAGATGAATCTTCCCCTGCAGGGGAAAATGCTGCGCTTGCTGCAGGACCGCGAGTTCGAACGGGTCGGCGGCAGTGAGTTGCTGAAGGCGGACCTCCGCCTTATTGCCGCCACTAATGTGGATTTAAGGTCGCTGGTGCGCCGGGGTAAATTCAGGGAAGACCTGTACTTCCGGCTCAACGTTATCGAACTGGTCTTGCCGCCGCTGCGCCAGCGGAGAGAAGATATTCCTTCCCTTGTGGAACAAATAATTACCCGCTACAGCCGCAAGCTCGGCAAAAAAGTAAAAGGCATCGCTCCTGACGCCTTGCAGTTGCTGGTTAACTACGACTGGCCGGGAAATATCCGCGAACTGGAGAATGTGGTGGAACGGGCGGTAGTAGCGATGGAAAGCGAACAGGTCGGCTGCCAGCATCTCTTGCCCTATATCGGCCAGTTTACCGCCTCTAATGTGATACATTTCCCGGAGGTTATGCCGCTGGAAAAAATGGAGCAATTAATGCTGAAAGCGGCGCTGGCACGCTATGGAGAGACCCTGGACGGCAAGAAAAAAGCGGCCCAGGCCCTGAATATCTCGCTGGCAACCCTGTATAACAAGCTGAAACGATACAAGTCAATGCTGTAGGTCTTGCCAGGTGCCAGGCACCGGCCCGGATAATAACGTTCTGGAAAGAGGGGAAAAGATTGAAGCTGTATGAGTACATGGGCAAAGAACTGTTTACTCTCTACGGGATTCCGGTGCCTGCCGGAGGGGTTGTCGCCGTTCCCGAAGAGGCGGAGGTGCTGGCCGGCAAAATAGGGGCCGTGGTGGTCAAGTCGCAGGTCTTAAGCGGGAAACGGGGGAAGTCCGGCGGTATCGGCTTCGCTGACAGCCCGTACCAGGCCAGGGAACTGGCGGCAAAGATGCTTGGCAGCCGGCTCTCCGGTCTGGCGGTCGATAAAATTTTAGTGGAAAAAAAGCTGCAGATCGACCGCGAGCTTTATCTGGCACTTACCATTGACGGTGCGCTCAGGAAGCCGGTTTTGCTCAGCAGTGCCCAAGGCGGCATGGATATAGAAGAGGTGCCGGAAGAACTGATTATTAAAATAGCTCTCGATGCAAACATTGGCCTGCAACCTTTTATTGCCCGTGAAGTCACGCGCCGGCTCGGCCTTTCCGGGGCGGTTGCCAGACAGGTAGTCGATATTTTGCTTAAAATGTACAGAATCTTTGTGGAACGCGATGCGGAGCTGCTGGAAATCAACCCGCTGGTGGTCAGCGGCGAGCAGGTGATTGCTGCCGATGCCAAAGTGACAATCGACGATGATGCCTTATACCGCCAAAGCGGGTTGCCGCTGGTGGAAGAGCGGACTGCCACGGAAAAAGCCGCTCACGAAATAGGTCTTTCCTATGTGGAGCTTGACGGGGATATCGCCGTGATGGCCAACGGGGCCGGAATTACTATGGCTACCCTGGATTTAATCGAATATTACGGAGGCCGGGCGGCCAACTTCCTGGATGCCGGCGGCGGCGCCGGTGTGGAGCAGACAGCCAAGGCGCTGGAATTGCTGCTGGCCAGGAAGCCGAAGACGATTATAATTAACATTTTCGGTGGAATTACCCGTTGTGACGATGTGGCGGCGGCTTTTGCCTACGTTAAGCAGAACATAGGCATCCCTGTTCCGGTGGTGATCCGCCTGGTCGGAACCAATGAGGAAAGAGGCCGTGAGATACTGCGCGAGAACGGTATTGAAGCATATCAACTGATGCATGAAGCTGCGGCCAAGGCCGTACAAATCGCCAGGGAAAACTAAGGGAGGCTGAAGCGATGGCTGTTTATCTTTTTGCCGATACGCAAGTGCTGGTACAGGGTATTACCGGCAACCAAGGCTCTTTTCATACGCGCCAGATGGTTAATTACGGCACCAAGGTGGTGGCCGGTGTTTCGCCGGGGAAGGGCGGGCAGGCTTTGGAGGGGATTCCTGTTTATGACACGGTGGCCGCTGCGGCGGAGCATCACCTCCTGGATGCTTCTATCCTCTTCACCCCGGCCCCGTTTGCCAAGGATGCGGCGTTTGAAGCCATCGACGCCGGTGTGAAAGTGCTGGTCATGCTGCCTGAGCATATTCCGGTGCACGATGCCCTGGCGGTGACGGCTTTTGCTAAAGTCCGCGGCACGGTGCTGGTTGGGCCCAACACCTTCGGCGTTGTTTCCTCGGGCAAGTGCAAGATCGGAATCATGCCCAGCCAGTTTTTTGTTCCCGGCAAAGTTGGGGTAGTTTCCCGCAGCGGAACGCTGTGTTACGAAATTGTCGGCACTCTAAAAGCGGCGGGCTTTGGCACCTCGACGGTAGTGGGCCTGGGCGGCGACCGGGTGGTTGGACTTAGCTTTACCGATGTTTTGGCGGAAATGGAGCAAGATTCGGAAACCGAAGCGATTGTCATGGTCGGTGAAATCGGCGGCAGCGCCGAGGAGGAAGCGGCCCTGTTTATCAAAGAGCGCGTGACCAAGCCGGTGATTGCATATCTTGCCGGCAAGAGCGCGCCTCCAGGCAAACGGATGGGTCATGCCGGGGCCATTATTGAGCGGGGGAAGGGCTCCTTTGCCGGAAAGGTTAAGGCGCTTAACAACGCCGGTGTTCCAGTAGCTGAACTGCCCTTTCAGGTGCCGGAGCTGGTGGCCGGCTCCCTGCGAAAATAGGGCCATGGAGTACTATGACGTTATCTGTGTCGGCGGGGGCGGAGCCGGCATCATGGCAGCCGTGGCTGCGGCGGAGGCCGGGGCACGCGTGGCGGTGCTCAGCAAAGAGCCCGTGGGGTATGGTAATACACGAATGGCCGTGGGGCTTACGGCTTGCGCCGGCCTGCCGGGCGACACTCGCGAGGCCTTTGTGGAAGACATTCTGTCCGCAGGCGGATATCTCAACGACCGGGTGCTGGTAGAAACTTTAGTCGACGACTCACCGGCCGCGCTGGCAAAGCTGGAAAGCTTTGGGCATACCTTTATCCGTGACGGGGCGGGAAAGCTTTCGCCGGGTGTGATTCACCGCGCCGGCTACCATTCCAGGGCCCGGACGCTGCAAAGCTCCGGTGCCGGGGTCGGTCTCGCCCAAGCGTTGCGTGCGGCAATGGAAAAATACGGCATCAGTTTGTTTGAGGATACTTTTGTGCTCGGACTTTTAAAGGAAGAGGATACTGTGCGTGGCGTGCACCTGTTTGATCTCGCCAGGGGGGAAGAACTGGTGCTGGCCTGCGGCGCAGCAGTCCTGGCGACGGGAGGCGCCGGATGGCTGTTTTATCCGCAGACAAGCAACGCCCGCACGTCAACCGGTGACGGCTATGCCCTGGCGTTTAACGCGGGCGCGGAACTGATCGATATGGAACAAATCCAGGCGCTGCCTTTTGCGGTGACCCATCCCGAGGCTTACCGCGGGATCTTCTGCGGCGAGCCCGCAGTTGCCGGACCGGCGGGGAAAATAATCAATGGCAGAGGGGAAGCAGTGTTAAACGGCGGTATTAACCGCATGGACCGCGCCTCAGTTGTCTGCCGGATGAGCGCTGAAATAGCCAACGGTGCCGTTGCCGCGCATGGAGGGCTTATTCTTGACCTGCGCCCCAACCTGGCACTGGAAGACGGTCGGCAAATGCGTGATAACATCCGCAATACGGGAATTTTCAACGTAGTGTTGCCGGCATACGGCAGAAAAGCGTTTAACTGGGAGGAGCCCTGGGAGGTTATGCCTACCATTCATTTTTTTATGGGTGGAGTTCGCGCTGATAAAGACGGACGGACGTGCCTCCCCGGGCTATATGTGGCCGGTGAGGTGCAGGGCGGGGTCCACGGCGCTAACCGCCTCGGGTCAGTGGCGCTTACGGAAATCTTAGTTTTTGGTCTGCGGGCCGGTTGTGCCGCAGCCGCGTATGCGAAAAATATGCCGGGGGCACCGCGCCTCAGGATGCATCCAGTCACCGCAGAGCTTTTTGGCAGACCTGGCCCTGTCCGGCCGGTGACACTGGTCCGGCAGCTGCAGAACCTGCTCTGGAAGAGCGCCGGGCTGGTTCGGAACAAATCCTTACTGCAGGAAGCGCTTTGCGGTCTTGGGGATATCACGGATAAAGCCCGCTCTGCGTCGTTTTCGCCGGAACGCGTCTACAACACGGAAATACTCGACTACCTGGAATTGCAGAATATGCTTGTCACCGCACGCCTCGTACTGCAGGCCGCCCTGCTGCGCGAAGAATCCCGCGGAGCTCATTTTCGCAGCGACTTTCCGGAAAGCGGAGGAGAGGCATGGCGGAAAAACATTGTGCTCCGGCGTGCCGAAAACGGTGATATCGGTTATAGACTGGAGGTGAGCAGGGCGTGAAGAAAAAACAGCTCCATGTGAACAGATGGCTGCCGGAACGTGAAAAACTGGTTAGGGAAACGTTCATCGTTCCAGAGGAGCCCGGAGCAACGGTCTTGCAGGCACTGCTTTATATCTACGAAGAGACAGACTCCACACTGGCCTTCCGTTACAGCTGCCGTTACCTGCGCTGCGGACTTTGCGGTCTTCAGGCTCGCGGCAAACCGCAGCTGGCCTGCCGGACTAAGCTCGCCGGGGTGAATGAAATAGCGCCCCTTCCCCGGTTGCCGCTCCTGCGGGATCTGGTTGTTGACCGTGCCGCATATTTTAGCACAATTCAGGGACTGTCCCTTTACCCTGTCGGCCCTGCGGCGGAACCGCCGGTCATTCTCCGCGAGGACCCGCTGCACAGAAACCTGATGGCCTGCCTGGAGTGCCTGTGCTGCGTAGCTTCCTGCCCCGCCTACTGTTTTGGTGAGCCGTGTTTTGCCGGACCTTATCTTTTTATTAAGCTGGGTCAGCTTCATCTTGACCCGCGGGACATGGCCGACAGGAAAGGGCAAGCGCAGGAATGGGGAATCAAGCGTTGCCGCGGTTGTGAAAAATGCGTCTGCCCGAATGGAGTCAGGTTAAAGGAAACCATCATCTTGTTGAGCCCTTAATACTGCAGACTCAGAAGGGATACGGCTGAAAGCGCCGCCTGATCAGGGCGGATTTTTTATCCATATCCTGGCAGCGGAGGAGCAGGCAGATGCAGATATTAGAATGTTCTATGCTTTAGAACCGCGGACGGTTAATTATAGCGACAAATCATTGACGTAAAATTCGCAATTATATTATACTTTTCTTAAGAACAGGCCTGATGCTGTTAGTGGGCGGAACAACGGGCAAGTATTTTAGCGAAAAGGGGGGAGTCAGAGACCCAAAGGCCGTTATCTTGTCGAGAAAGGTGGAAAGCAAAGAATTGGTTGAGATATTGCAAGGATTATTTGCAGGAGTGGCCGGAATTACATGGCAGCATGTAGTGATGTGGATATTGGGTCTGGGCCTGATTTACTTGGGCGTACAGAAAAACTACGAACCGCTGCTGCTGGTGCCAATTGGTTTTGGTGCGGTCATGGCCAATATACCGTTCTCAGGCGCCGTCGGGGAGGGCGAACCCCTGACGCTGCTGCTTAGAATAGGCGTGCTTACCGAATTGTTCCCTGTCCTGATCTTTGTTGGCGTCGGGGCAATGTGCGATTTTGGTCCGCTGCTGCGCAGGCCTGAGGTAATGCTGATGGGAGCAGCCGCGCAAATAGGGATCTTTGGCACGATTATCGTGGCTACTCTCTTAGGATTTCCCATAGCTCAGGCTGCCGCTATCGGCATACTGGGAACGGCTGATGGTCCCACGACGATTTATGTGGCCTCATTGTATGCACGGGAGATATTACCCGCCCTGGCTCTCGCGGCATACTCATACATGGCGCTGACACCGCTGATTATGCCGCCCATCATTAAGGCGCTGACTACTGCAGAGGAGCGCCGGATACGCATGACGTATGTGGAAGGTCCAGAAGTCTCGCGCACAGTCCGTCTCGTCTTCCCCTTGCTGGTGGTCTTGGTCGCGGGAATCATTGCTCCGGTGGCGGTTCCGCTGGTTGGCTTCTTAATGCTCGGCAACTTCCTGCGGGAGTGCGGCGTGACTGAGCGCCTTAACAAGTCGGCGCAGAATGAATTGATTAATATTGTCACGCTTTTGCTGGGTCTCACTATCGGCGGCTCTATGACTGCGGAGAACTTTCTCAACTTAGCCTCGCTTGGCGTCATGGCTTTAGGGCTGGTGGCGATGATCTTTGCTACTGCAGGAGGGCTGATCATTGCTAAGGTTATGAATTCATTCCTGAAGGTTAAAATCAATCCTATGATCGGCGCAGCAGGGATCTCTGCCTTCCCCATGGCGGGGAGAGTAGTGGCCAAAATGGCTCTGGCTGAGGATAAACAAAATTACCTCCTTATGCAGGCCATGGCCGTAAACATTTCCGGACAGCTATGCTCGGTCATAGCAGGCGTTGTTGTAATCGCCATTATCAAGGTTGTATTAGGAGCGTAAAAGAAAGCGAGGAGAAGAACAATGGCAGAACCACTTAGTTTGGCCTTGCAGATTGCCATCGTAGGGCTGCCCGTCATGTTGGTTGTTATCGCTATCTTTATCTTGCTGGCTAAGGCTCTCTTGCTTGTATTTCCTCACCGGCGGGACAAGGACAGCGGGGCAAGGCATGAGGTTAAGCCTGCAGAGAAGCCTGCGGTTAGCACTTAAGATGTCAGCTAGATATTCCTTTTGCACAAAAGACGCAATACAGGGTATAAATTTTAGAATATTATAAATTTATAGGCCTTATTTCTCCTCGCTAACGTGAAGGGGAGGAGGGGTTTTATTTTTTGTCCAGTATATAGCACTGTAGTGTACGGAATATTAAGATAATTATATTTTTGGGGAAAGGAGGATTCCAGTGGGCAATAAGTCCGGTGTCGATGAATCTGCGGTGCTGCCGGTCATCTCTGCCGCTATAGCCGTCTATCTTGATCGGGAGCAGAGTTTAGGAACAAAGGTTAGTATCTTGCGCCAACCAGCTGTGACCAGTGGTTCGGTTTGGGCTCTGCGCGGCAGGGAACTGCTGATGGAGAGAAGACAACAGATTACTGTCAGGAGGGATAAGAGAAAATGAGAATGTTCAAAATTACCGTTGAGGGCAAGAGTTATGAGGTGACTGTGGAAGAGGCAGCCGCTGACAGCCGGCCGGTGACAACAGCCAAGGCAGCAATGCCGGCAACTCCGGTTCCCACCCCTAAGGCTGCGCCTGCTGCCGAAGTGCCATCCAAGGCAAAACCGGCACAAGAAGCGGCAGCATCTCCGCCGGCTGCTGCCGGGGACAAGGTTATTACCGCTCCCATGCCGGGAACAATACTCAATATACTGGTTAAGGAAGGGAGCAGGGTAAAAGAAGGCGAAGTATTACTGGTCTTGGAGGCAATGAAGATGGAGAACGAGATTGTATCGCCTGTGAGTGGTACAGTCAAAAAAATAGCTGCCAGTAAAGGCGGAAATGTTAATACCGGCGAGGTTCTCGTAATTATAGAATAAGTGCGGTGAAAATCTGCAATTCTCAGATATTTAGCCGTGCCCCTCGACAAAACGCTCGACATGTATAGTATGAATAATGTACAATTATTTGTGTGACAGTCAAAGTTTTAGGAGGGGAAGAAGTTGTTTGACCAGGAAAAGGTGCAGGCGCTCCGAAGTAAAAAAGAAGAGTGGGACAGAAAAACCACTGCTCAACTGGCCCGGTCGCCGGAGCGCAAACAAGAGTTTAAGACCGATTCAGATGTGCCGGTACAGCGACTCTATACCCCGGTAGATATAGCTGATCTTTCCTATGAAAGGGAGTTGGGGCTGCCCGGTGAGTATCCTTTTACCCGCGGCGTGCAACCGACGATGTACCGCGGCCGGCTGTGGACGATGCGCCAGTATGCCGGGTTCGGCACGGCTGAGGAAACGAACGGGCGCTTTAAATACCTGCTGGAGCAGGGGCAGACCGGCCTCTCGGTAGCTTTCGACCTGCCTACACAGATCGGCTATGATTCGGACCACCCGTTGGCCAGGGGCGAGGTCGGCAAAGTAGGAGTGGCCATCGACTCGCTTCAGGACATAGAGTTGTTGTTTGACGGTATTCCGCTGAAAAAGGTCAGCACCTCGATGACTATAAATTCGCCGGCGGCTGTAATTCTGGCGATGTATCTTGTCCTGGCCGAAAAACAGGGTGTCGTCCTGGCTGAGTTGAACGGCACCATCCAAAATGATATTCTGAAAGAATATGTGGCACGCGGCACCTATATTTTCCCGCCCCTGCCGTCTATGCGCCTTATTACAGATACCTTTGCTTACTGCGCTGAGCACGTTCCCAACTGGAACACCATCTCCATTTCCGGCTACCATATCCGGGAGGCCGGCTCAACGGCAGTGCAGGAGATAGCTTTTACCCTGGCTGACGGTATTGCTTATGTGGATGCCGCCATCAAGGCTGGTCTTGACGTGGACAATTTTGCGCCCCGTCTTTCTTTCTTTTTTAACGCCCATCTTAACTTCTTTGAGGAAGTGGCCAAATTCCGGGCGGCCAGGCGCATTTGGGCCAAAATTATGAGCGAACGTTTCAAGGCCAAAGACCCTCGTTCCCTGATGTTGCGTTTCCACACGCAGACGGCAGGCTGCTCCCTGACGGCGCAGCAGCCGGATGTAAACATTATGCGCGTTGCCTACCAGGCCCTGTCGGCAGTATTGGGAGGGACACAGTCGCTGCACACTAACTCCCGGGACGAAGCGCTGGCCTTGCCGAGCGAGCAGTCCGTGCTGATCGCGCTGCGCACCCAGCAAGTAATCGGCTACGAAATCGGGGTTACCGACACGGTTGACCCGCTCGGCGGTTCATATTACATTGAGTCATTGACCAACAAAATAGAGGAAGATGTGTGGGACTATATCAATAAGATTGACGAACTCGGCGGGGCGGTCCGGGCTATAGAGAAAGGTTTTATGCAACGGGAAATTCAGCGGAGCGCCTATGCTTATCAGCGGCAGATTGAATCCGGTGAACGGGTGGTAATTGGTGTCAATAAGTTCCAGATGGAGACTGAAAGACCAAAGGACCTGTTAAAAGTAAACCCGGCGGTAGCGGAAAGACAGGTTGAGAAGCTGCGTAATTTACTGGAGAGCCGCAATCAGCGGATGGTGTCCGAGGCCCTGCAAAATTTGCGCAATACAGCCCAGACCAACGAAAACCTGATGCCTGCGATTATCAGGGCGGTAAGCGTTTATGCTACCCTTGGCGAAATCTGCGGGATCCTGCGCGAGGTATTCGGAGAATACCAGCAACAGGTTCTGCTGTAACCATAAGGGAGGAATATATAGTGAACGAAAAGCGGATTCGTGTCCTGATAGCCAAGGCTGGTCTGGACGGCCACGACCGGGGTGCCAAGGTTATCGCCCAGGCATTGCGTGACGCCGGCATGGAAGTAATTTATACCGGACTGCGGCAGACACCGGAACAGATTGCAGAAACGGCTATTCAGGAGGACGTCCAGGTAGTAGGATTAAGCAGCTTAAGCGGCGCTCATATGCAGTTGTTCCCGCCGGTGGCGCAGCTCCTGCGGGAACACGGCGCGGTGGACGTGCTGGTAATCGGCGGCGGTATCATTCCTGAAGAAGACATTCCTTATCTTAAAGGAGTCGGTATCGCAGAGATTTTCACAGCGGGTACTTCTACCGGCGATATTATCAAATATATTCAGGAACGACTTTAAATTTAAGGGAGGTCGCCTACTTGATCAAAAAAATCGACCATATTGGGATTGCCGTCCACAGCATTGAGCAGGCGGCAAAGTTGTATGAGGCGCTGCTGGGTCTGAAAATCACCGCCACCGAGGTGGTGGAGGAGCAAAAAGTGAAGGTAGCTTTCCTGCCAACCGGCGACAGTGAGGTGGAACTGCTGGAATCGACCGACCCCGAAGGCCCGGTGGCCAAGTTTATCGCTGCCAGGGGCGAAGGCATCCAGCATCTTGCTTTTCGTGTCGACAACCTGGAGGAGATGCTGGCGGCGTTAAAAGCAGCGGGAGTGCGCCTGATTGATGAAAAGCCGCGGCATGGCGCAGGCGGCGCCAAAATCGCTTTTCTGCATCCTAAAGAAACTTTTGGCACTCTTGTTGAGTTGTGTGAACGAAAAGATCAGGAGGTGTAAAAAAAGAAATGAACGACAAACTGCAATTGCTGCAGGAGCGGCGCGGTATCATTGAAAGTGGCGGCGGTGAGAAGCGTATTGCCGACCAGCATGCCAAGGGCAAGTATACGGCGAGGGAGCGGCTGCAAATCCTATTGGATCCGGGCAGTTTCAGCGAGTTGGATGTTTTTGTGCAGGGAGGCCTGGCTGATGCCGAACAGATTGGCGGCAGCTATCCAGGCGAGGGAGTGGTAACGGGCTATGGTACTATCGCCGGCCGCCCGGTGTATGTTTTTGCCCAGGACTTTACCGTGGCCGGCGGTTCCCTGGGGGAGATGCATGCCGCCAAAATCTGCAAAGTCATGGATTTGGCCATGAAAAACGGCGCGCCATGCATCGGCTTGAATGATTCCGGCGGCGCCCGTATCCAGGAAGGCGTCAAGGCGCTTAACGGTTACGGCGAGATTTTTTACCGCAACACCCTGGCTTCCGGGGTTATACCGCAAATCTCAGTGATTATGGGGCCATGCGCCGGTGGTGCCGTATATTCGCCGGCCATCACCGACTTTGTCTTTATGGTGGAAAACACCAGTCAGATGTTTATCACCGGACCTCAGGTGATAAAGGCCGTCACCGGCGAGGAAGTATCGCCCGAGGCTCTGGGCGGGGCGCTGACTCACAATCAGATCAGCGGAGTGGCGCACTTCAAAGCGGCCAAGGAAGATGACTGCCTGGCAAAAGTAAGGGAACTGCTCAGCTACCTGCCTTCGAACAACCTGGAAGAGACGCCGCTTATCGAACCGCAGGAACCGCTGCTTGACCAGCAGGAGCTGGCAGACCTGGTGCCTGACAATCCAAACAAGCCTTACGACGTGCGGGAGATTATCAGACGGGTGGTAGATGGCAGCCGGTTTCTGGAGGTGCACGAACTCTATGCCCAGAATGCGGTTGTCGGGTTTGCCCGCCTGGGTGGCCGTTCCGTCGGTATTATAGCCAACCAGGCGCAGGTGCTGGCCGGTTGCTTGGACATTAGTTCCTCTGACAAGATTGCGCGCTTTGTCCGGTTCTGCGACTGCTTCAGCATCCCAATGGTTACCTTCGTCGATGTGCCAGGGTATCTTCCCGGTGTCAACCAGGAACACGGCGGCATTATCCGTCACGGCGCCAAAGTGCTGTTTGCCTACTCTGAAGCCACAGTCCCCAAAATTTCGGTCGTGCTGCGCAAGGCCTACGGCGGTTCCTACATAGCGATGAGCGCGCGCTGCCTGCGCGGCGACTTGGCGCTGGCCTGGCCGACAGCCGAAATCGCCGTCATGGGGCCGGAAGGCGCGGCTAACATTGTCTTCCGCAAAGAAATCGACTCGGCAACAGATCCGCAGGCGGAACGGGCCGCCCGCGTCCAGCAGTACCGGGACAAATACTCCAACCCGTATATAGCCGCCAGCCGCGGCTGGGTGGATGATGTGATTGACCCGCGAGAAACACGCAGCCGCCTGCTGCAGGGACTGGAAATGATGCTTAGCAAGCAGGAAGACCGCCCGCGCAAAAAGCACGGCAACATTCCGTTATAAACTAGAAATAACAACGATGAACACAGTGCCCGGGGCAATAAAACCCCGGGCACTGTTGATTATAGTGGATAATTTGATGACAGCGCAGATATGTATGTCCAAACGCCGGAATATTCAACCTGGCTTCTACAGGCTAAAAGCCAGGGATATTTTCCGCCGTAATCGGTCAGGCTATGTACACTGGGAATGGGCGGTGATCCATTTGACGGTGTACCAGATGCCACTGACGGAATTGCATAGTCTTGATGAACTGAGACAGGTTGAAGAGCGTCTGTGGGAAATCTGCCGCGGCGATGACAGTTGGACGCCGCTTTTTTCCGGTTGCGTCACCCAGGGCGGGAAACGGCTGCGGCCGGCGCTGGTTGTGTTATGCGGCTCCTTCCGGCCCGCGTCTCGTAACGAACTTGTTGACGTGGCCACCGCTGCCGAACTGATTCATAACGCCTCGCTTGTCCATGATGATGTAATCGACCGTGCTCAGACTAGGCGGGGCATGCCTACCCTGTCCGCCCGCTGGGGGGAGCACCAGGCCGTTCTCTACGGTGATTTTCTTTTTGCCCGCGCCTTCTCGTTGCTGACTAAGCACGGCCGCTTGGGAATCCTGGAGAACATGACCAAAGCAATCAGCCTGATGTGTGAGGGAGAAATCACCCAGTTAGCCAGGCGCTTTGACCATACTCTGACGGAGGCAGACTATCTTACTTATATCCACAAAAAAACGGCCTGCTTCCTTTCAGCCTGCTGCCTGGCCGGAGCCGGCGTCTGTCGCCTGCCGTCCCCGCAACGCAAGCTTCTTGCCGCTTTTGGACTGCAGTTGGGATACGCTTTCCAGATGACCGATGACCTGCTTGATTTTTGCGGCACCCCAGAGTCCGTCGGCAAGCCCGTTTTTCACGACTTGACAGAAGGGTGTATCACTTTGCCGGTGATCCGGCTGCTCCAGCAGCCATTGTATGGTTCCGCAGTCCGCCATATCATCGAGAGGCGGGAATTTGACACGGAAAATATCGAATTTATCCGCGGCAGCCTGGAGGAGAGCGGTATTTTGACGGCGATACGGGCAAAAGCCAAATCTGCAATATTTTGCGCTAAAAGAAGCCTGGCGTTTCTGCCCAACGGTTTGCCGCGGACAATACTTGCCGGATTGGCGGACCATGTGCTGCAGCGAAACGGTTAGATGACCCCGCGGCGGCGCAAGCCGAGGCAGACGCGGTGCATTCGGGATGCCTCGGGTCCGCCCGCGCGCAGCAGACGCTGCGCCGTTTTTTTTCTCTCCGGAAGACGGCTCCCTGACGATCTGTTCAGGCTTTCTTTAAAAGTGATAACCTGCGTAAGGCAGCGGTAGACCGACGAGTAAAATATTTGTTCAATTCGGCGAAGACTTTTAAAAAAATGTATTGTATTTTGCAAATCTTCTAGTTATAATAAAATTGAGATAATTGAGAGGTGAATCATATGTCAGTTAAGTTGACAAAAGGCGACATAACCAGGCAAAGACTGTTGGGGGCGGCCGAGGAAATCTTTGGCCGGAAGGGCTATTACAACGCCACGGTAGTTGAAATTACCATGAGGGCGGAGGTGGCCCAAGGGACTTTTTATGTTTATTTTCAAAGCAAGCTGGATATCTACTGCGACCTGGTCCGGCAGCTTACCCACGAGGTGCGGCGGGAAATACAGAAGAGGGTGACGGGGCTTGAAAACCGTTTAGATATTGAGCGGGAAGGTTTTCGGGCTTTTTTTGACTATGTGCATGAAAACCGCAACCTGTACCGGATTATCAGGGAGGCGGAGTTTGTGGAAAACGAGCTGTTTATCGACCATTACCGGACCATAGCAAAAGGTTATATTGCTGGGCTGCAAAAGGCGATGGCAAAAAAACAGATCAGGGCCCTTGACCCGGAAACAGTGGCTTACTGCCTGATGGGCATGGGAGAGTTCATGGGTATGCGCTGGGTGCTCTGGGAGAATAAGACGCCACCGGCAAAGGGGTTTGAAGCCATGATGGATTTTATCTATTACGGCATTGCGCCGGCAAAGGGAGATTGAGCCGGATGCCGACCGCCAAGGTAAATGATATCAACCTGTATTACGAGGTCCACGGGCAGGGACCCCCGCTGTTGTTTATCGGCGGACTGGGTTATGGCACTTGGATGTGGTTCAAGCAAACAGGACTGCTTGCCAGCAGCTTCAGGATTATTGTCTTTGACAACCGTGGCAGCGGTGGCAGTGATAAACCGGATTATCCTTATACCATCGAAATGATGGCCCGTGATGCTGCCGGTTTGCTCTCGTTCCTGGAGATAGTTGAGGCCGGTGTGGTGGGTATCTCCATGGGTGGCATGATTGCCCAGGAACTGGCACTCCTCTTTCCGCAAAAAGTACGCAGGCTGATCCTGGGCTGTACTGCTTTCGGCGGTCCCAACAGTGTGGCCATGCCGGCCGATACTTTTAGCGCCCTGACCGGTGCGGAAGGCTTGAGCCCGCGGGAATTGCTGCGCCAGGCTATGGTCATGGCCTTTCGGTCCGGCTATATGGAAGCCAACCCGAACGAGATTGAACAGATACTGGAGTGGCGCCTGGAAAAGCCCACCCCGCGCTATTCCTGGCTGCACCAGTTTAACGCCGTGGCGGGCTTTAAAAGCGAAGAAAGACTGAAAGAACTTACCTTGCCGGTACTGATTGTTTCAGGGGACGCGGACAGAGTGCTCCCAGTGGAAAACTCTTACCTGCTTCAGCAAAAAATCAGGAATTCACGTCTGCACATCTTTCCCTGGGCCGGCCACCTGTTTTTTATTGAGGAGCCGGAGCAGTTTAACAGGTTGCTCCTTAACTTTATGTCGGAGGAGGATGACTGACGTGCACGTGGGCAAATGGACGGAGCGCCGCGCGCAACTGACACCGCACAGGATTGCAGTCAGGGACATGAGCACGGGGAAAGACTATACCTACCTGGATATTCACCGGCGGGTCACGGCGTTGTCCTTAGGGCTGGCTGCCGGTTACGGTGTTAAAAAAGGAGACCGACTGGCCGTACTGGCCAAAAACCGTCCGGAAATGCTGGAAATCTTTTTTGCCGCCGCCAAACTGGGCGCCATAATCGTCCCACTGAACTTCCGACTCACCGGCAGGGAAATAAAGTATATGGCAGATGACTGCCAACCCCTGCTGATTTTCCTGGAAGATGAATTCCGTGGCCTGCTGGCAGGGCTGGGCGAGCATACCCCTTCCCTGGTCAGCTTCGGGCCGGATTATGAGAACCTGTTGCTGAGAGGCGGTAACGGTCTGCTCTCACCGGCGGTGACCCCTGAAGATATACTCATGATACTGTATACCGGCGGCACCACCGGTTTTCCCAAGGGCGCGCTGCTGTCCCACCGCATGATTTTCTGGAACGCCATCAACACTACCATCAGCTGGGGCCTGCGTCAGGATGACGTAGCGCCCGTCTTCACGCCTCTGTTTCATACCGGAGGCTGGAATGTGTTTTTAACTCCGCTCTTTCACTTGGGCGGCACCGTGCTGTTGTTTAACACTTTTGAACCGGAAGAGGTGGCGGGAGTGTTTGACCGCTACAACTGCACCATCGGGTTTATGGTTCCCACCATGTACCAGATGGTAATTGGCACTGAGGCTTTCCGGCGTGCCTCGCTGGCCGGCGTGCGTTTTTTCATCTCCGGCGGGGCGCCCTGTCCGCAAAGTATCTTCCAGACTTTTTGGGAGCGGGGATTAAATTTTAAACAAGGTTACGGGCTGACTGAGGCAGGTCCCAACTGTTTTGCATTGGACCAGCAGGATATATTAGCCAGGTCACCTTCAGTGGGCAAACCGGTTTTTTACAGTGATGTACGGCTAATAGACAGCAAAGGAGCCGATGTGGCAAACGGTGAGGTGGGTGAGTTGATAATCAAGGGCCCCCATGTTTGCTCTGGTTACTTCAACAACCAGAAAGCTACCAGGGAGTCGCTGTACCAGGGCTATTTCCTGACCGGCGACCTGGCACGGCGCGATGAAGTAGGTTTTTACTACATCGTAGACAGGAGAAAACACATGATTATCAGCGGAGGTGAGAACATTTACCCCACAGAAATCGAGGAAGTCATTAACAGACACCCGGCAGTGCTGGATGCCGCCGTGGTGGGAGTTCCCGATGAAAAATGGGGGGAAAAAGTAAAAGCCGTGGTGGTCTTAAAAGAGGGAGAGTCCGTTGGTGCCGGGCAGATTACCGAGTTTGCCAGGGAATTCCTAGGCGGTTATAAAGTACCTAAAATAGTCGAATTTCGCACACAACTTCCACGTAACGCTGCCGGTAAAATACTGAAACAGGAGCTTCTCTAGCTGAAGGCCTGGTGGAAAGGAGGTATAATATCAGCTTTAAAGCGGTATAGCTATGATTTTCAATAAAAAATCAGGAGGAGAAAAAATGCGTAGGAAGTTGTTGTTGATTTCTGTTCTGCTGATAATGTCACTGGCTGGAACAGGTTGTCCAGTCAGAACAACCCCGCAGCAGGCACCGGGTCCGGCTGCCAAGCAGGAACTGCCACCGATTAGAATTGGCGCGCTGGCTTCTCTGAGCGGTGTCCTGGAGGACTACGGCAAACAAATGAGGCGTGGTTTCGAACTGGGTCTGGAATATTTAACTGACGGCACCCAGGAAGTGGCAGGGCGAAAGATTGAGGTTATCTGGGAAGACACTACCACTGTGCCGGACGTGGCTCGGGAGCGGGCAACCAAGCTGCTCGACCAAGATAAAGTTGATCTGCTGGTAGGACCGACGTCATCCTCCGATGCACTGGCCATACTTCCCCTGGTTGAGGAATTCGAAAGAGTAATCATAGTGGAGCCTGCCGCCGCCGACGTAATCACAGGAAAGTTTTGGAACCGTTATGTTTTCCGTACCGGACGCAACACGGCTCAGGATGCCATTGCCATGGCTGATATCATTGCCGCTCCCGGCGCCAAAATAGCCACCCTGGCGCCTGACACGGCTTTTGGACGTGCCGGCATTACCCCGTTTATCCCGGCGGCCATGGCGCGTGGCGCCTCCATCGTGATCCAGGAGTTTCCGCCGGCCACAGCTACCGACTTTTCGCCATATCTCTTGCGGATCAGGGAAGCCAAGCCTGATTATCTCTTTGTTGTCTGGGCCGGCGCCAATAATCCCTGGCGCCAGATTATGGAGTTGGACCTTAAAGGCGCCGGAATTACAATTTCCACCGGCGCGCCGGAAATTGCCGCATTGAGAATGATGAGGGACGTAGTTGGTATGCATGGTTTTACTGTCTATTACCACAGTGCGCCCCCTTCCAATCCCATGAATGATTGGCTCGTGGCAGAACATAAGAAGCGGTTCGGCTTACCGCCGGATATTTTTGTGTCCGGTGGTATGGCCGCAGCCTCGGCTATTGTAACCGCCCTGGAGAAAACCGGTGGAAGCACCGATACGGAAACGCTGATAGCAGCACTGAGAGGAATGGAGTTCGACTCTCCGACCGGAAAACGCTGGTTCCGTGAAGAGGACCACCAGGCCATGCAGCCGTTGTTTGAAATTACCCTGCAAGAGGTGGCGGGAGTCGATCATCCCGTACCCACCTTGGTCAGAGTCATTTCCGCTGAACGACTGGCTCCGCCGGTAACAGTTCCTAAAGACGCCCGCCGCTAGACAGGATAGTAAAAGGAAGTGAGAGTCACGTGTCAACCCCGCTGATACAGACCCGGCAACTTACCATAAGTTTTGGCGCTCACAAAGCTGTTAACAATGTTAGCATAGAAATTGAAAAAGACATCTTTACTACCATAATCGGTCCAAACGGGGCAGGCAAGACGACCCTGTTTAACCTGATTAGCGGTCTGTTAAGGCCCACGGGCGGGCAGGTGCTGTTTAAGGGGACAGATATAACCCATCTGTCCCCTTTACAGAGAGTTGCATTGGGTATGGGCAGGTCTTTTCAGTTGACCAACGTCTTCCCTGCCCTTACCGTGCAGGAAAATGTACGGCTGGCACTACAGGCACAGGCCCGTATAGGATACAGGATATTTGCCGACCATAGGAAGTTCAGGCAGCTCAATGAGAAGACCGGGTTGCTGCTGGAACAGGTGCTCCTGCAGGAGAAAAAAAATTTCCTGGCTGCTAGCCTCACCCACGGTGAACAGAGAAAGTTGGAACTGGCCATGGTGCTGGCCCTCGATCCCGAGGTTTTGCTTCTGGATGAACCTACGGCCGGGATGGCCCTGGAGGAGGTGCCGGCCATGTTTGAACTCCTGGACAGGACTAAGAAAGTGACCGATAAAACCATTGTTTTGATAGAGCATAAGATGGACCTGGTCACCGGTCTTTCCGACCAGGTGATAGTACTGGTAAACGGTTCAGTGCTGGCTCAGGGCAGTCCGCCCGAAGTGGCAGCCAATCCGGCAGTCCTGGCCGCGTACCTGGGAGGGGGGGTACTCAGTGAAGCCTGTGCTTAAACTGGAGAACATATCTTCTTTTATTGGGCCGTTCCATATCCTGCAGGGTGTCTCGCTGGAAGTCCGTCCCGGTGAAGCGGTAGTGGTATTAGGACGTAACGGCGCCGGCAAAACAACAACCCTGCGCAGTATTATGGGTCTCGTAAAGCCTGCCGCCGGTGTACTGGAACTGGAAGACCAATCGCTTTTTGGCTTGCCAAGCCACAAGATAGCCCGGCTCGGCCTTGGATATGTCCCAGAGGATTATGGCATATTCAACCTGCTATCGGTAGAGGAAAACCTGCGGCTGGCCGCATGGAGACAGGATAATGCCACCAAGGAACGCCAGGAATATATTCTGCAACTGTTTCCTGATTTGAAGGCAGCATATCGCCGGCTGGCATCCACACTGAGCGGAGGTCAGCGGCAGATGCTTTCCATTGGCAGGGCGCTGCTCAACGAAAATAAAGTTATATTGATTGACGAACCGAGTAAAGGCTTGGCTCCTATCGTGGTAGAGAAAGTATGCAAGGCATTGCTGGAGGTTAAAAAAAATACCAATATTATCCTGGTAGAGCAGAATTTTAACTTGGCCTGTGCCGTAGGTGACCGCTTTTATATTTTAAATGACGGGCGTACGGTCCTGGACGGCGGGATTGCCAGCCTGGCAAAAGATCGAGAGCTGCAGAAGAGATACCTGGGGGTTGTGGCATAGCCACTGGGGAAAGGAGGATGATTCATGGATGTATTTGTTATGCTCCTGGTCAACGGTTTGGCCGAGGGTGCCCTGATTTTCCTGATGGCAGCAGGGCTTTCCGTTATCCTCGGCCTGATGGGTATTGTAAATTTTTCGCACGGCACTATGTTCCTCTGGGGCGGTTACGTCAGCGTCTGGATGTACACCAAGACCGGCAGCTTTTCACTTTCACTGTTGCTGGCTATGGTTGTTGGGTTCCTGATGGGGCTGATTTTTGAAAGATTTTTTATCAGGCCCGTCTATGGTAAGGTTACAGCTCAGATTCTTATTACATTGGGACTGATGATCGTTTTTACCGAACTGGTGAGGGTGCTGTGGGGTCCAACTCCGTTAGCGGCGGTAAGGCCGCCGCACTTGGCCGGAACCTGGGTTATGGGTAGCATCATCATCTCAAAGTACCGTGTATTTCTCATTGTAATCGGCATCGTGGTCGCTCTGGGCATTCACGCTCTGATTACCAGGACCAGAATAGGAATGATTATCCGTGCCGGTGTTCAGTCGCCTGAGATGGTGCAAGCCTTGGGTATCGACATCCGTCGATATTTTTCCCTGGTATTTGCCGGAGGTGCGGCTCTGGCCGCGGTGGGCGGAGCCCTGTATGTGCCGCTGGTGGGCAGCGTCTGGTCAGGTATGGGCATCAGTAACCAAGTGCTGGCCTTTATCGTAGTGGTAATCGGCGGCATGGGCAGTTTTATCGGTTCCGCTGTGGGCAGCATCTTTCTTGGTTTGACCGGGGCACTGGTGGCTTGGTACTTCCCGCCGGCGGCAGGGGTGGTTAGTGTCCTCTTGATGGCGCTGGTGCTGGCGTTCAGGCCGACCGGACTTTTTGGCCTGGCGGTGAAGTCATGAAGACGCCGGCGGTAATAAAGCTGGTAACGGCGGGAGCAAAGGACAGGAAGCAGTTTGTGGCGGGTTCGGCGGTTGCTCTCATTGCTGCCGCGTTTCTGCTGATGCTGCCGGGTTTTGCCGGCCATGCAACCATCAGCCTGTTCAGCCGGATATTCATCCTAGCCGTTTTCGGTATGAGCTACGACATCCTGCGTGGTTTTACCGGTGTAATTAACCTTGGCCACGCCGTGTTTTTCGGCAGCGGCACTTATCTGGCAGGTATCCTGTTCCTGCGCCTTGACCCGACACCCGGCACACTTTTGCTGGCAGTGATAGTAACAGTGGTGTACTGTTCGGCCGCGGCCTTTATCATGGGCAAAATCGCTTTCCGGGGCGGAGGGGTGATTGCCTGCGCCATGATTACTCTGGCCTTGGGTGAAATCGTACGGCACCTGGCTGAGACCTGGCGCGATGTGACCATGGGCGCCGACGGGCTGACTTTCCCTATCCCTTATATGTTCAGGGACCGCCTGCTGTTCTACTATTATGCATTGCTCTTTTTGATCCTGATGGTAATAGTGTTAAGGCGCTTTGTCCTGTCCCCCACGGGACGTGTTTTGCTGGCTATCCGGGAAAACGAGCAGAGGGCAATTTTTCTTGGGTACAATACCACCACCTACAAAATGATAAGCCTGCAGGTGGGCGGTATTTCCGCGGGCTTGTCCGGGGTTATGTTCGCCCTGCTTACCCGGTTTGCAAACACCGAGCTTCTCACTATCCAGCAGACCCTGAACGCCTTGCTGGTCACTATTGTGGGCGGGACTGGGACGCTTTACGGCGCCATTGTGGGGACGGCTTTTGTCCAGCTTATCCAGCACTACCTGCTGACTCTGCGGGACGTGCATCCCGTATTTACACGCTGGCTGTTGTTCTTTGGCAGCATATACATTCTGGTTGTCCTTTATATGCCGGCAGGTATCGTAGGTGCATACCGCCAGTTGGCTGACCTTCTTAGCAGCAGAAATAAGAAAAAGATTGCCTAAAATAAAAGGCCTTGCGGCTCGGGGAATAGGAGGCGCGTAACATGTGCGATGAAAAGGAAAACACAGTAGGGATTGCCAGTCTGGGAATTTACCTGCCGTCCGGAAAGGAAAACGGTAAAGAAATTGCATTGAAATCGGATATACCGCTTGAAGCTGTGGAAAACAAGCTGGGACTGCTCAGAAAAAGTGTGGCAGCACCACATGAGCATGTCTCCGACATGGCGCTGAAAGCGGCAAAGAATGCGCTGGGTGATTTTGACCCGGCCAAACTGGATGCGGTAATTTATTTTGGCAGCGAGTACAAGGACTACCCGGTCTGGTCCTGTGCCTGCAAGGTGCAGTATGAACTGGGTGCCGTCAATGCCTTTGCCACTGAAATCATGTCGCTGTGTGTGAGCTTTACCGTGGCTTTGCGCATGGCAAAAGGGATGATGCTGACAGAGGAGAGCATGCGAAACGTACTGCTGGTGATGGGCAGCAAGGAGTCCTATCTCATTGACTACAAAAACCCTAGAGTACGGTTTATGTATAACTTTGCCGATGGTGGCGCCGCAGCCTTGCTGACAAAATTTCTGAAGAAGAACGTGATTCTGGAAACACATAACATAACAGCAGGATTTTTTCACAAGTATGTGAAACTGCCGGCAGGAGGGTCAGCAATGCCTGCTTCCCGGCAAACTACAGATGCCGGACTTCACATGCTGGAGTTGACAGCCCCGGAGGAAATGAAGGAACACCTAGACCCGGTTTCTTTTAAAAACTTTGTGACCGTGGTAGAAAAGGCTCTGGAAAAAAGCGGAAAAACAACCAGGGATTTAAACTTCCTGGCGCCTATTCACCTTAAAAGGTCGCTTTATCATGATCTGCTGCAGGCTTTCCGCCTCAATCCTAATCAAAGCTTTTACCTGGAGAATTACGGGCATATCCAATCCGGTGACCAGATAATCGTGTTGACCGAGGCGGAGCGCCGGGGTTTGATCAAAGACGGTGATATCATAGCACTGTTAGCCGCCGGTACTGGCTATACCTGGGGGGCTACCATCATACAGTGGGGCAATTTATAAGGAGGAAAGGCGGGAAGATTATATGTACGGGTATCATTATGACTGGTTGGAGCGCCATGCAGACAGAACTCCCGATAAACTGGCGCTTGTTGACTTAAACACTTCCCGAAGCTTCACTTATCGGGCTGTCAACGAAAGAGCCAATCGTTTTGCAAGTTTTTTAAAGGTTAGGTTGGGAGTCGGGGCTGGTGGCAGAGTATCTGTTTTAGCAAAAAACAGTACAGACTACTTTGAAATATTGTTCGGATGCAGTAAAATGGGTGCTGTTTTAAATACACTGAACTGGCGCTTAGCTTTACCGGAACTGGAATTCATACTTCATGATTTTTCACCCGAAGTTCTTATCTATGATTCGGAGTTTGACTATGTTGTTCGGGGGTTGAAGCCAAAGCTGGGGGCGTGTCAGACATATATTAATATCGGCGAAGAAGTGGATAGGGATACCTGGGTATACGAAAAGGCACTATGGGAAGGTTCTCCCCTTGGAGTCCCACTGCCCCGGCTGAGATATGAAGATACATGGGCGCTTTTGTATACTTCCGGGACTACCGGGAAGCCAAAAGGCGCCAAGATGACTTACGGCAATTTTTTCTATAACGCCGTTGGAATGGGGCAGGCGCTGGACATTAATTCCAGAGATGTGAATCTCACATATCTTCCATGCTTTCACGCAGGCGGTCTTGGCCTCTATGGCTGCCCGGTCCTGCACGCAGGGGGGACGGTCGTTGTCGGACGGGATTTTGACGCTGTAGAGATGCTACGAAACATTGAAAGATGGAAATCAACAATAATGATACTCGTTCCGTCCATGTATTTGATGCTTGATCAGATTCCTGAACTTGACGAATTTAACCTGTCGAGCATGCGTGCCTGGACAAGCGGCGGTTCACACCTGCCGCCAAACCTGGTGTACAATTTCAAGAAAAAAAGAAACATTATCATACGTCAGGGGTATGGTATGACTGAAAGCGGCCCTTCCGTATTTTTTATTCCCGAAGAGGATGCTGTGAGAAAAGCGGGGTCGGTTGGGAAAGTGGTGCTCCATTCGGACGTCTGTATAATGGACAGTAAAGGCAGTAAACTGGGTCCCAACAAAGTCGGGGAGTTATGCGTGGGAGGCAATATAACATCAGGATACTGGAACAGGGATGACATAACCGCAGAAACTATAGTTGACGGCTGGCTCCATACCGGTGACGCAGCAAAGTATGATGAAGAGGGTTTCTATTATATCGTGGACAGACTTAAAGACATGTTTATTTCCGGCGGAGAAAATGTTTATCCCGCCGAAATCGAAGAAGTTATATATAGAATACCGGCAATAAAAGAAGTTGCGGTTATTGGAGTTCCCGATCCCAAATGGCAGGAAGTTCCCAAGGCCATTGTTGTTCTAAAAGAGGATACTGCTGTATCAGAAGAAGAAATAATCAGTTTTTGCTCTGATAAACTGGCTAAATATAAGCTTCCCAGGTCGGTGGCTTTTGTCAAAGCACTGCCAAGGAATGATACCGGTAAAGTTTTAAAAAGAGAGCTTGTAAAATTGCATATGGGGTGAAATATGTGGACTTCCAAAGAGGGGATAAATACAGCCTGGCGGCATTGCTCAAAGGAAAAGTCGCCCTGGAAGACACGATGTTTTATAACAAACTGGGATATTTCCCGCCGTAACCGGTCAGGCTATGTACACTGGGAATGGTGGGATACGCTTTCCAGATGACCGATGACCTGCTTGATTTTTGCGGCACGCCAGAGTCCGTCGGCAAGCCCGTTTTTCACGACTTGACAGAAGGGTGTATCACTTTGCCGGTGATCCGGCTGCTCCA
>QLUR01000012.1 GCA_018725565.1 Bacillota bacterium | reverse complement strand
AGGGCCTGCGCTTTGCCATCCGTGAGGGCGGCCGTACCGTGGGTGCCGGCGTGGTCACCTCGATCATCGAGTAGACCTTGTTTTGCATATCAGGCACCGCCTGCAGCGGTGCCTTTCTGCGGGGCAAAAAAGTTTGACATAGCCGATAAAGTATGGTAAATTTGAAAAAGTGGAAATCTCACGGGGTTATCTTGCCGCTTACAGGGGGTGCTGACAGTGCGCGTGAAAATCACTATGGCTTGTGGAGACTGCAAAAGGAGAAACTACATTACCACAAAAAACAAACGGACTACTCCGGAGCGGATTGAGCTTAGCAAGTATTGCCCCTTTTGCAGAAAGCACACTCCACACAAAGAAACCAAGTAAGACTGCCTGTGTAGTCGTCAAGGGGATGTGAATATATGGCAGCCGGCAAGTTAAGCGTACAAATGTTAGTGAAGCAAATGAAGGATGTCAGGCAAGAACTGAAGAAGGTGCACTGGCCTACCCGCCGCGAACTGACCGTCTTTACCTCTGTTGTCCTGGCGGCAGTATTTTTTATCGGCATATTTTTCTGGGTCCTCGATACCGGCTTTGCAGGGCTGCTGCGCCTGATATTGCGTTAAGGGGGTTGGGGTGTTCCCCTACAACTATGAGCAAGAACTGGTATGTGGTACACACATACGCCGGGTATGAAAACAAAGTGAAGACCAATTTGGAGAAGCGTGTTGAATCCATGGAAATGCAGGACAAAATTTTCCGGGTCTTAGTTCCCATGGAAAAAGAGATGGAAGTAAAAAACGGCAAGAAAAAAACTACCATGAAAAAAGTCTTCCCCGGATATGTGCTGGTGGAAATGACTATGGCCGACGACTCCTGGTATGTAGTGCGCAACACGCCTGGCGTTACCGGATTTGTCGGACCCGGGTCAAAGCCCATCCCGCTTTCCTCCGCCGAGATCAACCAAATCCTTAAGCAAATGGGAATGGCGGAGCCAAAACCCAGAATCGACCTGAACATCGGTGAAGCGGTTCGTCTGATTGAAGGTCCTTTTACAAACTTTATTGGTACGGTTGAGGAAGTGCTGCCGGATCGCCGGAAGGTCAGGGTTCTGGTTTCGATGTTCGGACGGGAGACCCCGGTGGAACTCGAATTTTATCAGGTTCAGAAGCTCTAAGGAGGTGTAAGGATGGCCCGTAAAGTTGTGGCAATGGTTAAGTTGCAAATTACTGCCGGCAAAGCTACGCCTGCCCCCCCGGTAGGTCCTGCCCTTGGCCAGCACGGGGTAAACATAATGGCTTTTTGCAAGGAATTCAACGAACGTACCTCCTCTCAGGCCGGTCTCGTAATCCCGGTGGTTATCACCATTATGGATGACCGCTCATTTTCCTTTGTGCTCAAGACTCCGCCGGCAGCGGTTTTGCTCAAAAAGGCGGCCGGAATCGAAAGCGGTTCCGGAAAACCGAACACGGACAAGGTGGCAAGTTTGCCGCGCGCTAAAGTCAGGGAAATTGCGCAGCTCAAAATGGAAGACCTAAACGCCAATGATGTGGAAGCAGCCATGCGCATGGTTGAAGGAACAGCCCGCAGCATGGGGATTGTAGTTGAGGGATAGTTAATAAGTGGGAGAGTATATGCTCGATACAACCACGAGGAGGATTTAAATGCCAGAATATGGAAAGAAGTACCTGGAGGCCAGCAAACTGATCAACCGCCAGCAGTTGTATGACCCGGCAGAAGCACTTGAGCTGGCAAAAAAGACTTCCACTGCCAGCTTCGATGCCTCTGTTGAGCTGGCTGTCAAGCTGGGTGTAAATCCCAAGCATGCTGACCAGCAGGTACGGGGCGCGGTGGTGTTGCCGGCAGGAACCGGTAAAAAAGTAACGGTAGCCGTTTTTGCTAAAGGCGACAAATCAAGAGAGGCTGAAGCTGCCGGTGCTGATTTCGTAGGCGCAGAAGACTTGGTAGCCCGTATCGAGGGCGGCTGGTCTGGCTTTGATGTGGCGGTGGCGACGCCTGATATGATGGGCATGGTCGGCAAGCTGGGGCGCCTGTTGGGCCCCAAAGGGCTGATGCCCAACCCTAAAACCGGAACGGTCACCATGGATGTCACTAGGGCCGTTAACGAGATTAAAGCCGGCAAGGTGGAGTACCGCACGGACAAGAGCGGCGTTATCCACCTGCCGATCGGCAAAGTTTCCTTTGAAGTCGAGAAGTTGCTGGAGAATTTCTGTACGGTGCTGGAAACTTTAATCAAGGTCAAACCAGCGGCAGCCAAAGGCCAGTATATCCGCTCCGTGACCGTAGCTTCCACGATGGGTCCCGGCATCCGCATCAGCCCGCAGAAGGCCGCAGCCGGCAAGGCGAAACAGTAACCGGGCCAGAAACAAAAGCATAAGGCAATTCTGGACTGTAGACAGCAGGTCCCCTCAGGGGCTAAGGATTACCGCCTGCCGAGGTCGGGTCGTCACTGATGTGGCTTAACCGAAGGCCTCTGTATGTCTGTACGGAGGCTATATATTTTCTAAGGGAGGTGGAAAGGTGAAGAAGCGTGAGGACAAGCAACAGGTTGTCAGCGAAGTCCGGGAGGACCTGCAAAGAGCCAAGGTCGCCATTGTTACTGACTATCGCGGGCTTAACGTCGCCCAAATCAGCACTTTGCGGCGCGCTCTGCGTGCCGAGAAAGTAAAATATGCTGTGGTCAAGAACACTTTGGCCAGAAGGGCAGCCCGTGACCTTGGACTGGAAGCGCTGGATGCCTATCTGGATGGGCCAACAGCAATTGCTTTCAGTTTTGATGACCCTGTTGCCCCCGCCAAGGTTTTAGCCAAGTATACCAAGGAATTTGACAAGCTGCAGGTAAAGGGGGGCATACTGCAAGGAAGACCTATTGACCAGGCCGGCGTAAAGGCGTTGGCTGACCTGCCGCCGCGGGAGGTTCTGCTGGGCCAGGTGGCAGGCACTTTTGCGGCGCCAATGACCGGTTTCGCCGGTGCCTTGCAAGCTGTTTTGCGCAAATTCGTAGGTACGCTCCAAGCTGTCCGTGATCAGAAAGCGGGCGCCTAATCTGCCTGAAATTTAAGAGAAAAGCGAGGATCTGAAATGTCTAAAATTACCGAAGTGCTGGAAATCGTAAAGGGAATGACGGTGCTGGAACTTTCCGAGTTGGTCAAGGCTTTTGAAGCGGAATTCGGCGTTACCGCCGCAGCACCAGTGGCTGTTATGCCAGCCGCCGGTGCTGCGGTTGAAGCCCCGGTTGTTGAGGAACAAACCGAGTTTGACGTGATCCTGACAGGGTCCGGCGACAAGAAAGTTCAGGTGATCAAAGTCGTCCGCGAAGTCACCGGCCTTGGGCTGAAAGAGGCCAAAGACCTGGTCGACGGAGCGCCGAAACCCGTTAAGGAGAAAATCTCTAAAGAAGAAGCCGAAGCACTGAAAGCCAAACTGGTGGAAGTCGGCGGCAGCGCAGAAATTAAATAGCTTGAACCCGGACAAATAGTTATGTAAACCAGAAGGTGTGCATTGACAAGCAGCGGCCGTGTGTGCTAAAATTCTAAAGCGAGTTTCGCAACCGCGCGGACAGGGGTTAAAAACCGCTACCGGTACCTCTGCCGGCGAGTTCAGATTAGGAAGGTGAACTGCTTTCATGTACGCCATTATAGAGACAGGCGGCAAACAGTACCGGGTGGAGGAAGGCGCAGTCCTCAGTGTGGAGTTGCTGCCGGCCGAAATCGGCACTGAAGTAGGCTTTGACAAGGTATTGGCCTGCAAAAAAGACAATAGGCTGCAAGTCGGACAACCCTATTTGCCGGACGCGGTTGTGCGCGGCAAGGTGCTGGAGCATGGTAAAAGCAAGAAAATTATTGTTTTTAAGTATAAGGCCAAGAAAAATTACCGGCGCAAGCAGGGTCACCGCCAACCGTATACCAGGATACTGATTGAGAAGATTGAGGTCTGATAATCTATGATCCTGGTCTGTATCAGGCGTACAGCCGGCAGTGTCAGGCAGGTTATAGTCCGCGGCCATGCGTACTCAGCCCCTAAGGGCGAGGATTTAATTTGCGCCGCAGTATCAGCCTTGGTCCAGACATATCTCTTCAGCTTACAGCGGCTGCTGCGGATCGAGACGAATGAGGTGGTCAGGGAAGGTTGCTTTTCTCTGACCTTACCGGCGGAGATGTCGCAGGAAACCAGAAAAGCTGCTGATTTGCTGGCGGAAAGCATGCTGATCGGGCTTGAGGAGATCAACAGCAGTTATCCGGGCTATCTGAAGGTAAAGCAAGAGTAGGGAGGTGACTACAGAATGCGAATGAATTTGCAGTTGTTTGCCCATAAAAAAGGCGTTGGCAGTTCGCGCAACGGGCGCGACAGCAACCCTAAATATCTGGGCGTGAAAAGGGCGGACGGACAGTCAGTTTCCGCCGGCAGCATCTTGGTTCGCCAGCGTGGCACCAGGATTTACCCAGGTGTCAATGTGGGGCGCGGCAAGGATGACACTCTGTTTGCCAAAGTTGACGGCGTCGTTGCTTTTGAACGTGTGGGCCGCGTAAAAAAACAGGTCAGCGTTCTCCCGCTTGAGGTGCTTGTTTAGGAAATGTATCAATATTTACTGTCGACCGAACTAAAGTGTTCGGTTATTTTTTTGGAGAAAAAGGATTCAATTAACTGTAAATCGAATATAAGCAAACGAAAATTCAGTATGTTTTAAGGAGCCGGAAAGCTTGCACGATCAATCTGAAGCAATCTTAAAGCTGTTTAACCTTTGCCGCCACGAATTTATCAATCACCTGCAGGTTATCAGCGGGTTAGCTCAACTCAATAAGACTGAAAAATTGCAATCCTGCATCCGGAAAGTCAGTGACGAGTTGCATCAAATGGGACGATTGGCCAGCTGCGGTGACCCGCGCTTGGGAATTCTGATCTATGAGACTTTTGCCAAGGTTCCGGAAAACACCCTATCAGTGGAATTCGATGGCACCATTCCCGTTCTTTCACAGGTTTCCCTGACATTGACCACAGAATTGCTTAACGCCTGTCAGGATTATCTGCTCCGGGAAAAAAGCGCGCCGCTGACAATATTGCTTAGCGGAGGCGATAATCCCAGTGTTTCTTTGCGGTTTTCTCCTGCCCCGGGGGAGCAGCCAGACTTGGCGAGCTTGTTGAAAAATGCTGCTGGTCACGGCCTTGATCGCGCTATTAGCAATGAAGAAGGCGGGCTGACATTATTGCTGGATAAGCAGCAGATGATCAGCGAACAATAAGCGGGGCAATTCCGGAGGTGGTCGCGTTGTTCGTTGATCGGGCCAAGATTTACGTTAAGGGCGGCAATGGAGGCAATGGGATTGTTTCCTTTCATCGAGACAAATTCGTAGCACGCGGCGGGCCTGATGGAGGCGACGGAGGCCGCGGCGGAGATGTGGTACTTGTGGTGGGAACGGGAAAACATACGCTCCATGATTTCCGTTACCATCAACATTTGCGTGCAGGCAGGGGTGAGCATGGTCAGGGAGGCAACAGGCAAGGACGCAGTGCCAAAGACCTGATTGTCCAGATACCTCCTGGTACCCAGGTTCGGGATGCGGAGACAGAGCGGCTTTTAATGGATCTTACCGCAGAAGGGCAGTCGTTTGTGGCCGCCCGAGGAGGCCGGGGCGGCCGCGGCAACGCCCGTTTTGCTTCTTCCTTTGATAAGGCTCCGCGCCATGCTGAAAAAGGGGAGCCGGGAGGGGAGCGCTGGCTGCTCCTGGAGTTGAAGTTAATTGCAGATGTCGGCCTTATCGGTTTTCCCAATGCCGGGAAGTCTACTTTTTTAAGCAGGGTCTCAGCGGCGCGGCCCAAGGTGGCCGACTATCCTTTTACCACGCTGACGCCAAATCTTGGCGTAGTGGAAGCAGCCGGTGTCGAACCGTTTGTTGTTGCTGACATCCCCGGGTTAATCGAGGGTGCGCACAAAGGCTTGGGTCTTGGTCATGAATTTTTGCGCCACGTGGAGCGGACCAGGCTGTTGATTCATCTGGTTGATGCGGCCGGCGTTGATGGGCGGGATCCACTTAGCGACCTGCATCAGATCAACAAGGAGCTTAGCCTTTATAACCGGCGACTGGCTGAATTGCCGCAGGTGGTGGTAGCAAACAAGATGGATCTGCCGCAGGCTGCTGCCGGGTTGGAGCTGTTGCGCAAAGAGTTGGGACCGGCCGGTGTATTCCCGGTTTCGGCTGTTACCGGGGAAGGCCTGGACAAGGTGCTTTATCATGTGGCTGGTCTTCTGAGGGAGTTACCTGCAGCAGGTTTGACGGATGAACCTCTGGAACACTATTTAAACGAGCAGGAGGGAACTTCGGCAGAAGAGTTGGTCATTGCCCGGGAAGGGGACGAATTTGTTGTTCGTGGTGCGAGGCTTGAGAAACTAGTTGCGATGACTGATTTTGACAACGATGTTGCTGTCAGGAGGTTTCAACGGATATTCCGGCACCGAGGCCTTGAAAAAAAACTGTCTGCCGCGGGGGTGAGCAACGGGGATACGGTACGGATCGGCAAGATAGAGTTCACTTTTTTGCAGGGAGAAGACTGACAGGGAGGAAAGCATGTCTCTTCACCAAACAGAAAACACAGAGCAGTGCCTGTCAGTTGGCCTGATGGGCGGGACCTTTGACCCGATTCACCTGGGGCACCTGCTGACGGCGGAAGAGGTGCGCATCCAATTTGGTCTTGAACAGGTGATATTTGTGCCGGCTGGCCACCCTCCACACAAAAATTCAAGACGTATCAGCGACCAGGAGCACCGTTACCTGATGACTGTTATGGCGACGATTACCAACCCTTATTTCAGTGTTTCCAGATTTGAGCTTGAGCGCCCGCCTGACAGGGTTTCTTATACGATTGATACCGTCCGCTATTTCTACGCTATTTTTGGCGGGAAATGTAAATTATATTTCATCAGCGGCGCGGATGCCATTTTGGAAATACTTACCTGGAAAGATTACCGTGAACTTCTCTCCATCTGCTCCTTTATAGCTGTTACACGTCCTGGCTATGGTCTGGACAAACTTACTGAAACGTTTGCCGTAAGTTGCCCGGAGGCGCTGCCTGGTATTCATATCCTTGAAATTCCGGCTGTTGCTATTTCCTCAACTTTGATCCGCAGGCGTGTCGCGGAAGGTAAATCTATAAAATACATGGCGCCGGAACTGGTTGCACAATATATTATTAAGAGCGGTTTGTATTGCAGCCGGGATGAAGATGCAGTATAAAAGCAATTTTCTTTCAGAATAATAAAAACAGATGCCGAAAGTGAGGTGAAGGCATGACAAAAACTATCTATGTCGGGAACATACCCTGGTCGACAAACGAGGAACAGCTAAAACAGTTTTTTGGCGAACACGGCCAGGTGCTTGAGGCGAGAATTATCACCGAGCGTTCTACGGGACGTTCCCGAGGGTACGGTTTTGTGGAAGTTGCAGACGAAGATGTAACGCGAATCGTTGAAGAATTAAACGGTACAGAACTGGATGGGAGAAAACTGGTTGTTAACGAGGCTAAAGCTCGTTTTGAGAAATAAGTAAGGCCGCACTGGTTGTCTGTTCTGCGTGAATAGCAGGAAAAACAAACCAGCTTGTTGAAAGTATAACCTGTGAACAAATTATTACTGGAAACAATAATTTGCTATTTAAAAGAAGAGCTGTCACCCGGGCTTTTTATCCATTCAGCAGGTGTAGCAGAAACAGCTGTCAGCCTGGCCGAGCTCTTGGGTGAAGATAAGAACCGTGCCGAGCTGGCAGGTTGGCTGCATGATTGCGCCCGTGAAATTCCTCAGCAGGAACTGCTGTATCTGGCAGAAGCCGGTCAACTTACAATTGACCCGCACTGCCGCCTTCGGCCTGTTCTGTTGCATGCAGCGGTCGGTGCAATAAAGGCCCGGCAACTTGATGTGGCTGACGAGGCGGTACTTACTGCCATCAGCAGGCATACTTTAGGTTTTCCCGGCATGTCGTTGCTGGACCGGATAATTTATGTGGCCGATAAAATTGAGCCTGGCCGTTCTTATCCGGAAGTGGAAGTTTTAAGACGTAAAGTAGCGGAAGATTTTCACTGTGGGGTCATCGCCGTAACTGCTCAGACAATTAGCCACTTGCTGGCAAACAGGCAGCTTATTCATCCACTGACCATTTCTTTTTGGAACAGTCTGTCCGGGTCAGGAAGTGAGGCGAATGCAGGACTGCTACCGTTACACAGTTAAGACCAAACGGCGTAAGGTAAAGACAGGCCGGCTGCTTTTTCTGCTGGCTCTTTGCGCTTTTCTTGCGGCTTTACTGTTTAGTGTCCGGTTTATTACCTTATTAAACTCCCTTCACGATACATCGGCCTGGGCTTCCGCCTTGCCAAGTCCCCCCCAAGGCGAACGCAAGCAAGTATTGGTTTACACCGTCTCAAACCGGCAAGCAGATGGCTTGGCTACCGAACTGGCCCTGCTATCTTATTTTCCAAAGGAAACCCGGATCCGGGCTATACAACTGCCGTCTGATACAATGATTACGGTAGACGGGCACGGGTCCATGCGCCTGGGGCATGTTTATGCCGCCGGCGGGCGTGAACTGTTGGTACAGTCAGTTTCCCGGCTGTTTAACAACTTGCCGGTCCACTATTATCTGGAGATTGACGAAGATTTTCTGCCTGCCGCCGTAGACCGGGCAGGGGGGATTCAAATATCCGCTGACGTATTCCTGGCAGACGGAAGCGAGTTGCTTGAGTTTCTTCATCGGGAAAGACTGACCGTTTCTGAAAACCTTGAGCGGCGACGAATAGTTCTTGCGCCTCTTGCTGCCCCCATTGTACAGGGCAGCCTATGGCAAAGGATAATCAACTTTCGCGAGATGTCACCGCTGCTGATGACAAATCTGTCCTGGCGCCAGTTGCTGTCTGCGGCTGAAGCTTTTAAAAATATGCCATACAGCGAAGCTGCCAAGGTTCTTCTGCTTCCCGGGACTGAGCAGCTGCAGGTGGACGGCAATTATTGGCTGCCTGATAGTGAACAGCTTCCCTCCCTGACCTCTTGGCTGACAGATGAAGTTAGCACTATCCCGCGAGACCGGATTACTGTAGAAGTACTAAATGGCAGCGGCGTCAGGGGAGCGGCCGCTGGAGTTGCTGAAAAGCTGCGCAGGGCAGGGTTTCAGGTTCAAAGGGTAGATAACGCCGACCGCCAGGACTACGAAGTGTCACAGGTTATCAGCCGTACAGCCAACTTGGACGCTGCTAAAGAAGTGGCTATTTTGATTCCGGGCGCTAAACTGCTGAAAAGGGAAGCAGCGGAGGCAACTGTTATGGTGACAGTAATCGTGGGTAAATAACTATACTGATTGAAGGGGGCTCATGCTTGAACGAAACGGCGGTAAAGCTAGTAAACCGGATAACGAACCTTGCTGCGGAAAAAAAGGCGGTAGATACAGTTGTTTTAGAAATAGGCAAAGTTTCGCTGATCGCCGACTATTTTGTCATAACCGGAGGGAACAACCGGCTTCAGGTCAAGGCCATTGCCGATCACATCATGGAAATCCTGAAAAAGGAAGGATACCCTCTTCTTCACAAGGAAGGATATCCGGAAGGCATCTGGGTTCTTCTTGACTACGGCTTGGTAGTCGTCCATCTTTTTCAGCCGGAAGAGCGTCGCTTTTACAACCTTGAGCGACTCTGGGGGCACGCCCCCCAGGCAGCAAATCTTATAGAAGGAGTGTGTTCGAAGTAGTCGGAGCAGAAATTGATGACGAAGTATCAAACGCTATGTTTTTAGACGCTTTCGGCTATCAATGGATGTTGCATCAAATGCACAAAGTAGTAAGTTTTGAAGAACGCAAACAACTTTGGGAAGACAAAAGAGACCGCTCAGGTGATTGAACAGCAGGCGAACACACATTGACAAAGGGCGCCAAACCCGTTATAATACGAATTGTCATAGCCTTGGGGATGTAGCTCAGTTGGGAGAGCGCTTGAATGGCATTCAAGAGGTCAGGGGTTCGATTCCCCTCATCTCCACCAAAAATCTGCCATCTATTGATACAAAGGATTGTGTCGGTGGGTGGTTTTGTTTTGTGCTGAAAGTGCAGTATTTAAGCCATTCTTGCAGTTTTGCAGAATGGTTTTCATTATTTTATGGCAGTTTTTTTAAGCCGTTTCTGGAGGCAAGGGGACTTGAACTTAGAGCCTTTTGGCTGCCTGAAACCGGGAAGCCGTTAAAAGATAGAGGGGTGTGCACCCTCTACTTCCCCTTCTTGTCTTTCCTGCTCTTCGGCTTCGCGGGCTTCTTGCGCTCCGTCAGCAGATACTACATTTTTCCGGCAAAGTTGTTCCTATAATTTTTCTTAATGTATCATTGCCAAAATAGTTGATTATTTCAATATCCCTAGTGGGTTTAGTAGATTTCTTCTCCCCAAGCCAGCCTAATGAAGGAAGCTCGTTAAATTCTAAAACTTTCTGTTGCAGTACATACTCAACTCCTAGAAGTAACGACTCATCCGCTTGGCTAAGTTTAGCAATCCCAAAGTAACTATTCTTCATGATATGTTCGCCAGTTTCTGTATAATTTTTATCTGTAAAGTCACCAGGTTTATTTGAAAAATACTCTTCATAGGAATTTTTCTTGAAATATTTATAGACATCTTCGTTATAGAGGTCAACGGATCTTGGAAGATAGTAGCCGGAACTTGGATTCATGTATGCCGATATATGTTTGGCTAACCGATTGCCTACCTCTTTAGACTGGCCGACATAGTAAACTTGATAACCCGCTTTGGAAGGATAGACAAATAGATATACTCCAGGACCAAAGCATGGATAATAAAAGCCGTCTTTCCCTTTGAAACGGTCAAGAGGTAAATACATAAAAGCAGGAAGTAAAGACCAATCCAACGTAATGGTTAGCATACTTGACACCTTCTTTCTAACTTTTTGTAGTTAACATCCGCTCTGCGCCACTCTGAAATCACTGCCCGAGAAGGCGGACGCCGGAGATAAAGAAAGCCGCCTAGGAAGGCGCTATCATCGGAATTGTGTGAGAAAGGTGGCTGGTTCTTTTGCGGGAACCGGGGAGTTAGCATAGTCGGAGCTGTTGCGCGTTACGATGTATTCAGCCTTGGCCCGCTTTGCGCACTGTGCGGCCAGCGCATCTTCATAGTCGGGCATATCGAGTTCCATCGCGTTCAGGATATCGGCTTTCCCCACGTCCGTTATATCCAAGACGGAACAGAGTGTCCGAATTGCCTCCAGTGTTTTCTCTCTGCCGGCCACTTTGCCCACCACATAGTAGATATCGGTGATGGCGTTGGCGGTAACCAAACCGGTGACCTTGCCGCTCTCGCAGAGTGCCAGCACCTGTTCAGAATGGTCCGCGAAGGGTGTCCGGTCGGCAAGGTAGTCAATGATCACGTTGGTGTCAATTAGGATTTTCATTGTACCTGCCCAGTCTTTCCTCACGGATTTCTCCGCGGCTGATATCAGCGCCCTTTATGATACCGCGCAGGGATTTGAGCGCGTCTTTCTTTTTGCTCTCGACATTGGTGAGAAGCGCGACATCCCTTCCGTTCCTTGTGATGATGATATCTTCGCTGGCGGCGCGTTCTATATACTTGCCCATGTTCATCTTAAGTTCAGTGGCTGAAACACGCATATAGTTCACTCCTATCGTTTGCGATATGTTCACTAATATTATATGTATTGTGTTCGATTGAGTCAACTAAAACTGGTGCGAAGTAATATTTTCGGATTAACCATGGGGGCCGGTCAAAATCCCTATTCAGGGCGAATGGGACGAAACCAAGCTGGCCGCACTGATGGCGGAGCTTGACGCGGGCGCGTTTGACGTCTCCCTCATGTCAAGAAAATAGCCCTGACCCCCAGTCCGCTTGTTAAAGAATGTGAAGCCAATCGCGCCTGGCGTATAGGATACGCAGAACGTCAACGACTTTTGCCTTTTCGTCAATTATAAAGAAGGCAATATAATTTTTTACGATCAGTTTATGATAGCCAAAAGAGGCCAACCTTTCATCGGTAACAGAAGGGCAGCTATGCGGCATATCAGCCAGGCTTGCGATAGCTTCTTCAATGGTGTCCATCATCTTCAGTGCAGCCTTCGGAGCGGAGAATTGCGCGGAGATATAGCGGACGATATCTCGCAGGTCATTTTCGGCCGGTTCCGATACATCGACCCTATATTTTGTCATCGGCATACCAGAATATCTTTAGATTAAGCAAGCGGTTATTTCATTCCCGCTCTCTCTCAATTAGCGCAAAGCCGGGGGACTATCCACCGGCCATTGCTCTCATATTGACATATGGTTCCATATATGATACCATGGCGTTGAAGTGGGTGAACAAGAGAAATGTCTCAATTTGATAAGCTGTATGCTCAAATAGTGAATAATCCAAAGGACGTAACATTTAAAGCCCTGGACAAACTGCTCCGACGGTACGGCTTTAACTGTAGGCAACCGGGGAAGGGCTCCAGCCACGTTACATACTATCACCCGGAACTGCCTGACATCCTTACGATACCGAAAGAACGTCCCATTAAAGCGGTTTATGTTAAACAAGCAATAACCCTGATGCAAAAACTGAAAGAGAAGGGGAATATAAAGTGAAAAATCTGGAGTACTACCTCAACTTAGCTTATGAAATTAAACTGCGGAAACTTCACCAAGACGAAGGTGGGGGCTGGATGGCTGAAATCCCGAACCTGCCCAGCTGTATATCCGATGGGGAGACTCCGGAGGAAGCTATCAACAACCTGCATGACGCCAAGGAATCCTGGATTGAAACTTGTCTGGGATTAGGCCGATCGGTGCCCGAACCAGTAACAGATGAATTTTCCGGGCAGTTGAGGATTCGCATCCCCAAGACTCTGCATCGCACTTTGGCAGAGAGAGCAAAAGAAGAAAAGGTCAGCTTGAACCAATACATTAATTATCAGTTATCTCGCGGAGTAGGGCATTTATCCACACCGGAATAGACACAGCCTTTCGTAAAGCGGCAGCGGGCCGAATTTTTTTTCTCGGGCGGGAACTTTTCTCCGCCCTCCTGTGGTCTAACTAGTTGTAGCCAAATGAACCGGCCGCTTCCAGGCCGCCCAGACACATCAAACACAAAGGAGGGATGCGTGGGGGTACATAAAAAAGCAGGCGCCTCGCCTGCCCGTTAGTGTTGTTGCGGGGGCTTTCCCCCGCGCGTGCAGTTAAGTAAAGCCCCGCCCCGGAACCCCGTTCTCAAGAGGGAAAGGGGGGCTGACAGGGAGAGGCGAAACAAAAAAAGGAGTGAAGAGTAAATAATGAGAAACAGAAAAAGAATTTCCGTCCTAATGGTCTTGGCCATGGTCATGACGTTACTGGCCGGCCTGGCCGCCCCGGCCGGGGCGACGACGCCGGTCACCGGCGTGGTTATCGGTCATGTGCCGACGGTAGTCAGTGACATCTATTCTACTCTGGCCAGCATCCGCTTTGCCGAGTCTGGTGCCTCCATCGGCAATATCCAGACGGGCAACACGATTACCGTCACCCTGCCCAGCGGCGTAATTTTCCAGGGCGGAGATGGCGCTGCTGATTTATTTGTGGCTGGACCAAACATGGGGTCGGCAACCGCCATGTTTCATCCTAGCGCCGCCACAACCGCCGGTACTGCAGACAACAGCGTTACGTTGACTGTATACAGAAACCCTGGTAGTGAGTTCACACCGGCTGCCTTTACTGTTACCTTGCCTGTGAACGTCACCACCCTCGGCACCGGCCCCATCAATGTGACCATTACCACCAACACCACCGCTATCAGCGGCGGCACCTTCGCCGTCGGCACCTTTGATACCAGCAGGGTCACCGTGGACGGCACCGGCACAGTCGGGACTGTGTCGCGCTTTGTCCCCACCGCGCAGTTAAGCGGCATCACCATCCGCCTGCGTGAGAACGCGGCTGGCGCTTTTCGTACTGGTGCCGCTAACCGGGTCGTTCTGACCCTGCCGGCAGGTGTAACCTGGGCCGATTCCACAGTAACGGTTGCACCTGCTACCCCCGTTACTGCAACTCGTGATCCTGCCAACCCAAGAAGGTTGTTTGTGCAAATCCCCGATGCTCAACCAGCCACCACCAGTGCTACCATGTTTACTTTTCGCGCTAACCTTATCGTTACCCGCCTAGCGGAGCTTGGCGACCTGACTGTGGAGGTGGCGGGTACAAGCGAGAACGCCGGGGTTACCGGGTCCGTTGTGCTGGCCCGCGTGGCTGAGTTCGCTCTCACCGTGCGCCGGCCTGTGGGCATTGTGACCCCGCCGGCCATCGACGCCGGCCGTCGCGGCCCTGCCGCTTTGACTACTTTGCTTGAGCTGGTGGAAGAGACCCCCGGCACTCTGATTCCCGGAGGCACTATTACTCTGTCCCTGCCGACCGGAGTACAGTGGGAGCCTAACAACGCTCCAAGAGCTGTCTCCTCAGGGGTAGTGGTAGTAGCTGATGGCACAAGAGTGTCTGGAGCTGTCTACAGTTTTACGGTATCTACTGCTTCAGCAGGCACAGGCGGCAGAGTGACATTTAGTTTCCCGATAGATACCCTCCTTGTTTCGCCTGCTGCTGCTGCTGGTGACGTGACTGTTACCGTGGGCGGCACAGGCGGCGCCGCCGGCACTGCGGTCGTGGCCACAATCCGTCCGACGACGGTCACCGCTGCTGCTGCCGCCGCACCGGTTGTCGGTCTTGCCACTACCGGGCAGGCCGTCGCCGATGTCACTATTACCGAAACGGCTGCCAGAGGGCTAAGGGCTGGTTCACTGACCCTAGCCTTGCCCGCCGGTGTGTTATTCAGCGCTACCCCGACCGTGGCTAGGCCGACCGGCAACATCACCTTGGGGACAGCCTCTCTTAATCCCGAAAGAACTATCCTGACCATCCCCGTGTCCGCTGTCAGCACTGCAGCCAGTGTCATCACGGTCAGCGGCATCAGGTACGATGTTACCCGCACTGCCATGGATGGCCCTGTGCCCCTTACAGTGGGCGGAGACTCCTTTGTTGCTCCAACCGTTGCAACAGCGTTCCCTGTAGCTACCCGCGTGGCTAACGCCACCGTCGGAGTTGTGGCGCCGCCGGCCAACGTCTTCACCATTGGCGCGCTCTCCTTTGTCCGCGCTGGCGTAACCACCCCCATCACTGTGGCCCCGACCATCGTTGAAGGCCGCACCCTGCTGGCGCTGCGCTATGCCGCTTTGGCTGTTGGCGTAAGCCCGGACGACATCATTTGGGATTCTGGCCGCCGCACCGTGACCCTGCTCCGCGGCGATCGCGTAGTGCAACTGCGTATCGGCGACAAGAACATGACCATCAATGGCGTGATTGTCCCGATCGACGTGCCCGCGATAATCCAGAACGGCCGTACCGTGCTGCCCATCGGCATTGTGGCGCGCGCCCTGCGGGCCGGCATTGCCTGGGATGCCACGGCCAGGACCGTTACCGTTACCCCTTAAAACACCCAGTCTAGTTTAACAAACGAAGCTGTTGCTCCCAATCCCCTCGAGGGGATTGGGAGCAACATAAAATCGGACACAAAGCAGGAAGGAGGCGCGTCAAGTGAACTGCAAGACAGCAAACAACCTTTACTCTACTCGGCTGGACGGGGAACTTCGCTCCGGTCAAGCCGCACTTTTGCAGAGGCACTTGGACGAGTGCCGGACCTGCGCCCGGGAAACAAAAGAGCTGGAATCCTTAGTGGCTGCCTTGCGTGAAAGCCGCGCCACCGTAACCGCTCCCGCAGGGTTTGCTTTTCGGGTGATGGACCGGCTGCAGGCAGAGCCGCGGCCCAGCCACCGCCCCGCCTTTATCAGAAAGTTTGCGGTCGCCGCTTCATTCATCTTTTTGCTGGGCATGAATAGCCTGCTGCTTGGACGTTACCTGAGCGGAAACGGTCAAACGACACCACCTGCCGTTACCGGGCCTGCTGCTAACCAGATAATAACATCGCCCCCGCCGGACTTATTGTCCGCGCAGGCTGAACAGCCTGTCCTCGCCGCACCGCCAAAGAAAGCGGCTGCGGCACGAGTCCTGCCGCCCCGTCCGGCCGCCCCGCGCGGTCCGGCAGCTCCCGCGACAAGGCAGGAGCCGGTTGCTGCGGAGAAGCGGTTCATGACCGCCTCGCTGCCTCCGGCCATTATACCGGGTCCGGAAGTTTTTATGCCGAAACGGCGCGTGACGGAAGGCTCACTTTTGAAAATAGCCGTGACAGACCTGCCGCAGGCTGTACAGCTGCTGGCGGAAGCCGCCGGGAGGCGTGGGTTAACGCCGGCGGTGGCCAGTGTCTCGCTGGCGGCAGACGGGCGCTTGATCAAGGTGTACCGCTACGAGGTGCCCTGTCTGCAGGCCGATTTGTTTGTCAACGAGGCGCTGAGACTGGGACTGGTCCTTGACGAACGGCATGCAGCGGAAGATATCAGTGACGAATACGAACAAAAGCTGGAACAATACCGGCAGCTGGCCGCCAGGGTTAAAGGGACTGAGGGCGCGGAGGCGGCGGCGCTGTACGGCGAGATAAATGCCCTGCTGACCGATTTGGCCAGGATGCACAGCGCCGCCAGTTACGCGCGGGCTGTGACCGTTTGGCTTGAGGGATAGGACAAACGCTGCTGTTGCAGTATCTCCACGAAAAATCTGCCATCTATTGATACAAAGGATTGTGTCGGTGGGTGGTTTTGTTTTGTGCTGAAAGTCCAGTAATAATGGGCATGGCGGAATAAAGGCAGTGGTGGCGGGGACATGAAAGAAAGATAAGATAAGGAATTGGAGGTTATTTCGATTTGAAGAGAATGCGTTTTGAATCGAAAGGCATGACCACTGCGAACATTGAAAAAATCGCTGCGCTGTTTCCCGGTGTTGTTACTGAGGGAAAAGTGAATTTTGACCTGTTGCGCTTACTGCTGGGCGAAGAGGTATATGGGGACGAAGCCTATGAATTTACCTGGGTAGGTAAACGTGCCGCCATTGCCGAGGCCGGCAGACCTATCCGCAAGACGCTGCGCCCCTGCAGGGAGGAGAGCAAAAACTGGGACTTTACTGAAAACCTCTACATTGAGGGCGATAACCTCGATGTGCTTAAGCTGTTGCAGGAAAGCTATCTGGGCAAGGTTAAAATGATCTATATAGATCCGCCATATAACACGGGAAACGATTTTATTTTCCGCGATAACTTCACGCGGAACAAAGACGAATATGACGAGGAAACAGGCGTGCATGACGAGAACTGCGACCGCCTGTTCCGTAATACCAAAAACAGAGGACGGTTTCACTCGGACTGGTGCAGCATGATGTATACCAGGCTGGTGCTGGCGCGGAATTTGTTGGGGAATGATGGAGTTATTTTTGCTAGTATTAATGATGGGGAAGTAGCACAGCTAAAAAAAATATGTGATGAAGTCTTTGGGGAGAGAAACTTCGTATCGATAATCAATTGGAAAGGAAGAGGCGGCAGGCAAGATAGCAAACATTACGCTGTAATTCATGAGTATATTCTGTGTTATGCAAAAAATGTCAGCAAATTTATAGCCGGAGAAGAGGTGATTGCGGACGGAAACTATCCTAAATATGATGAAGCTAAAAGACGCTGTTATAAGACTCAGTTGGCTAGAAAATGGGGTTCAAATAGTCGCCGGATTGATAGACCTAACCTGTTCTATTCAATACCCGCTCCTGATGGCACACTGCTTTTCCCCATGTTGTCTTCTGCTGAAGAGGGGTGTTGGCGGTGGGCAAAATCAAGAATGGAGAGAGAATTGCGGCAGGGCAATATCGAATTCTCCTATAGCAATGGACAATGGGTGGCCTACGAGAAGGTTTATGCACCGATTGAAGGTGAAGAAGCCGCAAAAAAATTCAACACATGGATAGATGACATCGGGAATGGGACAGAGGTGATTAAAAATCTCTTTGGTTTTGCAGTATTTGACTATCCAAAGTCACCCGAACTTCTATCTAGATTTATCCAAATGGCGGGGTTTGAAAACGATGAAGTCATCCTGGACTTCTTTTCCGGCTCCGCCACCACCGCTCACGCAGTTATGCAGCTGAATGCCGTGGACGGCGGAAAGCGGAAATTTATCATGGTACAGCTGCAGGAGCCTTGTCCCCCAGGCAGCGAAGCCTTCAAAGCGGGCTACAAAAATATTGCCGAAATCGGCAGGGAGCGTATTTGCCGCGCCGGTGAAAAGATTAAGGCGGACAATGCAGGCAAAGAGGGCATTAACGACCTTGACACCGGCTTCCGCGTCCTCAAGCTGGATTCCAGCAACATGCGTGACGTGTATTACACGGCGGGCGAATATTCGCAGGAAAAGCTGTTTGAGCTTGAATCCAACATCAAAGACGACCGCACCGATCTGGACCTGCTCTATGCTTGTCTGCTGGAGTGGGGCCTGCTTCTCTCCATGCCGCATACACATGAAAAAATAGGCGGCGTCACGGTACATACCTACAATGACGGCGACCTCATCGCCTGCTTCGATAAACACATCAGCGACGCGGTGGTCAAGGAAATCGCCAGGCGCCGGCCGCTGCGCGCCGTATTTCGCGACAGCAGTTTTGCCAATAGCCCCGACAAAATCAATGTCGGCGAAATCTTCAAGCTGCTGGCGCCAAACACCAGCGTGAAGGTGATGTGAGATGAAGCAGGAAGATATTATCTTCCAGAAATTGCTTTTGACAAGCGCAGGCAAGCGTGCTACAATACTGTTCCTGAGATATAATACAGAGCAGGCCGGGCAGCCGCGGAGGTTTTTTGAACCTTCGAGGAAAGTCCGAGCTCCGCAGGGCAGGGTGCTGGGTAACGCCCAGTGAGGGAAACCTTAAGGAAAGTGCCACAGAAAGATACCGCCAACCAGAGGTCGGATATCAGGGGTCGGACCATATAATATCTGACGAGCTGAGTTCCAAACAATCCGGCGCACTGACTTCTGATATCTGATCTCTGGTTTGGTAAGGGTGCAACGGTGCGGTAAGAGCGCACCAGCAGCCAGGTGACTGGCTGGCTAGGTAAACCCCACCCGGAGCAAGACCGAATAGGGGAGAGTTGACGTGGCCCGCCGATCTCCCGGGTTAGGTCGCTGGAGGTGGCAGGTAACTGCCATCCAAGACAGATGGCTGCCGCCCCGCAAGGGGAACAGAACTCGGCTTACAGGCCCGCTCTGTATTGTCCCTTAAAGCATCGCATCTTTGACGCGGTGCTTTTTGCCTTATGGGTACATGTGTTAACCTAAGCGCAAAAGTGTTCGTCAGTTGTTCTTCGTAAATTTTTGGATGTTCAGTGCCAAGCTGACTTTAGAACGGTCTTCCTCGAAATCAAAGTTTACTTTCAGTAATTCCTCGGCTTTTTTGATTCTGTACCTGATTGTATTAACGTGACAGTACATCTCGGAGGCAGTTTGATGATAATTCAGCTGCTTCAGGTATATTTCAATGGTTTGCAATAAGGTCGTCTTTCTTTTTCTGTCATATTTTATTAACGGACCTAAGAAATCAAGTGAAAAGAGGCGAAACTTTTGCTGATTAAATAAATCGTAATATAAGTCATTGATGCCGAGCTGGCTTTGGAAAACGGTACAATTTGTTTTGCCAAGGCAGGTGTTGACCTCCAGGGCTTTCTTTGTAGCAAGGTAGTTTTCTCTGAAGTCGTTGATTTTGTGACAGAGGTTGCTGACTCCTACGGATACTGTCAGCGGCTTTAATAAGCATGCCACCTCATCTCTGATTTCTGACGCAAATTTATCAAGGTCTTCAATAAAGTTTTCGCTCCAATGGTTTAACAGTATCAGCACAGTATCGCTTTTTTCAGCTATCAGAAAGTTATTACCGGGAAAATAGGTTTTCAGTCGGTTTTCAGCCATCAGTGCCAACCTTTTTTTTGTAGCGAAAATAACGTCTTCCTGTAACTGTTCTTTTTCTATCATCTGCGAAAAATTATCAATATCCAATATCAGTAAGATATTAGGCGAATTAAAATTATGATTCAAATAGGCGGCCCTCGCTAACACGTTCTTGTTGCTTAAATTGCTGCTGAACAACAAATCTTCAAGAAAGTCTGCCTTAATTCTTTTTTCAGTTTCTATGATGTTCTGCTGGCGTATTGCTTCCAGGGCAAAAATAACGGAGGCCTGCCTGATTACGTTAATTTCGTGAGCTTCCAGGTATTTTTCCGCGAGGGTGAGAATGGAAAAATTGCTCATGTTGTAACTGTTGAAGTTTACTAAAAAAGACGTAATAAACAGTTTCTTGTTGCCGAAATTTATCGTGACAGTCTTATTCGTATTGATTTTTTTACCTTTGATGCAATTTTCGACTACAAAGTTGTGCTCACCGCAAACCAGGGACATTTCCACTACTTGTGAATGGCTGTCGGTGATAATTACGCTCTTACATACCCGTTTGGAGAGAATCTCGGTTATTTCCCGGATCCCGCCATTGTTAAGAAGCGATTGCATAAGCTGGTTTTGTATTGACAGTATCCATTCCAGAGTTGAGTACTGCTTGTCAATAAGTACCTTTTGCCTGCACAGTTCTTCAACCATTTTGTTTTCATTGTTATAGAGTTCCTTTATTTCCCTGTGATTTTGGTTTAATTGGTCAAGCAGGTTGGCTCTTTCAATTGCGCTGCCAAGGTAGATTGCCATCATTTGCAATAGGTTCAGGTCATTGTCAGTCCACAAACCCTCACGTTTGTTGGCTAGATGAAGGATACCGATTGTTTTCTCCGGCGTTTTCAGCGGGACTGTTATCAGGTTTTCAGCATTGAACAGGGCCACATACTTTTGTAAAATCCTGTTATCTCCCAGGCATTTATTAGAAATCAACGGGATATCTGTGTTGAAGACGTTGGCTGCGTTGCTAGCTTCCTTCAGCGAAACCTTATAAGCCTCAACAGCATTCTGATCAGCGCCAAATCCCGGTTTTTGCAGAATCAGTGTTTCATCGCTTTTGTTGTATAGCATAACACCGCCTTTTTCAGCATTAAAGGCGGTTTTTATTTTCTCTATAATATTGCCGAGGTTGCTTTCAAAGTTCTCATCCAGAGAAATTACATTATCAATTTCTATAATTGTGTACAGACTTTTTACCTGATTGAATATCATGCTGGATTCATCAATTTTATCGACTAACAGGGCTACATGTTGAGCAAATTTTTCAGTGCATATAATTTCCTGCGGAGATAATTCATGATAAAGTTCGAGGATAAGAAATGCTGATTTATGCTTGGTAAACTGAGAAGATAAAGAAAACAGATAACAGTTTCCGGCGATTACCCTGGAGTTATTAGTACCGGTATTGTGTAAGGCTTCCTGTAGTTCTATTCTGTTACTAAGTTGTCCTATCTGCATAAAGCTTTCGTTAGCCTGGTCCCAGATAACAATAGCGGCTTGCCGGGCATTATAAAAATCTTTTATCTTTTCAACCAACGTCTGCAGCGTAAGCCTGTTTCCCACAGTCAAAGCCCACAAATCATACAATGCGTTGACAATGTTGCCATAATCATTGCTGCTTTGACTCAAGGTATTACGTGCCATTCTTCTCGCCCCCAAAAATTACTGCTAAGTCGTCAAGTTTTCGACATTATGGCCCGGTAGTATCTGGTTAAGTATTCGCAAGCAGATATAAGTATTCCTTGTAGAAACAATATAAATTAATATCAAAATCATCTTTGATTTTTATATTATAAAAATATAGCAAACAAAATTCGACAGATATACACTAACTAGTGATATTGTTCATTTAGAATAGTTTGTTGACACCATGCAGAAGTTGATACTACCCTATTGAACTCCTCTCATTAATTAAAGCCAACAAGGTAAAGCTCCGGTAAAGCTCCATGAATTATAGAATTAAAAAATATTTCGAGGGGGGGTGAAGGAGCAAAGTGTATTAATGGATCGGGTAGGTTAGTTAGATGCAGAGAGGGGATTAAAGAAAAAGCTTAGGAAAGCAGACTCTCAGATACCAGCCCTTATTTAAAGCAGCGTGATGGTGGTTTTGCCATAAAAGCGGCGTGGAGTGGAGGCCCGCTTGCAGGTTTCCGAGAAAGTACAACAAATTTGAGGAGGTAGTCTGGTGAAAAAGAGAATGTTACTAATTGCGCTGGTGTTGCTGACGGCCATCGTCTTGGTGGCCGCCGGCTGTCCGCAACGGCCGCCAGCAGCTGTTCCGGGAGCCCCGGAACAGCCAAAAGTTGAGCCAATAGTTTGGGCGGTGCAAGGTTTTGTGCCGGCAGGCATGCTGTTTCACGACGATCTTTTGCGCTTCGCTGAGACTGTCAAGCAGATGAGTGGTGGACGCCTGGTGTTTGAGGTGCATCCGGCCGGGGCCATAGTGCCGGTTACTGACGGGCTTAAGGCGGCCCACGAGGGTGTCCTTGACGCCAATTACTCTTATTCGGGCCTGTGGTTACCTCTGATTCCTGCAGCACCGCTTTTCAACGCTCTGCCCGGCGGTTTTGAACCGCAGGATTATATTATGTGGATTAAGTACGGCGGGGGCGCCGAACTGCACCAGGAAATGTATGATAAGCATGGATACAATGTAGTGGCAATGCACGCGGGGGTTGCCCCCATGGAAATATTCCAGTGGTCGAATAAGCCCATACGGAACCTAAAAGACATGGAAGGGTTAAAGATGAGAATGATGCCCTTCATGGGAGAGATCCTGGCAGAGCAAGGTTTTTCTGTTGCTTTCTTGCCAGCCGGTGAATTGCTCCCCGCTTTGGAGAGAGGCGTGCTCGATTCAGCTGAATTCTCCACTCCAGCCTTCGACAAGACCCTTGGTTTCCATACGGTAGCCAAATACTTTCATTTCCCCGGGATACACCAGCCAGGCAACTTGCTGGACTTCACCATCAATAGAGAGTCATATGAAGCCCTGCCGGAAGACCTGAGGATGATACTGAGAAATGCTGCCGAGCTGGAACTGTACCGGGTGTGGAGGCACCATGACTATCTAAATATACAAGCGTTGGAAGCCTTCAAGGCGAACGGCAATGTACTGGTAAGAATGGAAGAGGAATCTGTAGAAACAATGCTGCAATGGGCCCGTGAGTTCTTAGATAAGAAAGCCGCTGAAGATCCTTTCACCGCTACAGTATTGCAGTCCCAGAGGGCATGGGAAGCTAAATGGTATCCCTACATGGAAGCTGTTGACGTACCGCGCTGAGGCAGCGCCAGGGAAGGTCTCCCCGCTAGCGGGGAGACCTTCCCTGGTCGGTGGTGCGCCCGGCGTGGGCGATATCTTGGCGGTGTAGGAGGGTTTCGGAGGTTTTTGACTGCCCCTCCTACATCCCTAATTTTAAGTACATTGTGGGGAGTGATCTGATTGTGATTGCCTTTCTAAAGGCTATAGACGGGGTCAGTGAGTGGACGGCAAAGCTGGCAAGTTTTCTTATTGTTCCGCTCACCGGAGTGATGATGTATGAGGTGGCAATGCGGTATTTGTTCGCCAATCCAACCTTATTTGCCTACGATATGAGCTGGATGTTATACGGGGTCTATGGTGCGATGGGCTTAGCCTACTGCCATCTGCGTCAGGGGCATGTAAGGGTGGATTTTCTTTACAGCCTTCTTTCTACACGAAGGAAAGCCTTATTAGAAGCAGTTTTTTACGTTATATTTTTCTTCCCGCTTTTTTATGTTGTTTTACGGTACTCGGCAGAGAATGTTATCGATTCTTGGGCAATCCGCGAAACAGCTTCCGGCTCTATCTGGAGACCTCCTGTTTATCCTTTCAAGACGCTGGTATTGGTGGGGTTTGTGCTCCTATTTCTTCAAGGCGTTGTGGAATTTGGCAGGAACTTATATATTGCTATAAAGGGGATCACACCATATGAGCGTTGAACTCCTTACTATCTTGATGCTTGCCGGGGTCTTTCTGGGAATCTTCACAGGTTTTCCGGTTGCTTTTGTCCTCGGTGGTCTTGGCGTAATATTTGGATTTATAGCACTCCCATATGATCGGCTCGTGCATATGATTGCTTTTCGTTTATTTAACATTATGTCCGTCGAGGTCTTTGCAGCTGTTCCCCTTTTTGTCTTTATGGGAGCTATGGTGGAACGTTCAGGGATTGCAGAGATTGCTTTTAATGTTTTGCATAAAGCAATGGGGCGCTTAAGAGGGGGGCTGGCGCTGGCCACTATAGCCATTTGCGTTCTATTCGCGGCTACAACAGGGCTAATCGGTGCGTCAGTCGTCACGATGGGGTTAGTCGCTATTCCCGCTATGCTTAAGAGAAACTACAGCAAACCGCTGGCCACGGGGGTTGTCGCAGCCGGAGGAACTCTCGGGATACTCATTCCTCCAAGTATCATGCTGATTTTATATGCTCCTATGGCAGGTGTGTCGGTGGTTGATATGTATGCCGGAGCTATTATACCCGGCTTGCTTCTCGCAGCTCTATATGCAGTCTATATTATTGTAAAATGTTATATTGACCCAAAGGCCGGCCCGGCTCTAGGTGCTGAAGAAAAGGAAGAAGTCGTTTCGGGAAGCTTACTGATGGATGCCGTGAAGTCTATATTTCCTTTTATGCTGCTTATACTGGCTGTTCTAGGTTCGATTTTCTTTGGGATAACTACCTCTACTGAGGCGGCAGCTATGGGCAGTTTTGGCTCCTTAATACTTGCTGCTGCTTACCGGAAGCTTACATGGCAAACATTTACAGAAGCCGGAAACTTCAGCTTGAAAGTCACTGCCATGGTTGTTTTACTTGCTGTGGGGGCCAGTCTGTTCACCGGCACCTTCTTAGCTGCAGGGTGCGGCAGAGTAGTTTCAGAGTTTCTGTTAGGACTCGGCCTTGGTCCGTGGGGTGTACTTCTGGTGCTCTTATTTATGATTTTCCTGCTTGGGATGTTTATTGATTGGCTAGGTATTCTTTTTATCATGGTGCCCATCTTCGGCCCCATAGTGACTGCTCTTGGGTTCGATCCACTGTGGGCCGGACTTGTTGTTTGCGTCAGTATGCAGATGAGCTTCCTCACGCCACCCTTCGCTTACGCCATATTTTATTTGAAAGGGCTTTCTCTCGAAGGCGTAACCCTTGGTGATTTATACAGGGGCGTTGTCCCATTTCTGGTTATTCAGTTTATTGTCGTGGTTTTGTGTCTAATATTTGAGCCCTTAACCTTGTGGCTTCCCGCTGTCCTCGCAAGGTGAAAGTGAGTGCCTAGCCCACTCTGTGTAAGCCAAACGACGGTAAAGCTGTCACATTTAAAGCCGGGAACATTACGGAGGGATATCTAAGATGCATTTAAAAGAAGTCAAAAATGTATCTGTTGTCGGGGCTGGTCTGATGGGTTACGGAATTGGCCTGAGTTATGCCTTGGGTGGTTTTTCAGTGGTATTGACAGACATTGATAACTCAATTATTGACCATGCACTGAATCGTATCAAGGTTGCCTTAGATGAATTTGAGGGGAGTGGTTTAATTACCCGAGAGGTTATTGAAGAAACGCTTTCAGTTATAAGTACTACCACGGATTTGGGAAGGGGAGTGCGAGACGCCGATTTTGTCATCGAAGCAGTTTCTGAGGACCCTGAGATAAAGAGGAGGGTGTTTAACCAACTTGGTTCTTTATGTCCCCAGCGCACTATTATTGCCAGCAATACCTCATCGCTGCTTCTCAGCGATTTTAGCGCCGGTGCCGGGAGAGAAGACAAAGTAGTCGTTACGCATTGGTTTAACCCGCCTCATATTGTGCCTGTGGTAGAGGTTGTAAAGGGCAAAGAAACTTCCGATGAGACATTTGACCTCACCTATACGCTGCTTAAGAAGATCAGGAAGGTGCCAGTAAGAGTTCTTAAAGAAATACCGGGATTTTTGGTCAACCGAATACAGGCAGCTATGGTACGAGAAGTCTGGTCCTTGTGGGAACAAGGAGTGGCCAGCCCTGAAGACATTGATCTCGCCGTAAAAGGGAGTTTCGGTTTCCGCTTGGCTAGGATTGGACCCTTACTGACAGCCGACCTGGGCGGCTTGGATGTATGGTATAAGGCCGCAGGCAACCTTTATAAGGTGATTGAGAATTCGAGTACGCCGCCGTTGCTGATCAAGAAAAAGGTAGAGGCTGGGGAGTTGGGAATGAAAAGCGGAAAGGGGTTTTTTGACTACAGTCAAGAAGAGTGGAGTGAGATAGAAAGAAAGAGAGATAAGGAATTCTTGCAGCTGCTCAAACTATATTGGGCGGCAGAAAGTTAAATTAGGAGGCTTTAGAATATGAATATCCTTGTGACGGGTGGTACCGGTTTTATTGGTGCTGAATTAGCACGGACTCTTGTCAGCCGGGGTGAAAATGTTGTCCTGTTCGACATTTACCCGAATTATGCCCGTATCGGTGATATCAAAGACAAAGTAAAAGTGGTGCAGGGAAATCTGGCTTATTGGGCTGAAGTATTCAACGCAGTCAAGAATTATAACATTGAAGGCATATACCATACGGGTTCGATGCTGAGCGCGACATCTGAAGCAAGTCCTTGGGCTTCTTTCCAGACAAACGTGGCTGGGACGATGCACATCCTGGAAGCAGCCCGGCTTTTCGGCGTAGGCAAGGTGGTATTTACAAGCACCTTGGCCACTTACGGCTTGGCATGTCCAGCGGTTGTTACCGATGAGACAATTCAGCGGCCAATTACCATGTATGGCTGCGGTAAGCTGTACTGCGAGGTGCTGGGCATGTACTACCGTAACAGGTTTGATATGGATTTTCGAACAGTACGTTATCCTGCGGTGATTGGCCCGGGCATAAATACACCTGGAATTGCACAATGGAATGCCTGGATGATAGAATATCCGGCTTTGGGTAAGCCCTTCGAGTGTTATGTGACTGAGGACACGAAGGTTCCGGTTTTGTATTTCAAGGATGCGGTCAGGGCTGTAGACATGATTTTTCAAGCGCCAAAAGAACAAATAAAGATGGTAAATTACAACGTAGGTGGTGTGACGCCGAGCCGAACTGCTAAGGAACTGGAGCAGGCAGTAAAGAGTCATATACCTGACGCTCAGATCAGCTATAAGCCTGACCCCAAAACAATGGAAGTTTTCCGCTCGATGAACGTAGATGTGTTTGATGATAGCAAAGCAAGGCAGGAATGGGGCTGGCAACCTCTTTACTCGGATTTTGACAAGGTGGTATCAGATACTATTAAGGAGATCAAAATGCATCCGGAGAGATATGGGTTAGCATAGAATTGCGCGGAATCAATAAGTAAAAGTATAATTGAAGAGAGGAGTAAATTAAATGCCTAAAGTAATAGTAACAGCAGCTATCACAGGCGCCATACACACGCCTACTATGAGCCCGTACCTGCCCATCACACCGGAGCAGATTGCAGATCAAGCAATCGGAGCTTATGAGGCCGGCGCTGCAGTAGTTCATATTCATGTACGCAATCCAGAAACTGGTCGGCCTGTTTCGGATATGAACCTGTTTCGTCAGGTATTAACCAGCATAAAAAGTAAATGTAACGTAATTGTATGTGCAACTACCGGCGGTGGCCTGGGGATGACTATTGAAGAGAGGCTGAAAGTGGTTCCCACCTTTAACCCGGAGTTAGCATCATTCAATGCCGGCTCTACAAACTTTGCCCTTTTCGACATCACTGAGCGAATGAAGGTCGAGGAATGGAAATATCCCTGGGAAAAGCCGTATTTGGAGATGACTGAAGACTTTATCTTCCCAAATACCTTTAAGTCTCTAAAGGAATTTGCCATAGCCTTTGGCGAGAGCGGAACAAAGCCCGAGGCAGAGGTTTACGATTCCGCCATGATTAACAATATTGCCTTCTTGGTTGAGCGAGGATATATAAAGAAACCGGTTTATATCCAGTTTGTTCTCGGTATTCTTGGCGGAATGTCTGCCACAATTCAGAATCTGGTATTTTTATATGAAACAGCCAAGCGCAATTTTGGCGACGATTTTGTTTGGTCAGTATGTGCTGCCGGCAGATTTCAACTCCCCATATGCACCGCTGCCCTAACCATGGGAGGCAATGTCAGGGTCGGTATGGAGGACAGTTTGTATGCCGGTAAAGGAATAGTGGCCAAGACCAGTGCTGAACAGGTTGAGAAGATTGTCCGTATCGCCCGGGAGCTAAGTCTTGAGATAGCGACCCCTGATGAAGCTAGGAAAATTCTTGACCTAAAAGGGATAGATAAGGTGAATTATTAAGCGCTTGTCCAGAAAGTTCTTAAGGAGGGCTAGAGGTGGAAGCCAGGAGTGTGGAGAATATAGCCATAGTCGGCGCCGGGATGATGGGGAGCGGGATTGCCCTGGTCTTTGCTTCAAAAGGGTATCATGTTAAATTATGTGACGCTACTGAAGACGTGTTGCCAAAGGCCCTTCTTAATATTCGCAATAACCTAGAGATGATGGCGAGAAATGGCATTGGCAGCCAGGCAGAAGTTGAAGCAACCCTGGGAAGAATCCAACCGCTTATGGATCTTGAGCTGACACTGAAAGATGCCCACTTTGTGGTGGAGTGTGTCTTTGAAGATTTAGAATTGAAGCGGCAAATATTTCGCCGGTTGGATGCCCTGTGTCCGGAAGAGATTGTGTTAGCAACAAATACTTCAGTGATGAGCATTGCTGAAATAGGCGCAAAAGCTAAGCACAAGGAAAGAATCCTGGGAACTCATTTTTGGAACCCGCCGTTTCTCGTGCCGCTTGTTGAAGTAATCAGGACAGAAAAGACTTCAGAGCAGGCCATGGACGAAACTATCAAGTTGCTGAAAATGGTTGGAAAATACCCTGTGCGGATAAACAAAGACGTGCCGGGGTTTGTTGGCAACAGACTCCAGCACGCCCTGTGGCGGGAAGCGATTGTAATTGCCGAAAAAGGTATCGCTGATCCTAAGACAATAGATGAGTGTATCAGGTATGGTTTTGGGATGCGGCTGCCGGTACTCGGACCCTTTGAAAACGCAGACATGGTTGGCCTTGACCTTACATTGGCCATCCACAGGTATCTTTTGAAATACCTGGATAACTCAGCAGGACCGTCTTCGTTGTTAGAGGAAAAGGTCGCTAAAGGGGAGCTGGGCTTTAAGTCGGGTATGGGGTTTCAGAAATGGACAACCGAGGACGCCATATCTTCGAAAAACAGATTGATTGAGCATCTTTTGGCAATCAGCAAGAAAAACTTATAATTGAGATCGAGGTGGTCAAGGCATGCAACAAGCAGAGGAGACAGAAAAAGGCCGGCTGTTTATGGACCCCGACGCAGATAAGGCCCGGGAGTTTTTCCGGCACAAGACCCGGCAGATGCGGGACAAAGTAATCACAGTGCAAAAAGCAGTGCAGGAACTTATCCACGACGGCGACTACATTGCCGTAGGCGGGTTTGGGACCAACCGCATACCCGCCGCTGTGCTCCACGAGATAGTGCGCCAGCGAAAGAAAAACCTGGGCTTGTCCGGCCATACCGCCACCCATGATATGCAGATTCTGGCAGCAGGCGATTGCGTAGACCGCTGCGACGTGGCCTATGTGGTGGGTCTGGAAGCCCGGGGCCTCTCCAAAGTTGCCCGCCGCGCCTATGAAACCGGGAAGATTAAGGCGGTAGAATGGAGCAACGGGGCCCTGGCGTGGCGTTATAAGGCAGCGGCCATGGGTATCCCCTTTCTTCCGGCTCGCGTCATGCTGGGAACAGACACTGCCAAGTACAGCGCGATGAAAGAGATTCCCTGCCCCTACACCGGTATTAAGCTGGCAGCCTTGCCGGCTTTATACCCAGATGTAGGTATCATCCATGTGCACCGGGCCGATGTGTACGGCAACAGCCAGATTGATGGCATTATAGTATCCGACCAAGACATGGCAAGGGCCGCCAAAAGACTTATCATTACCGCCGAGCGCCTGATACCGCACGAAGAAATCCGGCGGCAGCCGGACCGGACGGTCATTCCCTTCTACTGTGTCGACGCCGTCATCGAAGTGCCCTATGGTTCCTACCCCGGCAACATGGCCTACGAATACTTTTCCGACGAAGAACACCTGAGAGAGTGGCTGGACGCGGAGAAAACCGAAGCGGCCCATCAGGAGTTTATGGATAAATACATCTATAAGACAAAAGACTTTAATGAATACCTGGAGTTGTCGGGCGGCCTGAAGAAGATGCCTCGACTGAGACGGTTAGAGCTTTTAATTAACGGCGAGAGCAGCGGGTAAGAGAGGATGAAGCAAAATGCCCTATAACAGCATCGAATTGATGATCTGCTTGGCGGCCAGGAACCTGGAGGACGAAAGCATTGTGGTGGTAGGCACTGGAGCGCCGTGTGCCGCAGCCATGTTAGCCCAAAAAACCAGCGCCCCCAACCTGGTGATCTTGTTTGAAGCCGGCGGGATGGGGCCGATATTGCCATCCATGCCCATTTCAGTAGGAGATTCCCGCACCTTTTACAAGGCCTTAGCTGCCGGCAGTATGCCGGAAATCATGGAGACCTGCCAGCGGGGAATGGTGGACTACACCTTCTTGGGCGGAGCACAGATCGACATGTATGGCAACTTAAACTCCACCATGATCGGGACGGATTACAACAGGCCGAAAGTACGCCTGCCTGGCAGCGGAGGAGCCAACGACCTGGCCTCTTTATGCTGGCGCACCATGGTCATGACAGTACAAAATCCCAGACGATTTGTGGAAAAATGCGACTTCATCACCACTCCAGGTTACCTCACCGGGCCGGGGGCGCGGGAAGCCGCAGGCCTGCCGCCGGGAAGCGGGCCTTATAAGGTCATCACAGACCTTTGCGTGATAGGTTATGATCAAGAAACTTGCCGGATGCAGGTAGAGAGCATCCACCCTGAAGTCACCCGGGAGCAGCTCGTGGTCAACACGGGGTTCGAGTTGTTATGGAAGCGTGACCTTACAGTTACCAGTTCTCCCACGGAAGAGGAACTAAGAATCCTGCGGGCGGAAGTGGACCCCTACAGGTACGTTATCAGCCGGGCGGAATAAGGGGCTGGCCTGAATAATCCGCAGGCCGAATGCGACGGAATAGCCAAGTAAGGAGAGCTTTAATGGGCGACTTGCTTAGGGAGCCACCGGAAGGGCAAGGGAGAAACGCTTGTATGCTCAGGGTACGTATTTCAGCTCATGAGGCTCATTATGCCGGGGGGCTGGTTGACGGGTCAAGAATGCTGCAACTTTTCGGTGATGTGGCAACGGAACTGCTTGTCCGGCTTGATGGAGACGAGGGGCTCTTTGTTGCTTACGATAAAGTAGAGTTCCTGGCCCCTGTTTATGCAGGTGACTATATAGAGGCCAGCGGCAAGATAACCAGGATAGGGAAAACTTCCCGCCGCATGGAATTTGAAGCTGTAAAGGTGATAAGCTCCGCATTATTAGCAATGCAGCCGTCAGCGGCCGATGTGTTACCTGAACCAATCTTAGTTTGTAAGGCCTCTGGTACCTGCGTCACTCCCCTGGATAAACAACGTAAGAAAGACCCGCGGCAAATATCCGGTCCGTAGAGTTATGTACGTTTATTGCGTAACTTTTCTTCCATCCTGGCGTCAAATTTTTCTTTAACGATGATAGCCCGCTCATGTTCACCCTGGGAAATGAGACCGTCTTCGTCGTGTACTTCGACCTCGAAGAAGAGCCGCTTTCCTGCTATCTTAACCAGCCTTACTTTTGCGGTAACTTCCAGCCCCGGGGGTGTTGCGGCAATGTGATTTATATTGATGTGAACCCCCACTGTTTGTTCCATAGGCCAGTTGATGCAGGGGTTGATGGCTTTGATACAGGCCCACTCTATTAAACCTACAAGGTATCCGGTAGCAAAAACATTTGGCATGACAACGAATTCGTCTGATTCAGGGTACAGCGCCGGCACCGTTTTGTTTTTAGACACAACAAACTTGTGAGTATATTCAATTCCAGGTTTGATCTCTTTCATTACTATCCTCCTCAACACATTATTTATTTTTGGTCAAATAATATTGCGCCGCAGCTTAATTTTGGAAGATGAGCATATATCCGTTTGCAGCCTTAAAAACATCGATGGATATTTGCTTTATCCGGTGCAAGTATAGCAATATTTTTTAATAGAAGTCAACTGCGATTTTGCACATCTCTGGGGCAAGAGTTAATGGGAGCGACTCCCATTTTTTTATTATCTGCCGTCATGCTGTCTCTCGCAGGCACGGGGGGGCGACATTCTCCTGGCGGCCGGGTTCCCTTTTGAGGAACTCTATTCGCGGGCAGGAGAAGAACTTGCCGGGGGAGGCGTCGGGTTCGGCCGATAAAGACTGTTTACCATAGCAGGAAATTGCGGCTTGCCTGTAGAAAAGTCAGAGATACATTATGTCAAGATTTAAGGAGCAGGCATGGGAAAAAGAAGTCGCGGGAAAAAGCTGCAAAGGCAAGGAATAGGATTACCCGACAGGCAATCGGCGCGGGTAATGTTTGCTGATACTGCCGAGAGCAGGGTGCTGGCCATTGTGGTATTTGCCGGGTTGTGTTTTCTGCTTTTTTATCCCCCGTATTTCCGGGCCATGTTTTTTACACAGGAGCAGCTGCCCACCCACCTTTTGACCTATATCCTGTTTGCCTTGTGGTGGCTGGTCAAGTACTACCGCCGGGACGGTACTTTTTTGCGGGAACCGTTGGATTACCTGGTGTTTGCTTTTGTGCTGGCCTATGTGGTGAGTTTTACGGTGGCAATTAACACGCGCGGAGCAATTCAGGAGTTCCTGAAAGTGGGTAACTACTTTCTGGTTTACTGGCTGGTGATGCAGCTGGGGCAGACGCAAAAAGGAGCACCCGTTGTTTTGTTGAATATCCTGATGTTCAGCGCGCTGGGGGTGGCGGTGCTCGGGCTTGGTGCCGCTGCCGGAACCTGGGAGGTAATTGGCGGGTATGTGGATGGCAGGATATATTCCACTATCCAATATCCTAATAGCTTAGCCGCCTTTTTGACCGGCGCCTTTCTGGTAAGTCTTGCGCTTTGGCAGACGGCGGCAGGAAAATTCAGGCGGTTATATGCCCTGGCCTCCTTTTTGTTGCTGATCACGGCAGTCTTGACCTATTCGCGCGGCGGTTGGCTGATTATGCCGGTATTTTTTATGCTGTACATTATCTTCTGCCCGCGCGGCCGGCGCTTGGACGCCGCTTTGTTTACCGGTGTCGTTTCGGCTGTTGCTATCGGTTTGACCGCTGCACCCGGCCGGGCGCAAGCAGCGGGCGGCAGCCTGTGGCTCTGGATCTTGGGCGGTTGCCTGGCGGTGTTGGTCGGTGAGTATTTATTGATTGACCTGAGAAGGCGTGTAAGACCTGCTTACCTGCTGGCGGCGGCCGCTTTACTGGCCTTACTGCTGGTTGGCGCTGTTGGCGGCTATGTGGTTCATACGCTGCGTGCCCCGCTGCACCTGGCTCAATCCGGAGTGGAGCAGCTAATCTCCGTTAAGCCCGGAGTACAGCATAATTTAAAGATGGATGTATCGGCCGTGAATGAGGGAGAAGCCCCCTTTGCTTGGCAGCTGACGGTGTTGGAGCAGAGGCGGGATAACAGCATAGCGACTCTTGCGCAGGAGGCGGGCCCGCAGACCCGGGGCTGGGAAAGCAGCAGTTTTAGTTTTACCACTTCCGGAGAGGCAAAGAGAGTCTTGGTGCGTGTTGAGAGCTTGCATGCCGGCACGTCTGCGGAAGTGAGGCAGGTTACGCTGACCGGTGATGGCAGAACACACCGGCTGGGGTTCGCCTGGAACAGAGTTTTGCCTGATTTGCTCTATTCGCGGCTGTTTGGTCTTGATCGTGAACGAAATGTGCTGGAACGTCTTGTTTTTTTTGAAGATGCCTGGAAAATCGTTAAGGACCACCCTTGGCGGGGATTAGGCGGGCATGCCTGGAGTTCAATTTACTTTCAGTACCAATCAGCGCCATACAGCACCACAGAAGTACATAATCATTTTCTGCAGGTCTGGATAGAAACAGGGGTTGTTGGGTTCCTGATTTTTGTGGGGATCTGGCTGGCGTTCATTTTTACTTCTTTCAAGCTGTACAAGAAGGCGGCGGCAGAGCAAAGAACTGTTATTGCCGGTATCGCCACAGGAGTTTTGGCGGTAGTAGCCCACAGCGTGTACGATTTCAACCTTTCTCTGGGCGCTGTCAGCTTGTTTATATTTGCCCTGATGGGGGTGACACGCTCTTTTGTGCCGCTGCCGGACATGGCTGCCGGCCGGAGTGCGGGGTATAAGCCACTGGCGGCTATAACTGTGGCTGCGGTGCTGACTGTTTTTGTCGTGCGGCTGATGACGGCCGGCTGGGCAAGCGATGAGGGGATCAGCCTGATGAGGCAGGGCCGTCTTGACCAGGGGATACAGGCTTTTGAGCAAGCTGTACGCTACGACCCTTTTGACCCGCAAATGAGGATGATGCTGGCCGAAGCTTATGAGAATAAAGCGCTGCAGACAGAAAATCCCGTTTTCCTGGAGAAAGCCAGAGAGCAGTATACAGCTGCCCTGAACAACAACCGCTACAACCCGCGGTATGTTCATGCCCTGGGTAGTTTTCTGGTCCGGAGCGGCCACTTTGACGACGGGTTGGCTTACCTGAGGGAGACGACCACTCTGCATCCGCTTTTTGTCGGCCATCACCGGGTATATGCTCATGCCGCGGTCAGCGTGGCACACTTTTTTATGCAAAACAATGACCAGGCTGCCGGGAAAAGGTACCTGGAGAGAGTGCTTGCTGCCGAACAAACATTCAGGAAGCTTTTTGAAGACCAGGCCTCCCTGGCCTTTGCCGCTGGTCAGGCCCATTTTATGCTTGGTGAGCTGGAACAGGCACTTATCTACCTGGAAAAGGCAGTAAATGTAGAAGAAGATAAGGCAAACGCCTTAATGATCTTATCGCTGATCCATGAAAGGAAAGGCGATAGTACCCGGGCCAAGGAACTTTATGAGCAGGCTCTTGCCATCAACCAAGAGAGTGAAGCCACTTATCAGGCGTTTAAGAATCTTTAGGGAGTGGTAGCGTGAACCAGCTGGCCAATTTGATGCAAGGCAAGAACAGGTTGTCTTTTCCCGTCTGGCTGGTAATGCTGGTGGACGTAGTTCTGGTGAACGCCGGATTTGCGCTGGCTTTTTTGTTGCGCTTCGGCCGCCGCGTCCCGGAAGAAAACCTGGAAGCTTTTTTGGGGTTGCTGCCGTTTATTTCAGTGCTTACCCTGGCTATTTTTGCCGGTATTGGGCTGTACACGGTGAAAAGACTTGCTTACAGTCATGTCGCCAGGCTGATTGTCATCGGAGTGGCGATGACTTTTATGACTACCATGGCCATGGCTTTCTGGCAGAGGGAGTTTGCTTTTCCGCGCAGCGTTTTTGTCGTAGCTCCGCTGTTCCAGATAGCAGCGTTAACCCTGTGGCGCAGTTTGACGCTGCGACTGGAACGCCGCTGGCATGGCAAAAAAAGATTGCTGATTGTCGGGAACGATGATGACGCAAAGAGGCTTTTGCCCAAAGTTTTAGCTTTGCCGGCAGGATGGGTTGACCTTGCCTGTATCCACCCGCCCGGGGCCATGTCAGAAATCATCAGCTCACTGTCAGTGGTGGACACCGTCTTGCTGACGGAAAAAGTAGACCCTGAGGCGAAGCGGGAAATTATTATCCGTTGTTTTGAACTGGGGCGCGAAGTTTTCGTTATCCCTGACCTTTATGATGTGCTGCTGAAAAAATCTTTGTCCAATAATATCGGCGATACGCCTATTATGGAAGTGCCGGAAATTATCGTTCCGCCTGTCCCTGCCTTTTTGAAGCACACCTTTGATTTTATCTTGGCCCTGATAGGGCTGGTGTTGACATTACCGCTTTTTCTGTTAATTGCCGTTATTATCAGAATAACCTCCCCGGGACCGGTTTTTTACACTCAGGAACGTGTCGGCAAAAGCGGGAAGGTTTTCAGGGTAATTAAATTTCGCTCCATGCTTCATAACGCCGAGTTATTATGCGGCCCGGTGCTTGCCGCAGAAAACGACCGGCGGATAACCTCTGTGGGGCGGGTGCTGCGGACGGCCCGCTTAGATGAATTGCCCCAGTTGTTAAACATTATTCGCGGTGAGATGAGTCTAATAGGGCCTAGGCCGGAAAGGCCGGAGTTTGTCCGGAAATTTATGGCTGAAATCCCGGAATACCGCTATCGTTATCTGGTGAGGCCCGGCCTGACCGGACTGGCACAAGTCCGTTCAAGGTATTCTACAACCGTTCATGATAAGCTGCGCTATGATTTAAGCTATCTTGTCAACTACTCCCTGTTATTGGACCTGAAAATCATCCTGGAGACAATACCAACCGTTTTTTCCACAGAGGCGGCGCAAGGCTGCGGGGAGTTGCCGGAAGTAGATGACCTGTTTCATCGCTTATCCAACTCCAAGGCTGAAAAAGGCAGTATTAGTTAAATACCATAGGGGGAAAGCGGGAATTAAGATTCAGGATTATAGGGAGGTGAAGTGGTTTGAGTGAGTGTATTTTCTGCAAAATTGCAGCGAGGGAACTGCCGGCGGAAATAGTTTTTGAAGATGAGAAAACCATTGCTTTTAAAGACATTAATCCGCATGCCCCGGTCCATGTCCTGCTTGTACCTAAACAACACTATACCCTGCTTGATGATTTGCCGGAAAACGAAGAGGAGGCCGGGCGCCTGCTGCTGAATGTCAAAAAAGTAGCGGCAATACTTGGTATTTCCGGAGGCTACAAAGTGCTGGTCAACAATGGACAGTCCGCCGGGCAGGTAGTTCCCCACCTGCACGTTCATCTTCTGGCTGGCAAAAAATTTGCGCTTTGACAGACCCCGCCGCCAGGCCTTTAAGGCTGCCGGCGGATGATAGCCCAGGTTATGACGGACGTAAAACCTCTTTTGGCCGTGTTGACAGGCTCGGTGAGACAAGTTATAATCTATAAAGCATTTCCTTTCATGCTTGTTACGTCCGTGTGGATAAGTAAACGGGCTGTTTGAGAGGGGGGAACGCAGTGACCCAAATCAAAGTAGGTAAAAATGAAACGCTGGATAGCGCTATTCGCCGTTTTAAGCGCCAATGTGCCAAAACAGGGGTTTTAGCAGAGGTGCGAAAGCGTGAACATTATGAAAAGCCGAGTGTCAAACGCAAAAAAAAGTCGGAGGCTGCCCGCAAAAAGAAACGGTTTTCCTGAAAAAACTGACCCGGTGTCCTGTCGCCGGGTATTTGTTTGTTTGCTGGCGTATTTCTTGTTTTTTCCCGTAAATAAGCTATAATAATAGTGTGTAGTTATTGGGGGGGATTGACTGTGCGGGGAAAGGTAACTGTTCTTTTGTCCATCCTGTTGCTGCTGCCCTTATTTTCGTCCCGGAACTTTTCCGATTTCCAACTTCCAGCAGCGGCGGCAACTGAGCAAACCGTGTATGTGGTCCCGCTGGACGGACCGGTGGAAAGAGGGCTTGTCAGCTTCCTGGAGCGGGCGTTCCGCGAAGCCGCTCAAGAAGAAGCTTCGGCCATTATCCTGGAAATAAACACGCCGGGGGGATTGCTTGACGCGGCGCTGGAGATTAACGACCTGATTGCTGATTCGCCAGTGCCCATTTTTGCCTATGTCCGCTACAGGGCATATTCGGCGGGAGCGTACCTGGCACTGGCCTGCCGTGCCCTGTACATGGCTCCGGGCAGCGTTATCGGTGCTGCCGAGCCGCGCAGTTTGCTGGGCGGCGGAGAGGTTGTTGACGAAAAGACGCTTTCAGCCTGGGAAGCAGCTATGCGTGCCGTAGCTGAGCGGCAGGGCAAGGATCCTCAGGTAGCGGCGGCCATGGTGCGCAAAGAAATAGTCATTGAAGACCTGGACGGGGACACCGAACTGCTGACGCTGACAGCAAGTGAGGCCCGGGAAATTAACTTTACGGACGGGATTGCCGGCACACGGTCGGAGTTGCTGGAGATGCTGGGGTATGCCGGCGCGCGGGTCGTAACTGTCGGCCAGCGCCCGGCTGAACAGGCCGCACGCTTTCTGACCAGCCCGCTGATGGCCACATTGTTGCTGACGATCGGGATTGCCGCGTTGGCGATGGAAGTGATGACCGCCGGGGTGGGCGTGGCTGGCGCCATCAGCCTTCTGGCTTTTGCGCTGTTCTTTGGCGGGCATGTCCTGGCCGGACTGGCGGGCTGGGAGACAATCGCCCTTTTTGTCGTGGGGTTAATCTTGCTCCTGGTAGAGGCCTTTTTCCCCAATTTTGGTGTATTGGGCCTTGCCGGAGCCGGTGCCATTGTCGCCTCGATTGTGTTGTCGGCGGCAACTGCTGGCGAAGGGCTGCGTCTGCTGGCCTCCTCAGTTGTTCTGTCGGCGCTGGTGATTGCTGTTTCTTTCCGTTACCTGAAGCGCAGCGGTCTTTGGTCGCAAATCGTTTTGCAGTTTGCGGAGACAAAGGAGCAGGGATATGTGGGGCCGGGGGATGCCTCGTACCTGGTGGGCAAAGAGGGGGTATCGCTGACGCCGCTCAGGCCGGCAGGGGCGGCGGAATTTGAGGGACGCCGTGTAGATGTAGTCAGCGAAGGCATATTTTTAGCGGCTGGTACTCCAATCAGAGTGATAGCCGTGGAAGGAACCCGGATTGTGGTGCAGGCGGTCCAACAATAAATATTGATATGGAGGCTGAACGATGATTGAATTATTGATTCTGATAGGTCTGATTTTTATCGGTCTTTCTGTTTTGCTCAGCATCATCCCTCTTGGACTGTGGATTTCCGCGCTGGCAGCCGGCGTACGCATCAGCATTGTTACGCTGGTTGGCATGCGCCTGCGTCGTGTCGCGCCATCCAGGATTGTCAACCCGCTTATTAAGGCGGTTAAGGCCGGGCTGGATCTAAGCGTGAACATGCTGGAGGGCCATCATCTGGCCGGAGGCAATGTAGACAGGCTGGTGAACGCTCTGATTGCCGCTCAGCGTGCCGGCATTGACCTTGGTTTTGAGCGCGCTGCGGCTATCGACCTAGCCGGCCGCGATGTTCTCCAAGCTGTGCAACTTAGCGTTAACCCACGGGTCATTGAGACGCCGGTGGTGGCCGCGGTGGCTAAGGACGGCATCGAGGTGAAGGCCAAGGCCCGGGTCACGGTGCGGGCTAACATCGAGCGCCTGGTGGGCGGTGCCGGGGAAGAAACGATTATCGCCCGGGTGGGCGAGGGGATTGTTACTACGATTGGTTCTTCCCTAAGCCACAAAGCGGTATTAGAAAATCCGGATTCCATTTCCCGCACGGTTCTCAGTAAAGGCTTAGATGCTGGTACAGCTTTTGAAATTTTGTCCATCGACATTGCCGATGTTGATATCGGCAAAAATATCGGCGCGCAGCTGCAGACAGACCAGGCGGAGGCTGATAAACGGATCGCTCAGGCCAAGGCGGAGGAGCGCCGGGCGATGGCCGTGGCTCACGAGCAGGAGATGAAGGCCAGAGTTCAGGAAATGCGTGCCAAAGTGGTGGAGGCGGAGGCGGAAGTGCCCCGTGCATTTGCTTTTGCGCTGCGCGAAGGAAAGCTGGGAATCATGGACTACTATAATTTGCAAAACATTCAGGCCGATACGCAGATGAGAGATAGTATTTCCAAGTTGGGCACCAGGGCTGAAAAAGGCGAAGAACCTAAAAAATAGGGGGGGGGGGATGAGCCGTGGATGAGCTAATTTTTTTTATAATTTTTGTTGCGCTTTCTATTGCACGCTCCTTTACGGGGCGTCGGCAGCCGGCACGCCCCGTTCGCCCGCCAACTCCCCCGGGTCAGGCTGACCCCGGCGCGCCTCAGCGAACGGAGGTTGTTTTGCGTGTGCCGGCCGGTGGCGGATATGGACAGGTGATGCCGCTGGTAAAACAACGTACAACGCCTTTAATCCGTGAAAAGACGGAGGAATCAGCCCAGGAGCAGGTGAGCATCCCGGCTGTTCATCCTGTCTCTCCTCTGGAAGAGATGGAAGATGATGCCTTGTTTCAGCTTGACCGCGAAACGGTACTGTTGGGCCTGGTTTTCTCAGAACTTCTCAGAGAACCGCGAGCCCGGCACCGCTGGCTCAGGCGTACGGATTTTCACCTGCACAACTAAAAAAAGCAGGCCCTCTGTTCCGGCAGGGGGCCTGCTTGGCTCTAACATACGCGCTCTCCTTGCCGCATAGAAATAAACAGCGGGAGGAGAGGCAATGGACGGAAAGGAAGGGAAGCGGTGGCGGCGCGAGCTTGCTGATTTCCTGGAATTGCCCCGTGAGATTATACTTAACCTGCCACGCCTGACAATTGTCGGGACGATGCAATGCCTGCTGGAAAATCATCGCGGGGTGATTGAATATACAAACGAAATGATCCGTATTGCTGTGGCCGAAGGTGAAATCATCATTCGTGGTGATAACCTGGTTATCCGCACCCTGGCAGGCGAGGAAATCGCTGTGGAAGGCAAAATCAGTTCCTTAGATTTTGAAAGTTAGGGGTGTGAGGTGAACAGACTTGTCAGTTATGGCAGTGCGCCGGTTTTTTGCCGGGTATCTCGTAATCACCATCAGCGGAGCAGCCGCGGAAAAATTCATGAACCTGGCTAGCGGCCTGGGCTTTCCCCTGTGGGATATCAGCTGCGGCGGGGAGTCCACCATATTCAAAACCGGGGTAGACAGCTTTTTTGAATTAGCTCCCTTGGCCAGGAAGACGGGGTGCCGCCTGCGAATTATGCGTAAAGCAGGGTGGCCTTTTTTTTACAGGCGCTTGCGCCGCCGGCGCGGCCTATTTTTGGGAGCAGGCCTGTTTGTCTTTCTCCTGTATTTTTTTTCTTCATTTATCCTGTTCATCAGAGTGGAGGGGGCGGAAACACTTGGCCGGGAAAGAATTATGGCGGCTGCGGAAAAAGCAGGTCTTCGAACCGGACTGCCTAAGTCCGGCCTTGATAAGGAACGCCTGGCTGCGGCAATGCTGCTCCTTGAACCGGAGCTTGCTTGGGTAGGGATTAACATTCAAGGGACGTCGCTGGTTATAGAAGTGGTGGAAAAGAGCAGGCCTCCTGCCGGTGATGAGCGTCCCGCCCATTTGGTGGCTGCCAGAGACGGGCTGATTGTAGACCTGTTGCTTATAACAGGAGAGCCGCGGGTCAGGCTGGGTGAGACGGTCAGGCGAGGGCAGTTGTTAATTGAAGGAGTACTTTATCCCGGCACTTACCCGGTGGCGCCTCTTGCTGTAAGGGCCCGCGGTGAGGTGTGGGCACGGGTCTGGTATGCCGGATATGGTGAGGCAGCACTGCAGGAGCCGGTCGCAACCAGGACAGGACGCCGCGAGGTGTCGTGGACGCTCGTGGCAGACGGCAGGGAAGTCCTGCGGTTAGGCAGGGACGGGGCTCCTTTCCGCCATTTTGACGTGGAAACGGGAAAGCAGCGCTTGCCGGAAAGGATTGCGCCAGTTCCCGTCGAACTTATTACATCGATAAAACATGAACTGCATTTACGGGTGCAGGAACTAAGCCTGGAGCAGGCGCTGGCGCTGGCAGCGGAACGGGCGCGGGAACAAGCCGTGCTGCAGCTTCCTGCCGGAGTTGAGCCCCGGCACATTGACCTGCGGCAAATAACAACAGGAAGCGGCCAACCGGTCAGAGTGCGTTATGTCCTGGAAACACTCGAAAATATTGCAGTAGTGCAGGAAATTGCGGGAGGCGAGTAATTTTTTGACGACTATGTCAGGCCAGCGAAAGATAACAGTTGAGAGCAATGAAGAAATGCGCCAGTTGTTTGGCAGGTTTGATCAGCATGTCACTTTGCTCGAACACTTTTTCCAGGTACGGATTATTCCCGGCGATAATGGAGTCTTGGTTGAAGGCTTACCCGAGAGCGTGGAAAAAGTAGCGCTGTTGTTCGAAGAGCTGCTGTGGCTGCAAAGACAGGGTTACCAGCTGTCGGTGACGGAAGTTGAATCTGCCCTGGAGCTTGTGCGTTCCGGACAGACAGACAAGCTGCGGAGCCTGCTGGCAGATATGGTCTTTGTTACCCCGCGCGGCAAGAAGATACGGCCTAAAACGCCGGGGCAGAAAGAATATATAGAAGCAATTCGCCAAAACGATGTAGTGTTTGGCATCGGGCCGGCTGGCACCGGAAAAACATACCTGGCAATGACATTAGCCGTCAAAGCTTTAAAGGAGCGGTCGGTACAGCGGCTGATTCTTACCCGTCCGGCAGTAGAGGCCGGTGAAAGTCTCGGATTTTTGCCGGGTGATTTGCATGAAAAAATGACCCCGTACCTGCGCCCGCTTTATGATGCTCTGTATGACCTGATGGGTGGCGACGTTTACCAGGGTTACATAGAGAAGGGGGTTATTGAAATCGCCCCGCTGGCCTATATGCGTGGCAGGACGCTGGACGATTCGTTTATTATTCTTGATGAAGCGCAGAATACTACCGCGGAGCAACTGAAGATGTTTCTGACCAGGCTCGGCTTTGGCTCCAAGGCGGTGATTACAGGAGATATCACGCAAATTGACCTTCCGAAAGGCCGTTTTTCCGGACTGACTCAGATTCGCTCCGTCCTCAGGGAGATAGAGGGTATTTCTTTTGTTTATTTGTCAGACCGGGATGTGGTAAGGCATCCGCTGGTACAGAAAATTATTCGTGCTTATGAAGAATTCGACCGGGGACAAGCTACCTGAAAAGAATGTGTCAAAACTATAAGGAGAGTGACCCGGAAGTGGCGGTCAACCTGATATTTAACCGAAGGAGGGCTGTTGCCCCTGAAGTTGCGGCTTTAATGGAAAAAATCACTCAGCTGGCTACGGAAGCGGTGGCCTTGCCAGCAGCTGCCGAAATAAGCGTGGTTCTTTGCGACGACCGGACGATCCACAGGCTGAACAAAAAATGGCGTGGCGTAGATGCGCCAACGGATGTACTTTCTTTTCCGCAGCTTACGGGAACCGATTGGCAGGAGCCGGCAATGGCGCAGGTTTTACTTGGTGATATAGTGCTGTCTCTGGAAAGCGCTGCCCGTCAGGCCGAGGAATATGGACACAGCTCGGAGCGGGAACTTCTGTACCTGTTTACGCACGGACTGTTACACCTGCTGGGTTATGACCACCTGCAGGAAGACGAGAAGTGCCGGATGCGCCGCCGGGAAGAAGAAATTATTGCAGCTGTAGGGGCTCCGTTAAGATAATTGGTGCTGCACAGTACAATCGATTAACTTTTTTTAATACTTTCAGCGCAAGGGTTTTTTGTGCAGGTGCAGAAATATCTTGGAAATACTCAAAGAGAATAATGCAGGGAGGATCCCTTGCCCAATGCGCAGAGCAGGCATTGCCGTTTCAGCAGACCACAGACTGATGACTGCACTAATTCTAATGCTTTTTGTCAACACCGTATTAGCGGCTGTCGGATTTTATCTGCTTAACTATCGCATACCGGGCGTTGCTGACCAGTTAGGCAACATGCAAGCAGTGGCCAAAGATCTGGTGGAGTATAACAGGCAGCTGGCCAAAAATCTGGGCGTTGAAGCGCGCGTTCCGGTCCGCGAATCGCTCTCCCGCTTTAACTATGAAATCGATCTGGCAGCTAATCTTAATGAATTGAGCAAGGCCATTCTGGCCAATGCCAGTCGCACTCAGGAAAGAATCCTGCAGGAATTCGAAGCCAGGCAGCGGGAAACACTGTTGTCTCTGATCAACCAGGACCCTGCGCTCAGGCTTCTGGAAGGCAAGCAGCGCCTTACAGTCCAGGTTTCCAGGGATCAAGGGATACAGGTAGAACCTGCCGGGCTGCTCAGCGAACAGACGCTGCTGTCAATTGCACAAACAGTCAGGCCGGCTGAACTGGCCCAGGACCTGACGATGGATGTGGAGGTGGACCAGGGCCGCGCCCGTTTGCTGATGCCTTTAGACCTGCAGGAGCAGGTTCGTGCGCTGGCACGAGAAGTCGATACGCTGCGTGTAGCTTTGCATGAAGTACGCTCCAGAGCCGGCTTTGCTGAAATGAGCGGGCCGGGAGTGATCGTTAGAATCTTTGACGCGGAGAACGGCTTTACCAACGAAGCCATTATTCATGAAACCGACGTGCGGGATACGGTTAACGAGCTGTTTGCCGCCGGGGCACGCGGGGTAGCCGTTGCCAACCAGCGCCTTACCGCCAGTTCCGCCATTCGCTGTGTCGGCCCGTCTATTCTGGTCAACGATGAGAGAATTCCGGTTAACCCGGTGGTAATCAGTGCCGTAGGCGATCCGGAAGTGCTGGCCAGCGGCCTTGATATCATTAGGATTACCCTGCAGGTGACCCGTAACCTGAGGGTAGAAATTGAAAAATTGCCTACCCTGACCCTGCCGGCGCACATCCGCTGATTGGGAGGCTGCTGATGGAAGATTTCGCTGAGTTATTAGACTGTGCCCGGGAGGCTAGAGCAGCGGCGTATGCTCCTTATTCCGGTTTTGCCGTGGGTGCGGCGCTGCAGGCTGCCAGCGGGCAGGTTTTTTGCGGCTGTAACGTGGAAAACGCTTCATACGGCCTGACCGTCTGCGCCGAGCGTGTTGCGCTTTTTGCCGCCGTGGCGGCCGGGGTGCGTGAGTTTGCCGCCGTGGCCGTGGTGGCAGATTCCCCCGAACCCGCTACACCTTGCGGTGCGTGCCGCCAGGTACTCTACGAGTTTGCACCCGATTTGCAGGTGATACTAGCCAACCTGCAGGGACGGCAAAAAAAAATGCGCCTCAGGGAATTGCTGCCGGAGGCGTTTGACAACTTTACATCTCGGCTCACGTCAAGTAAATGTAGCACAGGGAAGCGACAAATGCCAGAGAAATAGCCGCTGCAGAGAAATAGAGCCCGAGTACGGGAACAAGGACAATACCTACGAGCAGGACGGCAAAGAAAGCAATGTTCATAATAAGTGCCTTGCGACCTTCTTGCTGCTGCCGCTTCATGTTGGGGGCAACGGGATGGTGGACTGCAGGCATGCATCCCACTCCTTTCCAGTAAGCAAGTTAATAGATTCACTTGCTTAACTTAATTATACTGCTGATGAATCCCAAAAGAAAGCTAATAATATTGTCTTGGAAAGATAATTATCAGGCTTTGTACATTTTAGAACTCGACCGGCGCGGGATGAGTGAAAATTATATTATTGAGGCAAAGGGGTGATTTTTTGTTTCGTTCCGGTTTTGTCGCGCTGATCGGCCGGCCAAACGTAGGTAAGTCCACCCTGGTTAATACGCTGGTCGGCGAAAAGACGGCTATCGTCTCAGACAAGCCGCAAACGACGCGCAATAAGCTGCGCGGCGTCCTGACGACCGATAATTATCAACTGATTTTGATTGATACGCCCGGCATCCATAAGCCGCATCACAGGCTGGGCGAAAAGATGGTCCAGGTAGCGCTCCGCACCTGTCAGGAGGTGGACATTGTCCTCTTTCTGGCCGATGCCCGGGCAGGTCCCGGCAGCGGCGATGAATATGTGCTGTCCGCTTTAACCGGTCTTACTACTCCTGTGATACTGGCCGTCAACAAGGCGGACCTGGCAACGGCTGAACAGCTTGCCGCGCTGCAGCGGCATTACCGTACTCTGTTTCCCTTCAGTGCGACGCTTGCCGTCTCGGCGCTTACCGGAGCAAACAGTGAGCTGTTGCTGGCCATGCTGGCAGAGAGATTGCCGGAGGGACCATGCTACTATCCGGCTGATATGTTTACCGACCAGCCGGTCGAACTGCTTGTGGCAGAACTAGTGCGGGAAAAAGTCCTGGCCCTGACCAGGGACGAGGTGCCTCATGCCGTCGCCGTGGAAATTGTGGCCTTAAAACAGAGAGAGTCGCAGGATTTACTTGATATTGAGGCTAATATCTATGTGGAAAGGGAGTCGCAGAAAGGGATTCTGATCGGGAAAAACGGAGCTTTACTGAAAGAAGTGGGCACTCTGTCGCGCCGGGAGATTGAAGGCTTGCTGGGCAGCCGTGTCTTTCTGCGGCTTTGGGTAAAAGTAAAGCGGGACTGGCGGAACAAGGAAGGTACCTGGCGGGAGCTGGGCCTGGAATTTGAGTGAGGGATTGTATTGATGGCGGAGTGGAAGGACTATGGCCTTGTCCTGCGCAGCCGCGAATACAGGGAAGCAGACCGGCTGGTGACGCTGCTGACCAGGAAACGCGGGCTGCTGACCGGTGTGGCTCGTGGCGTACGCAAAGTGCAGAGCAAGTTAGCCGCACGGGTAGAGCCGCTGACGTTGGGCTATTACCAGTTGCACCAGGGCCGCTCCAGCCTGGCTACCTTGCTGCAGGGAGAAGCACTGAACCATCACCGTAAGCTGTGCTCAAATCCTTTGTTGTTAGCTCATGCCCAATACTTTTGCGAATTATGTGAGTCTTCTTTGCCCGAGCACGAGCCGGCCGTTCCGGTTTTTTCTTTACTGTTGCAAGCGCTGACCACTCTGGAGGCTGAAACGCAGCCAGCCCGCGCCGCCCGTTGCTTCGAACTGAATCTTCTCTCGCTGCTTGGCTACCGGCCTGTCCTTGATGCTTGTCTGTTTTGCCGGGGACCGGGGCCCTACCGGTTTGACCCGCCGTCCGGAGGACTCGTTTGCAGCCGGTGTGCGGCAAGCGCGGAAGCCTTTGCGGTCAGCGGGGCGGCTGTGGCCGTGATGAAGCGTTTCCTTGAGCTCGGCTTTTACCGCCTGAGTGTTTGCCGCGTGCCGGCAGTGCTCAGCGGGGAAATTCACCGTGTCAGCCGGGTCCTCATTGCTAAAGCGGTGGGGAAGACCCGCTTTAAGTCGCTGGAGGTTCTGCACAGCCTGACGGAAGGGCACTGAATAATATTATTGCCGTGCCGGTGAGATACTACTTTCAGCTATACGCAACGTCAAGATGCAGGACGGGTTTTCGACGTCATGTATAACAAAGGAGGCAACACGATGGACTACTCTTTAGAAAAGATTGACCTGATCAGGGAAAGGACCGGCTTAAGTTACTCCGCAGCCCGCCAACTGCTGACAGAGGCGCAGGGAGATGTAGTGGAGGCGCTGGTGCTGTCGGAAACGGGACGGCAGGAAGAAGATAACACGCGATACGGCCGCATGGCCGGCAATATGCTGGAACAGGTGAAAAAGGCGCTTGTCAGGAGCAACCGGCTGCGGCTGAGGATTAAGAACGAAGACCGGACGGTGCTTGAAATTCCTGCCGCCTTGGGGCTGGCCGGAGCGCTGCTTGCCCCGAAGCTGGCTGCTGCCGGGGCGGTAGCGCTGCTTCTGGCAAGGTACCGGCTGGAATTGCAGCGCCCGGAGGATGCGGCGTTTTCGGAGAGCCAACAAAAAGACCAATAAAAGAGGGCAAATGTGTCGATGCGCCAGTCTTGACGCCGGTGTCGCTTTCTGTTACAGTATAGTAAAAGAAAAAGATGCCTGGAAAGAGGAGTACGCTGCGGACCTGCCAGCGAGCCGGGGATGGTGCAAGCCCGGCCTTGAGAACCAGCGGAAGGGCGCTTTCGAAACAGGGCTGAAAATGAGCGGGCATGACGACATGCCAAGTAGGGTGGAACCGCGGGAATTCCCGTCCCTATGTTGGACGGGGGTTTCTTTTTTATTTTCAAGGGAGTCGCTCACGACGATTTATCGTCGCCACCGGGGATGAAAATATTGTTGGGCGATTCTATTTTCGTTAGGAGGCTCTGAACAATGGATTTTCAGGCCATGGTTTTAAAACTGCAGGCCTACTGGGCCAGGCACAACTGTATTCTGCTGCAGCCTTACGATATGGAAAAGGGGGCCGGCACGATGAATCCAGCCACTTTTTTGCGCACCTTAGGGCCGGAGCCCTGGTCGGTGGCCTATGTGGAGCCGTCCCGCAGGCCGGCTGACGGCCGCTACGGTGAAAACCCGAACCGCCTTTTTCAGCATCACCAGTACCAGGTAATCATTAAGCCTTCCCCGCCGGACATCTTGGACCTTTATCTTGACTCGCTGCGGGAGTTGGGTATTAACCCTGAAGAACACGACATCCGCTTTGTGGAGGACAACTGGGAATCGCCGACACTGGGCGCTTGGGGGCTTGGCTGGGAGGTGTGGCTTGACGGGATGGAAATCACGCAGTTTACTTATTTTCAGCAGGTAGGCAGCATCGATGTGGAGGCGGTTTCAGCCGAAATTACTTACGGCTTGGAACGCATCGCCATGTATTTGCAGGGACGGGAGAATGTTTTCGACCTGCGCTGGGTCGGCGGCATTACTTACGGCGAAATTTTTCACCGTGCGGAAGTGGAGCATTCCCGCTACGCCTTTTCCGAAGCTGACCCGGAGATGCTGTTTGCCCTGTTTAATGTTTACGAACAGGAGGCCAGGCGGCTTTTGGAAAAGCGGCTCGTTCTGCCGGGCTATGACTATGTGCTGAAATGTTCGCATACTTTTAACCTGTTGGACGCCCGCGGAGCGATCAGCGTCGCCGAACGGACCTCTTATATCGCCCGCGTCCGCAACCTGGCTAGGCTCTGTGCGGGAGCTTATCTTGAGCAACGGGCGGAACTGGGCTATCCGCTCCTGCATAAGGGGGAACAGCATCATGCCTAGCCGGACTTTATTGCTGGAGATTGGTACGGAGGAGCTGCCCGCCCGGTTTATGGAAGACGCCTTGCGGAGCCTGCGGGAAAACGCACGCGAGGAGTTGCGGCTGGCGCGCCTCCCGCATGGTGAAATCAGAACGCTTGGCACACCGCGACGGCTGGCGCTGCTTGTTTCCGGCCTGGCGGAGTGCCAGCAGGACTTGCGAGAGAAGAAAAGGGGTCCGGCGCTGGCGGCGGCCTTTGACCGGGATGGGCAGCCGACAGGAGCGGCCAGAGGATTTGCCCGGGCTCAGGGTGTCGCCGTGGAAGAACTGCAGGCGGAAACAACTGACGGAACCGCCTATGTCGTTGCCGTCCGCCAGGCAGCCGGCCGGCCGTCGCCGGAAATTCTTCCGGACCTATGTGCGAAGGTCATTTCTCTTTTGCTTTTCCCCAAGCCTATGTTCTGGTACAGCAAAGAGGTGCGCTTTGCCAGGCCGATCCGCTGGCTTTGCGCTCTTTACGGCAGCGACCTGGTGGGGTTTACCTATGCCGGCCTGCAGTCCGGACGCAACTCCTGCGGGCACCGCTTCCTGGCGCCCGGGAAAATTGGCTTTTCTTCAGCAGAGGAGTACGAACAGCGACTGGCGGCCCACTATGTTCTTGTCGACCAGGCAAAGCGACGGCAAGTGATTGCCGGGCAGGTTTCCCGTGCCGCACAGCTGCTTGACGGCGTGTCAACCCTGGATGAGGAATTGCTGACGGAAGTCAACTACCTGGTAGAGTATCCTAATGCGGTCAGCGGGCGCTTTGACCCGGCATATCTGGAAATACCGCCTGAAGTCCTGATTACGGTCATGCGCACTCACCAGCGCTACTTCCCCGTCTTTGATACAAGCGGCAATCTGCGTCCCAGTTTCGTCGCGGTTTGTAACGGAACACGCGAGGAATTCCTGGGCAGCGTGCGGGCGGGAAATGAGCGGGTACTGCGCGCCCGCCTGGCTGATGCACGGTTTTTCTTTATGGAAGACCGCAAGAAGACGCTGGATGAATATGCCGGAGATCTGGATTCCCTGGTTTTTATGGAGCAGCTTGGCTCCATGGCCGACAAAACGGAAAGGATTGTACGTCTTACCCAGGCGCTCACCGCCGCGCTCAGGCTGCCCGCCGGCACGGCACAGGCGGCGGCCCGGGCCGCCGGCTTGTGCAAAGCCGATTTGCTGACCCAGATGGTCTATGAATTTCCGGAGCTGCAGGGAACGATGGGGCGGCATTACGCTTTGCTTTCCGGCGAACAGGAGGCGGTTGCCGCCGCCATCGGGGAACATTACGCCCCGCGCCATGCCGGGGACAGGGTGCCGGAGAGCCTGCCGGGCGCTGTTGTGGCCATAGCCGATAAACTGGATACGCTCGCAGGCTGCTTTGGCCTCGGCCTGATCCCGAGCGGCTCACAGGACCCGTATGCCTTGCGCCGCAGCGCCATGGGCGTAGTCGCCACATTGCTTGCCCACGACCTTGACCTTTCACTTGCCAGCCTGGCCCGCCTGGCTGTCGGCAACCTGGCCGGCAAGACAGCGCGGCCGGCTGATGAGGCAGCGGCCGGTGTCCGGGAGTTTCTGCTGCAGCGTGTGCGGCACCTCTTGGAGGAGAAAGAGCTGCGGCACGATTGCATAGAGGCGGTGCTTGGCGGCAGCACTGACAGCCTGCCGGGACTGGTTGCCCGGGCGGTGGCGCTGCAGGAGAAGCTGGCTACTCCTGAGCTGCAAAATATTTTGACTCCCTTTACCCGGGCGGCCGGACTGGTGCGTGATTTTGCCGGCGGCCGGCCCGACCCGGAGCGCTTTGAAACAGAGGCGGAACGCGCCTTATACCAGGCCGGTCAGGCAGTGGCGGAGGCTGCCGGCGCTCATGCCGCAGCAGGTAACTTCTCCGCTTTGCTCTTGGAACTTGCCTCCCTGCAGCCGGTCATCGACCGTTTCTTTGGCGAGGTGATGGTGATGGTAGACGACGAAGCGTTGCGGAACAACCGTCTTGCTTTGCTGGCTCAGGTCAGAGCGGTCTTTCTGGTGCTGGGGGATCTGTCTAAAATCATGCAGAAAAAATAGCTGCGAGAGGTGGTGCGCTAAACGGTTGGATGGAACTATACGCAAACCGATTGTCTACGTGGTTTCCGACTCTGTCGGGGAAACAGCGGAATTTGTGGTCAAGGCGGTGGCCAGCCAGTTTAACTCCGGGCACGTGGAGATCAAGAGAGTTCCTTTTGTCGGCAACGTAGAAACGCTGCTGGATGTTATTGAAGACGCCGCCGCGGTCGGGGGGATGGTAGCATATACCCTGGTCTTGCCGGAACTGAGACGTGTTATCATGGAGGAAAGCGAACGGCGCGGACTGATTACAGTAGATGTGATGGGTCCGATGATGGATGCTTTTGCCAGGCTGCTCCATATCGATCCGCGCCTGGAGCCGGGGCTGGTCAGGCGTCTTGACGAGGAGTATTTTCGCCGCGTGGCGGCTATTGAGTTCGCGGTCAAATATGATGACGGCAAAGACCCCCGCGGATTGATGCTGGCCGACGTGGTTTTAATCGGTGTTTCCCGGACTTCCAAGACGCCCCTGTCCATGTACCTGGCCCACAAACGGCTGAAGGTAGCCAACCTGCCTCTGCTGCCGGAGGCCGAGCCGCCGCAGGAGTTGTTTTGGATTTCGCCCAACAAGGTAATCGGGCTGACCATCAATCCGCAGCAGCTGAACGGCATCCGCGAGGAGCGGCTGAAAACGCTGGGACTGCATGTAGGCGCCAACTATGCCAGCTTGGAGAGAATACTTGAGGAGCTGGCATACGCTGAAAAGGTCATGCGTAAAGTAGGGTGCCCGATTTTTGACGTTTCCAACAAAGCGGTGGAAGAAGTAGCCAATAAAATCATGCAAATCATCAAGGAGGAGGAACCTCAGCATGGGGCCTAAGTATGTTTATCTTTTTTCAGAAGGCCATGCCGGCATGCGGGAACTGTTGGGAGGGAAAGGAGCCAACCTGGCTGAAATGACTCGTATCGGCCTGCCGGTGCCGCCGGGATTTACCGTTTCGACGGAAGCGTGCCGCGATTATTTTCGCCGTGGTCAGGTCATCTGGGATGAATTGCGGCAGGAGGTGATCGAGGCGTTACATAAACTGGAGACTATTACCGGCAAGCGCATTGGCGACGCGGACAATCCGCTGCTGGTCTCCGTGCGCTCCGGCTCGGTCTTTTCCATGCCCGGCATGATGGACACGGTGCTTAACCTTGGCCTTAACGACAAAACGGTGCTGGCGCTGGCCGCCTCCTCGGGGAATCAGCGTTTTGCCTATGACTGCTACCGGCGTTTTATCCAGATGTTTGGCGACGTGGTCTTAAAAGTTGAGCATTATTATTTTGAAAAGGCGCTGGAAGAGAAAAAGAAAGCGCTTGAGGTCAGGAGCGACACGGACCTGGACGCCGCCGCCCTGCGGGAGGTTGTTGCCGCGTACCAGAAAATAGTCAGCCGGGAAACAAAGAGCAGTTTCCCCCAGGACCCGCTTGAACAGCTGCTGCTCTCCGTCAGGGCTGTTTTCGATTCCTGGTACAACCAGCGGGCTGCGGTCTACAGGCAGATACACAGGCTGCCGGACCACCTGGGGACAGCCGTCAATGTTCAGGCCATGGTTTTCGGAAACCTGGGCGACGACAGCGGCACAGGCGTCGCCTTTACGCGCAACCCAGCCGACGGGACAAAGGAATTATACGGCGAGTTTTTACTTAACGCGCAGGGCGAGGATGTGGTCGCCGGTACGCGCACCCCGCACCCAATCGCCAAAATGGCTGAAACCATGCCTGAAATCTACCGGCAGTTTGCCGCGTTGTGCGAATTGCTGGAGAAACACTACCGGGAGATTCAGGATATTGAATTTACCATTGAGCGCGGTAAACTTTATCTGCTGCAGACCCGCAACGGAAAAAAGACAGCCGCGGCCACGGTTAAAATTGCCGTGCAAATGACTGAAGAAGGACTGCTGAGCCGGGATGAGGCGCTCCTGCGGGTTGACCCGGCCCAGCTGGACCAGTTGCTGCACCGCCGCATTGACCCTAAGGCAAAGCTTGACGTAGTGGCCAAAGGACTTCCTGCTTCCCCGGGCGCTGCTTCCGGCCGGATTGTATTTGACGCTGACGATGCGGAGCGCCTGGCCGGAGAAGGGGAAAAGGTGATCCTGGTGCGCCCGGAGACTACTCCTGACGATATTCATGGCATCGTAGCGGCGCAGGGTATCCTGACCAGCCGCGGCGGGATGACGAGCCACGCGGCGGTGGTGGCCCGCGGGATGGGTATCCCCTGTGTGGCCGGCTGTGAGGACGCGAAAGTTGACCCGGCGGCAAAGACCCTGACAGCAGGCGGCCGTCTGTTCCGCGAGGGGGACCTGCTGTCCATAGACGGCTCCAGCGGCCAGGTTATGGCCGGGCTGGTGCCGCTGATCGACCCTGAGCTGAGCGCTGAATTTATCCGGCTGCTGTCCTGGGCTGACAAGGTAAGAACCATTGGTGTCCGTGCCAACGCCGACACACCGGGGGACGCCGCCAAGGCCCGGGAATTTGGGGCGGAAGGAGTCGGCCTTTGCCGCACCGAGCATATGTTCATGTCTCAGGACCGGATGCCGGTGGTTCAGCAAATGATTCTGGCCCGGGACAGAGAGGAGCGCGAACGGGCCCTGGCCAAGCTCCTGCCAATGCAGCAGGGCGACTTCGAGGGGATTTTCCAGGCTATGGAGAATCTGCCGGTGACCGTCCGTCTGCTGGACCCGCCGCTGCACGAATTTTTACCCAACCTGGAAGAGCTGCTGGTGGAAGTAACCCTGCTGAAAGAACGTGGCAATCAGCCGGAGCTCCTGAGGGAAAAAGAGGTGCTGCTACGTCAGGCGCGTGCCTTGCATGAATTTAACCCCATGATGGGGCACCGCGGGTGCCGGTTGGGAATTGTGACTCCGGAGATTTACAAAATGCAGGCGCTGGCTATCTTCCGAGCCGTCATTTCCTTAACCAGGCGGGGAATAGAAGTTCTGCCCGAGGTGATGATACCGCTGGTGGGGCACGAAAACGAGTTGAAAATGATGCGGGAACTGGTGGATGAAGCGGCGGCCGAAGTCATGAAAGACAGCGGCACTGAATTTGCCTATAAGACCGGCACTATGATTGAACTGCCGCGCGCCTGTATCATTGCCGGCCACATTGCCAGGCACGCCGAATTCTTTTCCTTTGGCACCAATGACCTGACTCAGACCACGTTTGGTTTTTCCCGGGATGATGCCGAAGGCAAATTCCTGCACCATTACCTGCAGCAAAAAATTCTTCCGGAGAATCCCTTTGCCGTCCTGGACAGAGAAGGGGTGGGAGAACTGGTCAGGATGGCCGTGGACCGGGGGCGTGCCGTCAGAGAGGACCTGAAAATCGGCATTTGCGGCGAACACGGCGGTGAGCCGTCTTCAATCGAGTTTTGCCACCAGGCCGGACTGGACTATGTGTCTTGCTCACCGTTCCGGGTGCCGGTAGCACGCCTGGCTGCCGCCCATGCGGCGTTAAAACAGGCTGGAATAGAAAATTTAAGCAAAATGTTGGATAAGTAATTCAGGATTATCCATGATCAGGCACATCGAACAAAAATTTCGAAAGAGGGATAGAGGAGATGAATGACAGAGGTTTTGAGGAGGTCAGGATTGGCGACAAAGCAAGCTTTTCCAAAACAATCAGTGAGGCTGATGTATATGGGTTTGCCGGAATTACCGGCGATTTCAATCCCGTACATGTTAATGCCGAATTCGCGGCCGGGAGCCGTTTTAAACAGCGCATCGCCCACGGTATGTTATCCGCTTCGCTGATATCAACAGTATTGGGGACGGATTTGCCCGGCATTAATACTATCTACTTGTCACAGGAAGTGAAGTTCACTGCGCCTGTGTTTTTTGGCGACACGCTGACGGTCGTGGTGGAAGTTGTGGAAAAGGTAGAAAACAAAAAGATCCTGATTTTAAAAACAACGGTCGTAAATCAGGACGGCAAGCTTGTTGTTGACGGTCAGGCCAAAGTTATGAAGGCCTGAGCAGCTGCGCTTAAAACAGGTTAAGAAACAGGCGGCTGATTGCACGAAACAGACGTACAACTAAGTTGGCCCGGCTGATGTCTTCTGCAGTGACAAGTTCAGCCGTCGTGAGCGTTATCCCGTCAAGGCGCACCTCCAAAGTGGCGGCACTTGTGCCTGCCGTGACGGGAGCCGGTAAATCTGCAGGTTCTGCGATCAGCAGCTGCAAATCAGCCGGTTGCCGTCCTGCCGGCAGCATCACCCGGATGTCTTCTTTGCCGGTGACGGGAGCGCGCAGTTTTCTCCCGTCCCTGACCAGTACGCCTTCACCAATATGGTCGCCGGCAGCGGCGACGGTATGCAGTTCGAAATTTCGAAAACCGTAATTTAACAATTTCTGGGTGGCAGTTAACCGTTCCTGCTCCCCGGCGGTGTTGAGAACCACGGAAATCAGCCTTATCCCGTCTTGTACGGCTGTCCCTACCAGGCAGTAGCCTGCTTCATCGGTCCAGCCTGTTTTCAGACCGTCAGCTCCGGGGAAGCGGGCGAGTAACGGGTTGCGGTTGAACTGGCGGATATCGTTGAAGGTAAATTCACGTTTGGCATAGAGCTCCAGTACTTTTGGATGTTTCTGCACCAGGTGCCGTGACAGCAGCGCGATGTCCCGGGCGCTCATCTGGTGGCCCGCAGCGGGTATGCCTGATGAGTTCACAAAACTGGAATGTGTCAGGCCAAGCTCGGCGGCGCGCTTGTTCATTCTTTGCACAAAGATCTCTTCACTGCCGGCCAGGTGCTCGGCCACGGCAATGCAGGCATCATTGGCCGAGACGACGGAAATACCGGTCAGCAGGTCGCCGAAAGTAACCTCCTGTCCTATTTTCAAAAACATCTCCGACCCGCCCATCCGCCAGGCACGCTCCGAAACAATTACCGGTTCGTCCCAGGCAACCTGACCCTTTTCCACCGCTTCCAGCGCCAACAGCAGCGTCATCAGCTTGGTGATGCTGGCCGGAGGTAAAGGGATGTCTGCGCCTTTGTCAAAAAGTAACTGACCGGTAGAAGCTTCTACAAGCACGGCGGAGCCGGCGGCTACATCAAAAACTGCGGCCGGAGCTGCTGAAACAGGAAATATACTGAAAAATAGGGATAATAGCAGCAGAGTCGAAACTATTTTCTTCAGCACGGTTGATCCTCCCCGAAACACTGTTATGCATAGATTTCTATTCGAGTTCTATTCGGTCACTTCCTGCTAAATCCTGCAGCAATAGATTAAGGAAATTACTGGGTGGCTTTCCGTAGCCGGTTGCGAAGGTCATTGTGCAGCCGCGTAATTTAAGGTATAATGTCTTTGGCGAAACAGGAAAACGTTTTGTTTCGCCATATTGGCATTGTTTTGCAGGCAAGCGCCGGGAAGGAGGGGCATGAGCGAAGGACTGGTTCTTGTTGTTGATGATGAAGCGCATATTCGCGAGCTCGTCCGCCTTTACCTGGAAAAAGAAGGCTTTAAAATAGCGGCAGCTGCAGACGGCGAGGAAGGCTTGCGAAAGGCAAGGACGCTTAGCCCGCAACTGATTATTCTTGATATCATGTTGCCCAAACTGGACGGCTGGGATGTCTGCCGTGAGGTGCGGAAAACTGCCCGTACCCCGATTATCATGCTGACAGCAAAGGGTGAGGAGTTTGACAGGATTTTGGGTCTGGAACTTGGCGCTGATGACTACCTGACGAAACCCTTTTCTCCCCGGGAACTGGTTGCCCGCGTTAAGGCGGTCTTGCGCCGCGCCGCGCCGGACAAACCGGCAGCAGACGGCGGTAAAATCATGCTGCCGGGCTTGCTGATCGACCTGCCGGCACGCGAAGTGCGGGTAGCCGGCCAACTGGTATCACTTACCCCAAAAGAATTCGACCTTATCTTGTTTTTGGCCAGGCACCCCGGCAAAGTTTTCACCAGGGAGCAGTTGCTTGCCGCTGTCTGGGGCTATGATTATTATGGCGACCTGAGGACGGTGGACACGCATATCAAAAGACTGCGGGAAAAAGTTGAAAAAGACGGGACTGCCGCCTGCCATGTCCGCACAATCTGGGGTGTGGGATACAAATTCGAGGTGCCGGATAAATGAAAGGCAGTATTTTCGGCAAACTGCTGTCTACTTACCTGGCCATCATTTTGATAGCCGTATTGGTAGTCGGCCTCTTCCTTTCCCAGTTGTTTCAAAATTTCTATTTTTTTCAGCGGGAAAGGGAGTTGGTGGCCAAAGGACGGGAAATTGCAGGGATCCTGACCGATTATAAGCTTGGTTTTCAGGATCAGCGGACGACAGATGACCCGCTGTTTTTGCTTGACCGCTTTTTGAACGCGCACGTCGTCCCTGTCGACAGGAACATGCTGCTGCTGGCGTCCTCCCACGAATTTGAGGGAGCAGGGCTTCCCCTTACCCCGGGGGAGCTTGACGCAGTCCTGCGCGGCGAAATCGTAGCTAAGCGAGGTTACCACACAAGCAGTGCCCAACAGCTGGTCAGCGTGGCTGTACCCATGGTCGTTGCGGGAGAAGTGACGGGGGCTGTTCTCCTGCACGGAACGCTGGCCGGAATTACTGAGACCGTTTCCCAGGTTCACTTGCTGATTCTTTACGCTGCTTTAGCGGCGGTTGTCCTGGCTGCATTTGTCGGGTATTATCTGTCCAGGTCAATTAGCTATCCACTGCAGCAGATGAATCGCGCCGCTCATGCGGTAGCAGCGGGCGACTACCGTCAGCAGGTGGAGGTTACCTCGTCTGACGAAGTGGGCCAGTTGGCAGTGACCTTCAATTATATGTCTGCCACGTTGCAGCAGACAGTGGAAGCTCTTTCCCAGGAGAAAAACAAACTGAGCGACTTTGTGGCCAACGTTTCTCATGAGTTGCGGACGCCGATGACTTCAATCCAGGGCTTTGTCGAGGCTTTGCTAGACGGTATGGCGGAAGATCCCGGAAGTCAGGAAAAGTATTTGCGCGTCATTCTTGACGAAACGATCAGGCTCAACCGGCTGTTTAACGACCTTCTTGACCTTTCCCGGCTGGAAACAGGCCAGGTCAAATGGCCGATGGAACCGGTCCGGCTGGAAAAGATGCTTGATGACGTAGTTGCAAAACTGTCGCCGCAGCTGGAGAGCCAGGGATTGCTGGCGGAAGTGGCTTACCCTGAAAACTTGCCGGCGGTACTTGGCAACCAGGATTGGCTGCAGCAGGTACTGATAAACCTGCTGGGCAATGCGATTGCTTTTACTCCGCAAGGTGGGCGCATAAAACTATCTGCAGTGGAGGAAGGCTCAACTGTCAGGGTCAGCATAACCGACACCGGTGTTGGTATACCTCCCGAAGAGCAAGAGAAGGTTTGGGAGCGCTTTCATAGAGTGGACAGGGCGCGTACCCGGGGCCCCGGAGGGACGGGACTGGGACTGGCCATCGTCCGGCAGATAGTGGAGGCGCACGGCGGAAAGGTTGGCTTAAAGAGCGCCTTGGGCCGCGGGTCGACTTTTTCCTTTACCTTAAAAAAAGCAATCTAGCAAAAATGGAAGATAAAGGGCAAAATCGCATAATAAACAGCAATTGGCATATAATATGCATTGCGGGATGACTTCCTGAAATTTTTTACAGTTTAGCAGGAAACAGTTGAGGCGCGTAGAATGAATTAATAATTAAAGTAAATATAGTTTAGGGCAGAATAATCCGGTATAGACCGACTTGAGAAGATGATCCAGTTGACCGCAGGCAGGGAGGAGGAATTCGTAAGCATCTTGTGCAGAGACAAACAGGTACTTGCCGGCAAGCAACCTCGTCTCTCTTTGAGATGAGGTTTTTTAATAGCAGCATGACAGCATCAGAGAGGATTTCCCCGGCTGATGAAAAACAAAAAGTGCCGGTTACAGGAATGACAGGTGGGTGAAAATGGACGGTAATATTCCAGATGAGGTAATCGAAGAAGTCAGGGCCAGAACTGATATTACCGCGTTTGTTTCTCAGTATGTACAATTGAAAAAGACCGGTCGCAACTTTTGGGGACTGTGCCCGTTCCATTCTGAAAAGACGCCCTCCTTCAGCGTTGCGCCGGATAAACAGATTTTTCACTGTTTTGGTTGTGGTGCAAGCGGAAATGTCTTTAGTTTTCTAATGAAGTCGGAGGGGATATCTTTTCCTGAAGCGGTTCGTGTCTTGGCCGGCCGGGCAGGAATACGGCTGCCTGATGTGGAAGTTTCTCCTGCGGCCGAGCAGAGACGCAGGCAGAAAGAACGTCTGCTGGAGGCCTTTAAGCTGGCAGCAGGGTTTTATCAGGATGTTCTGCTCCATACTGAAGCCGGGAACAGTGCCCGGCGCTACCTGGAGAAGCGCGGATTGTCGCCGGAAACTGTCAGGCGTTTTGGCTTGGGGCTTGCTCCGGACTCCTGGGCCAGCCTGAAGAATTTTCTGTGTAATAAAGGATTTGCGTATCCGGAGCTGCTGACAGCAGGACTATTATCAGAGAGTGAAAAGAAAACGGTTTACGACCGTTTCCGCAACCGCATAATTTTCCCTATCCATAACCAGCGCGGCGAAGTGATTGCTTTCGGCGGCCGGGTCTTGGGCGAAGGATCACCGAAGTATTTAAATTCGCCGGAAACGCCGCTTTTTGAAAAGGGAAGGAATCTATACGCCCTGCATTTGGCCAAAGAAGCGATCCGCAGGGAGAGGCAGGCCGTTGTTTTTGAGGGGTACATGGATGTAATCACAGCTCACCAGGCCGGGATTACCCATGCTGTCGCCACGCTGGGCACCGCGCTGACAGAGATTCAGGGGAGGCTGCTGCAATCCTGGGCGGAAGAAGTTTTGCTTGTGTATGATGCTGACGCCGCAGGTCTTGCCGCTACCTGGCGCGGGCTGCAAGTCTTGCGCCAGGCGGGTTGCCTTGTCAAGATCGGTCGCCTCCCGGCCGGCACAGACCCTGATGGTTTTATCGCCGGCTTTGGAGGAGAAGCTTTTCGCGAACGTATCCTGGGAACGGCGTTGCTGCTGGGCGACTGGCAGTTACAGGTACTGGCTGAACAGCACAATCTGCAAAAGAATGACGAGCGCCTCCGCTTTATCGACAAATTGACTGCGGCCCTGCTGTCGGTAGAAAATGCGGTTGAACGTGACAGTTACTTGGAGAAAGCTGCTACACTGCTAAAAGTCCCCGTAGAAACGGTTCGTGAAGAGCTGCGGAAAAAGCTGCGGCCCTCCGGCCGTTCTCCCTCCCAGGGGCAGCGCGTTGTTCCGATTTTGCCGCCAGTGACCTCTCTAACAGCCGAAGAGAGGGTGACGGTGCAAATTTTTAGCCTGCTGTCCCGTTTTCCGGACTTAATCAGCGAAGTGGCTGCTGAGATCCAGATGCAGGACTTCCCCGCGGAGTTGCAGCCGGTTTTGGCGGAAATAATGAGAAAACGGGAAAACTTTACTCCTGCCAGGCTGCACGAACTGCTGCCGGAAGGAAGGTACCGGCAGTTGCTGGGCGGGCTTTTAATGCAGGAAGAATATGAGGGTAATATTGCCAAAAGGGCGATCCAGGATTGTGTAAGGCGGTATAAACGCCTGCAGAGTGCCCGCCGGCGTAAGGAACTGGAAGAGAAGATGGCCGGACTTGACCCTGTGTCAGCGAAAGGGGAATATAACGAGTTGTCAAGAATGTGGCTGGAGTTGCGTAAACTGGAAGAAAAATTAAACCGCCCCGGGGAAGGAGGGAAAGTTCTTGGCTGACTTAATTGAAAAGGAGCAACGGCTTAAAATAATCCAGGAGGAGCTCATTCAGCGCGGTAAAAAGCGCGGTTTGCTGACTTACAAGGAAGTGATCGAACCGTTGCAGGAGTTGGAGGTCAACACAGAAGAGATCGACGATTTTTATGATCATCTTTCCCGCATGGGCGTGGAAGTTGTTGAAGAAATAGTCGAACTTGAACCCTTGGAAGAAGAGAGCGTCAGGGTAAAAGAAGCCCCGGAAGAGGAACTGGAGCTTACCTTCCCCGAGGGGATCAGTATAAACGACCCGGTACGCATGTACCTTAAGGAAATCGGCAAGATTCCGCTGCTAACGCCTGATGAGGAAATAGATTTGGCCAAAAAAATGGAGTCCGGACACGAAGAAGCCAAACGGCGCCTTGCTGAGGCAAACCTGCGCCTGGTAGTCAGCATCGCCAAAAAGTATGTGGGAAGGGGCATGCTGTTTCTGGATTTAATCCAGGAAGGCAATATGGGATTGATTAAGGCGGTGGAAAAATTTGACTACCGCAAAGGCTATAAATTCAGCACGTATGCAACCTGGTGGATTCGCCAGGCCATCACACGGGCTATCGCCGACCAGGCGCGTACCATCCGCATCCCGGTGCATATGGTAGAGACAATTAATAAGCTGATTCGTGTTTCCCGGCAATTGGTCCAGGATTTGGGACGTGAACCAACCCCTGAGGAGATTGCTCATGTCATGAGCATTTCAGAGGAACGGGTACGCGAAATCCTGAAAATCGCCCAGGAGCCTGTTTCTCTGGAAACCCCTATCGGAGAGGAAGACGATTCGCACCTCGGCGACTTTATCGAAGATCAGGACGTACTGGCTCCGGCGGAAGCAGCGGCGTTTGAGTTGCTGAGGGAGCAGCTTGATGATGTACTGGAAACGCTTACTCCCCGCGAAAAGAAAGTGTTGAAGCTGCGCTTCGGCCTTGATGACGGGCGTTCCCGCACCCTGGAGGAAGTAGGTCAGGCTTTTGGCGTAACGCGGGAACGTATCCGGCAAATCGAGGCCAAGGCCCTGCGCAAACTTCGTCACCCAATGCGCAGCAAGCGGCTCAAGGACTACCTGGAGTAGCTTATCCTAGTCCGAACTGGCCGCAGGCAAATGCCGGGCTTGCAACTGAGGAAACATTTCAATAAGTTGTTCAGCCTGTCGCTTGACAGGTCTGACCGGTTATTATAAAATTACGTTGTGTCTGCGTGCCGTTTTCTGCCCCGTTAACGGTGCTTTGACCGCAGTGTACTGCAAGGAGGAAAAAGAGTGCGTACCACGTTTATGCCAAAAGCCGGGCAGATTAAGCGCAGCTGGTATCTCATTGACGCGAACGGCAAGCCGCTTGGCCGGGTGGCCAGTGAAATCGCCCGCATCCTGCTCGGCAAACATAAGCCCATATTTACTCCGGGCATAGATACCGGTGATCATGTGGTGGTTATTAATGCCGCCAAGGTTGTTTTGACCGGAAAAAAGGCGGAACAGAAATTTCATTACCGCCATTCAGGCTACCCCGGCGGCTTCAAAAAGATTTCGTATGGGGAGTTGCTGTCCAGCCGCCCGGAACGGGTAATGATGCTGGCTGTTAAAGGGATGCTGCCTCATAACCGGCTAGGCAGGGCGATGCTAAAAAAAATCCGCGTTTATGAGAACGGTGAGCATCCGCACGAGGCCCAGCAGCCGGTAGCATGGCAGTTTTAAAGCAAGAAAGGGAGGAGAGAGAATTGATACAAGCTAAGTATTACGGCACTGGAAGAAGGAAAAACGCTGTTGCCCGTGTCTGGCTTGTCCCGGGCAAGGGTCAGATAACTATTAATGATAAGAACATCGATGTCTATTTTGGTTTGGAAACTCTGAAGGCTATTGTCAGGCAGCCGTTAAAGCTTACTGAAACATTAAGCAGGTTTAATGTTCTGGCCAACGTTGAGGGCGGCGGAACGACCGGCCAGGCGGGTGCCATCCGTCACGGCATAGCACGTGCCTTGCTCCAGGCGGAAGGTGACTACCGGCTGGCATTGAAAAGGGCCGGCTTTCTGACCCGCGACCCGCGAATGAAGGAGCGGAAAAAATACGGCCTGAAAAAAGCACGCAAGGCTCCCCAGTTTTCAAAGCGCTGATTACCTGATTCAAGGTGCTGCAACAATAGAAATATAAATGCCAGTTCTTGCTGAGCTGGTCTTTTTCTTAATATTGTAATGTATTGCCGGGGAGGGGATGCTGATCTACTGGGCCGAGTTGCGCGGAGGAGCAAAAAAGGCTTATTCCATCGTATTGGGCTATCTTCCGCTGGGCTTTGCCTATGGTGCGTTGGCGAGCCTTGCAGGCTTTGAGCTGCCTCTCATAGTAGTCATGTCTTTGTTGGTCTTTGCCGGGAGTGCGCAGTTTATTGCCGTCAACATGCTGGCGGCCGGCTCCGCTGGAGCGGCCGTAATTGCCACGGTATTTATCGTGAATTTGCGTCATTTGCTGATGAGCGCTTCCCTTGCGCCGCACCTGCAAACCTACCCCCGCCGGGTTTTGCCTTTGCTTGCCTTTTGGCTGACCGATGAAAACTATGCTTTGGCTTGTGGTGAATTTAAAAAGTACGAGCGCAGTTATTTGTTTATCATAGGACTATTTGGCACAGCGTACGCCGGTTGGGTGCTGGGGGGGGCTCTGGGAGGCCTCTTCGGCCACTTTTTTGACGGCCGTGACGCTGCCCTGACCATGGGCTATGCTCTCTACGCCATGTTTATTTTTCTCCTTGTGATTCAAGCCACGGAAAAGAGACTGCTGCTGGCTGCCTGTATCTCGGGTTTGCTGGCTGTTATTTTTTATCTCTGCGTTCCGGGCAGCTGGTATATTATCCTGGCTACTGCCTGTACTGCCACCTTGGGGGTGCTGACAGAAAAATGGCAGAAACTTTCTTAATTATTCTTGGGATGGCGCTGGTTACTTTCCTGCCCCGCTTCCTGCCCATGTATGTGCTGACACAACTGAAAATACCCGATGTCGTTGTGGCCTGGCTCCGCTATGTCCCGGTATCTGTGCTGGCTGCACTTGTTGTTCCCGGAGTCCTGATGGCGGAAGGCCAGTTCTATATTTCACTTGGCAACAGTTACTTGCTGGCTTCCTTACCGGCTCTGCTGGTGGCTTCACTGACAAAAAATATGCTCCTGACCATTACGGTTGGTATGGGCGTGGTACTCGTTTTGCGCTGGTACCTGCCGGCATGAGAACTTCAGAGGAAAGCGCCGGCTTGGACCGGTATAAGGAGCTTTCTCCTTGGCGACACTAAGAAAAACGTCAGGGAGGTGTCGTGTATATGGCTGGCAGCTTTGTAGTCGGCAATCTAAAAGTTACTAAACTGGTAGGGCAGAAGAAGATTGATTCCTTTGTAGCTGCAATGCCGCAAGACAAAAAGGCCGATATAAAGGACGTAATAATTGCCTTGCATGAGGCCGGCCTGATTAATGTCGAACAACAGTAAGCAAAAATTTTTTCTGGCATAACATTTCGGGAGACGTCAAAAAACGTCTCTTTTTCTTTGCAAAGGCAAATATTTCTGTTATACTATATTTCAGTCGGCCAGTAAATGCTTGATTCCAGCATTTACCTGAAAGTTGAAAGCACGAGGAGGGTAACAAATGTTCTGGCGAAACCTAAACATCGGATTAAAAGCTTGTTGCTTGGGCCTGGCAATCGCGATTGTGACCATTGGGCTAAGCGCAGTAGTTATTTCCGCCAACAACAGGCTGCATACTGTAATAAACAAATTGCATGACATCAAGCTGCAGGGCGTTTACTACAGCGGGCATTTACAAGCCGCGACTTCCAACCATTACAGGACGCTTTACGGCTATGTTGCCTCGGCGGGGGCAGCCGGTGCGGAAGAAAAAGAGTTATTCAAACAGGAAGTTAATGAATATATGGAAATGGTCCGAGCCCTGGAACTTCTGCAGGATGAGGGAAAATTGCTGGACCAGTTTGCTTCATCATGGGCGGCGTATCTTGTCGAGGCAGAAAAGATTCCGGCACTGGTCCGGGCGGGAGAAAACGCGGCGGCCCAAGAGCTGGTAACAGAAGAAGCCGCTTTGTTATTTCAACAGACAAATGCTCTGCTGGTTGACTTGATAAACAATAAAAGGTCAGCGGCAAAGTATTATTTCGACGCAAGCATTGCCGACGTTGCCAATGCCAGAGCAAACGCGATCGTGATTATAGCTTCCGGTGTTGCGTTTCTTATGGCGGTGGGCATTTATATAACCCGCAGCATTACCCGGCCTGTTGCTGAGTTGGTAACCTCGGCGAAAAGGCTGTCGGAAGGGGACCTAACCACCGATATCGCGGTTCTCTCCGGAGATGAGGTGGGCCGGCTGGCTGAGGCTTTTCGGAAAATGTCTCAGCAATTACGGGATTTGCTGAGACAAATAGGACTAAAAGCGGACCTTGTCGCCGCATCTGCCCAGGAGTTGAGTGCAAGCTCCGAGCAGGCCACATCTGTCAGCACAGAAAATTCGGCTACCATGAATCAGATTTCATTGACCGTGGGAGACGTGGTTGCGAGCGTGCAGCAAATAGCCGCTGCAGCTACGAATGCCACTACGGTTGCCGAAGCAGGAGAGAAAAGCGTGTCGCGTGTTGCTGAACAAATGAAGAGCATCACCGGCTCTACTGCGGAAATCGGCAAGGCAATTGCCGGACTTAGTAAAAAGTCAAAAGATATTAATCAGATCACCAATCTGATAACAGGTATAGCGGACCAGACAAATTTGCTGGCGCTTAACGCAGCTATTGAAGCGGCCCGTGCCGGCGAGCAGGGTCGGGGTTTTGCGGTAGTGGCCGATGAGGTGCGGAAACTGGCTGAACAGTCCGCCAAAGCTGCCGGCAAGATAAATGAGCTGATACTGGATATTCAGGCGGAAGCCGGTGAAGCTGTGGAGAAAATGGAGCAAAACGGGAAAGACGTCGTGGCCGGTACTCAGATAGCGCAGGAGGCCGGCTTGTCTTTCAGGGAAATTACCGGCGCAGTCAGCGGTCTGACCGAAAGATTGCGGGAAATTACCGCGGCTGCAAACCAGATGGTTTCCGGCATACACAGTGTGGCCGCAGCTTCTGAAGAGCAGTCGGCGGCAGCGGAAGAGGTGGCGTCATCCTCAACTTCCCTGGCGGTACTGGCCGAGGAACTGAATACCCTGCTCGGCAGGTTCAAATTTTGAAGGAATGCACAGAACAAAGCAGGAAAAAACAGCTTGCCTGCAGAATAAAACAGGCAAGCTGAATATAGCAGCGTAATGAGTCGGAATATTTTTAATATTGAGAGGGCGAGATAGCGATGGAGAGGAAAACAGGCACGACAAATAAGTTCCTGTTGCCGCTGTTGTTATTGATACTGTTGCTTGCTGCTCTGGCCGGCCCGCGGCGGCAGCCGGCGCCGGTCACTGCACCGCCGCTGACGCCGGCTGCGGTAGAGTACTGGCGTGACAGGTTTCCGGCACAGGTGGCGAGTTACCTGCGCACAAAAGAAATGGAGGCTACAGCACACGCCGGGTCGGTTCCTTATCAAAAACTGGACAGATATCCTTTTATGCGCGCTATGTACCACGGGTTCGGCTTTTGGTTTGACTTCCGCGAGTCTCGCGGCCATATGTATTCAGTGGAGGACACGCTGGTGACCGGGCGCCCCAAGTTTGGGGGCGTGTGCTGGGGTTGTAAGTCAGCCGACTACCCGGCACTGACGGCTCAGTACGGGCAGAAAGAGTTTGATACCATGTTCTGGAGCGAGGCGGCCAGGAAAACAGACCACCCGGTGGCCTGCATTGACTGTCACGATCCGCAAAGCCCGGATTTTGCGCTGCGCCTGACCCGCCCCTGGCTGGAGGAAGCGATTACAGCACAGGGGAAAACTTTGGCCGACTTTGACATGCGCTCACTGACTTGCGCTCAGTGTCACTCCGAATATTACTTCGAAGGCCCGGGCACGGAAAACAAAATCGTCTTCCCCTGGACTTTCGGGTTCCGGCCGGAAGATGCACTGGCGCATCTTGACGCAGAAAGATTTTCCGACTGGACACACCCGCGTACCGGCGCCGGTGTTCATAAGGTACAGCACCCGGAATTTGAGTTTTTCCAAGGCAGTGTTCACGCCAATCTCGGGCTGAGCTGTGCCGATTGCCACATGCCGCGTGTCAGGGACGCCCAAGGCAGCGAATACACGCAGCATTGGCTGACCAGCCCGCTTAAGCACATTGAGGCCTCCTGTCAGCGCTGTCATGCTGATGTTGCGAGGATTAAGGCAAGGACAGAGGCTCTTCAGGGCGAGTTGCGGGCCAGTGCCAATGAAATTGGGGCGGCTCTTGAAAAAGCAATCAACAGCCTGCGTGATGCGCGTCGCGAAGCAAACGTTAATCAGGATTTGGTAAGGCAGGCGCAGGCCAAGCACCGGCGGGCCCAGTTGTTTTTAGACTGGTTCCTGGTCGAGAACAGCACCGGGTTCCACAATGCCGCGGAGGGCCGGCGCATCCTGGAAGAAGCACGGCGGGCTGTACAGGAGATGACAGAGTTAACTGACAAAGCACTGCCGTAAGTGAGGGAATGCGCCGGTCAGACAGTAAGCTGTTGTTCCTCGTTAAAGAAAGTTTTATACCCGAGCTGAACCAGCAGAATAACGGTCAGCGCCACGCTGCCGGTAATGCCCAGCATAATAGCAATCTGGTATTGGATAGCGGTCACCGGGGAAGCACCGGCCAGGATCTGTCCGGTCATCATGCCGGGTAAGAAAACAATGCCCATCCCGACCATGGAGTTAATGGTCGGCAGAATAGCAGCGTCAAAAGCGCTGTTCACGATTGTTTTGGCTGCTGCTCTGGGAGTAGCGCCAAGCATCAAAGCGGTTTCCACCAGTGCTTTTTGCGTGCGCATGCCTTCAGCCAGCCGGCTGACGCCAAGAGAGATGCCGGTCATGGAATTGCCGATGAGCATGCCGGCTATAGGGATAAAATAGCGCGGCTCATACCAGGGAGAAAGGTTAATTACTACCAGGACAAAAAATAACAGGCAGGTTATGGTGCCCGCTGTCATCGACAGCGCGATGACTTTCTTAAGTTGCCGTGAAAGCAGAATGCGTACGCGTTTAATAGTATTGTCGACTGCGAATGCCAGCATGAGCAGGACGGCCAGGACGGAAAGCACAGGATGACGGTATTCAAAAAGAAAAACGAGAAGGTACCCGGTCAGGACAAGTTGCAGCGTCATGCGCACAGTGGCCAGCGTTATTTCTTTTTCCCGGGGAATTTCTTTGATTTTAATTATGGCCAGCAGGACCAGAATAAAGAGGTAAGCGGCAACCAACTGCCAGATTGGCAAATTATTAATTTCCTGCACAGGCATCCTCCTGAAGGCCGCACATCCGGCCGTTATTAATCACTACAACAAGATTTCCGTATTGCAGGGCCAGTGCTTTACTGTGTGTGACCATGACCAGTGTCTTGCCAGTGGCCCGGATGTGGTGATAAAGAGTCCCAAGCAGCAGCTTTTCCGTTTCCTCGTCCAGCGCCGAAGATGGCTCGTCAAGCAGAAACGCCTCCGGGTCAAGGAGCAGCAAACGACCAAGCGCCAGGCGTTGTTTTTCACCGCCGGATAGCTGTTCTGCCTGATCAGTCAACTGCTTTTCGAGACATACCAACTGCAAGGTGTCCTGCAATGCCTGATCGCTGGCCGGTGGCTTTTCTGAAAAACGCAGGCCAGCCAACAGATTTTCCCGGACGGTTCCCGGGAAAATAACCGGTTCCTGAGAGAGCATCGCTGCTTTACGTCGCAGCATGACGGCGTTAATCTGCGGGAGCGGCACCCCGTGAAACCTGATTTCGCCTGTGTCCGGAGAAATAAGTTTGTTCAGCAGGCGAAGCAGTGTGGTTTTCCCTCCGCCGCTCTCTCCAATAATGCAAGTTACTTTGCCGGCAGGTATACAAAGGCTGTTAACAGACAGGATATTTTTGTACCGTACCTTGTCGAGATCAAACACAGGTAGTTCTCCTTTGGCAGCTATGTTAAAGCACTTTCGTTCGCCAAAAGCGACGGTTTTCCTGCTGCCGAGCGGAAAAAAGCTCCCCCGACGTTCAGGACGGGGGAGCTTTCCGCGATACCACCTCAGTTAATGCCCGTTAAGGCAAATCCACTTTATCTGCTTTGGAAACAGGTACGGCAGTATACCGGACGGTCACTTGTGGGGTTAAACGGTACTTCTGTCTCTACTCCGCAACCGGAGCAGGTGACAGCGTACATCCGCCGCTCTGACCGGGAGCCGCTGTTGCCGCGCTGCTTGCGTGACGAACGGCAGGCGGGGCAACGAACCGGGTTGTTTTCAAAACCCTTTTCCGCATAAAACGCCTGCTCGCCGGATGTGAAAATAAAATCCTGCTTGCAGTCGCGGCAGCTTAAGGTTTTGTCCACATGGCCCATAGTTCAGACCTCCTTTGTTAGTGGTTCCGCTGTTTTCCGGACGAGTGGTAAGCAGTGAAATCTAACCAACAAAGGAGTTAGGATTCCCGTTAACCTGCGGAGAAACAGTGGTAAATACATTATACAACGTCCGTTGGCAAAAAAGCAAATAAAAAAACTTGTTCTGAAGAATTTAGGATAAATATGTGATGATAATTCGGCAGGCTCTAAAGATAGTGCAGAACGAGTCCGGCCAGAGCGGCACTCGTTAGTTTGACAGCTTAGCTAAATACAGAAACCAAAAACCCCCTGCGGCATAAGGCTTCAGGGGAAAATTTTTT
>QLUR01000112.1 GCA_018725565.1 Bacillota bacterium | reverse complement strand
TTATAGCACACCATAAATCAGTAATCAGCTAAGGATTTCATCCAAGAACTTGCCGCCACTTGACTGAGGAAACAAACAAGCATAAGGGGGAATCCCCCTTAACAACCCCCATCGTCTAGGAAAGAAAGCTTTGCTAGGATGATAAATTTCCTATGCAATAAATAAGCACTGGAACCCCAGAAAAGAGAGAGGTTGCAGTGCTTTAGAAATGTCCTAGCTTCTATACTAGGCGAGAAAAGCTTTCACTCTGCCGGTAGCCGATTGCTTCCGCCAGGTGCTTTGTATGAATTTTTTGCTCTTCATCTAGGTCTGCGATGGTACGTGCCACTTTAAGGATTCGGTCATAGGCGCGGGCACTAAGGTGCAGCCGCAAAAACGCGTTGCGGAGCAGCTCACGTCCGGCAGTATCTAGTTCACAATATAACTGAACATGACTAGTATTCTAGCTTACACCCCTTCACAAACCCAATAAAAACGGCATAAATTCCGATGAATAAAGGGTTTTCTCCATTTTTACTTATGCAGATTTTAGCAGGTTTCTGCACGTTAGGGCAACTTTTGGGCACCAATCGGGCACCAATTTTTGCTTGTTTCGCTTCGCTCAACTCAAGACTTTTACCATAAACCAGCAGAATACCCCCACCTCTAAGCGAAGCGTAGGTGTGGGATGAATGCCGGGCTGCCCGTTAGGGCAACTATACCACTCGCAGTCCCTTACCGTAATACTGGTGCCTAATCGCATCTGCTCTTACTGGTTAAGATAACTCCGCTAACTTAACATAGGCACCGTGGTTTTGCGTGCCTTTGACGGTGCACCTCTTGCCATCAATGGTCACTGTATCACCCGGTTGGTAAGGGTGCCTCTTTTTCCGGATCTGCACCCGCCCATCAGATACCTTTCTGCCACGGTAAATACGCAGGTTCGGACCGTTTAGGTTTCGGTTCCTGGTGCGTCTGCCGCAGTTTAGTTCCTGACCACTGGCCTTTTCACCGGTACGAACATCTATATATTTGGCATCGTAAAATTTCTGCAAGCTCCGGTTATGCCGGCGTACCTGCACTATCTCCAGCGGGTTACACTGTGTCTGGGTTGTGCCGCCAGCGATCACAAAGGCATCGTTAGCATGGGACTTTTCCAGTTTCAGCTCAATGCGCCGGGTTTTGGTAATGTACCCATACGTGTGCTCACACTCCAGGGTGTTAACCAGCTTCCAGCGTACCGTGCTCATGAAGGTTTCGGCTCTGAAAGGTCTCACTTTCGGCCGCCAACCCCACAACAGGTTGCCCTGTTTGTGGTTCTCCGACCGGTGGCACTTGTCGCATAGCGTGTTCAAGTTACCTGGGCGGTCGGTGTAGTCATCTCTCCAAAAACCAATATGGTGTACCTGCAGTATAGGTGCTTTTGCTTTGTTATTGCAGTCTGGGTTCTGGCACTGGTGGTTATCACGGTGCAGAATATATTCCCGCAGGTTCCAGTGGCCGGATTGTTCGCCTTGCTGGTACTCTTTGCCCGATATGCCCGGGTTCTTGATAGCCTGGATGTCAAAGTTGGCCACCTCGATAATTACACGGGTTACCGGCAACAACGATTTTACCCAGGTTACCAGTTTGATGTGGCCATCTAGTTTGTGTTGAATACTCGGCGCCAGCCAGCCTTCGGGTTTGTTATTGTCTAACCCTTTGTTGCGACGGTAGCGCAACCGGCTACGGCGTTGCCGGCGGTACATTGCCCTGTCACTGATCCGGTTGCTCATATCTTCCAGCAGGTGTACTTCCCCGGATATTAGTTCTTCCCCACCGGTGACTGCTGAAAATCCTATATGCTGGTACCCGGCATCTACACCAAGGGTTACTTCTTGGGTGTAGCTTGTTGTCTCGTAGGTTAGCTGCACTGTGAACGGTTTCGCTTTAACGACCCTGGCTTTGCCGCTTTTTAGCATGTGACGTACTTTGCCGTGCCTGTCGGTCGGCATCAGCGGTCTACCTTCCTTTGATAACACATATACCATTACCATTGTTTTGACCCCCTTTCGGAGATAATTCTGTCCTAAGACAGTCGGTTCCCATCGCCAATGTTAGTCCGGGTTTGTTGCCGGCAGCACTTCTCCTACCCTTAGAGATGTTTAACCACCAACCGCACAGTCCGCCTGCTTGGGAGATACAGGGGTGCGCCTATCCGGGTTGCCCATTCCGAACCAACGTAGCCAACTCGTCCCTTTTCAGGATTCCGGATGGCTTAGGCTAATCAACCAGGCTTGCAGTTTCCTACAAGCCCCCGCTTCAAACGGCGTTAACCGTTAAGTGGGGGTTGTTGACAGAGCCCGAACGACAAAGGTATTAGGGAATCACACCAAGTCGTATTAGCATCGTCGCCTGAAAGGCGATGACCCACAATTTAACTACCTTTTCCAAAGGCGGGCCATGGTTTCTTACAGCCCATAGGTTCAGATGGACCAAAATATCTTTGATTACGCCCGGCTCTTCGATAAGAGAGATGATTCTCATCTTTCC
>QLUR01000111.1 GCA_018725565.1 Bacillota bacterium | reverse complement strand
TGGCCTCTGCCAGGACGCCGGTCAAGTCCGGCGTATAGTCCAAAGGTGCCAGTATGGAAGAGCGGCCCAGGTAATCCCCGGTGAATTCCTTGCTCAGGTCGTTGCGGCCCACCAGGCAACTGTGCATCCCAAATACTTGATTGTCTTGGACCCGGGCCCAGGCACCGGCCCGGATCTTGGCAAAGCAGACTTCGCCCGGGCATGCGGAAACATTAATCAGCGCTCTAGCCCCCTGCAAAACCATAATGCGGGAGATTTCCGGGAACATGCCTTCATAGCAGATCGGCACGCCGATTTTACCGAAATCGGTGTCAAATAAGCTGATTTCGTTCCCCGGTTCGCAGATGTGGGTATCTTCAATGAACAGGTGAATCTTGTTTTGGTACCCCAGGACTTCTCCGTCCGGCCCGAACACATAGGCGGCGTTGACAATGTTCCCGTGTTTTTCGTCCGGGATATAAGCGCTGCCGCCCACCACTATCATGCTGTGCTCTCGCGCGGCCGACGAGAAGACTCGGATGTAGGACTCCCTCAGCGCTCTGCCGTGTTTTTTCAATGTCTCGTTAAACGTAACGGCCAGGTCCCGGTTGGCGGTGACTCTATCCAGAAATCTGCCAAGAAGCGCTTTCCCTGCCAATCTGACAGGGGAAACCCCCTCTTCCTCGTTGTAAGCGGTCATCAGCACCTTCACCAGCGGCCGTGGCATGAACTGCGGTGCCAGCATCGCCCCAACCCCTTCGGGAAAAGCAATCAGCCGGCAACTCCGACCGGCCGCCTCCTTCATGAAAGCAACAATCCGTTCCCTGAAGCTGTCTTCATCTGGGTAAATTCTGACCTTTTGCTGAACACACGCTACGTTGACCTCCATGGTTATGACCATTCCTTTCCTTATTCTTGCCTTCGCTGATTCTGACTTCCGGCTGTAGCAGGGAGCCCAAAAGACCTTATCCGTTCGGCTAGGGCCAGGGCCAGGACCTGCTTTTCCCACACCTTTCGCTCGGGAGGTTGAAAATCACCCATTGGATAAGGCATACCCAGTGATCTGTACTTTTCCAGGCACCGGCCTGTAAGACAACAGTTGAACCTGCAGTACATTTTTACCCAGTTCAGCGGCAATAAATTTGGCGCCGGCCCTGATATTTTTTTCATCGTCATTATGCCCGAATATAACCGGGATGCGGACGATCAGGGGTATATCATTCTTAGCTGTTTCTACAATTTTTTGCAGGATCAGCTCATTAGCAGCACTGGTGAATTTCCGGTGTTGCCGGGAATCCATATGCTTTTTCAGGCTACGGTTGTCCCGTCCGACAGATCCAGAGTGATCAGCCGCAGGGCGTCTTTCAGGTACAGGTAAGGCTTTACCGTTATTTTCACCGGGCAATAGCACATCCAAACCCGAATGAGTGAAAAGCTTATTTGGGTTTCTACTGCTCCCGCACCTTGCGCATCTCTTCTTCCCTTAGCTCCCTTTTGAAAATCTTTTCCGTGACCGTAAAAGGTAAGCTTTCCCGGAACTCGACGTAGTGTGGAACAGCATAGGAAGCGCACTTGTCGCGGCAGAACCCGATGATTTCCTCAGGCGTAACCTTGCCGCGGTATTCGTCTTTCAACACGATAAACGCCTTGATCCCCTCGCTGCCCTCGCGCTCGGGGTCGGGAATGCCGATGGCCACGGCCATAGACACGGCGGGGTGTTGGTGCAGAACATCGTCAACAGTGCTGGTGTAGACCTTGTAACCGGAGATATTGGCCATATCCTTGATTCGGTCGACGATGTAAAAGTAGCCGTCATCGTCCATCCTGGCGATATCGCCGGTGGGCAGCCAGCCATCGACGAGGCCTCCGCCCGGTTCGGGCCAATAGCCTTTCATCACCTGCGGTCCTTTAATATACATGTGGCCCGCTTCTCCGGGCGCACATTCCCGACCGGTATCGTCATCCACCAGCTTGATGTCGGTATCGGGCACCGGCAGGCCGATGCCGTACTTCTGCTTGGTGGCGAAACCGGTGATCTTGGAGAAACCGGTCAGGTTAAGGTGGGTGGTTGGGCTGGTCTCGGTAAGCCCGTAACCTTCCGAAACCGGCATCTTGAGCTTTTCGGCAATATTTTCCCGGACACCCATCGGCAGGTGCGAAGCCCCCGAAACTATCTGGATCGGCATGCGCGGAAGGTCCTTTTCGCACAACCTCATTAACTGCGTCGGCACCAGGGCGACTAGGAAAGGTCGGTTTTCGATCAGCGTTTTCAGGAGGTAATCGATATCACGCGGATCACGGATCAGGATCATGCGTAACCCCCAGTAGACGGCGAACAAGGCGCTCGAATCGCCGTAGGAATGGAACAGCGGCACGCCGATGCACACGGAAGCTTTGCCCTTAATCGATTTCTCCAGGGAGGACAAGGCCCAGGACAAGCCCTGTAGGATGTTGCTGTAGCGGTTGTAATGGGTCAGCATGACCCCCTTGGGCACGCCGGTTGCTCCGCCGGTGAATGCTAGGTAGGCCAGGTCTTCCCGGGGATTGATCACCACTCGCGG
>QLUR01000110.1 GCA_018725565.1 Bacillota bacterium | reverse complement strand
GATAGAGACCTGTTCAATCGCTCCTGCTCTGATCCAGCGCTTAAGGTCTGCCGCCGCCTTGTCTACTACGCCACGTACAAACGCGCTGCCGTCACGGTATACCGCGCCCACCCAGTGCGTCACCGGCTGTGGAAACTCGGTCTCCAGGTTCTCCGCTTTTTGGTGCCCTAAATACCCCGCATACATCTTTCGCGCCATCTGCTCCGCCAAGTGGCGGATAACCACTTTACCATACACCCACCCTCGCTGTGATTCCCCCGCGGGGATTTCCACAATAACTTCTAGCGGATCTGTATCGCCGGCCTTAAGTGCTAAGAGACTAATACCCGGCGCAAGAGGAATATCGGCTGGGCGCATTTCGGCGACAATTCGCGCCGTTAAACAGGCCATTTCGCCCGTGCCCGCTAAATCGAGTAGGTGCTGCGGCGGCTGCAGATTGACGTTCTCTTGCCGATAATGCCGCAGCAAGTGCCTAGCCGCCGTGCGTTTTTGTTCCGGCGTCAAATCTGGTTCAGCACGAGCTCCAGCTAAGGCAGCTGCTGCTGCAATCATACCGCCGCGGCTTAAGACCAGCGTGCCGTCTTGGCGTAGTGTATGATGCGGACCCCAAACGTCAGCTTGCGTCAGGCCGTCAATTTCTGCTTTTATTATAGCATACATTTCCCGCACTGCGTCAACGGCTCCCTCGGCCTTCTCCGCGATGCCGTCTTTTAGGGCTTGCCACTGGGCGGCCTTGTTTACCGCGCCCCACTCGCCGGGGTCTAGGCGGTTGTTTTTAATCTGAAATTTCAGGGCCACTGCCTTCCGTCTCCTTTTCATCTAGTATCTGCAACGTCAGCTCTATCTCCGCCGGCACGTTTTCACGTTCGGTCACTCTGCATTGCAAAATCCGGATATTGACAGGGAGTGTATCAAGCGCCTGATAAATCGCCGCTACATAGTTCCCGTGCCTTAAAAAAACCAGGGTGGGTTTTTTTATGTCAAGTTTATCAAGTGTCCAAACCATACCTTTAGGTAATTGGTTCAAATCGTATCCCTCCATCTCCGGAAAAAGGGCGCCTGTGGTCATGCTTCCCCTCCAGGATTTCGCGTGGAATCCTTTGGAAGGCTTTGCACTTTGAGCCTATAAAATCTTTAGGCCTTTCCAGCGACCAATGCCTGCAGCGAACACACTGTTCACCATATATCGGGTAAATTACGCTGCGGTCGTCCAATGTGATCATTGTACCCTCCTCTTCCTCACATAATTTAAGTCCAACTTTCCAGCTATTAGCATCCATACTTCGTGGTAGTGTCCTCTGTTGGCCTCATCTATTGTTATTTGCCCCTGCTGCAACTTCACATGAATCCTACGGAGTATCTCTTGGTTAGCTAAATCATACTCAATTTTAACTGTTTCAACACTAGGCCAACCGCTGACTGGTCTTGTTAGGGAATGAACATATTCTTGTCCTACGGCTCTCATTTCTGCTAAATTGTTGCCAATAGCAAAATTCGCATCCGGCCAAGAAAATGAACCTCCATAACTAGGGTGATTATGGGTTAATATTACATCTCTACCTGCCATCAGTTTTACTTCATCCGGGGTAAAACTAACACTGGTTTTTGTACCCTTTTTACCCAAAACCTCATTACCGTTTCTATCAAACACATATACTCTTTCGTGAGCTAAACCAGCGATTTTTGCTTCTTTTTCGCGAAGCACTTTAGCTAAAGGTGTCTCTTGCGGTAACACAAGCAACGCTGGCCTCCCCATAAACCGCCTCGCGTCCTCATTATACCATTTTTCGATGTCTGGTTGCAACTGTGGATTATGTACCCACTCTCGCAACCGCTCGGTAAACCTCTCAGGGCGTTCGTATGCAGGGAAAGTATTGCAGAAACATTGCGGGTGAGGCCTGACCGGCTCTTGTCCTTTCGGGTAGAAGCCCGCTTCGCCGTTGCTCATGTCGGCGGCCATGTCGTCACACACGTCTGGCACGGGATGCTGTGCACTTAGTCTCCAGTATATCCCCTGGTACCCTGGGCTATGCTGATTAGCCGCAACCATACCCTCATGGAAGGCATTGTTCATTTCCGTCCTAGCTAGCCGCATAGCTTCATAACTGACATCTGTATGCACACGCAGCCGCCGCCTAAGCTCTTCCTTGTGCACCGTCCATACGCCTGGTTGCAGATATTTTTGCACCTGCTTTGCTGTAGTCCGCGCGTCTTGACCACGAACAACTGCATCCTCTACAATATGCTGAACACTGTGGCGGGCACGTTCGCTTGTGCGCCATACGCGATCAGATATTTTTAGCCCGTCCTTGCGTGTCCGCGCCAGCATGGCTAGCACCGCTCGCTCGTTAATACCGGCAAATATTCGCTCAACGGCTGGGGCGGGAAAAGCTTCTTTGACCATATGTGCTGTAACACCCGCTACTCCGCTACTCCCTGCGCTGCTTGCCATCCAGATGCCTTTGTACGTCGCATCAAGGACTTCTTTGCTCATCTCAGTTGCCCGTCGGTCTAGAACCGCCTGTAGCGCTGTCAAATGTGCATGTCGCAGTGT
>QLUR01000011.1 GCA_018725565.1 Bacillota bacterium | reverse complement strand
CCGGCCTTTGGCCGGATAAGATAAGAATGCCGGCCGGATGGCGCAGGAACGGTGGCCGGATGGCGCAGGAACGGTGGCCGGATGGCGCAGGAACGGTGGTCTGAATTAACAAGAATAGCCATTCGGCCTCGACCCGTTGCTGATAACTGCCGTCATGCGTACGGAAAGCAAATTTAAACCTCGTGCCGTTTCCCGGAAAGGGGCGCTTGGGCTGATGCAAATTATGCCGTCTACTGCGGAGTGGATTGCTCCGCGCCTGGGGGTCACTGATTTCCGTGCTGAGATGTTGTTTGAACCGGAAACGAACATCAGGTTTGGCAGTTGGTACCTGGCGGAACTGGCGGCGGAATTTGAAGGCCGCCTTGATGTGGTGATCGTTGCCTACAACGCCGGACGGGGAAAGGTGCGCGGCTGGCTGGATAGCGGCGTCTGGTCCGGCCGTTTTGAGGATAAGGAGAATATCCCTTATGCCGAGTCCCGGATTTTTCTCAGACGCGTACGGAATGCTTATATGCAGTATATCAGGCTTTATCAAGAAAGGAACGGTAACCGTTAACAATGATTCGTGAGAGCATGCCGTTGTCCGGTGCGGACGAAATGTTGGCCAAGGAAGTATGGGCGGTGGTAGGGGTTTCAGCTGACAGCAGCAAGTTTGGCTACAAAGTTTACAGGCGGCTGAAAAAAGCGGGATATATCGTTTATGGTATCAATCCGGGACTTGAGGAACTGAACGGAGAGAAAATTTACCATGACCTGGCCTCCCTGCCGCAACAGCCGGAGGTAGTTAATTTTGTGGTGCCGCCGGAGGTGACGGCTGAGCTTGTTCCCGAATGTGCCGTAAGAGGCATCAGGTACCTTTGGCTGCAGCCTGGTTCAGAAAGCACTGAAACTCTTGCTTTGGCCAGGAAGTTTGAGTTGACTGTGCTGCGGGGCTGTGTGCTGAGGGAGTTGCGGAAACGCCTTTGAGTTTTCCTGCACCTCAGGCAGAGACTAATCATCAGCCGTAACCGGAAAGGAGGTATGGCGCCGCCTGTATAAGCACGCTTCGCTCCGGGGATAATAACAGGACCATGGCCTGTTTATCAGGGAAAATTTCCCACAATACCTGATTGACTGGCGGTTAAAGATCTCAGCGAAGAAGGTGGAGGCGTGCGTTGCCCTTTATGCGTCGGCACAAGTCTCGGCAAAATCGGAAGCGGCCGGTATTACTGCTGGAACTGTCTTGTAGAGCTCTCAGGGGATGAAGGGAGCGGACTTACAGCTTTCTATGTTGATGAAGAGGGGGCGCTGCAGGCGCTGTTGCCGCTGGACAACCGGGTGCGGCAGGAAGGGTAGAGTCTAAAGTACTTGTTTGCCGGTGCAAGCATAAGTTTAACTGGAAGAGCGCAGCTGAACAGGGGTGTAATAATGGGGTGGTCTTTTAATTTTCAGCACAAGTCCTGGCGTTACGTTATCCTTGGCGCGTTAACCGTCTTTGCGCTGTTGTTCCTGCCGTGGCTGCTTAAAATTGCCGGTCCTTTCCTGGGTATTCTTGAGCCGTTTATCATTGCCATTATCATTGCCTATATTTTAAACCCTTTAGTAGCTGTATTCGAGAAGCGCCGTGTTTCACGGGGATTGGCCATCCTGTTGCTTTATGCTATTTTTTTTGCTGTTGTCTTTCTGGCAGGGGTTTGGACTATTCCCGTTCTGGTAGCGGAACTGCAAAAGCTTATGGAGATGCTCCCGGAATACACTGAACAGGCCCAGGCTTTTATCAGCCACCTGTACTCGGATTACCAGCGCTTTAGGCTGCCCGACAGCCTGCGCGTGGCTTTGGATGAGAATATCCTGTTTTTCCAGCGCAGCCTGCAGTATTTGCTGGAAGGAGTCAGCGCTGCCTTGCTGGGCTTTTTCACTCACCTTTTTGTACTGTTGCTGGTGCCGCTGCTTGTTTATTATTTCCTGCGCGACATGGACCATCTCAAACACACCCTGGTGGCGTTGTTCCCGGCCAAATACCGCCAGCGTGTGCTGGTGGCCGGCAGTGAAATAGACGCTGCTCTTGGTGCTTATTTGCGCGGTCTGCTGCTGATCTGCTTTTTGGTCGGCCTGCTGACTTATCTTGGCCTGCGCCTGCTGGGTGTTGAGTTTGCCCTGATACTTGGCATCATTTACGGGATGACCAATATTATTCCTTATTTCGGCCCCCTGATTGGGGCGTTGCCGGCTGTCTTTATCGCGTTGCTGGACTCACCGCTGCTGGCCTTGAAGGTAGTAGGCGTAATGGTAGCTGTCCAGCAGCTTGACAGTCATCTGATCAGCCCGCAGGTGCTGGGCCGCAGCCTTGGTTTGCATCCGTTAGCCGTCATCCTGGCATTACTGACGGGAGGACAGTTGTTCGGCCTGCCCGGCCTGATTCTGGCCGTTCCGCTAGCCGCGATGCTGCGGATCGTCCTGCGTCACGCGGCCAGCCTGTCGCCGCCGGGGCAGGTTAAACGTTGACATGCCAATTCCTGGGCTATATAATGGACCTTGAGAATATTCGGGGGGGCTTGGCTTGCTGTCCAGAGAAATTCGCGACGCTTTTCTTGACTTTTTCCGCCGGCAGGACCATTTGGTGCTGCCCAGTTTTTCGCTGGTACCCCAGAACGACCCGACACTGCTGTTGACCGGGGCAGGTATGGCTCCTCTAAAATCCTATTTCACCGGGGAAAAAACACCTCCCCATCCCCGCCTGGCTACCTGTCAGAAATGTGTCCGCACACCCGATATCGACAAAGTAGGCCACACTTCACGCCATGCCACCTTCTTTGAAATGCTGGGCAATTTTTCTTTTGGCGATTACTTTAAGCAAGAAGCGATAGGCTGGGCCTGGGAGCTAGTCACAACCGGATACAGGTTGCCGGAGGACAGGCTTTATGTCAGTGTCTATGAAGAAGATAACGAGGCATTTAACATTTGGCATGAAACGATCGGCGTGGCGCCGGACCGTATTTTTCGCCTGGGCAAAGCGGACAATTTTTGGGAAATAGGCGAGGGACCGTGCGGCCCCTGTTCGGAAATTTATTATGACCTAGGCGCGGAACGCGGGTGCGGCCGCCCGGGTTGTGAAGTGGGCTGCGATTGTGACCGTTTCTTGGAAATCTGGAATCTGGTCTTTACTCAGTTCAACCGTACCGCCGACGGGCGTTATGAAACGCTGGCCCAAAAGAACATTGACACCGGAGCCGGCCTGGAACGGCTGGCCGTGGTGCTGCAGGGAGCGGGCAACCTGTTTGAGATTGACACCATGCAGCCGTTGTTAATGTTTTTTTCTCAGGTCACTGGTACTACCTACAAAAAGGACGAAGTAAAAGACGTCTCCCTGCGTATCCTCACTGAACACTTGCGCGGCACATCTTTCCTGATTGCCGACGGCGTTTTGCCGGGCAACGAGGGCCGCGGTTATGTCCTCCGTCGACTGCTCCGCCGTGCCGTCCGGCACGGAAAGCTGCTTGGCCAAAACCAGCCTTTCCTGCACCGCGCGGTGGAGATTGTCGCCGCGCAGTACGGCGGCACTTACCCGGAACTGTTGAGCAACCGCGAGCAGATCGTCATGGTAATCAGGCGGGAAGAAGAGCGTTTCCATGAAACTCTGGAACAGGGAACAAAAATGCTGTACGACCTGATCTGGCAGATCGGCAGGCGCGGCGTCCTGCCTGGTGAGGCTGCCTTTAAGTTGTACGATACCTACGGTTTCCCCGTAGAGCTGACCAGGGAAATTCTCGCCGAACACCAGCTTGTACTGGATATGGAAGGGTTTACGGCGGCCATGAACGCGCAGCGTGAACGCGCCCGCAGCATGCGCGGCACCGCCGCCGGCGCAAGGGAAGAACACTGGCAGGAAATCCGCCACTTAGCCTGCGACTTTCTGGGCTACGATACTTTACGGGCGGAAGGGGAGATAGTGGTCATTTTCCGCGGCGGGCAACGGGCAGTCACCGCTGCCACCGGGGACGAGGTTGAAGTAGTATTAAGCCGGACCCCGTTTTATGGTGAAAAAGGCGGCCAAGCCGGCGACACGGGACTCCTGACTACGGCTGGCGGCCGGGTGGAGATACTGGAAACAGTGGTGACAGCCCAGGAACAGGTTGTACACCGCGGCTACGTCAGCCACGGTGTCGTCAGTGAGGGGGAAGCGGCGGAAGCCGCCGTCCACGTCGTGCCGCGGCGCAACCTATGCCGCAACCATACCGCCACCCATTTGCTGCACAGCGCTTTGCGCGAGGTACTGGGAGAGCATGTCCGCCAGGCCGGTTCTCTGGTTACGGCGGAGCGGCTGCGCTTTGACTTTAACCATTTCAGTGCGCTTACCCCTGAGCAGTTAACCGAAGTAGAGCTGCTGGTCAATGAAAAAATCCAGGCTGACATCCCTGTCCAGACAGCTGTTGCCGCACTGGAAGAAGCACGCGAACTGGGAGCAACGGCGCTTTTTGAAGAAAAATACGGCCAGGAGGTACGCCTTGTAAAAGTAGGCAGCTTCAGCACGGAGTTGTGCGGCGGCACGCACGCGGCCGCTACGGGAGAAGTCGGCCTTTTTAAAATTATTTCCGAAGCAGGCATCGGAGCCGGTCTCCGCCGCATTGAAGCTCTGGCCGGTGCTGCCGCTTATCATTTCTTAAACGGGCGCAGTAACCTGCTGGAAGCGGCAGCCGCCCTGCTGAAGACTAAAGCGGAACAGTTGCCTGAACGCCTGGAAGGGTTGCTTGCCGACAACAAAGACCTGCAACGGGAGAACCAGCGGCTGCAGTTGAAGCTGGCCGGCATGGAGGTAGACGGCCTGCTGGAGAACATCTCCCGGGAAAGCGGTGTTCCCGTCATCAGCGCACGCGTTTCCGCCGGCAATATGGAAACGCTGCGGGAGATGGCCGACCGCCTGAAAAACAGGCTGACCTCCGGCGTAATCGTACTTGGCGCTGCGGCCGATGGTAAGGTGCTGCTGGTGGCGGCGGTGACTCCTGATTTGGTACAGAGAGGGCTTCATGCCGGCCGACTGGTGGGAGAAGTAGCAAAACTTACGGGCGGCGGCGGTGGCGGACGTCCAGACCTGGCCCAGGCCGGCGGGAAAAACCCCGCTGAGCTTGATGCAGCGCTGGCGGTTGTTCATCGTCTGGTGCGGGATCAGGCGCCAAAACCACCCGTCACATGAGATGAAAACCTGCCGGGGGTGAGAAAATGAGCAACACGTTTGAGCGCACGATGAAATTCAAACCGAAATCCGAGGAGATCTGCTCCGCAAAGGAAATATTGGCTCAGGTATACGGAGCGCTGCAGGAGAAAGGCTATAACCCGATCAACCAGTTAGTCGGTTACCTGTTGTCCGGAGATCCTGCTTATATCACCAGTCACAATAACGCCCGCATCCTGATTCGCAGGCTGGAGCGCGACGAATTGCTGGAGGAGCTGCTCCGTTGCTACCTTGACTCGCTGGACGAGCGGCAATGACGAGAATCATGGCTTTGGACGCCGGAGACCGGACTATCGGCGTGGCTGTCAGCGATGAATTGGGCTGGACGGCGCAGGGGCTGACTGTCATCAGGCGCGGCACCTGGGAAGAAGATTTGACCCGGTTGCGGACGCTGGTTGCGGATTACCAGGTAAGCAGGATTGTAGTGGGGTACCCGCGCAACATGGACGGCAGCAGCGGGCCGCGGGCTCTTCTTACCGCGGAATTTGCCGGCCGCCTGTCAGCCGACCTGGGATTGCCGGCGATCCTCTGGGATGAGAGGCTGACAACCAGGGAGGCACAAGCCACGCTGCTCTCAGCCGACCTTAGCCGTGCCAAAAGGCGCCGGCTGGTAGACAAACTGGCTGCTGTCCTGATTTTGCAGAACTACCTGGCGGCCAATCCCATTTCCACCTCGGAAAGTGGCAGGCAGCCCTGAAAATATGATTGCCTGCGGGCAATGAGTTTGGAGGGTTAAACATTGACAGAGCATGAGGACTTGGTTGTCTTGGTCGATGAAGAGGGGCGGGAACATAAGTTTGCGGTGCTTGACCTTCTGACGGTCAACGCCCAGGACTACGCTATAATGATACCGGTAAGCGGTGAAGAAGCAGGCGAGCAGGACCTCGTGGAGCAGGAAGCTGTTATTTTCCGGCTTATTCCGGACGGGGAAGAGCAGGCGCTCCTGGTTGTTGAAGATGACGAAGAGTGGCAGGCTGTGGCGATGGCTTGGGAAGAGGTATGCGCCGAGACTTTCGATGGAGACGGAGTCACAGGACAGTAACTGCGGAGGCTGAGACATCATGGCACGTGTTCCGTTGCGACTACTGGCAAGTCTTGCCGCTTGCCTGGCCATAGCGTCACTCCTGCAGCTGCAGATTTATACCATGCTGTTGCCGCCCGCTGTCCCGGCAGCCGGCGCCGCACCAGTTATGGTAACCGTTCCGCCCGGCGCCGGTTCCCGGCAGATTGCCGCCTTGCTGAAGGATGCGGGCCTGGTCCGCAACGCCCGTGTTTTTCGCTACTATGCCAGGTACCTTGGTGTTGACCAGGACCTGCAGGCGGGTACTTACCGCTTTGTATACGGTATGACGGCCTCTGCGCTTCTGGAGCAGATGGCTGCCGGCGAAACCTACCGCCCCACAGTAACTGTCACCATCCCGGAAGGCTTTACCTTCCGGCAAATCGCCGCCCTGCTGTCTGAGACCGGTGTCGTTGATTACGACGCTTTCCTTTACGTTGCTGCCAATGCCGTACCGCAGCTCGGCCGGTTACTGCCCGGGCAGCGGTATGCTTTGGAGGGCTTTCTGTTTCCCGACACATATGAATTTGAAGCACAAACGCCGCCTGAAGAGGTCATAAACCGCTTACAGCGGCGTCTTGGGGAAATTTTCGACATAACCTTGCGCCGGCGGGCGCAAGACAAGGGCCTTGATACGCACCAGACGGTCACTTTGGCCTCGCTGATTGAGCGGGAAGCCAGGGTGCCAGCGGAAAGAGCCTTGATTTCCGCTGTACTGCACAACCGCCTGCGACTTGGCATGCCTCTTCAGGTGGACGCCACAGTCTTGTACGCACTTGGTCGCCACCAGGAGATTGTCTTGTACCGCGACCTGGAAGTCGCTTCGCCGTACAACACCTACCGGGTAACAGGCCTCCCGCCCGGGCCGATTGCCTCTCCCGGTCTGGCCGCTCTCCAGGCGGCGCTCTACCCGGCGGAGGCAGACTACCTGTACTATGTAACCAGAAAAGACGGCAGCGGCGGTCATTATTTCGCCAGAACACTGGCAGAGCATCTGGCTAACGACCGCCGGAGCCGGCAGCGCCGCAACCTGAATACGAACTGAGCACTTTACGTATAAATCATGCCCCGGAGGGAAGAATAGCGCCTAAATCCCGCGGGGTGTTTTTATGGGCCGCCAGCTGCGCCAAAAGAGAATTATCGTCTTGCTTGTCCTGCTCCTGCTGGCCGGACTCATCCTGCTTACCCGCCTGTACTGGCTGCAGCTGATCAGGGGGCCGGATTTGGCGCAGGCCGCTGTTTTCCAGCGCAGCCTGCGTCATATCTATACCACCGGGCGCGGACAAATTCTGGACCGGTTCGGCCGCTCCCTGACAGATACACGCTTTGAGACGGTACTTGTCGCCTTTATGCCGGTTCTGGGCGAGGAGGCCAGACAAACGCTGGCCCCGGCCGGCCTGACAGGCACTGAACCGGTCAGGATTTTCCGCGGACTAGCCCCCGCAGACATCCGCCGCTGGTTAGCAGGCGGCACAGCCGGCCTGGCCGCCCTCTCCCAGGAGACGCGTTACGGCCCGCAGTCGCTGGCTCCCCACGTCACCGGCTACGTCCAGCGACGCGAAATCACACATACCCGTCCCCGTTACCGCGAAGTTACTTACCTCCCGTTTGGCGGACTGGAACAAACCTTTCACGAAGAATTGTCCGGGGGCCGCCCCCCGGCATTGGCCGCGACCATCGACGGCCGCGGCAGGTTGATCTATGGCCTGGGGCTTCGTCACACGCGGGAGAATGACCCGCGACGCCCCTACAACATCGTGACAACCATTGACAGCCGTATTCAGGCGGCTGCAGAACGTCTGGGAGCGCGTCACCTGACCAGCGGCGCCATCATTGTCCTGGAGCCGGAAAGCGGCGACCTGCTGGCGCTGGCCTCCTTTCCGTCTTTTGATTCTGCCGGCCTGCATCACGGCATTAGTCGACAGGAATTTGCCACTTTGCAGGCCAACCCGCACCAGCCCTTCGTCAACAAGGCATTGGCAGCTTACCCTCCGGGCTCAGTCTTTAAAGTAGTCTTGGCCGCTGCCGCGCTCGAGCGGAACCTGCCGGACGAACCGTTGTACTGTAGCGGTGCGACCTTGGTAGGCGAGAGAGAGGTATCCTGCTACCAGGGCCGGCCGCATGGGCAACTTGGAATGACCCGGGCGCTGGCCCTGTCCTGCAATGCTTACTTTATCCGTCTGGGGCAGCGGCTTGGCCGGGAAACGGTGCTTGATTTTGCCGTTCGTTTCGGCTTTGCCCGCAGGGTTGGTCTCCCGCTCCCTGGCGAAGATGCCGGCCGCCTGCCTACACTGGCGGAATTGCCGTACCTGGGCGACTTGGCCAATACTTCATTGGGACAGGGGCTGGTGGAGGCCACGCCGCTGCAAGTGGCACGGCTGCTGGCAGTGGCAGCCAACAACGGTCTGGATCTTCCTCCACGCCTGGTCCAGGCCGTTACCGACCGGCAGGGGAGAACTGTACGCCGTTACGCTGTCCTGCGCCGTACCCGTGTAGTCTCTCCCGCCACCGCGCGTCAGCTCCGTTCTATGCTTAGTGAAGTGGTCCAAAGCGGCACGGCCCGCGACGCCGCCAGCCCTCACCTGGACATTGCCGGCAAGTCGGGGACGGCCCAGAGCGGCCGACGCGATCCGCCCGTTTACTCCTGGTTTGCCGGCTTGGCGGAGAGAGGGAACGAAAGACTGGTTATGGTCATCTTTGCCGAACAGCCGCGCGACCTTTCCGCCTCCGCCATCTTCCGCCTGCTTGCCGAAGAAGCTCTGCCGCGCCGACGGTAAGGAGTCACAAAAATCCACCCCTGGCATAAGATAATAGGAATAATATTATGCCGGGGGAGGATTTTTTTTTGCTGATGTTTGTTACCTTAGCGGTCGCTGTTGTCAGGGATATTATCTTGCTTGCTTCCTACTTGCACAGCAACTCTTTCCCGCAGCCTTTGTCGCCGCCGGAGGAAAAAGAATGGCTCAACCGTATGGCTTCGGGAGACCACGCCGCCAGGTCCATGCTGATTGAGCATAACCTGAGACTTGTCGCCCACATAATCAAAAAATATGACAATATCAGCGAAGAGCAGGAAGACCTGATCTCCATCGGCACTGTCGGATTGATTAAAGCTATCGATTCCTTCGACAGGGGCAAAGGCACGCGCCTGGCCACCTTTGCCGCACGTTGCATTGAAAACGAAATTCTCATGCACATTCGCGCCACCGCCAGGCGGCGGCACGAGGTGCTGCTGCAGAACCCGATTGGGAAAGACCCGGATGGGCATGAAATCACACTGATTGATGTTTTGGGTACCGACTCCGAGCAGGTGTTGGAAGAAGTGGACAGGAAAATTGCGGCGGAGAGGCTTTACCAGATTATCAGGCGGCTGCATCCCCGTGAGCGGCAGGTATTGGCGATGCGCTACGGTCTGCTGAACAAAACCCGCCGGACGCAAAAGGATATCGCCCGTATGTTGGGCATATCCCGCTCTTATGTCTCCCGTATTGAAAAAAAAGCACTTAACAAAATTGGCAGTGAATTTGTACCGGAAGAATCACCCAGGCAGCAGTGAGCTTATTCTGAGCTGCTCCAAAAACGGTGCTTATAAAGACAGGTTAAATGCCTATTGGCTTGCTGGCGGCCGGGGCGAGACCAGCAGCGCCTGAAAACTTTTCTCCAGGCCGGCGATGACCTCCCGTAAGTCGCTGCCGTCTCCCGGATATGTGACAGCGGTGGTTAGCAGAGTCATGTCAGAACTGCCGCTGCGTTGCAATACTTTGGCAAAAGCTTGGTTGATATTTTCCAGGACAGTGACTGTTCCCTGCGCGCAAGTAAAGGGCAGAACAAGCAGGTACTCGTTGGCCGCCAGCGAATAGACGGAGTCAGTTTCGCGCAAACTTTCCCGCATGAGTTGAAGAAAAGCATCGCCCAAGGCGATATTTAGCCTGCAGTCTGCGCCGCTGAGCGGTGAGGCGAGCGAGCCGCTGCGGAAAAAGCCGGCGAGAAGCAGAGTAAGCGGATAGTCGGCTCGTTTGGCCCGCTTCATTTCCTCATTAATCTGTTGGTAATAGTCGTTTACCTCTTTGAAATCACGCAGGTAAATCGGTTGCCCAACAGGTTCGGATGCCAGCAGTTTGTCCAGGCGTTCCAAAAGTTCTTCAGCTTCGAACGGTTTGACTACCAGGTCCTGGGCACCGGTCCTGATTACCTGCAACGCGGTGTTTTTGTCTATATAGCTGCTAACGACAATTACGGCCAAGTCACTTGTAGCCGGGTTCATTCTAATTTTTTCAATAACTTCCAGACCGTTACCGTCAGGCAGGTGTAAATCGATCAATACCAAAGCTATTTCCCGGATGTCAATATTGTTAAGGTAAGATTGCAGTTCCCGCGCGGTGTTAATTTCAATCATTTCCAAGGCATACTGACTTGCCAGCAGTTTCTTGAGATAAGTGCGAAAGAGCGGCGAGTCGTCCACAATCAGAAGCTTACTTTTTTGACGGAGCATGTTTCCTTCCTCCCGCTTCAGCAGGTCTTGCTGCTGCATTTCGGCGCCGGTACCCTTATTTCCTGCCATCAAATGCAAAAAATTACTGAAAGGGCTCTACAACTAACGGCGCGGTATGGTATAATACTTTCACCATTGCCGTGAGGTGAGCCATGCCGAAACTGCTGCGACCTGACCTGATTGTCAGGTCAATTTATGAGATTGATCTGTCTTCGCTCCGGGAAAAAGGGATTGGGGCCGTGATTGCTGACTTGGATAATACCCTGGTACCCTGGAACGCCACGGAAGTGGACGAACGGATGGTAAAATGGTTGTTCGGTCTGCGGGAAGCGGGGTTAGAACTGGCGATTGTTTCCAATAATTTTCCTGCCCGTGTGGAAGAGGTTTCCTCACGTCTTGGCGTTATTGCCGTGGCCCGCGCCGTTAAACCGCGGCGGCGTGCTTTTCTGAACCTGGCAGGCCGCCTTGGCTTGGCTCCCTGCCAGGTGTGCGTTATCGGAGATCAGTTGTTTACAGATATTATCGGGGGCAACCGCAGCGGCATGTACACCGTCTTGGTAACGCCGCTTGACAAGCGTGAATTTATTGGCACGAAGTTCGTGCGCCTGCTGGAGCGCGTTTTGCTGCGCACCATGAATTAATCGTATAATCAGCCAGGGCTATTTGCCTGTCTGAAAGGTGTCGCCATACTTAAATTATCTCTTTTTTCTGACTTCTGTTCTCTGCCCTCTGTCAGGAAGATGCCTTGCGTCAAGAAGCAAGCCAGGCAAGGCGCGAGTCGACTGAGAACGAAGTCTTGCGCCGCCTATCGGCGCAAGGAGGATGCGGTGGTTAACATTAGCGGGGTAACTAAAGTTGCCGGAATTTTTGGCGCTCCCGTGGCCCATTCACTGTCACCGGCCATGCATAACGCCGCTTTTGCCGCACTGCAGCTGCCTTACGTCTATGTCCCTTTCCATGTCAGACAAGAGGATCTGCCGGCGGCGGCAGCGGCTGTCCGGGCGTTGCGGATGGCTGGCGTCAATGTCACCGTTCCCCTCAAGGAAGCGGTCGTGCCGTTGCTGGACTGCCTGGACGATACAGCCGCCGCTTGCGGTGCCGTCAATACTGTTGTCAACAGGGAAGGCACCCTAACCGGTTACAATACCGACACGGGAGGATTCCTTGACGCCTTGCGCCTGGAGGCCGGCTTTGACCCGCAAGGCAAGAAAGTTGTGATTCTAGGTGCCGGCGGGGCAGCCAGGGCTGTGGCTGCCGCATTGCTGGAAGGTAATGCGGCGGAGATCGTTGTGCTGAACCGTACCTCAGAGCGGGCGCAGACGCTGGCGGCTGACCTGCAGAGGCGCAGGAATACCGGGCAAACTGTCCTTTTCGCCGTGCCGCTGACGGGAAACTTGCAGGACCACCTGCCGGGCGCCGGCTTGGTCGTCAACACCTTGTCCGTTTCCTTCCGTCGGGAGGGGGAATGGCTTGTTGACCTTAGCCCGGCAGCCGGGGCGCTCTTTTTTGATTTGCGTTATGGTGCGGCAGCGGACGACTATCTGGCCTTGGCGGACAAGCTCTCCAGCCCCGCGCTGGATGGTCTTGCTATGCTTCTATACCAGGGGGTCAGAGCGTTTCGACTGTTTACCGGACATGAACCGCCGCTGGAAGTAATGCGGCGGGCGCTGCTTGCCGCCGCCCGCCGCCAAAAATGAATCTCGGGCAGCTTCGTCCGTCAGGTTCATTTGCCAAGGGAGCCGACCTGATTCTTCCGCTTACCGGGTCGTAGCAAAAGTCAGGCCGCCCGGTCCAGGGGTTAACCGGCAGGCTGTAAAGGTAGCCTTCCTCGACCAGTTCAGTAAGGCAGGCGGGGTAACTCCCTTCCAGCACGGCAAAAATCTCTATTGTCTGCTGCAATACACGCACGTTGTACGCCAGCACGTTGTTTCTGGCCGTATCCAGGTGCCGGGAAAGCGGAGGGATACCGGCTGCTGTCAGCGCAGTCACCAGGCAGATCACTGTTACTGTTTCAAGAAGGGTATAACCGCTGGTATTGTTCATTTTATTCACCGCCAGTGCTTTTGGCGGTTAAGCTAACCTTTTGACAGGAGTTTTATGCGTTCTTGCCAACTGGAAACTTTGAGCTGGCTGCTGGTGAGGCCATCCTTGCCGGACATTTCTGGAGACGCCTTGTGCGGAGCAGGACTAAGGCGCCTTTCTGTCGAACAGCATTGTCTGAAGGTGCCGTTGGCCGCCTGACGCAGATCAGGCGCCAAAGTCGCTTATTAATGAAGCGAACATAGCAAGGGTCTGGCGGAGGAGGTGGATAATGGCAAACCGGCAGCGGCGAAAGCTGGGCGATATGTTGCGGCAGGCGGGACTGATTACAGGAGAGCAGCTGGAGGAGGCGCTGCTGGAACAAGGACGCAAACGGGAACGGCTCGGCAAGCTTCTGGTGGACAAGGGGTTGCTTACGGAAAACCAGATCATTGCCCTGTTGGCCGAGCAGCTGGGCGTCCTATCCGTAGAGTTAAATCCGGCCATGGTGGATCAGGAGGTGGCTACTGCTCTCCCCGCCTATCTTGCCAAGCGGTACTCCGTCCTCCCGCTGGCCCGCAAAGGAAACAAAATCATCCTGGCCATGGCTGACCCGCTCAACATCCTGGCCATAGACGATGTGGCGCTGTTAACCGGTTGCGAGGTAGAGCCGGTCATTGCCAGAGAGAGTGTTATCCGCCAGACCATAGACCAGGTTTTCGGCCTCAAGGAATCGGCTGAGGCGGCACTTCAGTTTGACGATGCGGAAAAGGACCTGGCTGACCAGGAAAACCTGGCGGCGATGGTGGATGACGCACCGATTGTCAAGGTGGTCAACTCGGTTATCCAGCAGGCTGTCAGCGAAGGGGCCAGTGATATCCACCTGGAGCCGCGAGAAGGCGGCTTGCAGGTGCGGCTGCGCGTGGACGGGTTTTTGCGCGACATCATGATTTCCCCCAAAAAAACGCAGGCGCTGATTACTTCCCGGGTCAAGATTATCTCCGGCATGAACATCGCGGAGCGCCGCCTGCCGCAGGATGGCCGCTTTACGCTGCAAGCTGAGGGGCGGCCAATCAATATCAGGGTTTCTTCGCTGCCGACGGTGCAGGGCGAGAAAGTGGTCCTGCGTGTGCTGGACAAGGCCAAAATGCTGCTGCCTGTGGAGCAGCTCGGGTTTTCACCTCATAATGAGGCGATTTTTCGCGCCTGCCTGCGGGCGGCTTACGGCATGGTCCTGGTAACAGGGCCGACCGGCAGCGGCAAAACGACTACTCTTTATTCATCCTTAAACGCCATCGCCACTCCGGAAAAAAACGCTGTCGCCGTGGAGGACCCGGTGGAATTCCGCCTGGACGGCATCAATCAGGTGCAGGTCAACACCAAAATTGGGCTGACCTTTGCCGCGGCGCTGCGCTCCATTCTGCGCCAGGACCCGGATATTATCATGGTTGGGGAAATACGCGACGCCGAGACGGCGGAAATCGCCATCCGCGCCGCCCTGACCGGCCATCTGGTCTTTTCCACGCTGCATACCAACGACGCGCCGCGCGCCCTGTCCCGCCTGGCCGAGATGGGTATCGAGCCGTTCCTGATCGCCTCATCGGTTATTTGCATTGTGGCGCAGCGGCTGCTGCGCAAAATCTGCCCGGACTGCAAAGCCGTCTACACGCCGACTCCACCGGAGCTGAGCATTTACAACCATTACAGCGCGAGCCACGAGCGGCCGGTCTTTTACCGGGGCAGGGGCTGCCGGGAGTGCAAGGAAACGGGCTACCGCGGCCGCACCGCTATCCACGAAGTACTGGCCTTAACGAGCGAGCTGCGCTCCCTGATCGTCCGTTCCAGCCCCATGGAAGATATCCGGAACAGCGCCCTGCGGTCCGGGATGGTTACTCTGCAGGAAGAGGGGATGCGTCTGGTCAGTGAGGGTGTTACCAGTATCAGCGAAGCTATCAGGGTAGTTTTTGAGGGGGTATAAAGATTGCTGCCGTTACCAGCTATCAAAGAACTGATGCAGCAGATTTCTGAGAGGCAGGCCTCCGATCTGCACATCTCGGTCAACGTCCCGCCGATTATGCGCCTGCACGGCGAGCTGGTCCGCCTGGATTACCCGCCGTGTACCATGGAGGACGCGGAAAGCATGGCCAGACAGATTTTAAACGACAGTCAGTGGGCCGTCTTTAGCAAGCGCGGGGAGATTGACTTTTCCGTCGGTATTGCCGGCGTGGGCCGCTACCGCGTTAATATTTTCCGCCAGCGCGGCTCGGTCAGCCTGGCGTTGCGGTCCATCTCCGGTAATATCCCGTCTCTTTCCAGGCTGAATATGCCGCCGGTGTTGGAATCATTTACCAAGCGCACTAAAGGGCTTTTTCTGGTGACTGGGCCGACCGGCAGCGGCAAATCGACAACGCTGGCGGCTATGCTCAACGTGATTAACGAGCAGCGTTCCTGCCATATTTTAACTCTCGAGGACCCCATTGAATATCTGCACAGTCACCGCAAATCGATTGTCAACCAGCGGGAAATCGGCGCCGACAGCCATACTTTTGCCAACGCCCTGCGGGCGTCCTTGCGCCAGGACCCGGACGTGATCCTAGTCGGCGAGATGCGTGACCTGGAGACGATCAGCATCGCCATCACCGCCGCCGAAACCGGCCACCTGGTGATGGCCACCCTGCACACTATCAACGCCCCGCTGACGGTAGACCGCATCATTGATATTTTCCCGCCTCACCAGCAGCAACAGATAAAGGTACAACTCTCCAACTCGCTAATCGGCGTGCTCTCCCAGCAGCTGCTGCGCCTGCGCGACTCAGACGGGCGGATTGCCGCCACCGAGCTGATGGTGGTGACCCCGGCGGTGCGTAACCTAATCCGGGAAGGCAAAACGCACCAGATTTATTCGGCGATGCAAACCGGCGCCCGTTTTGGCATGCAGACCATGGACGCTTCTTTACGCACTCTGTACCGGGAAGGCAAAATCAGCTACGAAGACGCCTTAAATTACGCCGTCGACCCGGAAAGCATGCTCCGCGAACTGGAAGCGCGCCATTAGAGTACGGAGGAGGGCAAAGAATGTCGCCGCTCTATAAATACCAGGCCAGGAACGGCAAAGGACAAAGCATCAGCGGCGAACTGGCGGCGGCCGCGCCGCACCAGGCGGCGCAGGAACTGCGCGAAAGCGGGCTCTACATTGTCAGCATCAGGGAGGCCGGCCTCGCCGCGCGGCCGGCCGGCAAAAGCAAAGCGCCGGGAGTACCTCTGGAGCGGGGTTTGCTGCCAGCTATCCCTGACAAAAAACCGAATTCCCGTGATTTCATGGTTTTCTGCCGCCAGTTTGCCACGGCCGTGGAAGCGGGCATGACAGTACTTGCCGCCCTGAAAATTTTAGCTGCTCAGACGCGGCCCAAAAGCCTGGCGCAAAAAGTACAGGAAGTTATCACCGCGCTGGAAAAAGGCAGCGGCTTGGCGGAGGCTTTCGCCGAACACAGCCCTTTTTTCCCGCGTATTTTAGTCCATATGGTGGAGGCCGGAGAACTTAGCGGCTCCCTGGACGTAACGCTGAAACGACTGGCCGACTACTTTGAGAAAGAGCATGACCTGCGGGAAAAGGTCAAGTCGGCTTCTACCTATCCGGCGGTAATCATGGTAGTGGCTTTGCTGGTGGTAGTTTTTCTGATCGTCCGCGTCTTGCCCATGTTTGCCCAGATGTTCGCCGGTATGGGCGCCGAGTTGCCGTTGATTACCAGGATACTGATGTCGCTTGGCACCGGCGCGCAACAGTGGTGGCCCTTTATTTTTCTTGGTCTTGCGCTGCTTGTCCTGGCTTTACGCCGCTATGTCCGCACCGCCCGCGGCGCCTACTTCCTGGACCGGCTGAAAATGCGGCTGCCGGTCTTTGGCCCGCTGTACCAGAAAGTGATCTTCGCCCGCTTTTCCCGTACGCTGGCCACATTACTGGCCTCCGGTGTCGGCGTGCTGCCCGCCTTGCTCCTGGTCGGACGGGTTTCCGGCAATAAAATAGTGGAAGAGGCCATAGCCAAGTCGGCTGCCGGCATCCGGCAGGGCCAGAGTATGGCGGCGCCGCTGCGGGCCAGCGCAATCTTCCCGCCCATGCTGACCGAGATGCTGAAAATCGGTGAGGAAACCGGCGCCATTGACACCATGATGGGAAAAGTCGCCGACTTTTACGAGGCGGACGTAGCCTATGCCGTTTCCCGCCTCAGCGCTGTCATTGAGCCAATCCTGATTCTTGGCGTAGCCATCATCGTCGGCACCATCGTGATAGCCATCGTCACGCCCATGTTTGAAATCTTTCAGCATATCCAGTAAATCTATATTCGGAGGAGGATGTCCGAAATGGAAAATGAAAAAATCCTGGAGCTTATGACCAGGATCTACAATGACTTAAAGGGCGGCCAGGAGCAACTGCGGACAGAGCTGACAGCCGGTCAGGAGCAACTGCGGACAGAGCTGACAGCCGGCCAGGAGCAACTGCGGACAGAGCTGACAGCCGGCCAGGAGCAACTGCGGGCAGAGATGCAGGCCGGTCAGGAGCAACTGCGGGCAGAGATGCAGGCCGGTCAGGAGCAACTGCGGGCAGAGATGAAGGACGGCCAGGAGCAGCTGCGGGTAGAGATGAAGGCCGGTCAGGAGCAACTGCGGACTGAGATGAAGGACGGCCAGGAGCAGCTGCGGACAGAGATGAAGGAAGGGTTCAGTGTTGTCAACCGAAAACTGTCGTCTTTGGAAGAGCGGCTGTCTTTTGTGGAAAAAAGCGTGGTCAGAATCGAAAACGACCATGGCGCTAAGCTTAAGGCTTTATTTGACGGTTACCAGTTAAATTCCGAAAAGCTGGACCGGATTGAGGCGGAGGTAATCAGGCACGACGAGTATATTCTGCGCCGGATGAAGTAAGCATAGCTGTCAGGAATTTCATGGTATAGATGGTAAATTAGTCAAATATAGAGCAGAAATGAGATATTCCGGCTAATCAGTCTCATAAGGCTAATTGTTAGCTCATTCAGGCATTGACGAAATCTGTCGGGTGTCGTATCCTTGTGTCAGAGGTAACAAAGTGCTTCGCAATTAACCCTGAACCGAAAAGGCTAACCTGCCGAAAGGCTGGGACGCAAAGCCGCGGGTCTAAGGGCCATGAGCCTATTGACAGCCGGGCCGCCGAAGAGCAGGAGTTTGTTTTATAAGGCTTCAGCTCCGGCTGAAGCTTTTTGCTGCAGTATGCCCTGACAGCAGCCTTCGTTCCGGTCCTCGTCGCGCCTAGCATCTGACGATGTCTAATCAGCGGCACATGATGGCCTGAGCAGTTACAAATAAGTAAGGAAAAGTGGAAGGAAAATGGTAAACAAAGGCGAATTTTTGCTGATAGGCTTGAAATCGCTACCTAATTCGCCATTTCAAGCCCCGCTGCGGGGCAAGCCCCGGCGCGGCATCGTGGTCGGTTGGCAGCGAAAATAAACGGTGAGAGGGGGTTTCAGGCAGCGGACACGCCTGTCTGCGTACGGACACGCACAAGCAGACAGGAAGTATCTTTTAGTAAGACAAATTTAGGGGAAGTTTTGTCCGAAGAAAATGAACAAATATTTCTATTGTTTTAGTAGCTCTGTCGTACAGCTCGAAATTTATTAAAGGAGTTGAAATAATGCTGAAAATTGCTGTTGTTTTGCAGCGCAGCCGCCGTAACAGGCGCGGTTTCACCCTGGTGGAACTCTTGGTCGTGGTGGCCATCCTCGGCATCCTGGCGGCCATCGCCGTGCCGCGCGTGACGGAAAACATCCGCGCGGCGCGTGTCGGGGCGGATATCGCCAACGAACGCATGATCTTAAACGCCCTGGACGCCTTTTACCTGGGGATTACCGCCGCCGGCCCGCGGTTGAGGTATCCGGAGACGCTTGATGGCACTACTCCTTCCGGCATAGCCTTCATAGACGCTCACTTCGGCAATGGCGACGGCGATATCACCGATCCAGCAGAGGCGCTGCCGGCCGTGCCAACGGGGCTACCTCCCGGAACGCATCCACTCTATGCGGTCCGGTATGATTCTAGCGATATTGTTGTGCCTGATACCCCAGCCCCCCCAGCAGCCCCCATCATCCCAGCCGGCAGAGCCGGCTTTACCTGGGTCTCGCCCAACGGGCTTGGCACCACCAGATAGCTGTAACGCGACTAAACTTGTCCGGCGTCCGGGAAAACATTTAGCCACTGCTCCCCCGGGCAGGCCCGGGCGCCGGACACTAATTACAGAGTAATTACACAGGGTAATTGCACGGACACCATACTCAATTACGATTACGCTCTTTCTCCCTCCTCTGAATATAAAAACTTTGGGAGCGTGATAAAATGCAAGAAAAAGATCTATTGGCAGCCATTCTCCATGAGTTAAAGGAAATGAAAACATCCGTAAACCGATTTGAAAAGGGACAAGAAACATTAGTCATAGGTCAAGAAGCGTTAGTAAAGGGACAGGAAAACCTGATAAAACAAGTAACAGCAATAAGGAAAGACGTTGCGGAAATCAATTATGTAATTAACCAAGGAGTATTTTCAGACATTGCACGACTTGAAAAGCGCATAGAACGACTAGAGCAGAAGGCAGTTTAAATACTCAATAATTAAGTGGTGAGGGAATGGCGGACGGCGTGCTGGTTTTTGTCCTGGGGTTACTGGTCGGTTCTTTTTTAAACGTCTGCATCTGCCGCCTGCCAAGGGGGGAATCAATCGTTTTCCCGCCGTCTAAGTGCCCGTCCTGCGGCCGGCGCTTGCGCGCGGCGGAACTCGTGCCGGTTATTTCCTGGCTCTGGCAGCGCGGAAACTGCCGCGGCTGTGCGGCGCCAGTTTCCTGGCGCTATCCGCTGGTGGAACTGTTGACCGGAATAGTTTTTCTCCTGATCTGGCGTCAGCTGGGTCTGACCGCTTCCTTTGCTACAAGCGCCGCCTTCTTTGCCGTTGTAATCATAATTGCTTTTATTGACCTGGAGCACCAGCTGATCCCCAACCGGCTGGTTGTTCTGCTGTCCGGGGTTGCCGTGGTCCGGCAGATTTTCTGGCCGGAGGTGCCGCTAGGCAGCGCGGTGTGGGGAGCGCTGGCCGGCAGCCTGCTGCTGCTGGCGCTGGCCGTGGTGACGAAGGGCGGCATGGGCGGCGGCGACGTCAAGCTGATGCTGCCGCTCGGCTTTTACTCCGGCCTGCCGGGGACGCTGCTGCTGTTGTTGCTGGCCTTTATTTCCGGAGGGGTGGTCGGCGGAGCGCTGCTGTTGCTGAAAATCAAGGGGCGCAAGGACGCTATCCCGTTCGGGCCGTTCCTGGCTCTGGCCGCCCTGGTGACGGCCCTGGCCGGGCGGCAAATCCTGGAATGGTACCTAAACTAGAGGTCGGAGATCAATTGTCTGAGGGCCGGAAATCCCCGCGGCTTTGGCTCCCTGGTTAGACGGACAGCAAAACATATGCAAAAATTAGTTGAAAGGTCTCTCTGGAAAACAGAAGGTCGGGAGGTGGGCGGGATGCGGCGCATACTCGGCGAACGGGGCATGTCTCTGATAGAGCTGTTAGTGGCGCTGGCCGTGCTGGCGCTGCTCTTGCCCGGAGTGCTGGCTTTTTTTACCGCCGGCAGCCGCACTGTGGCGCGGGCCGGCCTGCAGACGACCGCCACCGCGCTGGCGGCTGATGCCCTGGAAGAGCAGAGGCAGATTCTACTAGGGCGGCCTTTCACCCATGGGCCGGGCACCCGCCCTGACACGCCGCGGCCGGGCGTTACCCGCACTGTTTCCTGGGAAGTGAGCCAGGTTGATGCCGGCGGCCGCCAGGTGTCAGTCTGGGCCCTTGACGTTGTGGTATCTTATCAGGACGAGCGAGGGATATCGCGCCAGGTGGCGCTGGAGACGTTCGTCTTTCCCAGGTAATAAGACAGTTTACAGTTATCGGTAAAATGCTGAGTGTCCTAATTACAAAATTACAAGGCTCTTGCTCAAAGGCGAGGTTTTAACGCCTGCTTCCAAACCAAACTTCAACCATTTCAAGGTTTTCGGACAGCATATTCACTGGCTTATGCCAGTTATAATTGTCTTAGAGTAAGAGTCAATTACAAAACTGAAGACTGACCACTGCCGAACGAGGGGTAAGAAGTATGAGCAGGCAAACCGGCAGAGAGAGTGACAAAGGGTATTCATTGGTGGAGTTGCTGGCGGTGACGGCGGTGCTGGCGCTGGTGCTGTCGGCGGTGTTTATGTTTCATGAAAATATATTGCGCGCCTTTGCGCGGGACACCAGTCAGGTGGAGGCGCAGCAAAACGCCCGGGTGGCGCTTGATTTTATCACCAGCGACCTGCATCTGGCGAACTGGGTGGAAATTCGTGAAGGGGGCAGCGTTCTGAACTACCGGCTGCCTGGTGAAAACTTTCAGTATACCATCCTCCGCCGCCCGGATAACGCGCTGATTCGGGAGAGAAGGCCGCTTTTGCAGGAAGGAACGCCTGGCCCTATGGATAACACGGTGATGCTGGCCTCGCATATTACCGCCTTTGGTGTTGTCCTTACCGGTGGTGCTGTCGTGGAGGTGACGGTTACCGCAAGCTTTGGCGGGCGGCAGTTTACTGTGGAAAGCACCGTTTCTCCGCGCAATCTGCCTTAGCTGGATGTCGGAAGCGGGTGTCAGAGGTCAGAGAGTAGAGCGCAAAAATTGGAGTGAGGGGGGTGGTTAACGTGAAAAACTATTGGATGAGTAGCTTCGGCAGAACCTGGCTGCGTACAAACATGTACAATAGCATAGAAGTTAGAGGCCGGTTTTTCCGATCTCTAATCTCCAGTCTCCGACCTCCAGAGCAGGGCTCGGTAATACTGCTTGTGCTGCTGGTCAGCGCCATTTTTGCGGTGCTGGCGCCGGTAGCCGGGACATTAGCCCTGAGCGAGGCGCGCATCGCCCGGAGCCACGCGGTGCAGAACACGGCGCTTTACATCGCGGAGGCGGGTGTAGAGCTGGCCATTGCCCGGCTGCGGGAGGAGCCTGGCTTTACTACCCCCACCGGCAATCCCATCAGGGGGGAGTTAAATGGCGGCTCGTTTGCTGTCGAAATAATCAGTGAAACGCCTGGTCCCGGAGAGGTAGGGAGAAGAAGGATAACGGCGACCGGCCGCTGGGGCGGCGGCCAGCATCAGGCGGCGGCGCGGGTGACTTTCAGCCCGGCTCCCCTGCAAAGTTTTCTGTTTCAGCATACTTTCCTGTCGGGCGGTACTGCGGAAATCCGGGGCTCGGTGATTAGCGGACCGGTGCGGGTCCAGGCCTTGCATAAAGACAGCGAAGGCAATACCTTTGACTCTGACATGGACCAGATATTTAACGAGCAGGTAGATAAGCCGGTAGAAGGCGAAATTGCGGATTCCCTGATCCCGCCTGTTGATTTCGGCCATTACCGACGGCTGGCTGTTGATAATCCCTCTCTGTGGCATGTGACCCCTTCCCGCGATCTTGACGAAGCCATACGTGAAGCCAACCGTCTAGGTCGCCGTCGGATTTTGCTCACAAGTGACGACGACGACAAGGGCAAGGTCACCCTGGACGAGCCGGTCAGCTTCAGCGGTCTGATTGTCATCCAGGCCAGGGAGGTGAGCATCAGGCGCGATATTAATGCCGCACCTCATCAAAACAACCCGCTAGTTATTTTAACTACCGGAGACATTGATGTCCCTACGGGCCAGGGGCATAGGGTGGATACGCTTGGCAACAATACGCTGCTGTACAGCAACGGCAGAGTGGAGATCGAACGTTCCGAAGGTGGCGGGGTCAGACAGATGAGCGGCATCGTAGTGGCCAAAGGGGGCAATAAGGATTCTGAGCTCAGAAATACTAACCTGGCTTACAACAACGCTATGTTGCATCTGCTGCAGCAGGACGCGCAGCCGGATTTCCCGCAGCAAGCGGCCGGTACCGTCATGAACATTACTTTCATCAATCCCCAACCTTAGGCGGGCCTGCCTGTTGCCTGTTGCAGGCAGGTGCGGCAGGCGGGCGGGAGGGCGGAGGGATTTCCCCGGTGGTGGGGCTAGTTGCAGCCGGCTGGGAGCCGGCTCCACATATATATAATCTGACTCCACATTTGGCTGGAAGCCGGCGCTACGACTACGACGGGGAGGCGCTGCGAAGGCAGGCGGCGCGCCGGGACAAAGCGCGAAGATTACTTGCCTCTGGTGCGGCGGGTGCGCTATAATGAGGTTAAAGGGCGGTGAGCGCAGATGAGCGGGGAAACGCAACGCGCGGAGACGGCTAGGGGGCCGGAGTATACCTTGGCTTCACCTGAGTTCTTTCACCTGTTGCACAGAGTTGAGCAGGTGGAAACAACTTTGCGGCAGGAAATAAAGCAGGTAGAAACTAAGTTGCACCAGAGAATAGATCAGGTAGAGAGTACCCTGCGGCAGGAAATAAAGCAGGTAGAAACTAAGTTGCACCAGAGAATAGATCAGGTAGAATCTGCCCTGCGGCAGGAAATAAAGCAGGTAGAGATAAGAATAGATCAGGTAGAGAGTACCCTGCGGCAGGAAATAAAGCAGGTAGAGGCTAACCTGCGGCAGGAAATGGCCGGAGTGCGCGCCCTGATTTGGGCTACGCTGGCCCTCATTACCGCCGCCTTTGGCCTGACTGTCGCTGTGATGCTCAGGTAATTAAACTTCCCTCTCCCTTGGGGAGAGGGAAAGGGTGAGGGTTATTTTTAGTGGCGGGACGGGCTGATTTGGGAAGGGGAGCGGCGATGGCGGAACGGGGGCTTGGCGTGGAGCTCGGTGCGGCGTTGCTAAAGGTCGTGCTGTTGGAACGGACAAGAGATGGGGACGAGCTGACGGCTGCCGCGGTCCGGGAAACGCCGGTTGGCGCTATCGCCGGTGGGCGTGTTTTGCAGCCTGAGGCGGTCTCTAAGAGTTTGCGCGAGTTGCTCAAGAGCGCGCAAGTTACGCATAAAAAATGTTTCCTTGCCCTTGGCAAACAGAGTGTGATTTTACGCACAGTACAGCTGCCGGCCATGCCGGAGCGGGAGTTGCGGGAGGCGGTGCGCTGGGAGGCCGAGAAACATTTGCAGTTCCCGCTGGAGGAGGCGGTGGTTGATTATACCGGAGTGCGGGAAATCAAGAGTGAAGACGGTAACAAGCTGGAGCTTTACCTGGCGGCGGTGCAAAAAGAGGTGGTTCACGGCTATCTGGAAGCGGCGGCAGCAGCGGGACTGAACCCGGTGGCCGTCGATGTGGAAGCGTTTGCCCTGTTCCGTTTGCTGTTGTATCTGGGCGGTCCGGGAGCGGAGGAAAGCGTTCGCCAAGCCTCGTTGTTGCTTGACGTCGGTGAAGAGGCGAGCAGTATTTTAATTGCCGAGGGAGGGCGTCTGGTCTTTCAGCGTGTGGTACCGCTTTCGCGGGAAGCTGACCCGGGAGACTTAGGCAGGGAAGTTCAACGTTCCGTAGACTACTATTTTTATAACAGCCGGGAGCGGGAAAGCCAGCTCCGGCAGGTGTGGCTGGCCGGCGCCGGATCAAAGCGCGGTCCGTTGTTGGAGCGCCTGCGGGACGACCTGGAGATAGAGCCGCAGGTACTTAATCCTTTTACGTCCATGAAAATGCAGAAAAAGTCGGCTGAGCTGGAGTTGAATGACGCCGCGCCGCATTTGGCGGTGGCTTGCGGTCTGGCGCTAAGGGGGTGGCGGCATGGAAGTTAACCTGCGGCCGGCCGATTATGTGGGGCGGCGTGTTTTTTACCTGCCCAGATTTCTTAAGCTGTTTCTGGTGGTGAGTTACCTGCTGGCGCTAGTGGTGTTGCCGGGAGGACAGTTATTGCTGAACGAACAGCTGGAAGCCGAAGCAAAGGCCCTTTCCGCTACGCTGGAGAGCGGGCGGGCCGAAGCCGACAGGATACGGGCCGCGTTGGACGCCGGCAATCGTCTGTTGCTGGAGTATAAGCGCTTGGAGGAGCAGCTGGCGTTACGTTTCCGCTGGTCGGCTGTCCTGCGGGAATTGGAGCAGGCGGCTGCGATGTCGGCTGTCACGTTGTCGGAATTTTTCTGGCAGCAGGACCACGCTAATTTGCGCGTACACGCGGCTAAGCTGCGGGAGGCCGGGCAGTGGCCGGAAGCAGTTGAGAATACGGGGTCTTTTGAGGATGCACGGCTTCAATCCATTGACATGGCGGAGGGCGGGTTTTCGGTGGTGCTGACGGCAAAGGTGGTGCGGGACGCTGTTTTGCAGAACGGACCGGCAGAGCCGCTGCCTGTTCAAGAGCCGGCCGACGAAACCCTGCAGCCGGCAGACCTTCCGCCGGAGGTATACATTGTTCGGCGTACTGATTCGCTGTCCAAAATTGCCGATAAATTCGGATTTACCCTGGAGGAACTGCTGGCGGTTAATCCGCAGATTAAAAACCCCAGCCTGATTATTTCGGGCCAGCGTATCAATCTACCCCCCGGCAGTAGAGCCGGCTTCCAGCCGGCTGAAGATTGAGGTGATCGACCTTGCCAAAGATGAGCGCGAAAGCTGTTTTACCGTATTTGCTCCTGTTGGCCATTGGCGCGGCGGTCTACCAGTTTGCCTGGCTGCCTGGGAGTGTAAGGCGGGCGCAGGTGATTGCTGAAAAGACAAGACTGCAGACGGAGCTGGCGGCCCAGGAACAGTTGCTTGGCCAGCGGGCGGCAGTACTGGAAGCGGAGAAAAAATGGCAGGGACAAGCTGCAGAGCTAGAGCGCCGGCTGCCGCCGGTAAGCTATTGGCCGGAAATGCTGGCCCGGGTGGAGAGCCTGTTTTTCCGTCCAGGATTGGACGTTGCCAGCTTCAGGGTTACATCGCCCATACCACTGGTTACGACCGCACCGGCTGGACAGGATGGCACCCCGCAGGTGGCACCGCAGGGAGGGGAAGCTGTTGCGGCGCTGCAACCGGGAGATCTGCTGGTTGCAGCGGGGGAGGCCGCGGTGACCGCTGACAGCAAGGAGGCGCTCTTCAGCCTGCTGGCCGGGTTGGAGGCGCTGGACTTTCTGGTGCCGGTGAGTTCCGTGTCTTATACGCTGGCGGAGGGAGAAGTGCAGGGCCGTTTGGAGTTTGCATTTTTGTTATCGCATGAATAGTGAGAGGTAACCCAGGATACAGCGCCGGGCGGACGGCGCTATTTTTGGGGCCATGAATGGTAATTATTGCGCGGGCAGGGATTGATTAATGTTTATGTTAAACAGGGGCAGGTATGGTAAGGGCTATACGATGGTGGAACTGCTGGTGGTACTCGCTATTGCCGCCCTTGTTTTGCTGACAGTGTTTCCGGCACGCCGTCAACTCAGTCACTGGCAGCTGCAGGGGGCGGCGCTGGAGCTGGCGGCGAGGGTGCGGGAAACGCGCCATGCGGCTATTGCCAGCGGACAGCGAACGGAACTGGTGTTTTTTCTGTTTGACGGGCTGTATCGGGTCAGGTGTCCGGAACGGGATGTACTGGTGCGGTTGCCGCCAGGTCTTTCTTTCGCCGCGATAAACTTCCCTACGGACGGTGTGAGGCATACATTGTCGTTCCGGTTTACCGGAGCCCCGAACCAGGGAGGGCATGTGGCACTCCGCAACAGTGCGGGCCGGCTCCTGTATGTGATTGTCACGCCGGTTACGGCCAGAGTGCGCATCTCGGACCAGCCTCCGCTTTGATTGTTAAGGAAAATTTTGCGTATTCCGCTTACTGCGGCAGGGTAACCGCGCTTTTTGTCGAATCACTCCGGAGTGCCGGGCAGAACGGCCGTACGCATTATAATTTTTAGCAGTAAATGAGGGATTCCTGTGCTTGTGCAAGAAATAATGCTTACTAAGTTGGTGCTGGTCGCCCCGGAGGCTTCACTGCAGGAAGCGGCCGAGAAGATGATCGAGGCGGAGTCAACGCATGCGCTGGTGGTGGATGAGTTGGGGCGCCTGCTGGGGCTTGTTTCCGGTCACTCCCTGCGCAAAAGTACGGCGGATGCCCGCTGCGACTCCTGCGTTGCAGATGTCATGCTGCCAAGCGGGCAGATGTTTGTGGTGTCACCGGATACACCGGTGGAAGAGGCGACCAAAATACTTACGGAGCGCCATATCAGTCAGCTGCCGGTGGTAGTAGGCAATATGCCCGTAGGGTATCTGAATATGGAAGCGGTGTTGAGGGCTAAGGCGGCTAAGGCCAGGCAGTCCTGTGACTTGTTTGAGCCATACAGGCAGGCACCGTCTTTGCTGGCTTCGTTATGCGAAGGCCTGGCAGTTGTGGATCATGAGTTTGTTGTCCGTGAGTTTAACCCGGCGGCGGAAAGGATCAGCGGGCTGGAGGCCAGGAAAATGCTGGGGCGAAAGTCCCTGATTTATAGCGCGCCGGACTCGGTGGTGCGCAGGGTGTTGGAAAGCGGCAAACCGCTGTATAATGTAGAGGTGCAATCTAATAACGGGCGGGTTGTACTGACCAACAATGTGCCGATTGTCCAGGATGGGCACATCGCCGGGGTGTTGCAGACCTTCACGGATATTACCGAGACCAAACAGATGTATCTGGCGCTGCTTAAAGCGCGGGACGAGTTGGATAAGGCGTTTGCCCTGACCCTGCCCGATTCCAGGCTGGAGCAGAAGCTGAAAAGTACGCCGGAATACCGCGACAATTATAATCCGGCCAACGGGATGATCGAGATTACCCAGGTGATTGAGGACGGCGGCTACCTGCATGTGGTTAACGCGCTGAAAGTGGCGGCCGATTTGAACGAGAAAGGCCTGATGAGCCTGCTTGGCATTGACAAGGATGCGCTGGTGCAGGCGCTGATGTTCCATGATATCGGCAAATCCCAGCCGGTACTGAATGTGGGGCAGGTGGTTGATCCCTACAAGGTATTTGAAGAAAGCACGCAGCACGCGGCGCGCAGCGCCGATGTCGCGGAAAACTACTATCAGAAGCCCGCGGATGTGGTGACGCTGATCCGTTACCATCATCACCGTGAGGAAGATTTGCCGGATTGTTTCCCGCGGCACCTGCTGCCGATGCTGCGCCTGTTTAAAATCATTGACGGCCTTTCGGCCGGCCTGACGCGACGCAACGCCCGCATCGGCTTCCGGGTCAGCGGCCCGCGCCTGACGGTGCTGGAGCATAACGCTCATCCCTCCTTTGACCGGACAATGGAACTCGATTTGTACACCGGTATTGAACAGGTTTTTCTTGATAAAAAGCAACGCCTTGCCGGGCGGGAGGCAATGCAGCCATGAAACAGTTGGCCGGCAAAAACCTGGTGTTGATCGGCATGATGGGCACCGGTAAGACAGAGGTCGGCAGACGCCTGGCTGCTCAACTTGGCTGGTGCCTGGCAGATACGGATGAGTTGCTTAAGCACCGTGCCGGACAGAGCATAGCTGAAATTTTCTGCCGGCACGGAGAGCCGTATTTTCGTGGGCTGGAACGGGAAGTGATCCGGGAGCTGGCACAAAGGCGGGCTCTAGTGATCGCTACCGGTGGCGGCGCGGTGTTAAATGCGGAAAATGTTGCCGCTCTGCGTGCCGGCGGCATCTTGGTCTGGCTTCGGGCTGAAACCGAAACGCTGTTTGCCAGACTGCAGGGGGATGAGTCGCGTCCGTTGTTTGGCGGCGAGGCGGAGTTGGCGGCGTTGTTATGTGCACGCGAACCGTTGTACCGTGAAGCGGCCCATCTGCAGGTCGATACGACCGGCAGGACGGTGCTGCAGGTGGCAGAAGAAATTCTTGACTTGCTGGCACGCTAGTTTGCCCTCCGAAATTCCGGTACCCCGAAAACCAGAAGTCAGTTATTGGACTCCTGGAGTAGGCTGTTATCCGGCAATCTGACTTCCGACTTCCGGTATTCGGCAGGATTTTTTCTTGGTCAACGCGAAATAATAAACTGGGCGGCGGTGGATGATGCGTAAAATTTTAGTGCTTAACGGCCCTAATTTGAACTGGCTGGGCCGGCGCGACCCGGCGTTTTACGGCTCTAGCACTTTGGATGAACTGGAACGTCAGGCAGCGGTGCAGGCGGCGGAGTTGGGTCTGGTTGCGGAGTTTTTTCAGTCCAATCATGAAGGTGCGCTGATAGACCGGATCCAGCAGGCGCAGGCGGCGGCTATTGTCATCAACCCGGGGGCGTTGTCTCATTACAGCGTGGCGCTTCACGACGCACTGCTTGATTTTGCCGGTCCGGTGGTGGAGGTACACCTCAGCAATATTCATGCCAGGGAAGATTTCCGGCGCCGCTTGGTGACGGCGGCAGCGGCGGATGGCTTGGTCAGCGGGTTTGGGTTTGACAGCTACCGGCTGGGGTTGCTGGCGGCGGCCGGGTTGCTGGCGGCAAGGGAGGCCCATGAAGGAAAGACTTGAGCGCTTGCGCAACTCCATGGAAGCAGGCGGCTGGCCGGCGTTGCTGGTCAGTAATCCGGTTAATGTGTCTTACCTGTCCGGCTTTACCGGTTCGTTTGCCTATCTCCTGCTGACCGGCGGCCGTGATCTTCTGCTGACTGACTCCCGCTACCTGGAGCAGGCGCGCGAAGAGACCGGGGCGGTGGAAGTGCTGGATACGGGTCGCTCGGCATGGCGGCAGGTGGAGTCGCTTCTGGCAGCGGAAGGTATCATGCGGCTGGCGCTGGAGGCTGACCACCTGACGATGGAGGCTTTCGAAAGGCTCAGGCAGGTTGTGGCTGGCAAAGTAGCTCTTGAAGCGGTGCCGTCGCCGGTGGCTGACCTGCGCCTGGTCAAGGACGGGGAGGAACTGTCCAGCCTTGCCGCCGCTGCCAGGCTATCCGACAATGCTTTTGAGCATATCCTAGGCTATATTGCTCCCGGCCGGAGTGAACAGGAGATAGCAGCGGAGCTGGAGTGCTACATGCGGGCGAGCGGGGCGCAAAGAATCGCTTTTGAGGTGATTGTCGCTTCCGGTTCACGGTCGGCACTGCCTCACGGGAAAGCCGGCGGAAAGCTGCTGGCACCGGGGGATACAGTTGTGCTTGATTTTGGCTGTGTGCTGAACGGCTATTGCTCAGACCTCTCGCGTACCGTCTTTCTCGGCCGGCCCGACGAAGAGCAGCGCCGTGTTTACCAGGCGGTGCTGACGGCACAGGAGCTGGCACTGGCCGGCTTGTGCCCCGGATTGTCCGGGCATGAAGCGGACGCACTGGCGCGTGACTGCCTGGCTGCGGAGGGGCTGGCCGACTTCTTTGGTCACGGTCTTGGGCACGGCGTGGGGCGGGAAGTGCATGAGGCGCCGCGGCTGAAGGCAGAAGCGGAGGAAATACTCAAAGCCGGTATGGTTGTGACCGTGGAGCCCGGCGTGTACCTTGCCGGCCGCTTTGGCGTAAGAATTGAGGATGTGGCGGTGATTGAAAACGGGGGATGCCGCAACTTGACCGGGAGCAGCAAACAATTAACCTGTATCTGACGGAGGAGTGAGAGCTGTTGATTTCTACCAGTGATTTCCGCACCGGCCTGACTATTGAAATTGAAGGGGAAATTTATACTATTACTGATTTCCAGCATGTCAAGCCTGGCAAGGGTGCTGCCTTTGTCCGCACACGGCTGAAAAATATAAGAAGCGGCAGTGTTACGGAACGAACTTTCCGCGCCGGCGAGAAAGTTGAGCGGGCTCTGATGGAACGGCGCCCGATGCAGTTCCTGTATGTTGCCGGCGATGATTTTTACTTTATGGATACGGAAAGCTTTGAGCAGCTGACTATCAACAGGGAGCAGCTGGGTAATGATACAAAATTTTTAAAAGAAAACATGGATATCGCCGTAGTTCTTTACCAGGATCAGGTAATTGGGACTGAATTGCCCACCGCGGTGGAGCTGACGGTAACCGATACGGAGCCGGGTATAAAGGGAGACACGGCTTCCGGTGGTTCCAAGCCGGCCACCCTGGAGACCGGCCTGGTGGTGCAGGTGCCGTTTTTTATCAGCGTTGGCGATGTCCTGCGTATAGATACCCGCTCAGGTGAGTATATTGAGAGAGTGTAGCAGGATGGATTATCGTGTGTCTTATAAAAAACGACAGGAGGGAAAAAGATGGACGACCTGAAATCACGCGTAGCCTACCTGAAGGGGCTGTCCTCAGGGCTCGGTTTTGATGAAAGCACCCGGGAAGGCAAATTGCTCGGCAAGATTGTGGAGGTGCTTGACGCGATGGCTATTGCCGTTACCGAGTTGCAGGAAGAATATGAGGATTTAGCTGAGTACATTGAGGCGCTGGATGAGGATTTGAGCGACTTGGAAAACGATATTTACGAAGATAACGGTGATAAGCCTGACGTCGATGATGAAAGCGATGACGATGAAGAACCGGACTATGCGGATGATGAGGAGCTCTTTTCCGTAGAGTGTCCTGATTGCCAAGAGGTTGTCTTTATTGATGATGATATCCTGGATGATGACGAAGTGGTGGAGATCCTCTGCCCCAACTGCGAGAGGATCGTGTTTGTCAACGAAGGCAAGGATTTTGATGATGATACAGATGAGGACGACAGTGACGATGAGGAGCAGCGCGGAAAACGCAAGTGAATCTCACCCAAGCCGGGCGGCAGAAAAGCCGCCCGGCTGTTTTTTGGGACGGGCCAAGGCATAAATGGCTGCTCGTCCCCATACAGATGTAGGGGGTGAAACAGATGGGCAGGCATACTCTTGAGAATCAGGTGCTGCCGTTTTTGCCGGTGCCGTTGCCGGCACTGGTCCTCAGCCTCGACGCAGAAACTTTGGAAAAAGTTGAAGAGATACGCCTGCGGGCAGGTAAGCCGCTGGTGCTGCATGCCGGGCGGACAACGCGTGTCTTTGACGGCAAAAGTATGCCGGCTTATCTCGTTTCCCGGGAGGAAATCAGCAGCATTCTAATGTCAGCCACAGAATATTCGCTGTATGCCCGTGATGAGGAGTTGCGCCGCGGCTATTTGTCTCTTCCCGGCGGGCACCGTGCCGGTTTTGCGGGACGCACCGTTCTGGCAGGCGGTACTGTCAAACTGCTGCGGGATATCTGTTCCGTCAATATCCGCATTGCCAGGCAGGTTAAGGGTGCGGCACAGGCGTTGCTGGCCCAGCTCTATCACCCGGTGGAGAAAAGGGTGCGGCATACTTTGGTTGTTTCCGCTCCCCAGGCGGGAAAGACAACGTTGCTGCGTGACCTGGCCCGCCTGTTTGCTGACGGCGACCCTGGCAGCGGGCGCCCCGCCTTCAAGGTGGGAATAGTCGACGAGCGCTCAGAAATCGCCGGCTGCTTTGCCGGAGAACCGCAACTTGATGTAGGATTGCACAGCGATGTCCTGGACGGCTGCCCCAAGTCGGAAGGAATGATGATGCTGGTGCGTTCCATGTCGCCGCAGATTGTGGTGACAGATGAGTTGGGCCGCCAGGAGGAGGTCCGGGCTGTAGAAGAAGTAATTAACAGTGGGGCGACGCTGCTGGCCTCTGCTCATGGCGGGACGGTGACCGACTTGTTCAGGCGTCCTAGCCTGGCCGAGTTGCTGGAACGCAAGGTTTTTGAGCGGGTGGTCCTGCTGAACCGCAACAATGGTCCGGGGACCGTGGAAACGGTACTGACGGCCACAGAGGTTCTCTTGGCCGGCAGGAAGGGAGGATAGTAAATGTGGGATGGGAGAGATGGGCGGGTGTGCTGCTGGTCTTTGCCGCTTCTTATGGCCTGGGGGAAATGAAGGCAGTGCGAACGAGGCGCCGGGTGGCTGAACTCGAAGATTTTTGTCTGGCTTTGCGCCTGTTGTCGGCGGAAATCGGCTATACGTCAACACCCTTGCCCCGGGCGTTGCTTCAGGTAGCCAGCCGCCTGCAGCGGAAGCCGGTTCGTGATTTTTTCTTGTTGGCGGGGGAGATGCTGAACGGCGAAGGGAGACTTGCTGAAGCTGCTTTTTCATGGGCAGCAGCGGAGGAGAGGCAACGCGCCGCTTTGGCGCTGACCGGCGAGGACTGGGCCGCGCTGTTGCGGGGCGCGGCCGGGCTTGGCACCCTGGGGAGGAGTGACCAGGTTCGGCAGCTGGAAATGGCCGGCCGGCAGTTGTCGGAACGCTGTGCGGAAGCGGCAGCCCGCTGCCGGGACGGGGAAAAAATGTGGCGCTATCTCGGGGCGCTGGGCGGCCTGGCTGTTGTCATTCTGCTAGTGTAGGAGGTTGAAAATGTACGGGCTTGACGTGGAACTGATCTTTCGCATCGCAGGTATCGGTATTTTCATTTCTGTACTGGCTATTGTGCTGAAGCAGGCTGGCAAAGAGGAGCAGGCGCAGATGCTGACTTTGGGGGGTGTGGTGGTGGTATTGCTGATGTTGATTCAACTGATAAGTGAGCTGTTTGCCGATATTAGGACAATTTTCAACCTGTTCTAGATGGCGCAGTTGCTACCCGGGTCGAAACTGTCATAGGAGGTGGCTGGGGTGTGGAAATTGCCCGCATAGTTGGCTTTGCTCTGGTTGCCGCCGTACTTTCTGTTATCTTGCGGCCTGATAAGCCTGTTTTTTCCATGTTTCTTGGGGTTGCTGCCGGAACTGTTATTTTTCTGAGCCTACTTGACTATTTGGCGGCGGTGTTGCAGTTGTTGACCGAGATGGCTTTGCGGGCTGACATCCCCCATATTTACCTGAGCACTTTGCTAAAGGTGCTGGGCGTCGCTTATCTGGCCGAATTCGGGGCCCGTGTTTGCGAGGACGCCGGAGAAGGGGTAATCGCGGCCAAGGTGGAGTTTGCCGGGAAGCTGTTAATCCTGATTATGGCTGTTCCGCTGCTGGAGGCGGTCTTGGCGACGATCCTGGGTTTTATCCCATAACGGAGGTTCGGAAACTGGATGCCGGAAGGCAGGCGTTGAAGCGCCGGGGGAGGGGTGAAGGGGAAGTGGGCAGAAACGGTCAGCTGTTGGCGATATGCTTGACGTTCTTGATGTTATTGCTGCCGGCCCCTCTGGTAGCGGCGCTTGGTCCGCTGGAGATAGCTGAACAGCAGGCACAGGAAATCGGTCTTGCTGAGCTTGAAAAGTTTTGGCCGGAATTGCAGGAGCAGGTGGGGGAGTATATGCCCGATTTTCAGTGGCAGGACTTGTTGCGCCTGTTTCAGCCCGGCAATGCGGAACCGTTGTCGCTTGCGGAGGTCCTTAACGGCCTGTGGCGCTATTTGTGGCGCGAAATATATCTTAATTTGCGTCTGCTGGGCAAGTTGCTATTTTTGGCTGTGGTCGCCGCCTTGTTAAAAAACTTGGAAAAAGCATTTGCGCGTGAAAGCATCGCCACTCTGACACAAACCATTGTTCACCTGGCACTGGTGTTAATCGCTATGCAAAGTTTCGCTGTCGCCGTCAATCTCGGCCGCCAGACAGTGGACAATCTGGTGGAACTGATCATGTCCGCTATACCGCTCCTTCTGACTCTGCTGGCAGCTCTTGGCAGTTTGGCGTCTGCCGCAATATTCAGGCCGTTGATTATTTTTGCCGTTAATTTTTTTGCCTCACTGACCAGCGACTTCATTTTCCCCCTGATTTACCTGACTACCATTTTGTCGGTCATTAATCAAATTTCACCACGGGTTACGGTGGGGAGGCTTGCGGAACTGCTGAAACAAGTCTCAGTCTGGTCTATGGGGTTGTCGATGACGATATTTACCGGTTTGCTGGCCGTTCATGGAGTGGCGGCGGCGGTGGGAGACGCTGTCACCATCAGGACGGCCAAGTTTATGACGGGCGCTTTTTTGCCGGTGGTGGGCGGGATGCTGACAGAGGCGGTGGAAACAGTGGCTGGTGCCACGTTGATTTTGAAAAACAGCGTTCATCTGGCCGGTGTGCTGCTTGTTTTCTATCTGGTGGCTTTCCCAGCCTTGAAGATTTTAGCTCTGGTGTTTATTTACAAGCTGGCGGCAGCACTTATCCAGCCGTTGGGTGAGACGGCGCTCAGTGAAGCGTTGAACACTTTCAGCAACTGTCTGGCCCTTATTTTTGCGGCGGTGGCAATCGTCGGCCTGTTTTTTTACCTGGCGATAACCATCATCGCAGCTGCCGGCAACACATCTTTTATGTTGAGGTAAGCAAGATGCTGGAAATCATGTTTGACATAACCAGAAATATAGTTGTGCTGCTGATTGTTTTCAGTCTCCTGGAGATGTTTCTGCCGCGGGGCGATTTCCGTCCTTTTCTGAATATGGTGATTGGCCTGGTGCTGATGCTGACACTGCTGGGTCCGCTCTGGACGTTGCGGCAACTGCCGCAAGAGCCGGTAATGCCGGCTGGTGAACGGCACAGGCTGCAGCCGGAGGAGGGGGACAAGCGCCTTTATCGGCTGCGACAATTAAACCAGGGGTTGACATTGCAACGTTACCGGGAATTGCTGGCGGGAAAAATCGCGGAAGTGCTGCGGGCGGAAGGGTTGCAGGTCGTGGAACAGGCTCTGGAAATGGTGGAAGAGCCAGGACACAATGCCTACGGTCAATTGCTTGCTGTGCGTGTGTTGGCAGCAGCGCTTAATCCGGCAGTGCCGCCGGTCAAAAAGGTGCCTGAAATACGGATTAGCCTCCAAGGGAGGGAAATCGCCCGGCAGCAGGAGTATGGAGAGGCTCCCTGGATGGCCGGTGTTTCCGACCGGCGGCTGGCCTCATTACTTGCTGAAAGCCTGGGACTGGCGGAGGAAAAGATTGAGGTCCGGGTGATAAAAAATTAAGCGCAGCATAAGCTTGATACAAAGAGGCTTGTCTGCCGGAGGTGTCAGGCGTTGAGGAAAACATTGCCGGAGCGAATTAAGAGTTGGCGAACTACCATTGTACTGGTTGGGTTAGTGGCAATGGGAATGTTGTTATTACTGCTCAGTGCCAGGCCGCACGGTGAGGGTATCCCGCCCCGGCTGCCTGAAACGACCGGCGAAACGCCGGCGACACCTGACGGCAGCGATGGCTACCGGGAGAGTCTGGAGCAGGAATTGACTGATTTATTAAGCCTGGTTAAAGGCGTCGGTAAGGTGGTGGTGTTGCTGACGCTGGAAAGCGGTCCCGGCGGTGTCTATGGGGAGAATCAGGAAACCACCGTCCGGCTGACAAGGGAAGAAGATGGAGCGGGCGGGAGACGGGAGGTAGAAGAAAACACCGCTAGTTCGGAGGTTGTAGTCACCAGGGATGGGCAGTCGGAAAGGCCGTTGCTGCTAATGGAAATAAAGCCGCGGCTGCGCGGGGTGATGGTCATTGCCGAGGGGGCTGAAGAGCCGCGTCTGCGGGAGCAGCTTGTTTTAGCGCTGCAGGCCGGACTCGGCGCGGCTGCGCACAGGATTACTGTTTTACCGATGAAATAGGGAGGTTACATGGAATGCCGCCGAAAAAGCTTTTTACTTTGTTAGCTTTGTTGCTGGCTATTGCTAGTATCTGGTGGCTGGTGCAGGTGGACAGAGAAGTCAATCGGATTGAAATTGTCACCGGGGAAGCGGTGCCGGAACCGGTTGCTGAGGTAGCTGTTCCCGACGAAAAGGCGGCGACGGAGGAGAGGCCTCTATTCTTTGTGGAATACCGGCTGCAGCGCGACCGCGTCAGGTCCAGGGAAATAGAGATGCTGAACCAGATCATTGAAAATGAAAAAATCAGCGCAGAGGGGAAAAAACAAGCCGAACAGCAGCTGCTGTCGTTGATAGCGCTGATGGAGAAGGAACTGTTGGTGGAAAACATGGTAAGAGCTAAAGGATACCGGGAAGCTGTCTTTTTCTACCGTGATGGTCTGGCCAACGTGGTGGTGGATACGGAAGAACTTAGTGATCGGGAAGTTGTCCAGTTGGCCGAAATGGTCAGCGGTCTGGCCGGAATCAGGATAGAGGAGGTGGCAGTGGTGAAACACAGGCCATAGCAGGAATTCCGCTTTCAGCGGCGAATTACTTGGCAATTAAATTTATAAGGGCATAGCATAACACAAAATCAACGGGAGGTGCAGGAAATGACAGGACATCAGGAGTTGATACCGGCTGAAATGGGCAGTATTAAGATAGCAGATGAAGTAGTGGCGATTATCAGCGGTCTGGCAGCCACTGAGATTGAGGGTGTGGCCGGGATGAGCGGCGGTCTGGCCGGTGGTATTGCAGAAATGCTGGGAAAACGGAACTTGTCCAAAGGGGTCAAGGTGGAGGTAGGGGAGAAGCAGGCGGCTGTCGATTTATTTATCATTGTGCGCTTTGGCGTACGCATACCTGACGTGGCCTGGAAGATACAGGAAAGTGTAAAAAGGGCTGTGGAATCAATGACCGGGTTGGAAGTCGTCAAAGTAAACGTTCACGTTCAGGGCGTTAATTTTCATGCCGCCAAGGCTGATGAAGATGAGGATGAGCAGCGTGCCGTGAAGTAAAAGCACTTTCGGCGGAAGCCTGATGAACGGGAAGGAGTTGGCCTTTTGAACTTGCGGGAAAGGGTATATCTTGCTTTAACCGCGCTGCTGCTTGCAGCGGCCGGTGCACTTATCGCGGCTGTAACACTGCCGCTCTTTCCCCTGGAGCGCATGCAGACAAGCCTGGCAGAAGTATACGGCGACCTCCGTTTTGCTTTGGTAAGCGTGGTGTTGCTGCTGTTGGCGGCAGTGCTGCTAATTATTAGCATGCGCCGCGGCGCGGGGGAGGAAACGCTGCTGCAGTCCGGCCCGCTTGGCGAGGTGCGGATTTGTTTTGCTACGATCGAAACCCTGGTTCTCAAAGCAGCCAGGGAAATAAAGGGTGTGCGGGACATCAAGACGCGGGTCGTGGTAAAACCGGCCGGACTGGTGATTTTTTTGCGCGCCGTGGCCTTTACCGGGCAAAATATCCCGCAGTTGGCGACCCAGTTACAGACAGCGGTTAAAGAGTATGTGGAAAACATAGCTGGCAGCCAGGTTGCCGAAGTTAAGGTCATGATTGAGAATGTGACCGCCGAAACGCTTAAAACGGCGCATTAGTGAAACGGGAAGAGGTGCAGGGGTGATCAGTCAGGCAATGCGTCAGTTTGTGGCAGAGCACACGGGTAAAATTGCCGGCGGGTTGATCGGGCTGGCGATTGGTTTCTGCGTGCTTGTTTTCGGTTTCTGGCAAAGCCTTTTTCTCTTTTTTTGTGTTATTGCAGGTGTGATAACCGGCTGCCTGCTGGATCGCGGTGAGCGTTTGCGCAGGGTACTGAACAGATTTTGGCCGGACAGGAACTAATGGGGGCCAGCATGAGCCGTCATCAGGCGCGAGAGGTTGCCTTTAAAGCGCTATTTCAACTGGATATGGGGAAAAACCAACTGGAACCAGCTTTAACGGAACTGTTGGCTGAAAGCGGCTTGAGCGACGAATATGCGTATTTTGCCCGCGAGCTGGCCGAGGGGACGGTTGCTAAGCTGGCCGTGATCGACAGAACGCTGTCTCAATATCTGGTGAATTGGGAGTTTGCGCGCCTGGCAGCTGTGAACCGCAGCGTTTTGCGTCTGGCAGCGTACGAAATCTTGTATTGTGAAGACATACCTGACGTGGTTGCTATCAATGAAGCTTTAGAACTCAGTAAAACTTTTAACAGCGAAGAGTCGGTCGCTTTTTTGAACGGCTTGCTTGACAGGATGTCCAAGAATAAACAGGACAATACCCCGGCATTGTAAAGGGGGCGAAGGCGGCGTAAATTTGCAAACGACTGTACATCAATCAGGTATGGCACTGGCTCGGAGCGCAGGAGGATTACGGCCGTTTTTTTTGTTTTTGCCGACATCCGCAAGAAGCTCGCGAATATTCCTTCTCAAAATATTTCTGTCACGTTTATCATGTTTGTAACAAACACCCCTGTCTATGTTTTTAATGTAATCATACCGAAATATAGAATTAATTGCTGCTCTTTTTAAAAATAATTAGCGGTGCGGCAGGGAAGCCGGAGCGGGGCAGCGAAATACCTCGCCTGTGTGTATCGACTAATGTGATGAGGAGAGGGTGTGCTATGGCGGCCGGATGCGCCTGTCAGACAACGGAGGAAAAGAGTCTCCCGTATGCTCAGCTGGATGAAGTAATTGCCAAATACCGGGGAGAGGCGGCAGCAATTATTGCCATCCTGCAGGATGTACAGGAACTGATTGGCTACATTCCAAAGCAAAGCATTGCTTATATGGCGGAAAAACTGCATGTTTCTCCGGCAAAAATTTACGGAATTGTAACTTTTTACGCCCAGTTCCGGCTTGCTCCGGTTGGCAGGTTTAATTTAATGGTTTGCGAGGGAACCGCCTGCCACGTTAACGGCGCAAAGTCCCTAACGCGTGCCATTAGTGATGAGCTGAACATTGCCGGAGGAGAAACCACGGAGGACGGGATGTTTACTTTGGAAAGAGTGGCCTGCGTAGGCTGCTGCAGCCTAGCCCCGGTGATAGTGGTTGATGGAGAAGCGTACGCCAATATGACGCCGGCCCAGGTGCGCCGCCTGATTGGGCAGCTGCGGGAGAAAGAGCAGTCGGCCGGAGAAGCGCAGATTGCAAAGGAGGAGCTGTAGGTTGCAGGGAAAAACAGTGGTTAAAGTCGGTTTAAGCACTTGCGGCATTGCCGCGGGAGGCCAGAAAACCTATGCGGCGCTGGCAAGGGAAATCACAAAACACGGTTTGGACGTGGAACTGAGGCGAACCGGATGTATAGGTATGTGCTACATTGAGCCGATAGTGGAGATAATCTCGCCGGTGGGTGAAAACGACTATTATGGCGCTGTCACAGAAGATAAGGCTGTGCAGCTTGTTGAGGAGCATTTGTTAAAAAGCGTACCGCCATACGGGTTGCAGGTCTCCCATGAAAAGGAGAACGTTTTCAGCAAACAGGTCAGGGTAGCGCTCCGCAATTGCGGTGATATTGACCCGGAGTCAATCTCCGATTACCGGAGTAGAGGCGGGTATGAGTCGTTACGCAAAGCTTTGTTGGAGATGAGCCCTGAACAGGTAATCGGGGAAATGCTGGCATCAGGCTTACGCGGCCGCGGCGGCGCCGGGTTTCTGACCGGGTTGAAATGGCGCTTCACCCGCGCGGCAAAGGGAGAAATTAAATACCTCGTCTGTAACGCGGACGAAGGTGACCCCGGAGCTTTTATGGACCGCAGCATTATTGAAGGAGACCCGCACGCGGTGCTGGAGGGCATGTTGCTGGCTGCCTACGCTATCGGCGCTTCTGTCGGCTATGTTTATGTCCGGGCGGAATATCCGCTGGCCATTGTCCGCCTGGAAAAGGCTATCGAGGCTGCCAGAGAGGCCGGGTTCCTGGGGGAAAACATTTTAGGTACTAATTTTAATTTTATTTTAAAAATCAAAAAAGGGGCCGGTGCTTTTGTCTGCGGCGAGGAAACAGCGCTGCTGGCCTCCCTGGAAGGCGAGCGAGGCATGCCCAGGCTTAAGCCGCCGTTCCCGGCCGAACAGGGCCTCTGGAAAAAGCCGACGTGTATCAATAACGTAGAAACTTTTGCCAACGTACCGTGGATCATTCTTAACGGTGGCGACAAATTTAAGGCTTACGGAACAGAGAAGAGCAGCGGGACAAAAGTGTTTGCACTGGCGGGGAAAATCAGGCGCGGCGGGTTAATTGAAGTGCCCATGGGAATTACCCTGCGGGAAATTGTTTTTGAGGTCGGGGGCGGTATCCCCGGGGGGAAAAATTTTAAAGGCATCCAACTGGGCGGCCCATCCGGGGGATGTGTGCCGGAAAGCTTGCTAGACACTCCGGTGGACTATGAGTCCATCGTGAAAACCGGGGCTATCGTAGGTTCCGGCGGGATGATTGTCATGGACGAGACCACCTGTATGGTTGATATGGCCAGGTTTTTCCTCAACTTTGCCCAGAATGAATCGTGCGGCAAATGTACCCACTGCCGTGTCGGCACCAAGCGGATGCTGGAGATACTGGTCCGCATTACGGAGGGCAAAGCACAGCTAGAAGAGTTGGACTTACTGTACGAGCTGGCTCTTGAGGTCAAGGAAGGATCTTTGTGCGGCCTGGGGCAGACGGCACCAAATCCGGTGCTGACGACCCTGAAGTATTTCCGGGAGGAGTATGAAACTCATCTCCGGGAACGGAAGTGCCCGGCAAAGGTGTGCCGCGAACTGCTTAGTTACACAATCGACGCCGCGTCCTGTACGGGTTGTGGTCTCTGTACCAGGCGCTGCCCGACGGCGGCAATAACTGGTGAGAAAAAGGCGGTGCACATCATCAGCCAGGAGATGTGCGTGCGGTGCGGAAACTGTTATGACGCCTGCAAGGTTAACGCAGTTTTGGTGGAATAGGAGTACGATTTATGGGGGGAGTGAGCAGGCTGATGAGTAAGTGTAAGATAAATATAGACGGCTGGGAATTAACGGGCGAAGCGGAGCAGACAATTCTTGATGTGGCCAGGGAAAACGGGGTCATTATTCCTACGCTGTGCCACAGCGGCGACTTGGAAGTTTACGCATCCTGCGGTTTGTGCCTGGTGGAAGTGGCAGGGATGCCTAAACTGCTGCGGGCTTGTGCCACTAAAATAAGTGATGGGATGGTTATCTGCACTAATAACGAAAAAATCAGGCAGGCCCGTAAAACTGCTTTGGAACTGATTCTTTCCGACCATCGCGGTGATTGTCGCGCCCCGTGCGTGCTGGCCTGCCCGGCCAACTGCGATGCGCAAGGTTATGTGGGCCTGATTGCCAACGGCCAGTACAGAGAAGCACTGCAATTGGTTAAAGAGTTTATGCCGCTGCCTGCTTCCATCGGCCGGGTCTGCCCTGCCCCCTGCGAACAAAACTGCCGCCGCAGGCTGAAGGAGGGAGCGGTGTCCATCCGCTACCTTAAAAGGCTGGTTGCTGACCTTGACATGGCCTCTGCTGAGCCTTATGTGCCGGAAGTGGCCGCAAACACTGGGAAGAAGGTTGCGGTCATCGGATCTGGCCCGGCCGGACTTACTGCTGCTTATTTCCTGCGGCGCCGCGGTCACGCTGTAACAATTTACGAATCATTGCCGGAGATGGGAGGGATGCTGCGCTACGGCATCCCGGAGTACCGTTTACCCAAAAGTATTCTGGACGCTGAAATCCGTCAGGTACTGTCCTTGGGCGTAACAGCTCAGGTAAACGTGCAGTTTGGCGAGGATTTTACTATCGACTACCTGTTGAAAAGCGGTTATGACGCGGTCTATCTGGCGATCGGGGCTCAGAACAGTAAGCGCATGGGGGTACCTGGCGAGGACCTGCCGGGCGTTATCGGCGGAGCGGAGTTTCTGCGGGCCGTGATGCTGAATGAACCGGTCAGTATTGGGAATCGGGTCGCCGTGATAGGCGGCGGCAATACGGCGATGGATGCGGCCAGAACCGCTCGCAGGCTTGGTGCGGAGCAGGTAATGGTAGTTTACCGGCGTGAGCGGGAGCAAATGCCGGCGCAACCAATAGAAGTTGAGGAGGGAGAAGAGGAAGGGGTTGAGTTCCACCTGCTGACCGCGCCGGTTAAGCTGGAAGAGAACGGCGCTGCGCTGCAGATGACCTGCCAAAAAATGGAGCTAGGAGACGCCGATGCTTCGGGCCGGCGCCGCCCTGTTCCCATCCCCGGAGCTTTTTTCGCTCTGGAAGTTGACACGGTAATTGCGGCTATCGGACAGGATGTTGATGTGGCTGTTCTGGACAGGGACGATGTTGCCGTGAGCCGCCACAACACGTTGCTGGCGGATGAAAAAACTTTTGCCACAAGTTCCCCCGGCATTTTTGCCGGAGGGGACGCGGTTACCGGTCCCGGTATCGCCATTGAAGCTATCGCCGCCGGGAAACGTGCGGCGGAAGTAATTGAGGAGTACCTGAGAAGCGGGACAGCGGCGCCATTCCGGACTTCATATAATCTGCAGGAGAAGGATCTGACAGCGGAAGATTATAAGGATGTGCCGGCTCAGGCAAAGGTTGAGATGCCGGTACTGCTGCCTGCCGTGCGCGTGCAAAGCTTCCAGGAGATCGAGCAGGGCCTGACAGCGGAGACTTGCGCGCAAGAGGGGCAAAGGTGCCTGGAGTGCGGCTGTTTCGATGCTTTTGAGTGTAAACTGCGCAGCTTTGCACATCTCTACTCGGCCAAACCGGAGAGGATCATCGGCGAGCGGCGTGCCGTACAGGTTGTCAGCCATCCCCTGATTCGGCGCGAGCCAAGTAAATGTATCCTGTGCGGCCTTTGTGTGCGAACCTGCAGTGAAATTATAGGAGCAGAGGCGCTGGGCTTGGTAAGACGTGGCTTTGAGGCTTATGTCAGTCCCTCGCTCGACCTGCCGCTGGAGCAGACATCCTGTGTGGCCTGCGGCCAGTGTGTGGCTGTCTGTCCTACCGGGGCGCTGGTGGAAACACTGCCCTTTGCTAAGCCGGCACCCTGGGAAGCGCGGCGGACGCCTTCCATTTGCGGCTACTGCGGCGTGGGCTGTGCCTTGCAGATCGAAGTGGTCGGCGACACTATCGCGCGGGTCCTGCCTGCAGCCGATGGGCCTGCTAACAATGGATTGCTATGCAAAAAAGGACGCTTTGGTTTCGGCTATCATAACAGCCGGGAGCGGATTACTAGACCTCTTGTACGCACGGACGGCGTACTGCAAGAAACAAGCTGGCAGGATGCATTGTTGCGGATTGCCAAGAAAACTAAAGCTATCAAAGCCCATTTCGGCGGTGAGAAAATAGCTGTCTTTGCCGGGTCCCGTTATACCAACGAAGAAGCGTATCTGATCCAGAAGCTGGCGAGGGCTGTTTTTGGCACAAATCACCTGAACAGCTTGTCTGAGCCGGCAAGCCCTGTGGCTGACGTGCTGGGAAGAGATGTTTCCACCAGTTCTTATGCGGAAATAGCGGCGGCGGATAATCTCTTGGTAGTGGGCGCCGACCTGCCAGAATACCCGGTTGCAATGCTGAAGGTTAGGCAAGCCGCCCAGCAGGGTAAACAAGTATGGGTAGTGGATCAGGAGAACAGCCGCTTGGCCAAATACGCGACCAGGTTTTTCCCCGTTCATAGTAATGCTGGGGCCGGCGTTTTTACTGCTTTTTCGGTTGCCCTCCTGCAACAGAATCTGTGCGACAAACTTTTTGCAGAGCGCTGGCTGGAAGACTTTGAGCGGGCGGCAGGAACACTCAGAACTGCTAAGTTGCCTCAGCTCCTGGAAGGCAGCGGGCTGACGGCTGCTGACGTTGAATTGATAGCGCGCAATTTTTCCGCGGCAGCGACCGGCTTGTTGCTGCTGGGCAGCAGCCGCCTCACTGCGGAGGCGGTCAGGGCATTGACCAGTTTTGCGGCTCTATGCGGTAAAGTCGGCCGCCCACGGCGGGGGATTATTGTCCTGAGAGGACATTGTAACAGCCAGGGCAGTTCCGACATGGGCATTTCACCGGAATTCCTGCCCGGGTATCGCAAAGTTACTGACGAGACGGCAAGAATTGCATTAAGCAGTCTTTGGCAGGCAACGGTGCCGGGCAACCCTGGCCTATCAGGCGAGGAGGCCTTGCAGACCTTGGCTGCCGGCAAAATGAAGGCTGCCTTTGTTTTCGGTGAGGAGCCAACCGCTGAACAGGCCGCCAAACTTGCGGAGGCTGATCTGCTGGTTGTCCAGGACATTTTCCTGACAGAACTGGCCAGGAAAGCGGACGTAGTATTGCCGGCAGCCGGATTCGCTGAGACCAGTGGCACGTATACCAGCAGCGAGCGGCGTATCCAGCGTTTACAACCGGCTTTGCCGGCGATTACCGGTAAGCAGAACTGGCAGGTTCTGCTGGATATGATGGCTATGATGGGGTATTACCAGAAGCTTGCCACGGTGGAGGATATCTGGCGGGAAATCTGTACGGTTGTACCGGACTATGCCGCGCTCTCCCCGGATGACGCGCCTTTTTCGCTGCAGAAACCGGTTTATCCGGTGGAACGCTTGGCGGAAAGCGGCAAGCTGACTTTGGCAATAAACCCAAGCGTTGCTCCGGCTTTTAAGGAGTCCGGCTTTTGCCAGAGCAGCGAGAACTGGCTGGCTGCCAGCATGCGACAAAAAGGATTTTAAAAAAACAGGGAGGGAATTGTGATGACGGCAAAACTCATCCGCGGCACTGAGATCGCAAAGGCTATCCAGCAGGAACTCAAGGAGGAAGTAAAGGCTTTAAAAGACAAACATAACATAATACCCGGTTTGGTTACCATCCTGGTGGGAGAAAACCCCGCTTCAGTAAGTTATGTCACAGGAAAGCAGAAAACGGCGAAAGAACTGGGCTTTTTCTCGATTCAGGACAATCAGCCGGCAGATATCAGTCAGGCGCAGCTGCTTACCTTGGTTGATAAATACAATAAGGATCCGCAAATACACGGGATACTGGTTCAGCTTCCCTTACCCAAGCATATAGACGAAAATCAAGTGCTGCTCGCAATTAATCCTGACAAGGATGTAGACGCTTTTCACCCTATAAATGTGGGTAAACTGATGATTGGTGAGGCGAGCTTTTACCCGTGCACCCCCTATGGTGTCCAGCAGATGCTGATCAGGTCCGGGGTAGAAATGAGCGGCGCCGAGGTAGTCGTGGTAGGCAGGAGCAATATAGTGGGCAAGCCGATTTCCATGATGCTGGTTCAAAAGCAAAAGGGCGCTAATGCGACTGTAACGATGTGTCATACCGGGACAAAAGACCTGGCTGAACATACACGCAGGGCGGACATCCTGATTGTCGCGGCAGGGCGGCCCAAGGCTGTGACGGCTGACATGGTAAAGGATGGCGCGGTGGTTATTGACGTAGGTGTAAACAGAATCGGCATGACAGCCGAAGGCAAAGCGATCTTGTGCGGAGACGTGGACTTTGAGGCTGTCAAAGAGAAAGCAAGTATGATTACCCCAGTTCCGGGAGGGGTAGGTCCCATGACGATTACGATGCTGATGCTGAATACGGCAAACGCGGCAAAGGCCGCCAGCGGGTTGAAGTAGCGCCATAATTGTGCTGTTTGTAAAGTATGATTTTGGCAGACTGCAGAAAAACTGATGACTGACGACAGCAGCCGTATTTTGACAGTTGGCCAGTTAACACAATATCTGAAAGAATTATTCACCGCTGACCCACAGCTTTCACGGCTGCGGGTCAGCGGTGAAATTTCCAACTTCAAGCGTCATACTTCCGGGCACCTGTATTTTACCCTGAAGGACGCCTTAGCCTCTTTACGTTGTGTAATGTTCCGCTCGCAAAGCACACGCCTGAATTTCCGTCCTGCCGACGGCATGCAGGTGGTGGCCGCAGGGCGGGTTTCAGTTTATGAACGGGACGGTCAGTACCAGCTTTATGTGGAATCGCTGGCACCTGAAGGGGTAGGCAGTCTCTATGCCGCTTTTGCCGAGCTGAAGCAAAGATTGCAGGCCGAGGGACTTTTTGCGGCAGAACACAAAAAAAAGCTGCCACGTTTTCCTCGGCGGCTGGGCTTGGTTACTTCATTAACCGGTGCGGTTGTCCGTGATTTTTTGACCACAGTTGGGCGACGCTACCCGCAGGCGGAAGTGCTGATTGTCCCGGTGCTGGTCCAGGGGCCGGAAGCGCCGGGGCAAATTGTTGCAGGTATTCAGTTGCTTAACCGCACACCGGGGATAGATGCGATTGTTTTAGCCCGTGGCGGCGGCGCGATTGAAGAGTTGTGGGCTTTCAACGAAGAAAGCGTGGCCCGCGCCATTCATGCTTCGGATCTTCCCGTAGTCAGTGCCGTAGGACATGAGACTGACTTTACCATTGCTGATTTTGTAGCCGATGTACGGGCTGCTACACCGACGGCGGCTGCTGAATTGGCAGTTCCTGATCAGCGGGAGATACAGGCGTTTTTGCTCTCTGCGCGGCAACGAATGGCAGCTGCCTTGCAGCGTAATTTGGAGCAGGACCGTCGCTATCTGGAAAGGCTGGCTTCCGGAGCAGCCTTGACTCGACCGCTTGATCGCCTGGAACAGCAGAAACAAAGCCTGGACAATGTGCAGACGCGTCTGGAGAGCCGGATTTACTTCCTGCTGCAAAAGTTCCGGTCCAGTCTTGAGGCTATTGAGGCGAAACTGACCGCCCTAAATCCGAACCAGGTCCTTGAGCGAGGCTATGCACTGTGTCTTGACCGTACGGGGCAGGTGGTCAGAGACGCCGCCGGGCTTGCTCCCGGAGACAGTTTGGAGATTTTGTTGCAGCGGGGTCGGGCGGAAGTTGTTGTCGAAAAGGCTTATGAAGGGGGTTCCCGTGATGGAAGCACCAAGCCGCTCGTTTGAGCAGGCGCTGGAGCGGCTGGAACAGGTTGTGGGGAAGCTGGAACGCGGTGACTGCCGGCTGGAGGAATCATTAGCCCTTTTTCAGGAGGGGATGGAACTGCTGGCCTACTGCCGGAAAGTTCTGGCCGACGTCGAGGGAAAAATCGCAGTTCTGATCGGTGAAGCGGGAGAAAAGGTGCCGTTCGATTTATAATGCAGGGAGGCGCGCTGCCGGTGCGGGTTGAGATACGGGCCTTGATTGCCGAGGTGGACAGGGCGCTGGAACGCTATCTGCCGGCGGAAGAAGCATACCCGGAAGAGATTTACCGGGCCATGCGCTACAGCGTTTTTGCCGGCGGCAAGCGCTTGCGGCCGCTGCTGACGCTGGCTGCCGCCGACATTTACTCAATTCCCCGGCAACATGCCCTGCCGGTGGCCTGCGCACTGGAACTGGTCCATACTTATTCGCTGGTCCACGACGACTTGCCGGCGCTGGACAACGATGATTACAGGCGCGGACGCCTGTCGAATCACCGTGTCTTTGGGGAGGCCATTGCTATTTTGACCGGAGACGCACTGCTAACCCTAGCTTTTGAACTGCTGGCCAGGGAGACGGCGCACCTGTTCCCTGCGGCGACCGTGGTACGCCTGGTGCAGGAGATGGCCGCTGCAGCCGGCGCTGCCGGTATGATCGGCGGGCAGGTAGTTGATCTTCTCGCCGAGGGCCGAAAGGTTGATGCCGGAACGCTGGACTACATACACCGACACAAAACGGGTATGCTGTTTTCCTGCGCCGTCCGCAGCGGCGCACTGCTGGGGGAGCCCAGTCCCGGGGACCTGGCACAGCTGAACAGCTTTGCTGAACATGCCGGGCTTGCTTTTCAGATTGCCGATGATATCCTGGATATTGTCGGTGATTTAGAAGTGCTGGGCAAGAAACCCGGCTCGGATTTGCGAAAGCAAAAAGTTACCTATCCGGCAATGTTCGGCCTGGCGGAAGCAAAACGGAAAGCAACGGAAACCCTGAATTCAGCCAAAGCTGCCCTTGCGCCGTTTGGTGACAAAGCGGGTCAGCTGCTCGTTCTGGCAGATTTCCTTGTTAACCGTGAATGTTAGTGTTTCCGCGCTTGGGGCGCCTGTGAGACTGTGCCTGTGCAATCATGAGCAGGCTATCTTACGGAGGGGAAAACCGGACAGTTTCTCTTGAAAGCTACCTGCCAGACACCGTGAACACGGGTGGCAGGTTTTGCGTCCCTGGCAGCGAACGTGTTACAATGATAACATGAAACCGTAGGTGGCGCAGTATTCTAGTTAGTACAACCGCTTTCGAGGACGGGCCTAAAAATCCGTAAAGGGCACACCGATGAAGTTCTTGGTGCGGGCCGCCGACGCCCAGTCGGGGGCTGGTGCTGGGAGTTAAGGGATCGGGGCGATCTGCAAAGGCATGCAGGCGTAGACCCTGGCCCCGTGGAGACCCAAAGCGTGTGGTGAATTACCTTTTGGGTAAAGGATTACAGCTTGGGAAGAACCTGTATGCGGTGCGCGCTGTGTACAGTGTAGCCTGCCTTGAGTGGTGCAGGTGGAGTGTGGCAAATGAAACCTGCACTGCAAAAGAGGATAGAAAGCGTGTTCTGTATTATCGGGGAAAACCCCTAGACTGTTCCTGACAGGGAGACTTTGCAGGGATTAAAGTACGGACTAAGTGGCAATCCAGCCCTGCCGCTGGCAACACGGCAGAACCGGTCTGAAACGGAAACGGTCAGAATGGTGACATTCTGGCGGCCGGTTGGGAAAACCTGCTGGACCTCAAGCCGTAACGTTTACTTGCAGGGTTGCTCACTTACGGTAACATTTTATAATCAAGATAAAGTCTTTTTTTTATCGGGCCAAAATACAGCCGATAATACAGGAGCGAATCCGGTGAACCAAAACAGGAAAAATGGACAACATTTGCGTTGGGTGGCCACTACTACCCTGTTGACTTTTGTATTGGCTGTTTTGCTTAGCGTAACTACGCAGTTGCTGTTTGGCATTGTCGAATCCTTCATCGCCGCGCTGCTTGTCCTGCTGGCGGTAGTTTTCATCGGCATCCTGTTTGACATGATCGGCATCGCCGCCACGGCTGCCGATGAGGTTCCGCTGTTGGCTAAAGCGGCCAAAAAAGTGAGCGGCGCCAGGGAAGCGTTGTACCTGGTACGCAATGCCGGCCGGGTGGCTAACTTTTGCAACGACGTGGTGGGCGATATTGCCAATATTGTCAGTGGAGTGCTAGCTGCTTTTCTGGTGCTCCGTCTGGCCGTTACAGGGGTTGTAAATGAAAGTCCCGCTGTCAGCATCGTCATAACCGGCCTGATTTCAGCCTTGACTGTGGGAGGTAAGGCGTTTGGCAAGGCGGTGGCCATTGAACGTTCAACCGATATTTTGCTTTGGACGGCAGCAGTTTTGGTTAAGATAGAGGCAGTTTTACCCGGACGCCTGTTTTTCGGCCGGCAGCTACCGCCACGGAGAAAGTGAGGAGCAGACAGTGCAATTGCTGTCCATGGTAAATGAGCCGCGGGACCTGAAAAAAATGAGTGTGGCGGAACTGGGGCAACTGGCTGGCGAGCTGCGCTCTTTCCTGCTCGAGACCGTGGCGCAAAACGGCGGCCACCTGGCCTCCAATCTGGGAGTGGTGGAGCTGACTATAGCATTGCATACTGTTTTTAACAGTCCCGAGGATAAGATAATCTGGGATGTCGGTCACCAATCTTATGTCCACAAGCTGCTGACCGGGCGGCGGGAAACCTTTGACACGCTGCGGCGCTTCAGGGGGTTGAGCGGTTTTCCCAAGCGTCGGGAAAGTGTTCATGACGTTTACGAAACTGGGCATAGTTCCACCTCGGTTTCAGCGGCGCTCGGAATGGCGAAGGCACGCGACCTGCACGGACGGAAGCACCGCGTGATCGCTGTGATCGGTGACGGGGCCATAGGCGGAGGCTTGGCCTTTGAGGCACTGAATCATGCCGGCCACGCCGGAACGGACCTGCTCGTTATCCTGAATGACAACGAAATGTCAATCGGCCAAAACGTCGGCGGTATGGCGGCCTATCTCGGCCGGTTGCGCACTGATCCAAAATACTTCCGTGTTAAGGAAGACGTCGAAGAGATACTTAGAAAAATCCCGGCTATCGGCGAACGGATGGTCAAGTCGGCAGAGCGGCTGAAAGACGCCCTGAAATACCTGCTGGTGCCGGGAATGATTTTTGAAGAGCTGGGCTTCACGTATCTCGGCCCGGTCAACGGCCACCAGCTGGAGGCCTTACTGGCCGTCCTGCGCAGTGTCAGGAGCATGAAAGGTCCAATTGTTATCCATGTATTGACCAAAAAAGGCAAGGGATTTGATTTTACTGAAGGCAGCCCGGACGTTTACCACGGAGTCGGCCCGTTTAACCCTGGTGAGCCCGTTTCTCTCCGGCGTTCAGGCAACCCGACTTACACGGAAGTGTTCGGAGCCACCGTTACGGCGGCTGCTGCGGCCGACCGCAAAATAGTGGCCATTACGGCGGCGATGGCAAGCGGCACTGGGCTGGAGCAGTTTGCCAAAACATATCCGGATAGGTTTTTTGATGTGGGCATTGCCGAACAGCATGCTGTAACCTTTGCCGCGGGTCTGGCTGCCGGCGGGCACCGGCCGGTGGTGGCTGTTTATTCTACTTTCCTGCAGCGCGCATATGACCAGATTTTGCATGATGTATGCCTGCAGCAGCTGCCGGTGCTGTTTGCTTTGGACCGGGCCGGCGTGGTCGGGGAGGACGGGGAAACACACCACGGGCTGTTTGACCTGGCTTACCTGCGTCATATTCCCAACATGTCGATTATCGCGCCAAGGGATGAGAATATGCTGCGCCACGCACTGTTTACAGGATTTGCTTATGACGGCCCGCTGGCCGTCCGCTACCCTCGGGACAAGGGGAGGGGGTTGCCGCCGGAGGAGCCGCGCTGTTTGCCCTGGGGCCGGGGAGAGTTGCTGCGCAAGGGGGAAGATGTGGCCATACTGGCGGTGGGAACTGCGGTCAGCCTTGCTCTGGAGTCGGCGGAGCGCCTGTCGCGCCTTGGTCTTTCCGCTGCCGTGGTTGACCCGGTCTTTGTCAAACCGTTGGATGAGTTCCTTTTGCGGGAAGTGGCCGGGTCAGTACGTTACGGCATGCTGACGGTGGAGGAACATACCCTGCCCGGTGGTTTCGGCTCGGCGGCACTGGAATTGCTGACCGGAAGCGGAATGCTTTCCCGGCCTCTGCTGAGGCTGGGTGTTCCTGACCGGTTTGTCGGGCATGGCGCCAGGGAAATTTTACTGGCGGAGGTCGGCCTGACAGCTGAGGCAATTGTTTCCGCCTGCCTGCAATTGGCCGGAGAGAAGAAGGGTGACGGCCCGTGAGCACGACTCGGGTGCGTTTGGACTGCCTTTTGGTGGAACGGGGGTTTTTCCAGAATCGTTCCGCAGCCCGGGCGGCGGTGATGGCTGGTCTCATACAGGTGGGGGGACGTCCGGCCGGTAAGCCGGGGATGCCGGTCTCCAGCAGCGCGGAGTTGCAGGTGCTAACTCCGCCGCGCTTTGTTTCGCGTGGCGGGGATAAGCTGGTTAAAGCACTGCAGGAATTTCCCGTTCAGGTCAGCGGCAGGGTTGTCCTGGATGTTGGTGCCTCCACCGGCGGGTTTACCGACTGCCTGTTGCAGGCCGGTGCCGCCAGAGTGTACAGTATTGATTGCGGTTACGGCCAGTTGGACTGGCGACTGCGACAGGATGAGCGGGTAGTGGTGATGGAACGGACAAACATCCGCCTGCTTACACCCGGGCAAATCAGGGGACAGGCGGACCTAGCCGCGGTTGATGTCTCTTTTATTTCCCTGACTCTTGTTTTTCCTGTGCTGAAAAGACTGGCTGTCCCGGAGGTAATCGCTCTTGTCAAACCGCAATTTGAGGTGGGCAAGGGGCGGGTAGGCAAAGGCGGTGTAGTCAGAACGGCGGCCGACCATCTGGCTGTACTGGAGCGGGTAGCTGCTGCCGCGGCAAGTGAGGGGTATGCGGCAGCAGGGGTTACTTATTCTCCGCTGCGCGGACCGCAAGGCAATATAGAATTTTTTCTTTTTCTCCGCCTGGAGGAAAGTATACCTCCTCCGGACCAAGCTGCTTTCCCGGATGTGGTGGCAGACGCTCACCGGGCCTTTACCAGGGAAAGCCTGCCCGAACGCGAGAAATAAAGAGGCAGGTGTCGCAATGGGATTAAGGGTTTTAGACTGGGTATTGCTGGCGCTGGCTGCTGCGGCCTTGCTTTTGTGGTACCTGCGCAAAGGGCGGCGAATCCGTGGCAGGTCACCGGAAAAAGTAAATTCCCGCGCCGTCCAGTTGCTGCAGGAAGCAGGCTACCAGGTATTGAAAATAAAACCGACTGTCGAGGTCCGGATGGAAATCGGCGACAGCCAACATCAGTTCGAGCTGAAAAGCGACTACCTGGTCGCCTGTGACGGGCGACGGTACCTGGTGTGCCTTCACCGGGACGGCAAGCCTGCCCGCTTGCAGGCCAAAGTCTGGCGCAATGCGTTATTACGGGATGTGCTGGCGTTTCGGGTCGCCGGGATAATTGTAATGAATCTGGACAGGGAAACGCTGCAGCAGGTAAGTTTCCGCGTCTGAAGCGAGGTGGGCCATGCAGGGTATAGGCATTATTCCAAACTGGAAAAAAGAAAAAGAAGTCCGGGCTTTGGTCGGCAGAATTGCTGTTTTTCTTCACCGCTGGGGAGTCGGGGTTTACTTGCCTGCCACTGCTGACGCGGCGGTTTTCGAGGGCGCACGGTACATACCTCCCGCTGATTTCGTCGGCAAGGTCAACTTTTTGATCGTTCTTGGCGGAGACGGAACTATTTTACGAGTCGCCCGGCAGTTTGCCGGCAGCGGTATTCCTTTGCTCGGGGTCAACCTGGGGCAGATGGGCTTTTTGGCCGAAGTGGAGCCGCCGATGCTGGAAGAGGCACTGCAATTCCTGCTGGAAGGCAAGTACAAGGTCTGCCACAGGCTGATGTTATCAGCCTGTGTCTTGCGCGAGGGCCGGCCGGCAGCCGAATATACGGCGCTCAACGACATTATTGTGAGCAAAGGTCCTGTCTCGCGCATTATTTATGTGGACACCTATATCAACGACAAACATTTGGAAACTTACCCCTGTGACGGGCTGATTGTGGCCACTCCCACCGGTTCCACCGGGTATTCTCTTTCAGCCGGCGGCCCACTGGTCAACCCGGCACTGGATGTCATGATTATCACACCGATCTGCCCGCACTTGCTGCACCACCGCTCTGTGGTAGTGGCAAGCGCCGAACTGGTTTCGCTGCAGGCGCAGGCGAGACAGGCAAAGGTTATGCTGACGGTGGACGGCCAGGTGAGCCTGCCTCTGCAAGACAACGACGTGGTACAGGTTACACGTGCGCCGCTGACAACACCGCTTATTCAGCTGCAGGGCACAGACTTTTACACTCTTTTGCACAGAAAGCTGATGAAAGTCATCCATCGGGAGCGGAGCTGATGTAAATGCTGCGTTTACTGGAAGTGAACAACCTGGCTTTGCTGGACAACCTGTCGTTTTATCCCGGGGCAGGGCTGAACGTGATAACCGGTGAAACAGGGGCTGGCAAATCATTGCTGGTAGGAGCGCTGGAACTGCTCCTTGGCGGGCGCGCCGGCGCTGAATCGGTCCGTACCGGCTCCGACTGTGCCTTGTTGCAGGCTGTGTTTGATGCGCACCTGCCGGCAGCGTCAGAGGAAGACGAGGAAGTTTTTTGCTCCGCGGGGAACGATAGCCGTGTAGTGTTGGGACGTGAGCTGCGCATCGGCGGGCCGAATCTCTGCCGTGTTAACGGGAAAGTGCTGTCATTGGCACAGCTTGCAGCTGTGACACAAAAACTGATTGACCTGCATGGACAGCATCAGCAGCAATCCTTGCTTTCCAGAGCTGTGCAGCGCCGGCTGCTTGACAGTTACGGCGGCCCGCAGCTGAGTGCCTGTCTCGGGGAACTGTCAGGGCTGTACCGCGAATACTCCGAAGTACAAAGACAACTGCACGACCCTGGCGGTGATGCTGGGCTGGAGCGCAAAGCAGACTTCCTGCGCTACCAATCGGCGGAGATAGCGTCGGCGCAGCTTTCCGTCAGTGAGGAAGAGGCGTTGGAGAAACGTTTCAAAAAACTGTCCCAGGTTCAGCGTTTACGGGAGCGGACGGCAAAAGTCTACGATGCGCTGCTGGAGAGCGCTTCCGGGACAGCTGTAATTGAGCGCTTGGGCGAAACGGCCAGGGAATTGGCAGCGGCTGTGCTGCTGGACGAAGAATTAGCCGGTGTAAAGATACGATTGGATGGAGCATTGCAGGAGTTGCTTCTTGCGGCACGGACTTTACGCGACTATTATCAGTCCTTGGAACATGACGAGGTTTTATTGCAGCAAACGGTTGACCGGTTGGATGTTTACAAAAAAATGAAAAAAAAATACGGTCCAACTGTAGATGATGTACTGATTACTGGGCAACAGATTGAGGCAGAGCTGCAGTTGTCGGACGGCCGTCAGGAAAAAATTGCCGAATACCGGCAACGATGCCAACTGCTGGAGCAGCGTCTCCGGCAAACTGCCGGCCTGTTGAGCGAGCAGCGGCGTGAGGCAGCCGTTGGACTTGAAAAGGAGATTGAGGCGGCTCTGCGGAGCCTGGCGCTGCATGGCGCCCGCCTGCAGATTTCAGTTCATTCGACCGAAACGTTTGGTCCGAACGGACAGGACAGGGTGGAGTTTCTGTTTTCCGCCAACAGCGGCGAACCGCTCAAGCCACTTGCCAAAACAGCGTCGGGCGGTGAAATTACCCGGGTGATGCTGGCGGTGAAAAGTGTTTTGGCTGTCCAGGATAGTGTGCCGACTCTGATTTTCGATGAAATAGACGCCGGAATAGGCGGCCTGACCGTTCGTGCCGTAGCAGAGAAGTTGCGCTTGCTTTCCAGGCACCGCCAGGTGATCTGTGTGACACACCAGCCTTTGCTTGCCGCAGCCGCCGACCATCATTTCCTGATTTTTAAACAGGAAGAGGATGGCCGGACGGTTACCAGACTCACTAAACTTAACGATACGGACAGGGAGGGGGAACTGGCCCGTATGCTGGGCGGCGATGTACAACATCAGGCCGCACTGGAGCACGCCCGTGAAATGCTGAATACAGCGCGGGGCGTCAGCAGCTGACGCTTTAAAGTAAGCAAGGCCAAAACTGCCATCAGCAAACTTATGGCAGTTTATTTTTTTTACTAATGTTTTCCGGTTTGCACAAGAGAAGTAATATGATTATGTCAACCAAAACGGCATAAAAAATCGCGACAGGGTAATCTTAAAGATACTTTGATTGATCTTAAAAAGTGATGGAGGTGATCATTCCGTCTGAAAGCAGGACAAGGAGGAAATCCACGTGGAAAAATTATCCGTAAGGCAAAAGCTTGTTCTGACCGTTCTTAGTTTCCTGTTGTTGCTGGCGGCGGCTGTTCCTTGGCGAATCTGGCTGAATATGCATCCGGCTTTGCGGATTCTGGAGGGCGAACAATATTCCGTGAACATAGCTTCACCGCTGACAATCCATGTCCGTGGTGACAGGGACGGAATCTTGTCCTTAAACGGTGTGCCGGTTTCATCAAGCGCCAGCAAAGTAAATTTGCGTCATCCCCTGTTGTTGAGCGGTCTGGAGTTGGGCTCTGTAAATTTGCAATTTAAATTGTTTGGCCTTATCCCGCTCAGAGAGCTGACCGTAAACGTTTTGCCGGAAAAAAAACTGATCCCGGGCGGCCATTCAATCGGTGTTAAACTGCACAGTGAAGGAGTTTTGGTAGTCGGGCACCACTTGGTGCCTACTATCGGAAGGACGATATCTCCGGCCAAAGAAGCCGGAATCGAAGTGGGCGATCTGCTTATGGCAATCGATGGTATCCGCTTGCTGGATGCCAACCAGGTTGCTGAGCTGGTTAACCGGCAGGAAACAGCGGGAAAGAGTGCGCTGTTTGAAATCAGAAGGCGGGGAAGGGAAATAGACAAAAAGGTGAAACCTCTGCTCTGCCAGCAGACGGGACGTTTCCGGATCGGCCTGTATGTGCGGGACTCCGCGGCAGGTGTGGGAACGTTGACCTTTTATGACCCCAAGACTATGATTTTTGGTGGGTTGGGTCATGCCATTGCAGACATTGATACCAATCAGCCCATCGAAATCCGGGACGGGCAGGTCGTTAAGGCTGATATTGTCAATATTAAAGCAGCCAGGCGCGGCATTCCCGGAGAAAAAACCGGGGTTTTTCAAGAAGAAGAGGATCTGCTCGGAGAAATCAAGGTTAACTCACCGTATGGCATTTTTGGCACGCTATCCAGGATAGCGGAGGTGGCAGGCGGTTATCACCAGCCAATACCTATCGGTTTAATGTCGCTGGTTATCCCCGGCCCTGCAGAAATTCTTACCGTTATCGAAGGCGAAAATATTGAGCGCTTTGATATAGAGATACAGCGCGTTTACCAACAGACAAAACCAGGTGATAAAGGGATGATTATCCGGATAACCGATAAGCGCCTGCTGGACAGCACAGGCGGCATTGTGCAGGGCATGAGCGGGAGCCCGATTATTCAAGACGGCAGGCTGGTCGGAGCCGTGACTCATGTTTTCGTTAATGACCCGACCAGAGGGTACGGACTGTTTATTGAATGGATGATTATGGAATCGGGACTGCTCAGTGCCGGCGGCAGCTCAAACTTGTCTTTAAAAACGCCTGACGGCGTTTTTTTATGTGATATTATTTAAAATAATGGAAAACGTGAAAGGAGTATCCAATCGTCTGTCGAATTATTCATTCGAATTGAATAATTACAAAAAAAGTTGTTTAACTAAGGAGGAAGAAGCTATGCTAAAAGTCTTTGTTGCTGACGATAACAGGGAATTCAGCGACTTGCTGATCGAATACCTTGAGCAGCAACCCGGTATTAATATCATCGGAAAAGCGTACAACGGCAAGGAGGCGCTGGAGCTGATTCCGCGAAACCCTCCGGATATTCTGCTCCTGGACATTATTATGCCCCACCTGGATGGACTTGGTGTCCTGGAAGGGCTGAATAATTTCGACTTTGACCCGCGGCCCAAGGTAATCATGCTAACCGCCTTCGGCCAGGAAGACATCACCCGCAAGGCGGTGGAGCTGGGCGCAGCTTATTACATACTGAAGCCGTTTAATATGGAAACCTTGGTGGATCGTATCCGCCTGTTGGCAGCCGCTAAAACAGCAATAACTGCCGGGGGAGCGGCCCGTTTGTCAAAAAGGCCGGTTCTGGAGGTGGAAGTAACTAATATCATCCATGAAATGGGCATCCCGGCTCATATTAAAGGGTATCAGTACCTGCGCGAGGCGATCATGTTGGTGGTGGAGGAAGTGGACCTGCTGGGTTCCATTACTAAAATTCTTTATCCCCGGATTGCCGCAAAATTCGACACGACCAGCTCCCGGGTGGAAAGAGCTATACGGCATGCTATTGAAGTGGCCTGGTCAAGAAATAACATTGAGACGATTAAAAAATTCTTTGGCTATACCATCAATACAGAGCGGGGCAAACCGACAAATTCGGAATTTATCGCGCTGGTGGCCGACAGACTTCGTCTGAACAGTAAAACTGCCTAGGGAAGAGAAGGGAGCAGGCCAATCTTCAGGCCGTCACGTGTCGCTGGCTTTTAAATATATATGGAAAATGGGGGAAAGGAAAAATAGCCTGTCCTCATTTTTTTTACCCTCAAGGCAGGAGGAAAAGCAGGATTTTTGCAGAATACTAGGAAAACAATGGAGAAAATTATTTCGTCTCAACCGATTTATCAGGGAAAAATCATCAACCTGCGCCTTGACGAAGTCCTCCTGCCTGATGGACGCAAAGCCAGGCGGGAGGTGGTGGAACACCCCGGAGCGGTTGCTATACTTGCTGTCAACGATAGCGGGGAAGCTTATTTTGTCCGGCAGTACAGGCTGGCGGTAGCGGAAGACTTGCTTGAAATACCGGCGGGAAAACTGGAGCCTGAAGAGAGCCCCGCCGAATGTGCTGTCCGCGAATTGGCCGAAGAAGTGGGCGTGAAGCCCAAAGAGTTGCGGCAGATCGCACTCTATTATTCTTCTCCCGGCTTTGCTTCAGAAAGACTGTATCTTTACCTGGCGACCGGGCTGGAACCGGTGGAGGCGCTGCAACAGGCGGAAGAAACCCTGCAGGTAAGCAGGATTTCTTTGCCTGAGGCGATTAAAATGGCCAAAGAGGGAAAAATTACCGATGGCAAGACACTTATTGCCTTGCTGCTGGCCGCCGATCTTTTGTAACTGCTCACCTATAGATACAAACGTCATATAAGGGTCTGAGAAGGCAACATAACTGTGCCGGCTTGCGCATAAACTTTCCCAGGGGGACAAGGGGGAATGCTTATGTGGCGCAGGCTGCGCGAAACATTGGTGGAGCATGTCCGCGCTCAGCTGACGGTTTATGTGCTCGTCTGCCTGGTTTTTGCGGCCGGTGTGACAGGAGGCAGTTTGTCTGCCCGGCTTCTGGACGAAACACACCTTCAGGATTTAAACCAGTATTTTTTTGGCTTTCTTGATCACCTGGCCGGACGGCAGCCGATAGACCAGACGCTTATCCTGCGGAGGGCGCTGCTGCAAAACGGCAAATTTATCCTGGCGCTTTGGGTCTGCGGCAATCTTTTTTTTGGCTTTGCCTTTGTTTTGGGGTTGTTGTTTTATCGCGGCTTTGCCATTGGATTTACCGTTGCTTTTCTGGCCAGAGAGAACGCACTGCAGGGAATGTTGTTTGCCGCCGCCGCAGTTTTACCGCAAAACCTGCTGTATGTGCCGGCTTCCTTACTTGCCGGCGCATGTGCCTTTATCTTTTCCGTGCTGTTGCTGCGCCGCCGCTTTACCGGGAGAAATTTTCCTTACGGGCGGTATTTCGTCCAGTATACGTTGTTGCTGCTGTTTGCCGCAGCTCTGCTTGCAGCGGGTGGAGTGGTGGAATCAGTGATTACGCCGGTTTTTATGCAGACGGTAGCCAGTGTGTTATAATGACCGATTTTTTTAAGGAGGGTTTGCCGTGATTATCGGTGTGCCGCGTGAGATCAAAACCGATGAGCAGCGGGTAGCTGTCACGCCAGCCGGGGTGGAAATGCTGATTAGGGGAGGGCATGTGGTCTTGGTGCAAAAACTGGCTGGGGAGGGGGCCGGATTTACGGACGAAGAGTACCGGACCGCCGGAGCGGTGCTGGTCAATGACGGACAAGCCGTCTGGCACGAGGCGAAACTGATAGCTAAGGTTAAGGAGCCGCTACCTGCGGAGTATGCCTTTATCAATGACCAACATATTATTTTTACCTACCTGCACCTGGCTGCCGTCCCGGAACTTGCGAATGTACTGGCGGAAAAAAAGGCGGTCGCCCTGGCCTATGAGACCATCCAAAAGCGGGACGGGTCGCTGCCGCTGCTGGAACCGATGAGTGAAATAGCTGGTCGCATGGCCGTACAGGTTGGCGCCAGGCTTTTGGAAAAGACGTATGGCGGGCGGGGAGTGCTGATTGGAGGCGTGCCTGGAGTACCTCCAGCCGAAGTAGTTATCCTTGGCGGCGGTGTGGTCGGCACGGCTGCGGCCAGGGTAGCCCTTGGGATGGGGGCCAGGGTAACGGTGCTGGATATCAGCGCCGAGCGTTTGCGGGCGCTTTATGACTTGTTTGACGGCCGGCTTCTAACCTATATTTCCAATACCCACACTATTCAAAAAGCTGTGCAGTATGCTGACCTGCTGATAGGGGCCGTCCTGATTCCCGGGGCCAGAGCGCCGCGGCTGGTGACGGAGGAGATGGTCAGGTCGATGAAGCCGGGGACCTGCATTATCGATGTATCAGTGGACCAAGGAGGCTCAATAGAAACAATTGACCGCATCACCACTCACAGCATGCCGACCTATGACAGGCACGGGGTTATTCACTATGCGGTAGCCAACATGCCGGGTGCGGTGCCGCGAACCGCCACCTTTGCCCTGACCAACGTTACACTGCCTTATCTGCTGCTGCTGGCAACCAAGGGGTACAGGGAGGCAATGCTGTCAGACCAATGTCTGGCTGGCGGCGCTAACCTGGTAAGCGGGCACTGCACCCATGTCGCGGTGGCTGAGGCGCTGGGACTGAACTTTGTGCCGCTGCCGGAAGTGCTTGGTTCTTAACAGCCCTCTCTTCCCATACGCTAGATACGGGAGGGGGAGAAGGTGCGCTTTTATGTGCTGGGTGAAAAATTTTGCCGCCTGCTGCTGGGCGGAGTGATACTGCTCCTCGCCTTACCGCTTTTACATTATTATGGGTATCAGGCAATTATCAGCCTGTACCCTGTACAGCATTTAAGGCCAACAGAGGAAACAGTTGTAGTTACGCAGTATCCGGAGCAGTCTGGGAAGTTGGGCGGATGGTGGGAACGAACTGCAGAAAACATCCGGGAGTTCTATCAACACGGCTTTTAGGTGCTGAAAGGGAAGCAGTTTTTGTTCCCGGAAGTTGGGAAAGCTTGATAATGATCAACAATTATTGCACAGTGTATTAAGGAGAGCTTCATGGACAAGACGCTTAAGGAATTTATACATTATCTGGCGGTGGAAAAAGGACTGGCTAATAATACGCTTTCGTCTTACAATCGGGATCTGAGTTTTTTTTGTACATATTTGCGGCAAAATAAGGTAGGGAATCTGCAGGAAGTAGGGAGTGAGCAGATTACTGATTATCTTTATACCCTGCAAGCAGCCGGTAAAGCCGCAGCGACCCGCTCGCGCAACCTCGCATCTATCCGCTCCTTTTATCATTATCTTTTCCAGGAGAAGCTGGTAGAAAACAACCCGGCCGTGGACCTGCAGTTCCCCAGGCAAGAAAAGAAACTGCCGCGGATCCTTTCCACGCAGGAGGTAGTATTGCTTTTGGAACAGCCGGATGAACGACAAGTGACCGGTATGCGCGACAAAGCGATGCTGGAAGTGATTTATGCCACGGGGGTGCGCGTTTCGGAATTGATATCCCTTGATCTGGGAAATATCAACCTGGAAGCCGGGTTTTTGCGCTGCATCGGCAAGGGGAGTAAAGAGCGCATTGTCCCTCTTGGCTCACAAGCTGTCTGCCAGGTAAGAAGCTACCTGACTGGAAGCCGCCCGAAACTGGCCCGCAAGACATCCGAGATATCCCTGTTCGTAAACCAGCACGGCAAGCGCCTGACCCGCCAGGGCTTCTGGAAAATCCTGAAGAAATATGCCCGGCAAGCCGGTATTAAAAAAGAAATTACGCCGCACACCTTGCGCCACTCCTTTGCCACACATCTTCTGGAGAACGGCGCTGACCTGCGCTCTGTTCAGGAAATGCTTGGTCATGCTGATATTTCCACAACACAGATTTATACCCAGATCTCTAAGAATCAACTGAAGTATGTTTATGACAGGTCCCACCCCAGGGCCTGAGCCGAAGGAGGTCAACTCAATCGAGCGCGTGATAATTATTGTACTGGACAGCCTGGGCGTGGGAGCGCTTCCCGACGCCTCTCTTTATGGGGACGAGGGCAGTAACACCCTGGCCAATATCGGCAAGGCGACAGGAGGGCTGAACGTCCCGCTCCTGCAATCGTTCGGCCTGGGTTGCCTGACTGATGTGGAAGGCGTGCCGTGCCCGGAAAGGGCCTCGGCTGCTTTCGGTAAAATGGCGGAGCGTTCCCCCGGTAAAGATACCACAACAGGGCACTGGGAAATGATGGGGTTGATTTTAGACAAGCCGTTTCCTCTTTTCCCGGAAGGTTTCCCGCCGGCTGTCACGGAACCTTTTGAGCAGCTGACAGGCAGAGGGGTGCTTGGCAATATCAGGGCTTCCGGGACTGAAATAATTGACCGGCTCGGCGAAGAACACCTGCGGACCGGTTGCCCGATAGTCTATACTTCGGCCGACAGCGTTTTTCAGATTGCAGCTCACGAGGAAGTTGTCCCGTTGGCCGAGCTTTATGCCTGGTGTGAGGGGGCACGCCGCCTCCTCCGCGGCGAGTTCGCCGTCGGCCGGGTTATAGCCCGTCCCTTTACCGGTGTCCCCGGCAGTTTCCGCCGTACGGCAAACCGCAAGGACTATTCGCTGCCGCCCCCCAGGCAGACGGTGCTGGATATGCTGTCAGCCGCAGGGCAGGAGGTGGTGGGTATCGGCAAGATACCAGATATTTTTGCCGGGCGCGGCATCACCGTATCGCTGCATACCGAAAACAACGATGACGGCATGATCCGGCTGCAGGCCGCTCTTTCACGATTCCCGCGCGGGTTGCTGTTCACCAACCTGGTCGATTTTGACATGATTTACGGTCACCGCAATGACGTTGCCGGTTACGGGCACGCCCTGGAACGCTTTGACGCTCAGCTGGCTCTCGTCCTGTCCGGGATGAAAGAGCAGGATATCCTGTTTATAGTCGCCGACCACGGCTGTGACCCTACATTCCCCCATACCGATCACACGCGGGAGTATGTGCCGCTGCTGGCCATCGGGAACAAGGTCAGGCCGGTGCCGCTGGGCACCAGGGAAACATTCGCTGACGTGGGCGCCACGGTCGCCTGCCTGCTTAGAATCGCCCGGCCGGCGGCCGGGACCAGTTTTTGCTGTGAAATGGGGCTGTGTCAGTAGTGCGTGCCATAGACATTATCCGGCAGAAAAGAGACGGTGCGGCCCTGTCTGATGAGGCCGTCAGGTTCTTTATCGACCGGTACACAGCGGGCGAGATCCCGGACTACCAGGCGGCCGCCTGGCTGATGGCCGTCTACCTGCGCGGCATGGACGAGCGGGAAACATCGGCTCTGACCTGCGCTCTTGCTGATTCCGGCGCGCAGCTCGATTTTTCTTTTTTGGGGCGGACGGTGGTGGACAAGCATTCCACAGGCGGTGTGGGTGACAAGACGACACTTGTTCTCTTGCCGTTGCTCGCGTCCGCCGGTGTCACGCTGGCCAAAATGTCCGGCCGCGGCCTTGGCCACACGGGTGGGACGATTGACAAGTTATCCTGCATTCCCGGCTTCCGCACCGAACTTGCCCGGGACGAGTTTGCCCGGCAGGTTGCTGAAACGGGTTTGGCCATCACCGGTCAGTCGCCGGATATGGTGCCCGCCGACGGCAAGCTGTATGCCTTGCGGGACGTGACGGCCACAGTGGACAGCATTCCGCTGATTGCCGCCTCTGTGATGAGCAAAAAAATTGCGGCCGGCGCGAAAGGCCTACTGCTTGACGTCAAAGTAGGCAGCGGCGCCTTTATGCGTTCTCTCTCCGATGCCGCAGCACTGGCCGCGCTGATGGTTTCTATCGGCAAAAGTCTCGGCCGTCGTACGGTGGCTCTTGTGACAGCCATGGAGCAACCGCTCGGCCAGGCAGTAGGCAACCATCTGGAAGTAATTGAGGCGCTGCAGGCGCTGCGAGGCGAGGGGGCTGCGGATTTGCGGGACCTTTGTCTGCATCTCGGGGCCGAGATGCTGCTGCTGGCAGATAAAGAGCGGGACTTTGCCGCCGCCCGCCACAGGCTGACTTCATTACTGGCAGACGGCACGGCCCTGCAAGCGATGAGGCGCTTTATAGCCGGACAGGGCGGCGATGCCCGCATAGTTGACGACCCGGACAGACTGGGCGTTCCGCGTGCTAAGGGCGAACTGCTGGCGAACAGCGACGGCTATCTCACCCGCCTTGATGCCAGGGCAGCGGGCGATGCCGCCATGGCGCTCGGGGCAGGGCGTAAGAGAAAAGGTGATGCGGTCGATCTGCTGGCCGGGATACGGCTCTATAAAAAATGCGGTGATGCGGTGAGCCGCGGCGAATTGTTGGCGGAACTGTTCTCCTCCGGGCCAGAAACAATTGCTCCGGCTGCAGCCTTACTGGAGACCGCCTATGCTTTTGGGGACAGCGCGCCGCAGGCAGGCCCGCTGGTATTGGAACGGGTGGTATAGGTCCTCGTCGCGCCTAGCATCTGATGGTTGACTTTAGCAGTCAGAGCCACATGCTGGACTGAGCAGTCACGGGGCAGGGAGATTTTCAATTTAAAAAATGGAATTTCTTTAAATATTTAAACTACTTCTATTCATCGGCAGGAATTTCGCTGAGTACTAAGAATAAAAAAATAACGCGCTTCTTAGCAGTAAGCGCTTGCCGTTTTCGAGGAGGGGAAAGAGGCAGATGCGGGAAATTAAAGTGGCGGAAATCAGTAAGGCAGTGTTCATGCTGTTCCTGGATGCCAATTATGATTTAGGAGAGGATGTGTTAGCTTCTCTGCAGGCAGCGTTGCAGGTGGAACCGTCGCCTACAGGGAGAAACGTGCTGGAACAACTGATCGTCAACGCTGAAATAGCCCGGGACGAGCAGGTTCCGATGTGCCAGGATACCGGCTATGCTGTCGTTTTTGCCGAACTTGGGCAAGACGTGCGTGTGGTTGGCGGTGATTTCTACGCAGCTGTCAACGAAGGTGTGCGGCAAGCTTATATAGACGGTTTCCTGCGCAAATCGATCGTGGCAGACCCGCTGAACCGGGTTAACACCGGAGACAACACTCCCGCTGTTATTCATGTGGAAATAGTGCCTGGTGACAAAATCAGGCTGATCGTGGCTCCTAAAGGCGGCGGCAGTGAAAATATGAGTGCGGTAAGAATGCTTAAACCTGCCGACGGGGCCAAAGGGGTAATGGATTTTGTCGTAGACACGGTAAGCAGGGCCGGATCCAATCCTTGTCCTCCGGTAGTTGTAGGTGTAGGAATAGGCGGGACCATGGAGAAGGTTGCTCTTATTGCTAAAAAAGCGTTGTTGCGCAAACTGGGGGAACCTCATCCTGACTCGTTCTATGCCGGCATGGAGCGTGATTTATTGGAGAAAATCAACAAGCTGGGCATCGGGCCGCAAGGCTATGGCGGGCGAACTACAGCGCTGGCGGTGCATATAGAAACATACCCGGCCCACATTGCCAGCCTTCCGGCAGCGGTCAACATCAACTGCCATGCGTCGCGCCACAAAGAGCGGGTGCTCTGATAAAGCGAGGGGGGGGAGCAAGGTTGACAGTGAAAGCATTAAAGGCGCCGCTGACGGATGAAGATGTTTTGCAGCTGCGGGCGGGTGATAACGTATTAATTTCAGGAGTCATTTACACCGGCCGTGATGCGGCCCATAAAAAACTGGTCGATTTGTTGGAGGCGGGAAAGCCGCTGCCGGTCGACTTGCGCGGCCAGATGATTTATTATGTCGGTCCTGCACCGGCCAAGCCCGGCAAAGTTATCGGCTCCGCCGGTCCGACAACGAGCGGCCGGATGGACGCCTATACTCCGGCTTTGCTGGCGCTGGGATTGAAAGCCTGCATCGGCAAGGGGAGTCGCAGCCAGGAAGTTAAGGACGCGCTGGTACGCTGCAAGGGTCTCTATCTGGCTGCCACCGGAGGGGCAGCGGCGTTGCTGGCGAAAACTGTCAGCAAGGCGGAGGTGGTGGCCTATCCGGAACTGGGTGCAGAGGCCATTTACCGGCTGGAAGTGGCTGACTTTCCGGCAACGGTCGTAAATGATGCTTTTGGCGGCGATGTCTATGAGGCAGGGCGCCGGCAGTACTGCATAGCAGAGTGAGGGATTGCCGGGAGCCGTCTGTCTTAAGCAGGGTGTTGATCAATCCGGGAAAAAGAAAGGAGAGCTGAAGATGGCTGGAAAGCGTGCCAAAATAAGTGTTATTGGTGCCGGGTTTACAGCCCAGGGTACGGTGGTGGCCTGTGCGGAGAGAGAGCTTGGTGATATCGTTATGCTTGATATTCCGGCAAGAGAGAACTATGCCAAAGGTATGGCGCTGGACTTGCTGCAGACTATGCCCGTTAATTTAAAAGATATCAACGTTTATGGGACTGCAGACTACGCCGATATAGTCGGCTCCGATGTAGTTATCGTCACTGCCGGATTGCCCCGCAAGCCGGGGATGAGCCGTGAGGACCTGATCACGGTCAACGCCGGTATTATGGTACAGGTGGCAGAAAACATTGTAAAATACGCACCGGAAACCTATGTTATTGTTTTGACCAACCCGGTAGACTCCATGACTTACACCATGTTTCGCAGGACCGGCTTTCCGGCTCACCGGGTCATGGGACAATCCGGCGTGCTGGATACGGCTCGTTTCCGCACCTTTATCGCGCAGGCGCTTTCTGTTTCAGTGCGTGATATCAGTGCCCTGGTGCTGGGCGGCCATGGTGATGAAATGGTGCCGCTGGTGCGCTATACCAGCGTGGGCGGTGTGCCGCTGGAAAAATTGCTGCCCGCAGAGACAATCGCGGCTATCGTCGAGCGAACCCGTAAAGGCGGCGGCGAAATTGTCGGTCTGATGGGTACCAGCGCCGGCTATGCGCCAGGTGCTGCTATCGCGCAGATGGCGGAAGCGATTATCCGCGACCAGCATCGCCTGCTGCCGGCTATCGCCTACTTGAACGGCCAGTATGGTTTCCGGGATATGTACCTGGGTGTGCCGGCCGTTATTGGAGGAGAGGGTTTGGAAAAAGTGATTGAAGTTGACCTGAATCAGGCAGAAAAAGAAGCACTGGATAAGAGTGCCGCGGCTGTTCAGGCGACTATTGAGTATGTCAAGGCCAATGTGCTGACCTAAAATTGGTAACTGCCCACCTATAGATATAACTGCTCTTAAACCGCCATCAGCGTTGTTGCTCCTGCGGTCCTCACTCCGACGTACGCCCTGGTACGCCTTCGTTCCGGTCCTCGTCGCGCCTAGCATCTGACGATTTCTAAGCAGTCAGCGTTACTTGATGGCCGGAGCAGTTACTGAAAATGAAGGGAGAATACTTGTGACACAGGAAACGGAGCTGCTCAATGTTTATATCATGGGCAAGAGCTACCAGGTGCCGGCATCGCTGACCATTATGAACGCCCTGGAATATGCCGGTTACCAGTTGGTGCGGGGCTGTGGCTGCCGGGCCGGTTTTTGCGGAGCCTGCGCCACCGTTTACCGGATCAAAGGCGATTATGAACTGAAAGTGGGTCTGGCCTGCCAGACTAAAGTGGAACCGGATATGTACCTGACGCAACTTCCTTTTTTCCCGGCACAAAAAGCGGAGTACAATATCCGGGAGTTGAAAGCCACGGCGGAGCAGATAGCTTACTACTACCCGGAAATTTACCGCTGTATCGGCTGTAACGCCTGTACGAAAATCTGCCCGCAGGACCTGAAAGTCATGCAGTATATCGGTTATGCCCAGCGCGGACAGATTGACAGGTGTGCCGATGAATCGTTTGACTGCGTAATGTGCGGCTTATGCGCCTCCCGCTGCCCGGCGCTGATTGTCCATTACAATGTAGGGATTTTGGCTCGCCGCCTGTACTCGCGTTATCTGGTACCGCCAGCCGGGCACCTGCAGGACAGGGTGACAGAAATCCGCTCCGGTAAATTTGACGAGGATATTGCCATGTTGATGACTGCTTCGGCCGACGAGCTGAAAAAGCGTTACAACGAACGTGATATTGAGCCTGAATAACAGGCGTGACGGTAACTGCTCAGGCCATCATGTTACGCTAACCGGGAGGGTAAACGCATGACATATACCCCGCAACTGAGAGAACTGCTGACACGGGTGGAAGCCACGCGAAACAAGCGCCTGCAGGGCTATTTCCCGCGTCTGATGGCTGCGGAAAAAGAAGAAGTTCTAAGAAAATTTCACCCGGACTATATCGAGGCCAGTATGCGCCCGTTACAGGTGGGGGTTAACACGGGAGACCGCGTGCCTCATGAACTTGCAGACTTGCTGGAGGCGCGCAGCCGCCTGGAGAATGTCCGGCTTGATTTGGAACAACTCCAGTATGACGTGGATGTCTTGGTTGTCGGCGGCGGAGGGGCCGGAGCTGCCGCGGCCCTTCTTGCACAGGAGCAGGGGGCGAACGTACTCCTGCTCACCAAGTTGCGCTTTGGTGACGCCAACACGGTAATGGCCCAGGGAGGCATTCAGGTGGCCGACAAGGCCAACGACTCGCCAGCTGTCCACTACCTGGACGTGATCGGGGGAGGTCATTTCTCCAACGTCCCGGAGCTGGTGCGGGCGCTGACCATGGACGCGCCGGCAGCGCTTAGGTGGCTGGAAGACCTTGGCGCCATGTTCAGCAAAGAAGACGACGGCACTATGAAAAGCATTCATGGCGGCGGCACTTCGCGCAAACGGATGCATTTTGCCCGTGACTACTCCGGCGCAGAAATCATGCGCACATTGCGTGACGAGGTACGTAACCGGAGCTTGCGCGTGGTGGAGTTTTGCGCGGTCGTCGAGCTGCTGCTCGACGAGGGAGGCAGGGCCGCCGGCGCTGTCCTGTACAATATGGAGACAGGGGAATATGAAATTGCGCGGGCCAAGACGGTAATCCTAGCCACCGGAGGATCTGGCCGGCTGCATTACCAGGGCTTTCCGACGACAAATCATTACGGCGCCACCGGCGACGGGCTGATTATCGGTTACCGTGCCGGTGCCAGGCTCGCTTTCATGGACACTATCCAGTACCATCCCACCGGAGCGGCTTTCCCGCCGCAAATATTAGGCTTGCTTATCACGGAAAAGGTTCGCGGCCTGGGCGCTGAACCGGTCAACATAGACGGGGAGCAGTTTGTCCATCCGCTGGAAACACGTGATGTGGAATCTTCGGCTATCATCCGCGAGATCAAAGATCGTGGGAAAGGCATTGTCACCGAAACCGGCATGGTTGGTGTCTGGCTTGATTCCCCGATGATTGAGATTATTCACGGTCCCGGGACGATAGAGCGGGAACTGCCAGCCATGGTGCGCCAGTTTAACCGCTTTGGGGTAGACATTGTGCGGGACCCGATGCTGGTTTACCCTGCGTTGCATTACCAGAACGGGGGACTGTTAATAGAAGAAAACGGCCGCACCAATATTGAAAACCTCTATGTGGCCGGTGAATGCGCCGGCGGGATCCACGGCCGCAACCGCCTGATGGGCAACTCTCTCCTTGATATCGTGGTCTTTGGCTGCCGTGCCGGCCGGGATGCCGGTGCCCGTGCCGCCGGTGTCAGGGTCGGTAAACTGCACCTGGAACATGTGACAGCATACCACCGTCAACTGGAGGCGAACGGAGTGCTTACCGCGGGACGGGTGGCGCCGTTGCTGCTGCCCCGCTATACTCACCGCAGCCGGTAACAGGAGAGGGATTAAATTGGATTTACTGCGGGGAATCCGTGTTTTGGACCTGACTAGGCTCTATCCCGGACCGTTCTGCACCATGCTGCTTGCCGACATGGGGGCGGAGGTCATTAAGGTGGAAAGCCCCGGCGAAGGCGACTACCTGCGCGGGATGGGGCCGCTAGTCGCGGGTGAGAGCCTGTACTTTCGTATGCTGAACCAAAACAAAAAAAGCATGACCCTTAACCTAAAAAAGGAAGATGGAGTCAGGATCTTTTTACGCCTGGCCAAAACCGCTGATGTGGTGGTAGAGGGTTTCCGGCCCGGTGTGGTCGATGCGCTGGGTATCGGTTACCGGCCGGTAAGTGAGGTTAATCCGGAGATTGTTTACTGCTCGATCAGCGGGTATGGGCAGGACGGCCCTTATCGCGAAAGAGCCGGACATGACCTTAACTACATCGCCTTGGCCGGAATCCTGGGGCTGACCGGCGGCAAGGGTGGTCCGCCCGCTATCCCGGGGGTACAGATAGGCGATGTCGGTGCAGGCTCACTGATGGCCGTAATGGCTATCCTGGCCTCCCTTGTGGCACGTTCGAGCCGCGGCTGCGGATGTTATCTTGACGTAGCTATGTTGGACGGCCTGCTGTCCTGGCTGCCGCTGGCATCGGCAGAGTTGATTGCCGGCTGGCCGGTCAGGCGGGGGGAAATGATGCTGAACGGCGGCCTGGCTTGTTACGGTGTATACCGGACTGCTGACGACTCCTACATGTCACTGGGGGCTCTGGAACCTAAATTCTGGGCGGACTTTTGCCGTGCGACAGGCCGGCTGGACTTGATTACCCGGCAGTATCAGCCTGACCAGGCAATGTTAAGCAAAGAAGTGGCAGATATTTTTGCCTCTCGCGCACGCCGGGAATGGGAGGAAATTTTTCGGCAGGCCGATGCCTGCTGCGAACCTGTACTGGATTTAGAGGAGACTTTCAGTCATCCCCAGGTAAAGGCACGCGGTTTTGCTGCCGGACAAGCATCACCTTTTCCGGTAAAAGTAAGCGGGCAGGAACAAACTGAGGACAGGCCGGCTCCGGGCCTTGGACAGCACACCAGGGAGATTCTCCTGGCGGCCGGGTACACTGAACAGGAACTCGCTTTGTTGGAGGAGAAGGGCATAGTTTAGTGAAAACACAAACTTATCAGAATATTTTATGCAAATGGTTGACGAAGTTCGACGTGTTAGATATAATGCATAGTATATTAATTAAGCAGCTCGAAACATTATAGGCAAACGGCCCGGCCAGAAAATCAAGAGAGCAATGCTATTTAATTGTTCAGCGAATTCAGAAAATAAAGAAAATACTTTATAATTTATGCTGGTTGCCTTATGAAAGGAGGGTGCGATGAGAAAATCCCGGTGGTAAGACGAGGAATTAGGCTTGTTTTTTAAGAAAAAGATGCCGGATTTATCATGAAATAAGCAAGGAGGTAAAATAATGGAAACGGCAAATCTGATGCCGGCAACAGCTGCTCAAGCGGAGGTTAAGCCTTTTATCTCAAGGTGGAGCATTCCGCTCGCCGGGCTCGTATTAACGTTAATGGGCGGTATTGCTTATGCCTGGGGTGTTTATGTCGTTCCCCTGCAGGAAAGGTTTGGCTGGACCAGGTCGGAAGCCATGTTACCATTGTCTATACATTTGATGGTCTTCACTACGGTGGGCATGATTTATGGCGGTATCTTGCAAGATAGATTCGGGCCAAGGAAAGTTCCCGCTGCCGGGGGAGTATTATTTCTCATCGCCTATTTGATGATGACACAGATTCACAGATTTCCCTATACGTGGTGGCTGGTCTTAACTTACGGTATTGTCGGCGGGCTTGCTAATGGATTGGCCTATTGTGCCGCCATTCCCGCGGCCAGGAAATGGTTTCCCGACAAAACTGCTTTGGCTGTAGCTATGTCTGTAACCGGCTTTGGCTTAGCCGCCACTATTTTTGCGCCCTGGATCACCAGGCTGATTCGTACGGTCGGAATCGAACAAACTTTTCTTACTGTCGGAATAGTAGTCTTCGTATTTATTATGATTGGGGCCTGGGTAATGAGGCTGCCGCCGCAGGGATGGGTGCCTCAGGGCTGGGAAGGAATCCAGCCCGGCACATCTGCCGCGATGTATGCCCCAAGGACGGAGGCTACCTTGAGCGAGGCAGTAAGGTCGCCGTTGTTCCATACAATGTGGATTGGGTATTTTTGTATAATATTTGCCGGTTTAATGGCCATGGCGCATGTGGTGCCATACGGCGTAACGATTCTAGGCATGGAAAGGCCGGCTGCGGCTTTAGCTGCGGTGTTTTTCGGCCTGGCTAACGGGTTCGGCAGGCCTATCGCCGGGTGGATAGCTGAAAAAACCGGACCTATGAAAATAATGTTGGTAGTTTATGCGATATCTGGAGTGACGTTTTTGTTATTTAATACTATAGCAAGGACGCCGGCTACCCTGTATATCAGTTCATTCATCTTTGGTTGTCTTTTCGGAACTACACTGGGGCTGCTGCCGGTTTTGACCACGGTTGGCTTTGGGGTTAAGAATCTTGGTGCAATTTATGGAGCCTTGAAGACTGCTTTTGGCCTGGCTGCTTTTTTTGGTCCTATGGCAGCGGCTTGGGCCTTCGATGTAACAGGAACTTATGTCCTGCCGTTCGCTGGTGCCGGAGTGCTTGTCCTTCTGGGATGGGTAATCTATCTGTTTGGCCTCAAGATAAAATATAAGATGCCATAAGACAGGTGCTTGTAAACAATTATTCTAATTATAATTACAGGTTCTTGTTTTCAGAGAAAGCGGGGGGAGTTGGGCATTTTGCCCCAGCTCCCCCAAAATATTTCTGCCTCGAAAGCAGGAATATACCCGTCTGGCATCGTATACATTGACGGTCAGTGATTTGTTGTTGATGATTTATTGTTTATTTTAGGAGGCGAAACGGTGCATGGCAACAGTTCAACTTTATGTTGACGGTCGGGAGATTACCGCCCAAGAAAGCAAT
>QLUR01000109.1 GCA_018725565.1 Bacillota bacterium | reverse complement strand
TTGGACCCAAGCTGACCGCCGGAGGCCATGAGGTCTACTACAAAGTATTTTCAATGGGCCAAAGCATCGCTTCACGACTGGGCATTCCGTCAGCCTCGGCATCAAACATGATTGTACGGCGGAGAGCCCTCATGGGCGTAGGCGGATTTGATACTAACCTTCCCTGTAATGAAGATACCGACCTAGCCTTTAGACTAGTGAACGCCGGTTATAAATATCAATGGGCTCCCGCCCTAGCGGTGTATAATACCGACCACCGCCGACTGCGCCGCGGAATAGGATGGCGATATGCACACATGCTGGTACGCAGTTTTCTTGTTTTTATAAGCTTGAGATATCCTTTCCTACGGCGATGGCTCTATGTGGATTGGGGCTACTGGTAAAGCAATTGTTAGCTGCATCTGGAAACATGGCCAAAATCGGCGGAAGCCTACGCGCAACTGGAAGGTTGCCAAGACAGGTAATGGGTAGGTTATGCCTTGCTGGGTATACCCGTGGCTGTTCATAAAAAGAACAAACTAAAAAGACGCTAGGAGGAAAGCTGAATGCGAGTATGTGTGATCGGCGCTGGTTATGTGGGTCTAGTCACTGCCGCGGTCTTGGCCGACTTAGGCAATGATGTGGTGACAGTGGAGGCGAATAGGGAAACACTATTGAAACTGGAATTAAACAGCATCCCCTTTTACGAAGCCGGTCTGGAAGATATGGTAAGAAGAACGCGCAAGGCCGGATTACTAAGATTTACCGTAGACATAGAAAGCGGAGTCTGTGACACCGATATAGTAATGATTACGGTAGGAACACCTGCCAGTGAGGACGGCAGGTGTGACCTCAGGGCGCTGGAGGCTGTAGCCGCAAGTTTGGCCGCGCTTCCCCCCGGCGAGTATTTTGCGGTAATAAAAAGCACTGTTCCCGCAGGTACTGCGGATTGGCTGGAGGATTATCTAAATCAAGCCGCAGAAGGCTCTTCTTGGGAAGTAGTATCAAATCCGGAGTTTTTACGACAGGGAAGCGCGATAAGGGACGCCGTGGAAGCGGACCGCATCATTATAGGCGCGGCTTCAGAAAAGGCAGCCCGTACCCTGCAGGAGCTCTATAAGCCTTTGAACCGAACGGTGCTTGTTACAGACCGCCGCAGCGCCGAGATGATTAAATACGCGTCAAACTCTTTCTTGGCTGCCAAAATATCATTTATAAACGAGATTGCCGTTATATGTGAAAAGACCGGGGCTGACGTAACTAAGGTAGCAGAGGGCATGGCTTTAGACAGGCGCATCGGTGGAGCCTTTTTGGGGGCAGGGATTGGTTTTGGCGGTTCTTGCCTTCCTAAAGATCTGGCATGTCTTATCCATACTGCGAAACAGCATGACCTGCGGGTGCCGTTGCTTGAGTCCGTAAAAGAAATAAACGACCGTCAAGTGAAAATCTTACCCGAACGATTAGCTCACATTTATGGGGAAGTATCGGGCAAGACCGTATGCGTTTGGGGCCTTGCCTATAAACCCGGTACCGATGACCTGAGAGACGCGCCCTCCATTCGGATCATCGATGATCTGATTAAAAGAAACTGTGTCGTAAAAGCTTTCGATCCTATGCTGGTGGCGCGCAACAAGATTGCGGCGATGTTTGCTAAGATTGAAACCTATGCAGACCCGTATGAAGCCGCTAAGGATGCTGCCGCTATTCTACTGGTGACCGAATGGGGCCTGTTGCGCGAGGTGGACTGGGTAAAACTGCGCGACATAGTAAACGTCCCCTTGATACTAGACGGACGCAATACTTTTGCGCCACATGAAGTGGAAAAAGCAGGTTTTACCTATATTGGGATAGGCAGAGGTTGCTCAGCTTATTAAACATTGTTGAAAGGAGCAATAGAAGCATGCGTATCGCTTTTTTTACGGACACCTATTTGCCGCAGGTAAACGGAGTGACCAAGACAATTAAAAAACTGCGCTCTTTTCTTAAAAACAAGAACATCGAAAACATAGTGCTGGCCCCGGAAGACCCAAGCGAAGTTCCCGAAGAGGGAGTATTTACGTTTAGCAGCTTTCCCCTTCCTTTTTACCCCGAAATGCGCCTTGGGGTACCGTGGGATAAGCGGGTAGATGATACAATGGCCGCTTTCCGGCCGGATGTGGTCCACTTAGTGACTGAATACCCTATGGGTCTGTCAGGGCTCTGGTGGGCCCAAAAAACCGGGACACCCATCGTTGCTTCATATCATACCAATATCCCAGAGTACCTTATGTACTATCACTTCCCGTTTTTGAGCGGAAGTGCATGGTATTATCTGGCATGGTTCCATAATCAGTGCGGCGTAAACTTCTGCCCCTCCCAAGCCACCAAGGCCATGCTGGAGTCTAAGGGTTTTAAAAACGTTAAAGTTTGGGGCCGAGGTGTGAATACGGGGGCATTTAATCCTTGGAAAAGGGATTTGGCATTAAGGCAAGAATTATGCGAAGAGAGTGACGGCCTTGTGCTCTTATATGCGGGGCGTCTAGCCCCGGAAAAAAACTTAGACGTGCTGACGAATGCCTACTCACAAGTAAAAAGATA
>QLUR01000108.1 GCA_018725565.1 Bacillota bacterium | reverse complement strand
GTGATTGCGCTTAATTGCGGAGCAAGGGCGAAGCGCGAGATGGTACCGATGGTGCCTGTGCCGTCCATCGTGACGGCCGGCGCAATGACAGGCGGCGCGACTACGCCGACACGGGCGTTGGCTACGCGTAGTCTGTTACCGGCGACAGTAGCGTCAAAGGCTGCAGAAACATTAGCGGTTGCGGCAGTGCTTACGATGGCGGAACCGTCAATAGTCACGTTAACCGGGCCGTCCATAGCTATACGGGAAATGTCATATCTGATATTACTAATATATACCATACTAGCTACAGTGCTGGCAGTGATAACGGGGATTCTGAGGAAGTTTAAACCACCTGGAGTAGTTGTTCCAAGAATGGCAGAACTTAACATGAGATTGCCGCTTGCTAAAGTCACAGTCGGTATGTCGCTGAAAATTACACCGGTTGGCAGGATCAAATCTAAATTGCCCGCCACGATGCGTCCGCCAGCCGCTTCAGTAATCACAATGTTGGCAGCCGACTGTTCGCCTATTCCCAGACCAAGTGTCGGCACGGCAGGAGATGTTACGGCTATTACCGGGCGAATCGTAGCGATGTTTATAGTGCCGGCAGTGCCGGCGGTACCGGCTACGGTGACGGCAAGGTCACCAGCAGCGGCGGTGGGGGAAACAAGAATAGAGTTTGCTGGGAAACTAAAGAGCACGGTTCTTGCAATTGCATGAGTGGCAACGTTAAAGGTAGCTGTGCGGTTAGCGTTTGATAGTAAAGGAGTGGCAGCTGTTACTCCGATACCAGCTACGGTGGGGGCAGTAGTGAGGGCAGTGTTGAACTGCGTACCGGTAGGTAGCGTCAAGGTGATTGTGCCTCCGCCAATCAGGCTACCAGCAGTCACTTCCCTCACCTCAATCATATTGTTAAGAGTAGTTATGCCGCTAGCAAAGCCGGCGTTGATGGATGGAATGACAGTGGCTCCGGTGGTCGGGCGACGCACGTCGATGCCAAAGTCAGCTACGCGAGCGAGCACGACTGAACCGCTGACACGGTCTGCGTTTAAACCTTTGCCTCGTACGGTCACCACTAGATCGCCAAGTGCTGCTAAGCGGCTGACGTTTAAACGGATGTTGGAAAGAGTAAAGGTGGTGGCAACTGTAGTAGCTGGAGTGATTGTTAGATTAAGTTTTCTTGGATTAGCAGTGTCAATAGCAGTGTAAACAGTAGTGTAAACAGTAGTGGAAGCAGCTGCAGGAGTAGCTGCCCATGTTACACCTTCTGGTAGTTCAAGCACAACCTGATTAGGCGCACCGGTGGCAAAAGCGCCGGCAGCATTTTCGCGCAAGCGAATGGTGATTGCGCTTAATTGCGGAGCAAGGGCGAAGCGCGAGATGGTACCGATGGTGCCTGTGCCGTCCATCGTGACGGCGGCGATAGCAAAGGTGCCGACGGCAAAGGTGCCGTCGCTGATCGCGGTGGTGTTGGTGGTAACGGTAGCGTTAATCGCGCCACTACCAACTGTGGTAACATTAACGGGCAGAGTCAAAACAAAAGAAGCGGCGACAAGGGGATTAAGGCGTGTTAGCGTCAAAGTTACTGAAGAGTCGCCAGGAGCGACGGTAGGATGCGTGACAGTCACGCCCGCTCCTGTAAAAAGCGGTGTGGAATAAACAGCATCAGTCACAGCATAAACAGTTCTAAATACCACGCCGCTCGGCAGGGTGACGGTAATTTGGTCGCCTGTCCGGATATTGCCGATTGAGGCACCGGATTCGCTGAAGCGGATGTTTGCCAAACTAGTTACAGGAGTAGGAGCCACGAAGGTCGGCACATGGCCGATGACTACGCCGGTTACCGGGGTCGTCGTAGCCCCAGCCGGGATGGCGAGGCCGGTCAGCATAGTCATAATCATGGCCAGCACCAGCAGAATGGAAATTCTTTTTTTGTTTTTGTTCTTCAAATTCTTCACTCCTTAAATTTTGTTTGTTTTATTTTTTGGTGGGAACGTTACCAACAATGGTGCTACGATACGTTTGTGCAAGCTACTGATTTGCCGTTTTTGTATTCCCCCTCTCCTCTAAGAAAAATTTAGAAAACCTTTTCATTATCATACTTGGGTTTATAAAAATGATTGAGTGTGACATTGTTTTTAAGACAGTATGCAAGCTGTTCTAATTGCTTCTCTGTCGAGGGTGCGCCCACAGCAGGAAAGTGAGGAAAGCTACCAAATTTGTTGCGATATTCCGACATTAGTGTTTTTAATTTTTCGTTCATGACCTCACCTCGATTCTCATGAATTCAATAATTTCTCTGTATTTGGCATCCACCGTTCACTTTGTTTTATTTAGCTTCCTGTAGCTTCCTGATAAAATGAACGTTTACTTCCTCGGGAAGTCTTCCGCAATAATGCGTTTACCTTTATCTGGACGTTCCCTGAGGGTTATCAAGAAATTGTAAACGCCCACGCCGTCCATAAAAGGAGCCAGTTTCGCAATATCCGCTGCTGTATAACCTTCAATATTTAAAGCATTGCTTTGAGGAAAAGAGCGAGTATCTATCCAAGTATTCAACTCGGTTCGAATATCGTCGTGATGCTCGAATGGCGCAGAAATTTTTGCTGCCGCTTCTGGTTTTTGCTTTTTTGTGTTAACTA
>QLUR01000107.1 GCA_018725565.1 Bacillota bacterium | reverse complement strand
AGATGTGTATAAGAGACAGCTCCATATCCTCCCATAACAGCGTAGCGGGCGCGGAAGGCATAATAGCTATTGCCGAAAATGGTGGGGTCCAAAAATTTATATTGCGAATAGATATCCAACGGCCCCTGCGTGACTGGTGTACCGGTGAGAATTAGTCGATATGTTGCCAGTTTCCCTAGTCGATGCAAGGACTTAGATTGCCGCGCTCCCGGCGTTTTGATCCGCTGGCTCTCATCAGCGATGATCATCTCTGGACGCCACTTGGACAAGGTTTCCTCCATCCGCCATGCACCCTCGTAGTTGATCACTACTACCTGCAGTTTTTCAGCGTCTGCTGCCCACTCAGCTAGGGTAACTATCCGCTGTGACACTGCCCCACTCAATATCCTGATCTCATACGGGAAGTCTGCGTGTTTAGCAAACTCACACTCCCACACCGGCATTACTGAGGCGGGGACTACTATTAAGAGGCGCGAAACTGCCCTCTGCTGCCAGCGTAGTCCTACAATCCTCTGTGAGAGTGCCCCTGCAACTGCGATGGCTACTAGTGTTTTACCCGTGCCCTGCTCCATCAGCAGTGCGGTAGCAAATTGCTTTAACGCCATCTCAGCAGCCGCTATTTGGTGTTGGAATGGTGTCGTCTTAACGGGGAGTGTCAACTTTTTTCCTCCTTTTTTGAGAAATATTCGTCTTCTCGCCTTGAGAAATATATGTCTTCTCGCCTTGAAAAATACTCATTTGGAAACATCCTACTACATTTAATGCAGCACACAGTCTCTTCTTTGTGGCTGTCGTTCGCTGAGTACATTGCATTGCCGCAATATGGGCAAATCCACTTTACCAATGTTTCACCTTCTTTCCATGTATCGGCCTCTGTCAATTTGATAACTTCAAAAATCTCAGAGAACCTCTTCTCCAGTAGCTGGCATACCTTTTTTGCTAGCACAGGACTAATTCCGCGCTTTCCCGATTCAATCGTCGAGAGATGAGTTCCAGTAATTTTTATCTCAGCAGCCGCTGCCCCCTGCGATAGCCCTTTTTCTAATCTAGCCTTCTGAATTTCGTGTGGTTTTGCACGAATACCTACCCTCATATTGCTTCCTCCTTTTATTTTTCTCCTGTGGCGTAATGCTTGATACGTTCAACCAATTCAATACTGACATCGTGCCAACGTCTTGCGCCGCCAGCGACATACCTTGTACCCATGTGAATACTATCGACATAAACCTCAGTTACGCGGCTGCCTCCAGTTTGAGGGTCTGGATGGCGTAGTGTATGATATGTTCCCGATTCTAATTGAGTCATTATTGCTTCTAAATTAGAATCGGATATTGATTCATACTCCAGCGTAATCTCCCAGCAAGTATATTCTTCCATTCCCATCTTGCCCGACCTGTCTCGCCGTGGGCTGTTGCGGTAAATCCTGATATCCACATTATTTGGCTCAGTAACCCGAATGCCATTAATCTCAATCCAATTTTTCGTGCTTTCCATTATTTCTCTCCCTCCTTCTGCCGGGATTGGCGCCCGGCGGACCTTTTGTGTCTGCACTAAAACTAGCCCTGGATTAATGGCTCCAGGGCTAGTTGTCAAAATGTCGTGAACTTGTCGTCCCGCATTCTTTTTTCAGCGGGCGGGACCCTCTCAAATCCTGCTGCTGGCACCATCGCCAGCACCCTCCCCGGATAAGCCTGAGCAGCGATAATGCTGCCCAGAATTACTGCGCCGGGATTCTCTTGCTCCAGGCGAACCAGTGCAGCTGCACTGGTCGGGCATGGCGCAAAGGTAGTCATCACTAGCTCTGCGCCAGAGGGATGCGTCCCGGCGAAAATTTCCGCTGGGACTGCGTTAATTACTACACCGCAAGGTTCTACGGTATAGACATCCCCCGTGGGGGATACTAATGTAATAGGGTGAGGGGTTACGTTAATAATTTTTTTCATGATTTTTCTTCCTCCTTTTTTTTGCCGGGATTGGCTCCCGGCTAGTCTTAGTTTATTTTATCTAATTACGGCGTCGCCGCTTATTATGGCTAAGCCTCTAATTCTGGCGGTGCCGCCGATAACGGCGTAGTCGTTAATTATGGCTTCACCGCCGATAACGGCTTCGTCGTTAATTACGGCGTTGCCACTAACAACAGCGGTTTCATAAACCGTGGCATTGCCGTGGATTTTAGCATCCTCAAAAACTTCAGCGTTGCCGCAAATAACAGCGTTTCCAAAAACTTTAGCATTGCCGTAAACTTTGGCGTAGCCGTTGATAACGGCATTTCCAAAAATTTCGGCATTGCCGTAAACTTCGGCGTAGCCGTTGATAACGGCATTTCCATAAATTTCGGCATTGCCGTAAACTTCGGCGTTGCCGTTGATTTCGGTGTTGCCAAAAATTTTGGCGTCCTGGTAAATTGTGGCATTGCCGTAAACTTCGGCATTGCCGTAAACTGCGGCGTTGCCACAGACAACGCCCCTTTCATAAACTCTGGCATTGCCGCTAACAATAGCGTTGTCAAAAAGCCACGCGGTTCCATCGTGCGAGAGGTTATTCTCGCTCTCAATATATCCGCCGAGGTCGCCAGCAAT
>QLUR01000106.1 GCA_018725565.1 Bacillota bacterium | reverse complement strand
AGATGTGTATAAGAGACAGGGCGTACTACTGCAGGCAGAAGGCTTGATTTTGGCATCCCTGATCTTTCAAGCGCTCAAAAGCAGCTCGCACTTCGGGGACAGGAAAGGATTATGTTTGACCTCGTAAATAGTTTCAGATTAAGAAACGGCCGTAATTCTCTTTTATGGCACGATAATCTTGCCGCTGTGGCGCGTGAACACAGCATGGATATGTTTATCAACAATTTCTTCAATCATCATTCGGCACAAACAGGTTCACCCGCTGATCGCGTAAGACGTGCGAATATTGCTAATCGCGGCGTGGGAGAAAACCTTGTTGTCGGAACTCCCGACTCAATAGACGCACATCATGGTCTTCTCAACAGTCCCAGGCATCGTGAAAATATGCTGATTAGAAGTTATAATCACATGGGAGTAGGTATCGTTGAAAAATATTACACGCAAAAATTCCTGATACAATAATACGCTAAAAATTAGTACCTTAACCCTTATAAACTCCGATAAAAAAAGTTGTTAACACTACAGCGAGATTTCAAAAATACACGACTTTATCTGAAGCCAGCAGCTACCGATGACAACAAATTATAACACTACAGCGTAATATAAATTTATAGACTTTTTCTCCAACCTATGTTATAGTAGTCCTGAGGGCTTAAGGCGCTGTATAACCATATTATTCCTGTAATTACTGCTGAGAAGTCTGTTTTTACAGGACAAGTTGTCTATGCCCTTTTTTACAGCCCTGCTGGATCCACATAACATTTTATGGAGAATAACAATGTCCATTTCTTATACCTCAAAACCCATAGAAGGAACTGTAAAAGACATTGAACCAGTTGAAATACGGATGGTTCGTCAAACTTCTTTGGAGCCTCTATGGGATGAACTTGTCAGGCGGTATCACTACCTAGGCCACCGCAAGATGCCGGGAGCAAATCTCAAGTATCTTGCTTTTGCTGGCGGCTCACCTATTGCGGCCCTGAGTTTTCGTGCGGCCAGTTTAAAACTCAAGCCTCGGGATTGCTTTATTGGCTGGTCAAACGAACAAATCACGGTCATCCCAAGGAGGTGTTTCTTTACCCGCTAAGAGCGGACTTTCGCAACATCATCGGGTGTATACAGCGTCCTTTCAAAGAGCCCTCTCACACATATCTTGAAAGGAGTCGATCCCGGATGATGTTAACGTACGATGACTGGAACCCAGACATAGCAGCTTCGCTTGAGCTTACATCGGAAGAGGTTTGCAAACTGGCAGAGCGCCTCTACGCCTTTCACCAACAGTTCGCTCACTGCTTCAAACGAGAAGAACAAAGGGTGATCAGCATGGCCTACTTAAAAGGGCTGGCCAGTGACCTGGAAGCCAAGTCTGCCGAACCCATCGCCCTGCGCTACCTGGATGAAAAAGGTGTGCGTAATACGCAGCACTTTTTAACCGCCAGTAGTTGGGACGAGGAAAAACTCCAGGCAGAACATCAGCAAAAGCTTGCGGAAAAGATCTCTGCTGAAGATGGCATGCTTACTATAGACAGCAGTGAAAATCCCAAAAAAGGCAACGATTCTGCAGGGGTTGCCCGGCAGTACTGCGGCAGGCTCGGCAAGATAGAGAACTGCCAGTCCGGGGTTTTCCTGGGCTACGTAAGCAACAGGGGCTATGGTCTTTTGACAGGGCAGCTTTATGTGCCGGGAAAGTGGTTCACTGACGAGTATGCCCGACGCCGTGCAAAGTGCCATTTCCCGCAGGAGCTTACTTTCAAGACCAAGCCGCAGATTGCCCTTGAGCTTTTGCAAAAAGCGGCAGCAACAGGGGCATTTACAGGCAGCTGGGTCGGTGTGGACAGCTTTTTTGGAAGTAACACGGAATTCTTAGATGCTGTCGGTGAAAAGTATTATTACTTTGCAGATATCCGCTCCAACACTTTGGTCTGGCTTGAAAGACCAAAAATCGGTCTGCCACCTTACAAGGGCCGGGGGACCTATCCGCAAAAGGAAAAATCACTCACAGAGCCCGTGTCTGTATCTGTAATTGCCAACGATCCCTCACTTTCCTGGCAAACTGTAAGTATTGGCGAAGGGGCCAAGGGTCCTATTATCGCCGAGGTAGCTCGCCTGCGTGTGATCGAGCAAAGAGACGACCTGCCCGGCAAAGAGTGCTGGCTGTTCCTGCGAAAAAATGCGGACGGAGAGATCAAATATGCCCTTTGCAATGCACCGGAGGATACGCCCATGGAAGAAATGATCCAAATGTCCGCAAAGCGCTGGTCCATTGAGCAGATGTTCCAGGAAGGCAAAAGCTACCTTGGTATGAGCGATTATGAAGTGCGCTCCTATACAGGCTGGCACCGTCATATGACACTGGTATTTTTAATCATGCATTTTTTGCTGAGCGTGCGCTTAGAGTTTAGTCAAAAAAAAACCTCTTAACCCTTCCACAAGCCAAGCGCCTGCTCGTAGCCGCTCTAGCTGAAGAATCATTAACCGTGGAAAAAGCGATCGCAATAGCTTATTATCACCTCCGTAGAAATGAAATAGCTCGCCTGTCTCACCGGAAAAGAAAGCTGGTGTTGTTACTGTAAAAAGCAC
>QLUR01000105.1 GCA_018725565.1 Bacillota bacterium | reverse complement strand
GGCGGGAGCGGAAGCGTCTGTCGCCGCCGCAAGAGCAGAAACAAGAAGCGCCTTGCGGTCAATGGAGAACAGAATCACCAAGATACTCGCCAAGTCCATCGGCGCGTCGGCTGCGAACATGTACCTGTCTGTACAGTGCATCGCTGGGGCAAACAAGCGCGATGCCGCCAAAACACACCAGCGTGCGCGGGTGATGGCGGTGGAGTATCTCAAACAGCAAGGGGAGAGAGAATGAAACAAAGCAAATATGTACAGCTAAAAATACCCCTTAAAGACGAGACCTATCTAGCGCTGGAGTATTTCGCCGCTCTTAACAAAGAATCGGTATCTGCCCTTATACGGCGATTACTGGCGCAAGAAATGGACACCAGTGCCCCTGAACCGGATGTCCTGACCCTAAAGATGCGGCGGGCGATTCGGGACACCCTAGGGCCGGTGGAGGAAGCGTTGGCGAAGCACGCGGCGGATGCCACCATCGCCGCCGCCACGGGGATGTTTCTGGGGCTATGGTATATACTAGTGGAAATAGACTAGGAAAAGGAGAGGTTAGAAATGAAAAAAGTTTTAATCGGGGTAATAGTCGGGTTATTGATTGGTGTTGTTCTGACAACAGCAGCTAATGGTTTTGCTGCTGTCAGAATCAGATTAGTTATCAATGGGATAGAAATCCATCCAGACGTTGCCCCTGTGATGCTCCGCGGCAGAGTCATGACCCCTGCGCGGTTTGTAGCGGAGGCGCTTGGAGCAACAGTACAGTGGGAGGAAGCGACTCGAACCGTTGTCATTACCAGCGTTCAGGCTGCAAAACCAGGAGAGATAACCCTTGCAATATATACCCGAGTCCGAAGCGGCATGACTTATGAAGAGGTCGTCGCTATATTCGGTCGTCTAGGTACTGAGATAAGTCGGGTAGAAATGCTTGGAACTGTAACTGTAAGCTATATTTGGAAAAACCCAGGCTTGTTTTCCAGTGTAAGTATTACGTTCCAAAATAATGCTGTCGTAAGCATGACGCAGTTCGGGTTGCGTTAAAGCGTATGAACTATCCGAGACGCGCGACAAGGAAAAAGCGCGGTCTGCACGACCTTGTCGCCGAGACCTGCGTAGTCTACGACCAAGTTCTCCCGTACATGTGGGGGCAGACTAATTTCTTAACCGGTTATCCACTTTCGAGATTACTGAGGATAGCGTTCAATAGTTAAGGCTCTGCACTAAAGGAAAAAGGCCGATTTGAAATGATATGGTAAGGAGGTGAAATCCTAATGCAAAAAGCAGGTGGAATCGTAGCGCTGATAGCAGGTGTGTTCGGCACCATAGCAGCTTTTGTGACGTTAGTATTAGGTGGCGTTGCCGGGGCCGTCGGAGCCGAAGGAGCTGGAACTGTTGTCGCTCTAGGCTGGGGCGGTGTAGCATTCGCGTTTTTGACTATTGTTTTTGGTGCTATTGCTATGGGTGCAACTAGCAAAATACCCGGAACAATTTTAATCATATGCGCGATCCTAGGCGCGATTTTGGGTGGTACTCTAGTGGCCATCTTTATGGCGCTGGCATTTGTTGGTGGCATCCTTGCGGTTGTGGGGAGGCGCAGAATGGAAAAAAGCTTGCCAACCAACACACCTGAGTGAGTGTCCTTCGGGATGCCGGGACTGTGTTCCCCGCAGGCGCGGGGGAGATTAGCCACCATGGGGGTCGAAAAAAAAAATTCGGCACCTTTTTTTTACCGCGCTCCCCACACGCGACGGTTTTTTTTGGGCTGTTGGTGCATAAATATTCAGGGAGGGTGCATTTTTTTGAACCACACAGGCGCCCCACCTCTAAGGATGGGAAGCCCTGTAGGTCAAAATGACGAGGCCCCCTTAAGGGTTTGCATAATAGTAGTTCTCTGATTAGCCTATTCGTTTACCAGTATTTGTGCACTCCCCACTTGCGCGGGGTGACCTTTGTCGTTGGCAAGCGCCACTGTGGCGCGTACTCAGGTGTAAAAAGGCGTGGTTCAGATAAACGTCTCAGATAAACGCTCCCTTGTCTTGGTTCACACAATAGCTGTTATCTACCTCAAACAGGATCACCCCCGCGCATGCGGGGAGCACAACTTCGGAGGGAGGAACGCCCCCAGACGCTCGCAACCGAGGTGGTTGGTAATTGCATGCCGCCGTGCTCAGAGCGCCTCCTAGGGGCGTTTAGGCGCGTTCTGGGGCAATCTAGGGACATTGGTGCGTCGTTCATCGGGCAAATCCCCCATACATGCCCTTTTATCTGTCGTTTTGTTGCAGCCAGAGGGATAATAGTCAAAGGATTTTTATAAAAGCACAAAACGGTATTGATATTAGATAAACAGGGTGGTATTATCCCATTAAGGGGTATCGCATTACGGGATACACAAAAAGAAAGGATGTGGTATACAGTGCGAGACTGGTTAATAAAGCTTCGAGGTGATTTGCCGCAACAAAAAGTCGCCGATTTAAGCGGTATTTCGCAAAACTTTTACAGCTGGATCGAGCACGATAAACGAACCCCGTCAGTTGCTGTAGCCAAAAAAATTGCATCTGTTCTGGGCTTTGACTGGACGCGGTTTTATGAGAACGAATAAAGAAAGAGTGAGTATAACGAGCATATCCTAACCATCGAGGCAAGGAGG
>QLUR01000104.1 GCA_018725565.1 Bacillota bacterium | reverse complement strand
GTATACCATTGGCTCCCGGGAACCCTGTGTCACAAAGCGGAGCGGGTCGGGATCCAGCACGGCCGAAACCATTTCTTCCACGCCGCGGGCCTGCGCCAGCTTGATACCCCGCGGATCGATAATCAGGCTGTTGCCGAAGTAATGGTTCCCCCCGGCGTCGGTGCCCACAGAGTTTACCGCCACCATGTAAACATGGTTGTCAAAGGCACGGGCGGCGCTGGTCAGATACCAGATATCAAAACTCCGGAGCAGAGCCGATGGCCGCAAGATTACCTCGGCGCCCTGCAAGGCCAGTTCACGGGAAAGCTCGGGGAAGTCGCCGTCGTAACAGATAATCATACCTATTTTACCAAGCTTGGTATCGAACGCCTTCACTTCGGTACCCGGTGTCACCCAACCGCCGCAGTTGACATTTTCTGTTATAAAGGCGTGGGTCTTGCGGTAGGTGCCCACCACCGCCCCCGCATCGTCGATGAAGGCGGCGGTATTGTAAATTGTGCCGTTTTCGCCTCTTTCATAGAAGGCGTAACAGACATGGATCCCCTTTTCGCGGGCGGCCCGGCCGATTTCGTCGGTCACCCTGCCCGGAACCGGGTCCAGCAGTTTATAGAGCTCGTCAAAGGAAAGGTTGTGAATGAAACCGGTGGTGATCGTTTCCGGGAACACCACCAAGTCGGCTCCGTGCTCCTCCGCCGCCCGGTAAATCCATTCCTTGGACTTCTTCAGGTTGTATTCCACGTCATTGGGCCGAAAGCCCATCTGCGCACAGGCCACCATAAACTTTTTCATGCCGCCTCCTCTTTTATTTCAGTTTATGAAGCAGGCTGAGCAAATCATCATTACCAAGAGCGGGAGGGCTCCACCTGACATGGATCACCGCGGCGCCTTTTTCTTTCAGGTTCAGCGCGAAATCTTCCAGCCCCAGGTTGACTACTTTGGGTCCCTGCCGGAGCAATTCCGCTATTTTGTCCATCTCACTTTCCCTCCCCCGGAGCAGCTCTCTTACAAACAATGCTGCATCGGCGTTGCTTGCCAGTACTGTTACCCCCGCCTCGGTCAGTTTGGCTACCTGGCCGCTCTGGCCCTGGAAGTCGCTATCGGTACCGCAGACGGAAGCAACAAACACTATTTCCCGCCCGTCCGCCGCCGCCTTTTCCTTGGCTAAAGCCACCGCGCGGGCCGTCTCCCCGGCCGGGTCGGGGTGAGCGCTGTAGCCCAGCACCAGGTCAAACAGGATTACCGCCGTCTCCGGATCACCCGCTTCCGCCACCAGACGCTGGTTGCGCAGGGTCGGGTCAATCATGGGGTGCAGCCTGCCCTGCGTAAATTCGTCCTCACCGAAATCAATAACCGTGTGACCCCGGCTGCGGTAGACATCGGCCAGCACTGCGCCGCCCTCCAGGGCCAGGTTGCTGTGAACCGTACCCAGTGTATCCCGCAGGATGACCATGGTCTCGTAGGCCAGCGTGCCTCCCGAGTAAAGCGCCCTTAGGTAGCGCTGCCCGCTGCCTAATTTTCGCTTTGCAGCTTCAATTATCTCTTCCGCTACCGCCGGGACAGGGCCAGCCTGGTCAATGTTTTTATCTCTTAGAACAGCGACGGCAATTTGGGCGGCCTCTTTCAGCGTAGCCGCGGGGATGCACCCGGCGGCGCTGATTTTGGCCGGGTCACCGCCCATAAAACAGGCCACCACCGGCTTGCCGCATTCTTTGGCCGCTGCCAGCACCCTGTCAGCCACCAGTGGTTCCGGCGGTTTGGAAACCAATACAATAACCTTTGTATCAGGGTCGGTCTGCAGGGCTTTAATTCCCTGCAGCATCATCATGCCGCCCACAGCGACCTTGATATCCCGGCCGCCCGTACCGATGCCGTGGCTTACTCCCTCGCCCAGGTTGTGGATTTGGGTGGAAACCTCCTGCAACCCGGTGCCGGCGGCGGCCACGATGCCAATCCCGCCCCTATGCACCTCGTTGGCGAAAGCCAGCGGCACGCCGGAAATAATTGCGGTCCCGCAGTCGGGGCCCATCACCAGCAGCCCTTTTTCCACGGCTTTCATTTTGAGGGCTACCTCGTCCTCCAGGGAGACGTTGTCGCTGAAGATCATGAGGTGGAGTCCAGCGTCAAGGATTTTGTCCGCCTCCCTCTTTACGTAACGGCCCGGCAGGGAAATCAGGGCTAGGTTGGCGCCGGGAAGCTGCTTGAGAGCGGTTTCGAAGGTACGCGGCACATACTCGCCGGCCTGGCTCCCCCGGTCCGCCGCGCGGTTCAGTTCCTCCAACACCCTTTTGATGCCTGCTTCCACCACCCCAAGGTCAGCGGCTCTTACCGCAATAATCAAGTCATTGGCATCGGCTGCGGCCATTTCCTCCGTCCAGAGCCCGCCGGCCTGCAGAAATTTTTTGTTGTGGCCGGTTCCCACGATAACCTCGGCTCCGGCCACTCCTTCGAGGCCCCTGACCAGGCTGGAGAGGCGCATCAGGTAGACCGAATCCCGGAACGTGTTTTTATAAATATGGGTTCTGATAAACATTGCCTTTCTCCCTTGTCCTGCCATACCTACAATTACAGCTTATTCTTTAATTAACACTACAGCGTAATATAAATTTATAGACTTTTTCTCCAACCTATGTTACAGTAGTCCTGAGGGCTTAAGGCGCTGTA
>QLUR01000103.1 GCA_018725565.1 Bacillota bacterium | reverse complement strand
AAATTGATTTAATATTTAAAGCAGCTTCCAACTTAAGTCCCGAAGGTAAAAAGGCGGTGGCTTCCTTCATTGAGTTCTTATTAAAAGAAGAAACTAAAAAATGAACCACAAAGAAATTAGCGGTAAGGCTAACCACCTAAGTAAATTTTAACTTTAGAAATACGTCTTCCTTTTACTTCCAGAACCTCAATTTTTAATCTGTCATTTCCTATAACTTCCCCTACCTTAGGAAAACGACCTAATTTAGTGTAGATAAAGCCTGCCAGCGTATCAAACTCTTCTTGCCATTCTTCTTCGTCCTCATATGATATATATTCCTCTGTAAGTTTCAATCCACGCCCCCGCACGGGGAGCGACTATATCCAACCATTGCTCACTCAACCAACGCTGCGGTTTCAATCCACGCCCCCGCACGGGGGGCGACTTTTGGTGTAGGTGGAGCTACTTCTTTGGTAGATGTTTCAATCCACGCCCCGCACGGGGGGCGACCCCAAAATGGAGGTCTTTGTGCCATTATGTTTGGGTTTCAATCCACGCCCCCGCACGGGGGGCGACGTCCAAGACGGACAAATAGTGAGAAGAGAGTGAAGTTTCAATCCACGCCCCCGCACGGGGGCGACCTTAGTATATTGTCGGACTAACTGGCAGGATAGAGTTTCAATCCACGCCCCCGCACGGGGGGCGACAGCCTCGGTATCAAAGTCATCCTCTGTTGTATCTGTTTCAATCCACGCCCCCGCACGGGGGGTGACTACTGAAGAAGCTTTGGTTTATAGGTTAGAAAGGGTTTCAATCCACGCCCCCGCACGGGGGGCGACGTCCCCATTGTGGTTATATCTCCAAGAGTAATCGGTTTCAATCCACGCCCCCGCACGGGGGGCGACATCCTTCCTATATTGATAAATTTCTAAGGTAGTTCCGTTTCAATCCACGCCCCCGCACGGGGGGCGACAGCCTCGGTATCAAAGTCATCCTCTGTTGTATCTGTTTCAATCCACGCCCCCGCACGGGGGGTGACTACTGAAGAAGCTTTGGTTTATAGGTTAGAAAGGGTTTCAATCCACGCCCCCGCACGGGGGGCGACGTCCCCATTGTGGTTATATCTCCAAGAGTAATCGGTTTCAATCCACGCCCCCGCACGGGGGGCGACATCCTTCCTATATTGATAAATTTCTAAGGTAGTTCCGTTTCAATCCACGCCCCCGCACGGGGGGCGACAGCCTCGGTATCAAAGTCATCCTCTGTTGTATCTGTTTCAATCCACGCCCCCGCACGGGGGGCGACCTTATTATCACTTCCACGCCATCGTTGAGATCAAGTTTCAATCCACGCCCCCGCACGGGGGGCGACCCGTTGGATATGGCTATGACAATGGGATTGACCTGTTTCAATCCACGCCCCCGCACGGGGGGCGACTTAAGACTGCTTTGGCCTTCTTTCGGGCCTATATAGTTTCAATCCACGCCCCCGCACGGGGGGCGACCATTTTTCTTCACCTCCTTATATTCCTTCTTCAATGTTTCAATCCACGCCCCCGCACGGGGGGCGACGTAGTGATGTGAGTGTTTGGGGGGGCCATGCTATCTTATGTTTCAATCCACGCCCCCGCACGGGGGGCGACCCGGATCCCCTTGATAAAAATTATGTCTATGTTATGTTTCAATCCACGCCCCCGCACGGGGGGCGACTGAGTAAATCGATAGTTTCCTTCAGCCTGATTTCGTTTCAATCCACGCCCCCGCACGGGGGGCGACTTTTCTGAGTTTTTCTTCGATTTTGGTTTCTTACCTGTTTCAATCCACGCCCCCGCACGGGGGGCGACTCTTGTCAACTCGCTTGGGATGCTGCGAGGTCAAGTTTCAATCCACGCCCCCGCACGGGGGGCGACAGTATATCAAAAAAGGATGCTCCTGGTGGTTTACAGGTTTCAATCCACGCCCCCGCACGGGGGGCGACGGTAGTAAGTTATCAGGTAGGGGGGCTGTGCCGTGTTTCAATCCACGCCCCCGCACGGGGGGCGACCTTCAATGATAGTCTTTTCTGGTAGTCCTTCAGTTTCAATCCACGCCCCCGCACGGGGGGCGACTTATCCTAAAGTCATACCAACAGCAAAACAACAGGTTTCAATCCACGCCCCCGCACGGGGGGCGACAGTATATGTAACACACCACGACCCTCCATTGTCTTGTTTCAATCCACGCCCCCGCACGGGGGGCGACAGAGGGTAATAGGTACAACAAAGTCAGAACCTAAGTTTCAATCCACGCCCCCGCACGGGGGGCGACCGGGTATGTCCGTAACCTCGCCAATGTTGTTAATCCTGTTTCAATCCACGCCCCCGCACGGGGGGCGACTCAGAAGAAGCTGGCACAGTAAAAACCTTATCGAGTTTCAATCCACGCCCCCGCACGGGGGGCGACTCGCAGGCGGGCCACAAGCGGTAGCTGCTATCCGAGTTTCAATCCACGCCCCCGCACGGGGGGCGACAGGAGGTATGATAACGGAGCCATTATACGGATTAGTTTCAATCCACGCCCCCGCACGGGGGGCGACTTAGGGTTTCTGACCCAAGGTAGGAGGTAAAATGTTTCAATCCACGCCCCCGCACGGGGGGCGACTCAGAAGAAGCTGGCACAGTAAAAACCTTATCGAGTTTCAATCC
>QLUR01000102.1 GCA_018725565.1 Bacillota bacterium | reverse complement strand
ACTCTAAACAAAAGTAAAAACTTTCACGACAAATGAAAAGGATCGAGTTGATGTTTCACGATGGATGTAAAAGACCCAATCTTTATTTATGCCATCGTGCTGGCAGTCTGGACCTATCAGGGCAAGTACTTCGTGGTACCCGTTATCTATGGCATAGCCAAGAAGTACATGGAATAGGGGACGGGAGGCAGGCTCAGGCTCATATTGTAGCTTCTGGCCCCGGCCTCCTTGGAAATATCGAAGCAAGGTTATGTACGCATAGCCAGTTCGGAGAGAACAGATCAGGCCTGATCGGTGACCGGAAGGTTGGTTGCTCCAGAAACATTAGTCGCCTCGGAGTTTTGAGGCGACTTTTTTCTTGGTTGCTCTTTTTATAGCCTGATTGCCATTGTTACCGGCGGGATTGAGGTAAAGCGTGAGAGGTGAGGACTGTCAAATGTGGTATTACACGACTCACTCTATTGACAACTGTCCTTAGAAATAGCCATAATTTAGAAAAGGAGTGGAAGGTATGTTTGATTTGGAGGATAAATTGGGGAGAGGGCTCGCCAAATTACAGGCGGGCCAGGAGGCCGCTAAAAAGAAGTTGGAATTAATCAAGGAACTCTCCCGCCTGCGTAAGGAGATGAAGGAGGCCGAGGATGCCAAGGGGAGGCTCTATTTTAACATGGGCCTGCGGGTCTATTATCTCCTACGGCAGGGGGCTGTTCAGGACGAGGTTTTATTTCCACTCAGTGAGGAGATGGTAGTACTAGATAAGAAGATGTGGCAGCTTAGTGAACAGATTGCCCGACTTTCGGTCCGGGCCGAAGAGGCCAAGATTTGTAGTAATTGTAGCCAGCCCATCAAGAGTGAGGATAAGTTCTGTGGCCACTGTGGGCAACAGGTTAGCAAAACCATCACGGAAGAGGAGAAGCCAAAAATTTGTCCCACCTGTACCTACAATATCCCGGTGCAGGCCCAATTCTGCCCCTGTTGTGGCCATGGGGAAGGGAGTTGATAATATGTATTGCGGTAAATGTGGGGGAACCATTAGTGAACAGGCCCTCTATTGTAGGCATTGTGGCCAGGATGCCAAGACGTACCCTTCCCCGGCGGCAGGCCGGAATCAGGGGCAGGGTCAAGTTTTTTGTCGCCATTGTGGAAAGGCCAACAATACTGATAACACCTATTGTCTCTCTTGTGGCCAGAGCCTAGAGACGGAGGGCGGTGGCCCGCAGGTGGGCGGTGACCTGGGCCAGAGGATCGAACACCTGGGTCGGCGAGTCAAAGGGCTGCAAATGTTTCGGGGCCAGGGCCAAGGCTCTTGGACTGCGGCCTTAGTAGGGGCCGTGGTAGCCGTTGTGGTGGGGATCATCTTGGCCTTTGTAGTGGATCAGCTTCTCGGAAGGGCGTTAATCAGCATGGTGCAAGAACCGGTAGTTGCCTATTTCCTCGAGGGCCTTAAACCAAACCTTGTTTTCACTTGGGTATTCAGCCATTTGCCTAGTTACTATCTCAAGGTGAGCGGGGGCTGGGAAGGGATACAGGCAGGGGCTAGCGTGCTCACACACCTACCTTTGCTTTTTCTCCTGATTATTCCTGGTCTTGGCCTGTGGATTGGGAGCCTACTAGCTACTCACAACTTGGCCCGAGAAGACTTTCGCAGTCGGGGGAGACAGGGAATCCGTATGGGCTTGATCTATGCCGGGCTGTTCTTGCTCCTTTCCCCTTTTGCCGGGTTTAGCCTAGACTTGCCAGTTGGGGAGGTAATGGGGGTAACCTCTCAGTTATTGGGGTTGCCAGTGGATTTCTCCGGAGTTGACTTGAAAGTCTCTTACGGGTTTGGGTGGTTCAGTGTTTTGATTAATGGTCTCCTGTGGGGCACCGTCTTCGGCGGCTTGGCAGCCTCAAAGTTCCGTCTCTCGGCCCTGCTCCAAGGCCTATTGGGAGAACGAACCGGAGCTGGAGCGTCCGGGGTTGGCCAGGCGTGCCTGGCCAGTCTGGGCGGTGGTTTCTTCCTGTTCTTGATCGGTGTCCTTTACTTGATCACCAAGGAAGACCTCTTGAGAGAAGCGGGTTGGGCGGTGGTGGTTGCTCTCCTCATCTTATTTCCTAATCTTCTGGTCTATGGCTTAGCCCTGGGGGGAGGGTCCAGTTTCAGAGTGATTAGCACGGTGCCAGGGTTGGAGTCCCCGCAAATTACCCTTTCTCTCTTGGGTCTCAGGGTGAATGGGGTGCCCCAGGAAGCTCTCACCGGGGACTTCTATCTGCTTTTCCTCTTACTCTTTCTGGTTCTGGCCAGTCTTTTGTGGGGTGGCTATCAGGCTCAGAAGAAAACAAGGGGTGCGATTTTTTGGCAAAATGGGCTAATTGTAGCAGGCGGCTATAGTCTGGTAGTCAGCTTTTTGGCCTGGATGAGCCAGTTCAAAGTGCAGCTTGATTTAGGACCTTTGGGAGCTCTGTTGGGAACTCTGTCGGGTCAGCAGCTCGACAAGGCACAGTTTTTCGCTGGTTCGTCCTTTTGGGGCACCATAATTGTTTTGTTGGTGGTAGGTACGCTACCGGCTTCCCTAGGAGCCTACATATGTGCGCGTGGCCGCAACATGAGTCGGCCATGAAAGAGAAAAAGTGGTTCTTCTCCCATTTTCTACGGTACAGGTAGAGGTAAAGGAAGTGGGTTATCGGCCTGAAAGATTTTGAGGATAAAGTA
>QLUR01000101.1 GCA_018725565.1 Bacillota bacterium | reverse complement strand
TTATCGGGCCGATTTTTATGATAGCTTTTTGGGTTTTGATTATTGTCGGCATAGTGGTTTTAATCCGTTGGCTGATTAGCCAGTCAAAATCCGGAGCTTCCGGCAAAATGCCTTTGGAAATTCTTAAAGAACGATACGCCAAAGGAGAAATCAGCAGGGAAGAATTTGAAAGAATGAAGAAAGATTTGGCTTAGCAGCTAAAGCGCGCTGATATACTTAAGTATATCAGCGACGGGGCTAACCAAAATTTATTAGTTGATTAAATTTGTGAAAAAAGAAACTTACAAAATAGAGGGGATTCATTGCGCTTCTTGCGTTTTGACGATTGAGCGAACGCTCCAAAAACAAGCGGGAGTTAAATCTGCTTTCGTGAATTTTGCCTCTGAAACGGTCTTAATTGAATTTGATGAAAATTTGATTTCAGAAAATGATTTGGCAAAAGCGGTAAAGGATATCGGATACACGCTTATTCTGTCGCAGGAAAATACAAATTTTCCGCGTGAATCCGCGCCAATTCCGCAAAATTCCGCGTCATTAGAAACTGCGAATCTAAAAGTGCTTGGCATGGATTCTATCCATTGCGCGATGACGGTAGAAAGCGCGTTAAAAAAACTGCCGGGCATTGAAAAAATTGACGCGGACTTTCCTAATTCTCGGGCAAAAATAGTTTTTGATCCGGTGAAAACTTCTCTTGAAGAAATTTTTAAAGTGATTATTGATATCGGCTACAAGCCAATTCAAGAAATCGGCGAAACGCAAAATCTTTTAGACAAAGAAAAGGTGGAAACTGAGCGCCAGTTAAAAATTTTAAAAAAGAAATTGTGGGTTGGAACAATTTTATCCGTCTTGATTTTTATCGGCAGTTTTCCCCAGCTAACACAGACAATCGCGGACTGGACACAGACCTACGCGGACTTGCTTAAAATTTTGTCCAATTATTGGATTCTTTTGATTTTAACAACGCCTGTTCAATTCTGGGTGGGTTGGCAATTTTACAGCGGACTCAAATTGCTTTTTAAATACCGAACAGCGGATATGAATACTTTAATCGCCATCGGCACTTTGGCGGCGTATTTTTACAGCTTTGCGGTAGTCGTATTCCCGGAATTTTTTATCAAAGGCGGATTGGTGCCAACTATATATTTTGACACATCGGCAATCATTATCACTTTAATTATTCTCGGGCGCTATTTTGAAACAGCAATGAAACGCCGCGCCTCGGAAGCCATCAAAAAACTTATCGGCCTTCAGCCAAAAACCGCAAAAATATTAAAAGGCGGAAAAGAAATTGAAATTCCGATAGAAGAAGTACAAATCGGCGATTTGATCGTAGTGCGGCCCGGAGAAAAAATTCCGGTTGACGGAAAAATAACCGAGGGCTCGTCGGAAATAGACGAATCAATGGTCACCGGCGAATCAATGCCGGTCCACAAAGAAGCCGGAGCGCAAGTAATCGGCAGCACCATCAACAAATTCGGCTCATTCACTTTTCAGACGACTAAAATAGGAAAAGATACTTTGCTTTCTCAAATTATAAAATTAGTAGAGCAGGCGCAGGGCTCCAAAGCGCCGATTCAACGGCTGGTTGATTTGATTTCTTCATATTTTGTGCCAGTAGTAATTATTATCGCTATTGCCACTTTCGCGATTTGGTTTTTGTTCGGCCCTCAACCCGCCTTTAATTTTGCCCTCGTCAATTTCGTCGCGGTTCTTATTATCGCCTGCCCTTGCGCATTAGGATTGGCAACGCCAATGGCGATAATGGTCGCCACCGGCAACGCGGCTAAAAAAGGAATTTTAGTAAAAGACGCCGAGAGTTTGGAAACCGCTCATAAAATTGACACGATTGTTTTGGATAAAACCGGCACATTAACCGCCGGACAACCGAATGTCACGGACATTATTTCAATTCGGGGGTCCTCTCTTTCCCAAATAAATAAAGAAAGGGAAGAAAGGGAAATTTTGCAAATTGCCGCCAGTTTGGAAAAAAACTCGGAACATCCTTTGGCTAAAGCGATTGTCAAAAAAGCCGAATCGCAAAAAATAGAATTTTTAAAATCGGAAAATTTTAAAGCGATTGTCGGCAAAGGAGTTGAAGGAGAAATTTTAGCGGACAATAAAAGAATTAAAATTCATCTCGGCAACGCCGCCCTAATGGAGGACTTAAAAATTGATATTTCCAAAATAAAAATCCGCCTTGAAGAATTGGAAAATCAGGGAAAAACAACGATGATTTTAATCGTTGACAATGAAATTAAAGGCGTTGTGGCAATGGCGGACATCCTGAAAAAAGAAACCTTTGAAGCGATCAAAATTTTAAAAAACAACAAAATAGAGGTTTGGATGCTCACCGGAGACAATGAAAAAACCGCTAAAGCCATCGCGGCGCAAGCGGGAATTGAAAATATAATGGCGCGGGTTCTGCCGGAAAATAAAGTTGAAAAAATAAAAGAGCTTCAAAGGCAAGGTAAAATCGTGGCCATGGCCGGAGACGGCATCAATGACGCTCCGGCTTTGACGCAAGCCAATCTTGGCATTGCTATGGGCGAAGGAACGGATATTGCCATGGAATCGGCGAATATCACTTTAATGCGCGGCGACTTAACGCTTATTCCAGAAATTTTCACTTTATCAAAAAAAACAATAAGAACAATCAAACAAAATCTTTTTTGGGCGTTTTTTTACAATACCGCTTTTATTCCTGTGGCGGCCGGAGTTTTATATCCGTTT
>QLUR01000100.1 GCA_018725565.1 Bacillota bacterium | reverse complement strand
AGGAACTTGGGGCGCGGCGCAGGCAGGTCAAGTGGTAACTCTCACCGCTCCTACTGATGTAGTCCACCTTGCGGCAACCAACTGTTTGCGAGTCAGGATTGGTAACAATGCGGTTACGGGCGGCGCGGGTGTAAACCAAATTACTAACCCGGCTACGCCAGGCAGTTACGCGATTGCCATCGCTGGCACATTTACCGACACTGGGAATATCACAGTCAATATTTTGACCGACGACCAAGTGGCGGTTACCGCGACAGTTGATCAATCGCTGACTTTTACCATTAACGACAATGCTGTTGGTTTTGGCATTCTTTCGGCATCGGCGGCGTGTTTTGCTTCGCCTACTCCCGCTTGTTCGGGGTCAGAAATTGAAGCGCATACCCTTGTCGTTGGCACTAATGCGCCAAACGGTTACACCATGACCGTCCAAGGCGCTACGCTCACGGCAGGCGCATTCACCATTACTGCCATCGGGGGAACTAACACTACATCTTCCATTGGCGCGGAGCAGTTTGGTTTGCGAATGACGGTGGGTGGAGGCGGTGTGGGCACAGTCACCGCGCCTTATGCCGCCCCCGGTTTTGCCTACGCCGGCACTGCGAGCGCGGCAAGCCAAGTGGCCTCGGCCACCGGCGCTTCGGCAAACACCACCTATTCAGTGCGATATATTGCCAACATTGCTTCAAACACAGAAGCTGGCGCGTACACCACTGCACTTACCTATGTAACAACCGCTAACTTTTAGGGGCGTATGAACTACGGGTATATTTTAAAAGTACATACCCCATGCGAAGTTTACTTTATACAATTTTAATCGTTGCGATAGCGGGCATAGCGAGTCCGGCTTTTGCTTTGACGGTATCGCCAGCGAGGGTGGAAATAACCGGTGATCCTGGGGCAACGCTTCAAGGGAAAATAGAGCTCTTTAACGAGCAGGAAGGAGAGAAAACTTTTTTCACCACCTTTGAAAACTTTGAACCAAGAGGAGATACGGGTGCTCCTCACTTTATCGGCGCAAAAGACGGTCTTGCGACATGGATACAGGCAGAAAGCAAAGTGGCTTTGCAATCGGGTGAACGTGTTGTCGTGCCGTTTTCTATTACCATTCCCCAAAATGCCGAACCTGGTGGGCATTTTGCCGCTATTTTCTTCGGTAGTCAGGCGCCGGGAACGCAAGAAGGCGGGCAAGTATCAATCGGGGGTAAAATAGGCGTGCTGGTGCTTTTGCGAGTTTCAGGAGAAGTGGCAGAGGGTGGCGGACTGTTGGAGTTTAGCACAAAAGAGGAACAGAGATTTTTCAGCGCCCTGCCAGTAACATTTGCTTATCGCCTTAATAATACCGGCGGAGACCGGGTGGTGCCTTTGGGAGAAGTTAAAATCAAGAATACATTACGCCTGACTTCAGCAACACTTCTGGCGAATAGGAACGGGGGCAATGTTTTACCAAATAGTGCCAGAAAATTTGAAGTAGTGTGGGGACAAGAACCGCAGGTGATAAGTGGCACACAACAAGAAACAAAAACAGGATTTTTTGAAATGGCTGGGAAGCAATGGAGAGAGTTTCATTTTGGCTGGTATACCGCAAAGCTCAATCTTACTTGGGGCGCAATGAATCAAACCGCAAACGCCAGTTACAGCTTCTTTGTAGTTCCTTGGCAGCTTCTCATCATCATTGCGTCCATTCTGCTTCTCGTTGGATTTGTAGGAAGGATCGGACTTAAGCGGTACAACCGATTTATTATTGCTCAAGCGCAACGACAAAAATGAATCCCGTTAGAGACAACAATTTTTATTATGTTTATGTTCTGCGAAGCAAGAAAAGCAAGCTTTGGTATACAGGATTCAGCGATGATTTACGGAAGCGCTTTAAGGAACACAATAACAATGCGGTTGGTTGGACAAAAAGTCGGGGTCCTTTTGAGCTTATTTATTATGAAGCTTCTCGGAATAAACAAGATGCTAGGTCGCGAGAAAAATATCTAAAATCAGGCATGGGTAAGCGCTATCTCAAAAATCGCTTAGAGCGCTTCCTGTCTCTAACTGGATGAATGAACCGCACATCTCATCTATTTTTAGCTACTCTCTTTCTTCTCCTCGCGGGACCGTTTGTTGCAAGCGCGATAACGGTTGAAATAATGGCGACGGTTCCCGGGTGCGGGGATGGAGTTATTCAAACCGGTGAATCGTGCGACGGCTCTAATTTGGCAGGACAAACCTGCACAACCCGCGGTTTTTCCGGCGGGACTTTAAGTTGCAATTCAAACTGCACTTTTAATACTTCGGCCTGTACTACTGTGCCGCCACCCGCGCCGGCCGGCGGTGGCGGTGGAGGCTGGGGTTTTATTGCCCCCCCACCTGTAGTAACTCAAGTTATTTTTACTGGTCGGGCTTATCCTAAAAGCACGGTAACGCTTCTTAAAGACGCTCAAGTTGCCGCGACAACCATTGCAGACACGAGCGCTAATTTCCAAATGACCTTATCAGGTCTTTCCGGTGGCAATTATATTTTTAGCGTGTATTCGGAGGATAGCAAAGGCATCCGTTCCTCACTTCTCACCTTTCCCATCGGTGTTACTTCTGGCGTAACGACCAGGGTTGGCAACATCTTTATCGCGCCAACTATCGCCGTAGATAAAAGCGAGGTGCGCCGCGGAGACAATATCGCCATTTTCGGGCAGAGCGCCCCAGCATCGGAAATTACCATCAGTGTTAGTTCGCCAGAAGAATTTTT
>QLUR01000010.1 GCA_018725565.1 Bacillota bacterium | reverse complement strand
GAACACGGCCGTTAAGCCCTCCTGCGCCGATGGTACTTAGGACGCAGGTCCTCAGGAAGAGTAGGTCTCCGCCAGAGCTTTTATCTACCGGACCCGAGGTGATTGACTCCCTTGGGTCCGGCTGTTTCGCGTCTTAAAGAAAAAATTTCTTACATATTTAAAACTGTTTCTGTTATAATGCTTGTGTCAGGGAAAATTTAAGAATGTTAAGCGCTGCTTTGGCAGAAAAATCTTTGGAGGTGAGGAAATGATCCTGCTAAACCCCAAAAAGCATTCACGTGAATACCCGGACGAGCGGTCGCGGGAGATTATGCTTAAGACTATTGAATTTTTCGAAAACAAAGGAAAAAGAAAACTTAAGGAAGATGACCGCGAGCGTGTATGGTATGAGGATTTTCTTACGTTTCAAAAAGAGAATGAACTGTTCTACACTCTGCTGACTCCACCGGCCTATGGGGATAAAGATTGCCGCTGGGATACCTGGCGCAACTGCGGGTTTAATGAAATAACTTCTTTTTATGGGCTGCATTACTGGTATACATGGCAGGTGTCTATCCTGGGTCTCGGACCGATCTGGATGGGACAAAACGAAGATGCCAAAAAGAAAGCGGCCAGGCTGTTGAAACGGGGGGAAGTATTCGCCTTCGGTCTGTCGGAGCGGGCGCACGGCGCCGACATTTATGCCACAGAAATGGCCCTGACACCGCAGGCTGACAGTATTTACCTGGCCAACGGCGAGAAGTATTACATAGGCAACGGCAACGCGGCGGAGATGGTATCCACCTTTGGTAAAATGGCCGGCAGCGGCGATTATGTGTTTTTTGTGGCCAATTGGCGTCATAATAATTATGAACTGGTTAAAAACGTGGTCAATTCTCAGTCGTATGTAGCTGACTTCGTTCTGCGCAATTACCCGGTTAATGAGGCCGATATCCTATCAGTGGGACAGCAGGCCTGGGATGCGGCGCTGAACACGGTCAACGTGGGTAAGTACAACCTGGGCTGGGCTTCTATCGGCATCTGCACCCATGCTTTTTACGAGGCGTTGAACCACGCTGCTGACCGCCGGCTTTACGGGATGTTCGTTACCGACTTCCCTCATGTTAAACAAATGTTCGTGGATGCTTACTCCCGTCTGGTGGCCATGAAGCTGTTTGCACTGCGGGCTTCAGATTACCAGAGAGCGGCTTCCCCGGAGGACAGGCGTTACCTTCTGTATAACCCTACGGCTAAAATGAAAGTAACCACGCAGGGTGAAGAAGTAATTAACCTGCTCTGGGACGTGATTGCTGCCAAGGGGTTTGAGCGGGATACGTATTTTGAAATGGCTGCACGCGATATTCGTGCGCTGCCCAAACTGGAAGGCACGGTTCATGTCAACATCGCCCTGATTGTTAAGTTTATGCCCAATTATTTCTTCTTCCCGCAGGAATACCCCGTAGTGCCACGCCAAGACCAGGCGGCGCATGACAGCTTCCTCTTTAATCAGGGTGGGGCAAGCGGCCTCAGCAAGATCCATTTCCACGACTATGCACCGGTCTTTGCCGCTTTTAACCTGCCCAATGTCAACATATTTCAAAAGCAAACAGCTCACTTAAAAGAGTTCCTTGCCGCTGCCACCCCGAACGACGACCAGCGGCGCGATACTGACTTCATACTGACACTGGGCGAGATGTTTACCCTGGTGGTTTACGCCCAGCTCATACTGGAAAACGCCAAGATTTATGGTGTCGAGGATGATTTGGTTGACCAGATTTTCGACTGTTTTGTGCGGGACTTTTCGAAATATGCCCTGCAGCTATACAGCAAGCCCAGCAGCACAGCCCGGCAGATGGACCATCTGCTGAAAATAATTGAAAAGCCGGCTGTGGACTTCGACCGCTACCGCAGAGTATGGGAGAATCACGTTTTTGCGCTGAAGGGTGCCTACGAGATGAACGAATAGCAAAGTGGTTTGTGCAGGACTGAAGGATTTGACAGAGGTAAATAGAAACATTATTGATGTACATGGTTTGCTGCCGCCTGGAGTAAACGGTGCCGGTGAGTGCCAGACGGAAATTTAACCAAGAGAGGAAGACGGTCAGAATGCTGCCGGAGCTGAAATTTGCCCATATAAAAGCTAAGCTGCCGATCATTCAGGGAGGCATGGCCGTACGGGTTGCTACCTGCAGGCTGGCGGCTGCCGTCGCCAATGAAGGGGCTATCGGTGTTATTGCCGGAACAGGCCTCTCCGTCCAGCGCCTGCGGGAGGAGATTCAGCGGGCACGCAAGATGACGAGCGGATATCTGGGCGTCAATGTCCTGTTTGCAGCCAGCCAGTTTGCCCAGTTGGTAAAGACCGCCATGGTGGAGAAAATAGACTTTATCGTTTCCGGGGCAGGTTTCTCCCGCGATATTTTTGCCTGGGGCAAGGAATTAAATGTGCCGGTGCTTTCCATGGTGGCCTCGGCAAGGGTGGCCAGGTTGGCGGAAAAATTGGGGGCTGCGGCAGTAGTGGTGGAGGGGAAGGAAGCCGGCGGCCACCTGGGGACTGACAGGTCGGTTTTTGAGTTGCTGCCGGAGGTTTTGGAGGCCGTGGAGATCCCGGTAATAGCCGCCGGCGGCATAATGAATGGCGAAGATATCGCCAAGGCGCTGGGGATGGGGGCCAACGGCGTGCAGATGGCCACCCGCTTTGTGGCCAGCGAGGAATGTGAAGCAAACGTTAAGTTTAAAGAAAAATACCTGCATTCCATGCCTGAAGACTCGGTGCTTATTGACAGCCCTGTCGGCTTGCCGGGGCGGGCTATCCGCAACCAGTTTACTGAGCGATTAAAGAACGGCGAAAGACTGGAGACCAGGGAATGCCGTAACTGCTTAAAAAACTGCAGCCATCGCTTTTGCATCCTGGACGCCTTAGAAAAAGCGGTCGACGGAGATGTGGAAAACGGCCTGGTTTTTTCTGGGGAGTTTTTCCACCGAATCAAAGAAATTTTGCCTGTGCGCAAGATAATCGAGCAATTGGTCAGTGAATACGAGCAGTACCGCTGCAAAAGATCAGGGACACAGTAAAAGCCTGACAACAACTTTCAGGCTTTTCTTTTTTCCGGGAACGCAGTATAATGCTGTTAACATAATGCCGGCGGGAAAACTAACATGAAAATCAGGGAGAGGTGGTATTTTGCCGCCCCCGGAAAAAGAAATGAATGTGATTCTTAACTCTACCCACGAAGGCATTATGGCGGTAGACGGCCTGGGCAGAATTACTGTTTTTAACCGGGCGGCTGAAGAATTGCTGGGCATGAAGAGTGAAAATGTTCTCGGCTGCCTGGTGACTCAGGTGATTCCCAATACCAGGTTGCACCTGGTACTGCGGACAGGGAGAGCGGAGTTAAACCAACGGCAGCAGCTTGGGCATATCACAATTATTACCAACCGGGTTCCTATCAAAGGACTGGATGGGAAAATTGTCGGTGCCGTTGCTGTGTTCCGTGATATTACCGATGTAATTCAACTGGCGGAGGAGATAACCAGCCTTAAAGAAACTCAAACTATGCTGCAGGCGATCATTAATTCCACCCAAGACGCCATCTCCGTAGTTGATGAAAACGGTATGGGGCTGTTAATCAATCCTGCCTATACCCGCCTGACCGGTTTTGCGGAAAAAGATGTGATCAAACAGCCGGCAACGGTTGACATCGCTGAAGGGGAAAGCGTACATCTGCAGGTATTAAAAACCGGTCAGCAGGTAAAAGGCGTGTCCATGAAAGTCGGACCGGCGCGCAAAGCTGTACTGGTAGACGCCGCACCGATGGTGGTTGACGGTATGCTTAAAGGGAGTGTTGCAGTAATCCACGATGTTTCAGAAATTCACCGCCTCTCAGAAGAGTTGGATTCGGCTCACCGCTTAATCCGCCGCCTGGAGGCTAAATATACTTTTGACGATATTGTTGGAATGAGCGAAGAAATCCGGTATGCGGTAGCCCATGCCAAAAAGGCGGCCGAAATCCCCGCTACTGTCCTTCTAAGAGGGGAAAGCGGCACCGGCAAGGAATTATTTGCGCACGCAATCCACCATACCAGCCAGCGGCGGCGGAGCCGATTTGTCAGGGTAAGTTGTGCCGCTATTCCTGAAAGCCTTTTGGAGAGCGAACTTTTTGGCTATGTAGAAGGAGCTTTTACCGGAGCAAAGCCAGGCGGGCGCCGGGGCTATTTTGAGGAAGCAAACAAGGGAACTCTTTTTCTGGATGAAATAGGTGAAATTAACTTGGCGGTGCAGGCCAAGCTGTTGCGCGTTCTGCAGGAAAAAGAGATCGTCCGGGTGGGTGATAGTAAGCCTGTTTCAGTTGATGTCAGGATAATCGCCGCAACCAATGCCAACCTGGAGGAAAGGGTAAAGAAAGGGCAATTTCGGGAAGATCTGTATTACCGCCTTAATGTGGTGCCGATCTACATTCCCCCGCTGCGTCATCGCAAGACTGATATTCCTCACCTGGTCAGCTACTTGCTCCGTAAGTTAAACCAAGAGTACGGACGTAGTGTGGCCGACATTTCTCCAGCAGCACTAAACCGGTTATTAGACTATTCCTGGCCCGGCAATGTGCGGGAACTGGAAAATCTTCTTGGCCGCGCTATCATAAATCTTGGCTACGGGCAGACCGCAATTGAATCGGAACACCTGCCCCCTCTGGTCAAGTACCTGGATTATCGCTTCTCCGGACGGCCTGACAAAAGAGCTGAGCATTTTCACCGGTCCGGCGAAACACTGGAGGAGTTGCGCAGTAAATGGGAGAAAGAGCTCGTTACTGACGCCCTGGCCCAGGTCGGCGGAAACAGGGCTAAAGCAGCCGCGCTGCTGGGCATTTCTATCCGCAGTCTGTATCAAAAGCTTAGCAGATACAGGATTTCTTAACCTGCGCAAATCTGCAGTGCAAAATTTTGTACCTGCAAAAAAGTGCAGGCTTAGCAGGCTGTAAAGTTATTGGCTGACATGGGGTAATATTCATGCGCGGCCAGTATTTTCGCGTTGTATTCTAAGACGGGGTGCCGCTGGCAAGAGTGGCACCCTTTTTGCAATTCTTAGTTTGCAGAAAAATCTAACAACTCTTATTGCCAGTAGGGGTGACCATGAGCATTCTAAGGGCCATGGAAAAATACAACCATGAAAACCTGGTGTTCGGTCAGGACAGGGAAAGTGGATTAAAGGCTATTATTGCCATTCATGACACCACCCTTGGTCCCGCCCTGGGTGGAACGCGTATGTGGGCGTATACGTCGGAAGAAGAAGCCGTTTGGGACGTGCTGCGTTTGGCTAGGGCGATGACCTATAAAGCTGCTGTCGCCGGACTGGATTTAGGCGGCGGCAAAGCGGTAATAATCAGCGACCCCGGGAAAGCGAAAAGCGAGGAGCTGCTACGGGCCTATGGCCGCTTTGTCGACACTTTGAAAGGGAAATATATTACTGCTGCAGATGTGGGAATCTGCCAGCAGGATATAGATATCATCAGCCAGGAAACTTCCTGTGCCGTTGGAAGGAATCCCAGCCAGGGCGGCAGTGGTGACCCATCCCCTTACACGGCTTTAGGAGTGTTCCATGGTATGAAAGCGATTGCTAAGATAGTTTTCGGCAGTGAAAGATTAGCGGGGAAACGGGTGGCTGTGCAGGGGGTAGGTCAGGTAGGGTATCATTTGTGCTCCTTGTTGGCTGAAGAAGGGGCGGAGCTGGCAATCACTGATCTCAACCGGACGCTTGTTGAGAAGGCGGTCCGGGCCTACCACGCCGCTGCTGTTTTACCTGAGGACATCTTTGCCGTACAGTGTGATATCTTTGCCCCCTGTGCTCTGGGTGCGGTAATTAATGACCGGACGGTTCCAGAGCTCAATTGCCGGGTCATAGCCGGTGGTGCTAACAATGTCCTGGCCGAAGAATATCACGGGGAGGAGTTGCTGAAGAGAGGCATCTATTATGTGCCCGATTATGTGCTTAATGCCGGCGGACTGATAAACGTGGCGGAAGAACTGTACGGCTATAACCGGCAGCGCGTCATAGAAAAGGTGGCAAGAATTTATGACACTGTCACTGAGGTCTTTCAGATCAGTAAAAGAGAGGGTATTCCCCCCTCTCAGGCTGCCGACCGGCTGGCCGAAAAAAGGCTTGCCCGGAGGAAAAGCTGGTGGACCGGACAAGGAGTGAGTAAAGTTGGCTAAGACTGGTTGGGTGATTTTTGCAGAAGAACAATGCAAAGGATGCGAACTTTGTATAAATGCTTGTCCCAAAAAATTAATTTTTTTAACAGAAAGATTAAACCAGTCCGGCTATCCTGTAGTTGGGGCAACTGAAACGGATAAATGTACCGGCTGCGCCATGTGCTACCTGATGTGTCCCGATCTGGCGATTAAGGTGGAAAGGTGGACGGTTCCATGAGAACGCTGATGAAGGGGAACGAGGCAATAGGAGAAGCAGCGGTCAGGGCCGGGTGCCGCTGTTTTTTCGGATATCCCATTACTCCGCAGAACGAAATCCCCGAATATCTGTCCGGCAGGCTGCCGGAGGCAGGCGGGGTCTTCTTACAGGCCGAAAGTGAAATCGCTGCCATTAACATGGTTTTTGGTGCTGCCGGGGCCGGAGCCCGGGTAATGACTTCTTCTTCCGGGCCGGGAATCAGTCTGAAGCAAGAGGGGATTTCCTTTCTGGCGGGAGCGGAACTGCCCTGCGTAATTGTCAATATCATGCGCGGGGGGCCGGGGCTGGGGAGCATTCAACCGGGTCAGGCCGATTATTTCCAAGCCACCCGCGGCGGAGGGCATGGAGACTACCGGACTATTGTCCTCGCTCCCTGCTCAGTACAGGAGATGGTGGACTTCACTTATTGGGCCTTTGAACTTGCTGACAGGTACAGGAGCCCGGTACTGGTTCTGGCGGACGGAGTACTGGGGCAATTGATGGAACCTGTTACACTGCCGCCGGAACTTAAACCGGATAATGGCAATAAGCCGTGGGCTACAACGGGTTGCCGGGGCCGGAAGCGTAATGTAATAAAGTCACTGTATTTAAACCCGGAGGAGCTGGAAGCACACAATAAAAAGCTGCAGGAAAAATTCGGGTTGATGCAAAGAGAGGTTAACCGCGCGGAAAAATACCGGGTAGAAGATGCTGAAACAGTACTGGTAGCGTTCGGCATTTCTGCCCGGATAAGCATGGCGGCAGTGGAGGCAGTAAGGGAAGAAGGAATTAAGGCAGGGTTGTTGCGCCCGATAACCCTGTGGCCTTTCCCCGAAGGTATCCTGCAAAGTTCTTTACCTAAGGCTAAAAAAGTACTGGTTGTGGAGATGAGCGCCGGCCAAATGGTAGAAGATGTTAAACTGACTGTCAGCGGGAAACTGCCTGTCTACTTTTATGGCCGGACCGGAGGTCTGCTGCCGTCAGCCGAAGAAATCCAGACTCAAATAAAGCTATTGGAGGTGAAGGTAAGTGAACGCAGTCTTTGCCAGGCCTAGAGCGATGACTGAACAAAAGACCCATTACTGCCCGGGGTGTACCCATGGCATTATCCACCGGATGGTAGCCGAAGTCATTGATGAATTGGGAATCAGGGAAGACACCGTTGGGGTAGCACCAGTTGGTTGTGCGGTCTTTTTATATAATTATCTGGATATTGATATGCAGGAATCTGCCCATGGCAGGGCACCAGCCGTGGCGACAGGTATCAAGAGGGTTTTGCCGGACCGCATTGTCTTTACTTATCAGGGAGACGGTGATTTGGCCTCCATCGGTACCGCGGAAATAATACACGCCGCAGCCAGGGGCGAAAATATCACTACTGTTTTTGTGAATAACGCTATTTACGGAATGACCGGAGGGCAAATGGCCCCTACCACCTTGCCGGGGCAGTTCACCTCCACTTCCAAGGCAGGACGTAATACCCAATCGGCCGGTTTCCCGATCCGGGTATCGGAAATGCTGGCTACCTTGGAGGGGGCAACCTACATCAGCCGGGTTTCAGTGCATAACCCTGCTCACGTAATTAGGGCAAAAAAGGCTCTTCTCAAGGCCTTTACGGTACAAAAACAGGGACTGGGCTTTTCCATGGTGGAGGTTCTTTCCACCTGCCCTACCAACTGGGGCCTAAAACCCACAGAGGCCCTGGCCTGGCTGGAAGAGAAGATGATTCCTTATTATCCTCTTGATGAAGTAAAAAACAGACTGGAGGTGTAGAACGTGCAACACGAAGTTCTTGTTGCGGGTTTTGGCGGGCAGGGAGTTTTGCTGACAGGTCAGTTACTGGCTTATGGCGGTTTGCTGGAAAATAAGGAAGTGACCTGGTTTCCGTCTTATGGTCCGGAAATGCGGGGAGGGACAGCCAACTGTATCGTGATTGTGTCCGGCAAGAGAATCGCTTCGCCGGTGGTGGAAAGGCCCGGCGCTGCATTAGTGTTTAACCAGCCTTCCCTTCTCAAGTTTGAAGCGAAAGTCAAGCCCGGAGGCCTCTTGCTGGTTAATTCCGCCTTGGCGACGCAGCTGCCTGAAAGGAAAGACCTGTACACCTATTTGGTGCCGGCTAATGAGGTGGCTCAGAGTTTAGGGCAGATTCTGGTTGCAAATATGGTTATGCTGGGAGCCTATCTTGAGCTTACTGGAGCAGTTACCTTTTCCAGTGTGCTGAAGGCCCTGGAAAAGACTCTCTCTGAACAACGCCGTCACCTGCTTTCCGTAAACCGGGAAGCCATGGAACAGGGGGCGCAATTAGTTTCGCAGCAGGCCCGTAAGTATCACACGCGCTGAAAGTATTTTTGGATGTCCGCTTGTATGTGATATGAGCAGAAGATGGGTTTTGCGGTATTCTGCAGCGGGCCGATGCTCTGCTGTATTTTTATTGGCCGTATGTACTATTCAGGTGTGCGCAATTAATAATTGACAGGGTCAAAATAGTCAGATTATAATGGTATCGCATAAAGTAACGGCACTGAACATAGAATGGTTAAGTTAATTAACAGTTGGGGGGATGTGTCAGGGAAAAGCAGCAATGATTGTCAAAAGTTTCGGGAGGAGAAAACTACTTGAAATTACGAGGGGGTAATATTTTTTGAAGAAAAAATTGCTAGCTTTTTTCATGTTTAGTTTGATAGTGGCAGCGTTTGCCGGCAGCGGCTGCCCCAGACGGGCGGCCCCGGCCCCGGGACCCACCGAGCATACCGTAGTTGCGTTGCTGCCGTTGACCGGTGCCCTGACCACCTTTGGCGAGAACAGCTCAAAGGTGGCTGAGCTGGCAGCGGCGGACGTGAATGAGTGGCTTACGAAAAACAACAAAAACTGGCGAATGAACCTGGTGATTGATGACTGTGCCACCGATCCTCCCACCGGACTGCGCAAGATGACGAGTTGGCATGGTGAAGGGGCCAGATTTTTCGTCGGCCCGATGTCCAGTGGTGTGGCGAGGGAAGTTTTAGCCTTCGCCGGTGCCAATAGCATCCTCTATGCTTCTCCGTCTTCCACCGCTCCGGGTTTGGCCATGGAGGGGGACTGGCTGTTCCGCTTCTGCCCCAGCGACGCTATTCAGGGGCCGGCCATAGCCCGGTTAATCCAGGAAGCCGGTGTGGAGCACCTGATTTTTGTCTGGCGTGGAGACACCTGGGGTGACGGACTGCAAAAAGCAACAGCGGATGCTCTTGCCAATACTGCTGTTCAGATTTATCCTGAACTAGTCAGGTACGACCCCGGCCTTGAAGCCTTCACTGTCCAGGCTGCATTGCTGAATGACTATGTTGGTGACCTGGTGCGCAAAGGGGTATCCGTAGACAAAATTGGTATCGCGATCATTGCTTTCGAGGAGATTGCACCTTTCTTTACAGCTGCTAATGCGCATCCCCGGTTAAGACAACTCGCCTGGTTCGGCAGCGATGGAACAGCTTTTTCAGCGGCGCTGATAGGCGATCCCACTGCCAGCAGATTTGCCATCGACACTAAATTTGCCAGCACCAAGGCCCGCCCGGAAGCGCTGGTCGCCCAATCCAACTATGAGAGAGTAGCGCAGCATGTTTACCAGGAACTTGGACGGGTAACCGACTCCTATTCCTTCAACACATATGACATAGTCTGGTCGTTTGCCAGAGCCATTGACGAGGTAGGATATGATTCCGCAAAAGTCAAAGAGATCCTGCCGCGTGTGGCTGACGAATGGAGCAGGACTTACGGCGCCAGCGGCCATGTGGTCCTGAACGCAGCCGGCGACCGGGCCTTTGCCGACTACAATATCTTGGTTGTCAACGATAAGCTTGTGTGGGAAAACGTAGGTTACTTTGACAGCCGCGCCGACCTAATCAAGTGGACACGCCCAATATACTAGAAGCTAAGTAAGGTTTGAATAAGCGGGGGCCGGGAGTTACTCGGCCCCCATTTTAAGGTAGGTGAACAGATGAGTAATTTGCTCGCGACAGAAAATGTTACCAAGAAGTTCGGCGGCTTGGCGGCAGTAAACGACGTCAGCATTACGGTGAAGCAGCATACCTTTACCATGCTGATCGGACCTAATGGATGTGGTAAAACAACATTAATTAATTGTTGCACCGGCATCCTGAAACCGACGGAGGGCAGAGTGCTCCTGGGCGATACGGATATTACGGGTTGGCCGACGCATAAGATTTATGAAGTCGGCTTTGTCCGGACCTTTCAGATCCCCCTGCCTTTCCTCGGCCTTACTGTACTGGACAACGTGCTTGGTGCCATGAGGAATTCCGGCGAAGCGCCGCTTAAGGCGCCTCACAGGCGGCTTTGGCTCAAGGAAGAAGAAAACAACATGGAGAGAGCGATGGCCGTTTTGCATCGCGTCCGTTTGGATAAGCACTGGAACAAGCCTAGCCATACACTGGGTGCCGCTCAGTTAAAGATGCTGGAAGTAGCCAAAGGACTGGCGGCCGGGGCCAAGCTGATTGCCCTTGATGAGCCTATCGGGGGGGTCGATCCGGCCTCGGCGGATGAAATCCTGTCCCACGTTTCAGCGCTCAAGAATGAAGGACTGACCTTCCTGGTGGTGGAGCACAGGATAGATATTGCTGCTCCCTATGCTGATTATATCTATGCCATGGACCTCGGACGCCTGATTTCCCAGGGGACCCCTCAGCAGGTTCTGGGCGATCCGAAGGTCATTGAGGTATACCTGGGCAAGGGGGCGACGGAAGCATGCTGAAAATAAACAAGCTCAACTCCGGTTATGGCAAGCTTCAGGTCCTCTACGACCTTAGTATCGAGATACCCGAAAAGGGCATAACCGTAGTGGTGGGGCCAAATGGTGCCGGCAAGACGACCTTGCTTTGCAGTATTATGGGAATTGCCGATGTTTCTTCCGGTGAAGTAGAGTTTCAGGGAAATTCTATAAGGGCTCTGCCATCGTATCTGCTTGCCAGGCAGGGTATCTCATACGTTCCGCAAATGGGTAACGTTTTTGCTGAACTAAGCGTCAGGGATAACCTGCAGATGGCTGGATATTTGCTGCCGACAGCTAAAGCGAAAAAGAAGGCGGAACAGATGACGGTGATGTTCCCCGTCCTGAAGAAATTTATTGACCGCAAGGCGGCAACCCTGAGCGGCGGGGAGAGAAGGATGCTGGCTGTAGCCATGGGCCTGATGAAGGACCCGAAACTGATGCTGCTGGATGAGCTGAGCACCGATTTAGCACCTATCATTGCAGAAAAGGTAATTTCAGAAGTTGCCAGACTAAGGGACGAGCTGGGAATAACGATTCTCCTAGTTGAGCAAATGGCCAAAAGGGCGCTGGAGATTGGTGACACGGCTTACCTGCTGGTCAGCGGTGGAGTGAGGTTTGCCGGCAAAGCACGGGAGTTGCTTAACGAACCGGAGCTATGCAACATGTATCTGGGGATCAAGCAGCCGGCAGCTCAAAATATACCATCGATTGAAGGGAGTAGGTAAGGCATGGCACCATGGCTAGCGACAGGATTAATTTATGCCAGTGCATTGGCCCTGGCGGCCGGCGGCATCACGCTGCTCTATATGTCCACGCGTACTTTTAACTTTGCCCATGCCAGCATGGCAACAATTGGCTTTTATGTAATTTACACCGGCAGCGTGCTGGGCGGAGGCACTCCTTACAGATACTTTCCCCTGGCTTTTCTGATTGGCGGCCTGCTTGGTGTAATTTGTTACTATGGGCTGAACCGTCCTCTTTTAAAGCGTAGGGCGGTGGAAATAACATTAATGATGTCGACGCTTGGTTATGACCTGATACTGCTGTCGGTAATTCAGATGTACTGCGACTATCTGACTTTCAGCAGGAGACTGTTTCCCCGCCGGGTGAGCATGAGTATTTATGATTTTGAGCTTCTGGGGGTAAGTGCGGCAACCATCATCCTGCCCCTGGTGGCAATTGTGTTTCTGACCGCCCTGCACCTGTTTTTGGTAAAGACCAGGTTTGGTGTGGCCATGAGAGCGACTATCGAAAATCCGGTGCTTGCCGGGGCCTCAGGAATTAACGCCGACAGAGTGTATATGTTGGCTTGGGTCATCGGCGGCGGGATGGCGGCTTTGGGAGGAGCGGCAATGTCAATGGCTATCACAGGCACCCCGGTTTTAGGGATGAACTCGATCCCGTTCATGTTTGCCGGTGCCATTTTTGGTGGCTTGCACAGTCTTTACGGCGGCATTCTGGGTGGCTTTGTGATTGGAATGACCGAGTATGCAGGCGTTTTTTATCTGTCGCAGATTTTCGGCCCCTGGGTTCTTGGCTACCGGATGGGTATCCCCCTGCTTTTAATGGCAGCTACGCTGCTTATTTTCCCGCGGGGACTGGCCGGTATTCCCTGGGCTGCTTTGGTTCGTAACCTGTTCGGCAAGAAAGGTGGTATCAGAGTATGAAAAGCCAAAGTACCCAAAGAAATCTAAAGAGCCTGCTGCTTAATAGTGAAATTCTGGCTGTGGTTGCTATCCTGATGGCATTGACCTTCTTTCTGACGACCCGGGGGCTGCCTATGGTGCTGACAATTCTGGTAGACTTTGCGGTCTTTGCCATTATAACGATGAGCTTGAACCTGGAAACGGGCTTTACCGGCATTCCCCAGTTTGGGAGGGTGTTGGCGGTCATCGCCGGCGCCTTTGCCGTGGGCGCCATTCCCGGCCGGCTGTTAGCCGCGTTGATGGGGCTTCCTGCTGGTTTGAATTATACAATTGACACAGTCCAATTCCAGGTTTCGCCCGAGTTAACCGCGGCTCTTTCCGGAAGCTGGATGCTGTCTCTTTTGTTCCTGTTTATCTGTTTGGTGATTGCAGCGCTTTCCGGCGCCGGGATAGGCTGGCTTACCTCCAGGCCTGCTATCAGACTAAGAGAGGCATATTTAGGTATTTCGCTTCTGGCCTTCGGCGATTTCCTGATGTGGGTTGGGCACAACTGGGTGCCCTTGGTAGGAGGCAGCACATCAGTGTTTGTTCCCGACCCGTTCCGAATCTTCGGGGGCGCTCGTTTTGAGGCTGTGGTAATCGCGATATTCCTGGCAGCCTTGCTGGTTTACGCCTACCTTAACAGGCTGACCGTCTCACCGTTTGGCAGGGCTTTAAAGATGGTACGGGACAATGAGGTATCTGCCTCCGCGGCGGGCAAAGATATTGTAAAAATTCGGACGCAGAGCCTGGTGATAGGCTCTATGCTGGCAGCCATAGCCGGCGGGCTGTATGTGATTTATACCGGCACAGTTACTGCGATGGGTTATTCCAGGCTGGTCTGGACCTTCTGGCCGTGGGCCTTTATGATGCTCGGCGGTATCGGCAGTACTGCCGGTATGTTGCTTGGTGTGATGGTACTCACCATCATGAGGACGCTGATTACCGTTTATCGCTTCGAAGTGTTTGGATTTCTCATGGCATGGGGTATTAACCCTCTTTGGCTGGAGTTCACGCTTATGGGGGCGGTTATTATCGGGGTTATTCTGTTTCTGCCGCACGGCCTGGTTCCGGAAAAAGTGCAATCAATATTGCCTGCAAGCAGGGTGAACAGCATCCTCTCAAAAGGTTTCGGGGCAAAATTACAATAGCCTGGCTTTGTCCCGAAACGCACGGCAAAAGTTGACAGGACACTAATCCCGTGCCATAATGAAATCCAACTTACTAGACGGGAGAGGTATCTTTTTAATGTCAATGGCAAAACAACAGCTTCTGGAAAAGGTAAATGAGCTTAAGGCCAGGCGCAATGCGGTAATCCTGGCTCATAACTATCAGATTGAAGAAGTGCAGGATGCGGCAGATTATATAGGTGATTCTTTCGGCCTCAGCCGTATCGCCGCTGAAACAACGGCTGATGTGATTGTCTTTTGTGGTGTCCACTTTATGGCGGAGGGAGCGGCGCTGCTTGCTCCGGACAAAATTGTGCTGCTGCCGGAAATCATGGCTGGCTGCCCGATGGCGGACATGGTTACAGTGGAGGCACTGAGAGAAAAGAAGAAACAGCATCCCGGCGCCACGGTGGTGACGTATGTCAATTCTTCGGCTGCGGTTAAAGCGGAAAGCGATATTTGCGTTACCTCCGCCAATGCCGTTAAGGTCGTAAACGCCTTGGTCTGCGAGGAGCTTCTTTTTGTGCCGGATAAAAACCTGGCCAGTTTCGTAGCGGACCGCACGGACAAGAAAGTCATTGCCTGGGAAGGCTATTGTGTGACACACCACCGCGTCAGCCTGCATGATGTCCGTATGGCCCGCGAGGCACACCCTGACGCCGTGATTGTCGTCCACCCGGAGTGCCGTCCCGAAGTGGTCAAGGCCTCGGATCATGCTTTTTCGACGGGAGGAATTTTGCAGTTTGCCCGTGAAACGCAGCACCGCAAACTGATTATTGGTACAGAGATGGGCATCATGTACCGGCTGCGGCAGGAAAATCCGGATAAGGAATTTTTCCTGCTGAGCCAGGGGCTTATCTGCCCTAACATGAAATATACGACGCTGGAAAAAGTGGTTAGAGCATTGGAAACGTTACAACCGCAGATCACCGTACCTGACAACGTCCGTGAAGGTGCCCGCAGGGCGTTGCTGCGCATGCTGGAAATTGCTTAGGGGGTTTCATCACAATGGCTATCTTGCGCAAGGAACACCCTGCCGAATTTGATATTCTTGTTGTAGGCAGCGGTATTGCCGGCCTTTTTGCGGCTCTTAAGGCGTCCGCCTTTGCCCGCGTCTGTGTGCTGTCCAAAGGTCGTTTGGATGACAGCAACACCTGGCATGCCCAGGGAGGTATTGCCGCGGTCCTTGGCGATAACGACAGCACGGCACAACATTTCTATGACACCCTGGCAGCCGGGGCAGGACTCTGCAATGAGGCGGCCGTCAGCGTGCTGGTGGAAGAAGGGCCGCGCTATGTCCGGGAGTTGTCGGAGCTGGGGGTGCCTTTTGATAAAGTAGGTGAGCACTTTGCACTGGCCCGGGAAGGGGCCCATAGCAAAGGCCGGGTTCTGCACGCCGGGGGAGATGCCACCGGGCGCCTGGTGCAGGAGACATTACAGGCACAGGTGCTGCAGTCTGAAATGATTACGGTGCGCGAACAAACTCTGGTAACGGAGTTGTTGCTGTCCGCAGATACCGTTTGCGGAGTGCGGACATTGTCCGGTCAGGTCCTGCGCAGCAGGGCGGTTATTTTAGCGACCGGAGGCCTGGGCCAAGTTTACATTCATACCACCAATCCACCCGGCGCGACAGGCGACGGCGTGGCGCTGGCCTGGCAGGCCGGAGCGGAAATTACCGATATGGAGTTTATTCAGTTTCACCCTACCGCTTTTCGGGGCAGTTTGGAAGGTGAAACTTTTTTGGCAACAGAGGCACTGCGTGGCGAGGGTGCCCTGCTGCGCAACGCCAAAGGGGAGCGGTTTATGCCCGCTTATCATGAACTGGCGGAACTGGGCCCGCGTGATTTGGTATCCCGGGCCATCATGGAGCAGATGAAAAAATATCCTGGTCCCGTCTACCTGGATATTACTCACCGGGAAGCATCTTTTTTGCGGCAACGCTTTCCTACGGTTTACCGGCTCGCCCAGCAGGCTGGGTACGACCTTGCCGTTGACAGGCTGCCCGTCTGGCCGGCGGCGCATTACGCCATGGGTGGCGTTCTGACGGGTCTTTACGGTGAAACCAGTCTGCGTGCTCTTTATGCCTGCGGCGAAGTTGCCTGTACCGGAGTGCATGGCGCTAACCGCCTGGCCAGCAATTCACTGTTGGAATGTCTGGTGTTTGCCGCCCGCAGTGTCAGCCGGATTGAACAGGAAGGAGCAGATTTTGCCATGGCTGTAAAATCGTCACGGCAGCTCCCTTTACTAAAATTGCTGCCTGAGCGGATTGCCAGCCTGCGCCAGCATCTGCGCTGCCTGATGTTTGAAGAAGCCGGTATTTTAAGGCACCGGGATGGACTGGCGCAGCTGGATGAATTTATACGTCAGCAACTTCCCCTTTTGCGGGGACGACCGGCCACACGAGAAGTTTCAGAACTGCAAAACCTGTTCGTGACAGCAGGTTTAATTGTCTACGCTGCACAGGTGCGGCAGGAGAGCCGTGGCGCTCACTATCGTCTGGACTTTCCGCAAACCGGGGCTACGCCAGTCCGCCGCAGCTTGCCAGCCGTCAGGAGGGGAGACAGCTTTGCACCGCTTTCTGTATAGAGGAATTGTTGCCGCTGCTATTGCTGAGGACCTGGGGTCAGGTGACCGGACAACGGACAGTATTTTTTTGTTGGGAGAAACGGGACAGGCGGAAATCGTTGCCAGGGAAGAGGGCGTAGTTGCGGGATTGGCTGTTGCGCAGGAGGTTTTTGCCCAAATTGACACGCGCATTAATTTTAATGCCTGCCTGCGGGATGGGGATCACCTTCGTCCCGCAGACCGTCTGGCTTTGCTGCAAGGCCCGGTATCCGGAATTTTGACGGGTGAACGAGTGGCACTGAACTTTTTGCAGCGCATGTCAGGAATTGCCACAGCTACCAGCCGGGCTGTGGCAAGTGTCCGTGGCACGAAAGCCCGCATAGTTGATACGCGTAAAACAACCCCGGGGTTGCGGGTATTGGAAAAATACGCAGTCAGGACCGGTGGCGGCGAAAACCACCGCCTGAACTTGTCAGACATGATTTTGATAAAAGACAACCACATCCGCTGTGCCGGAACAATAACCGAAGCGGTGGACAGGGTGCGCAAGCGTTGCGGCTTTACCGTCAAAATAGAGGTCGAGGCCGGAACTCTGCCGGATGTGCAGGAGGCGTTGGCAAACGCAGTTGATGTTATCATGCTGGACAATATGACCCTGGAAATGCTGCGCGAAGCGGTAAAACTGATAAACGGCCGGACACTGGTCGAGGCCTCCGGCGGTATCACGCCCGACAGAATAAAAGAAGTTGCCGCAACCGGCGTGGACTTGCTGTCTCTGGGCTACCTGACCCACAGTACACGCTCATTGGATCTGTCCTTGAAAGTTATCTAAGCTTATGGGAGTAAGTTTTGACCGCCAGCCTTCTCCCATGTCTTTCGCAGCTTTGCTAAATTCCGCAGTTAGTTGCGTTTTATACCGCCTTTTGTTAAAATGATGATATATCTTCTGTGCGGCAGGGAGGAGTTATGAGCAGACAGGAACAAATCTATGACCTGTTAGTGCTGGGAGCGGGTCCGTCAGGACTGACGGCGGCCATCTATGCGGCACGCGCACGACTTTCGGTGCTGGTTATTGAGCAGATGCTTTCCGGCGGCCAGATAGCTACAACGGAAAAAGTGGAAAACTACCCCGGCTTTCCTGAAGGGATTGATGGTTTGGAATTAGGCCAGCGGCTGGAAGAACAGGCCAGAAATTTTGGTGCGGAAATGGTGCTGGCTACAGTGGAAAAGGTTAATCTTTCAGGAGCGATTAAGGAAGTAAAGACTACGGAAGGCTCGTTCCGGGGCCGAACGTTATTGATCGCTACCGGAACGCGGGCACGCCCTCTCGGAGTCCCTGGTGAAGAGGAACTAAAGGGCAGGGGTGTTTCTTACTGTGTAACATGTGACGGTTCTTTTTTCCGGGACAAGTCGGTGATGGTGGTAGGCGGCGGCGATTCTGCGCTGGAGGAAGCACTGGTGTTGACTAAATTTGCCGCTAGGATATATATTGTCCACCGCCGTAACGAGTTGCGTGCCGTTCGTATTCTGCAGGAACGCATACAAAATAATCCCAAAATCGAGGTAATTTATAACACGGTAGTGCAAAGAATCAACGGCAGGGAACGGGTGCAAGGCGTAACGCTGCATGATGTTGAGATGAACAGGACATGGGATGTGGCGGTAGACGGCGTATTCCTTTATGTGGGGTTGATTCCCAATACTGATTTCTTGAATGGAGATTTGGCAAGGAATGAACAAGGGTACTTAATCACCGGTGAGGCCATGGAAACCTCAATCGCCGGGGTTTTTGCGGCCGGGGATATCCGCGAGAAGGGTTTGCGGCAGGTTGTCACCGCAGTTGCTGATGGAGCCATAGCCGCTATCAGTGCGGTAAAATATGTGGATGAACACAGCTGATAATTTAAGGGGGCGAAACAATGAGCGAATATGTGCTGGAAATCGGTGACGCCAATTTTGCGGAGGAAGTTTTGCAGTCTGATAAGCCTGCAGTGGTAGATTTTTGGGCTGCCTGGTGCGGTCCCTGCCGCATGATGGCCCCGGTCCTGGAAGAAGTGGCGCGCGAGCTGTATGGTAAAGTTAAAATCGCCAAAGTAAATATTGACCAAAATCGCATCTCAGCCGGCAACTATCAGGTGATGAGCATTCCGACGCTTGTTTTTTTTAAAAACGGCAGCAGGGCGGATACCATAGTGGGCTTTGTGTCCAAGGAGCAGCTGAAAAAAAAGATAGAGGACGTTTTTGCACTGTAGCAGGTAAGATCTCTTGCCCGTAAGAGGATAAGCAACCAAAACTAAATAGCCAGACAGGTGCCTCAAATTATGAGGGTAAAAGGGAACCGGGTGGAAATCCCGGGTGGTCCCGCCACTGTAACGGGGAGCGAATCCGCTTGCAGCCACTGTCCGGTATCAACCGGGTGGGAAGGCGCGGAGGAGCCTTGAACCGGTAGCCAGGAAACCTGCCTGTTTGGGTAAACTGCCCTTTCGTATGAGAAGAGGGTGTGGGATGATGGTAAAATCCCCGGTCATAACGGCTGGGGATTTTATTTTTTGACGGGAGGGAAGAAAATGCAACTGACAAGCGGTTTGACGGGGAAAATTACACCGGAAATGGAGCAGGCGGCTTTATGGGAAGGGACTACGCCGGAATTTGTCAGGCTGGGGCTGGCCGAGGGAAGGATTGTCATCCCTAAAAACAGGCGGCGTAGTTTCCCGGCCAGAGGAATCGGCACTGGCTTGCGGACCAAAGTGAGCGCCAGCATTGGTTTGTACGGCGCCGAGGGAAGCGTGAAAGAGGAGACGGCGAAAATCAGGGCGGCTCTGGAGGCGGGGGCAGATGCGCTCATGGACTTAAGCGTGAGCGGGGAGATCGACGCCATGCGCCGGGAGACGCTGGCTTTGGCTCCCGTGCCCGTGGGGACGCTGCCCCTTTACCAGGCCCTGGCCGAAGCGGCGGGGAAATATGGGTCTTCGCTAAAGATGGAGGCGGAAGAGCTTTTCGAGGTGATTGAGCGGCAGGCGGCGGACGGAGTGGATTTTCTGGCGCTGCATAGCGGCATGACTATGCGCGTGGTGGAGCGGGCCCGGCTGGTGAAGCGTGCGGACCCGCTGGTGAGTTACGGCGGGGCGCACCTGACGGGCTGGATGGTTCATCACCAACGGGAAAACCCACTGTACGAACATTTTGACAGGGTATTGGAGATCGCAGGGAAATATGATGTCGTGGTTAGTCTGGCCGACGGTATGCGGCCCGGCTGCCTCGCCGATTCTCTGGATGGCGCCCAGGTGGAGGAGATGGTCGTGCTGGGGGAACTGGTGAAGAGGGCAAGGGAAGCTGGCGTGCAGGTCATGGTCAAGGGGCCGGGCCATGTGCCTCTGAACCAGTTAAAGGCTACCGTGACGCTGCAGAAGAGTCTCTGCCACGGTGCGCCCTACTTTGTCTTCGGGCCGGTGGTGACGGACATTGCCGCGGGTTACGACCATATCAGCGCTGCTGTAGGCGGCGCCATCAGCGCCTGGGCCGGGGCGGAGTTATTGTGCTATGTGACTGCCGCCGAGCACTTAGGTCTGCCTGATGCGGACCAGGTGCGGGAAGGTGTTTTGGCTGCCCGCATCGCCGCCCACGCCGCCGACCTGGCCAGGGGGTTGCCGGGCGCGGCGGAATGGGACCTGGAGATTTCACGGGCCAGGAAGAAGCTGGACTGGGAGAGACAGATTTGCTTCTCCATCGACCCTGCGCGGGCTGAAGCCTTAAGGAAAGAACGGACGTCCGAGTTTTCCTCTAAGTGTACCATGTGCGGAAAATACTGCGCCATGGAACTGGTTTCCGAATACCTGGGCTCTGCCAAACAGGCCTGTTGAAAGGATGAAGGACAGATGACGCAAGTGTTGGCGGCGCGCGCCGGCAAGGTTACGCCGGAGATGGAGGCGGTGGCTGCCGCTGAAAAACTGGCGGTAGAAGTCGTCAGGGAAGGGGTGGCGGCGGGCAATATCGTTATTCCCCGCAATATATACCGGAAAGCGATCAGAACCTGTGGAATCGGGAAAGGGCTGCGAGTGAAAGTCAACGCTCTGATTGGCACTTCCAGCGACAGGGACCAGATCGGCATGGAGGCGCGGAAGCTGGCCGTGGCGGAAGCGGCGGGCTGTGACGCCATCATGGACCTTAGCACCGGGGGAGACATTGACGAAATGAGAAGGACTTCCCTGGCTAAAGCCAATGTGCCGGTGGGCAGCGTGCCGGTTTACCAGGCGGTAATTGAAGCCATCGAAAAGCGGGGCAGCATCGTGGCGATGACCGCGGAAGATATTTTTGCCGCCGTGGAAAAACAGGCGGCCGATGGTATCGACTTTATGGCTATCCACAGCGCCTTGAACTTTGACGTGCTAAAATCCTTGCAAACAGACGGGCGCGTGACGGATGTGGTCAGCCGGGGCGGCGCCTTTCTGACGGGCTGGATGTTGCACAACCGGATGGAAAACCCGCTCTACGAGCAATTTGACCGGCTGCTGACCATCCTGAAGGCGTATGACGTGACCTTAAGCCTGGGAGACGCCATCCGCCCCGGCTCCACCGCGGACTCGCTGGACGGGGCGCAGCTGCAGGGGATGATTGTGGCGGGCCGGCTGGCCGCCAGGGCGCGGGCGGCCGGGGTGCAGGTGATGGTGGAAGGGCCGGGGCATGTGCCGCTGCACCACGCTGAGGCTACCATTTTGCTGCAGAAGCGTCTGTGCCGGGACGCGCCTTACTTTATCCTGGGGCTTTTGGCCACGGACGTGGCGCCCGGTTACGACCATATCACGGCGGCCGTGGGCGGCGCACTGGCGGCTGCGGCCGGCGCAGATTTTCTCTGCTGCGTTACACCGGCGGAACACTTGGGTCTGCCCAATGAAGATGACGTCAAGGACGGCGTGGTCGCCGCCCGTATCGCCGCTCATGCCGCCGACCTGGCCAGAGGAGTAAGAGCGGCCTGGGAAAGGGATTTGCGTATGGCACAGGCGAGGGTGGCGCGGGACGCGGAGGGACAGATTAAAGAGGCTATTGACCCCGGGAAAGTTAGAGCAGCATTAATGGAGGGGCACGGGGAGGAATGCGCCATTTGCGGGCGTGAATGTGCCGTCCGGGCAGCGTCAGCGTATTTTGGCCTGGCTTAAGCGGCGAGTCTGATACAGGGGGCAAATAATGAGGCCGTTACCCGGATTCCACGCGGGAGGATGAGCGCGCTAATTTTGAGTTTCTGAAAAAGAATATCCTTCTCAGACAACTTGCTGTGACGGCTAATGTTCTTTACCATCACCAGATTGTGTTGGAAGGCACTCAGTCTTACCGGCGGCTGCTGAAAGAGCCATTGCCGGCGATTTGGATATATAGGGGCTTTCGTACGGCACAAAGTTGTTAGCAGCTGATATCTATGCTACAATGTAGGTAAAAAATAAGTTATGTATGAGGAGCGACTATTATGTCAGACAAAACTATTGAAAGGGCGCAGCTTGGCCGCAGGAATCAGATGGTGTTGCCGGCTGGAGTCAGAAAAGTCCTGTGCATTGGTGAAGGAGACGAAGTATTGATTAGGATGGTTGGAAAAACCGCAGTTATTATTCCCAAACCCAAAAGCTATGCTAACCGTCTCTGCGGTCTTCATAGTGAGATTTGGAGAGATGTAGATCTGGACCAATACATCAAAGAGGAAAGAGATTCATGGGAGACCTGAAAAAAGTCTTACAGGGTCACAAAAAGATAGCTCTTGATACGAACGTCTTTATTTACGTTCTTGAAGGATCGGCACTGGCTGAATATCTCAGAGACAGCCTTTTTATCCCTCTTGAGCGCGGAGAAATACAGGCTGTAACGTCTGTTCTGACAATTACTGAAATCCTGGTCAAACCCAAATCATTGTCACGCGAAGATATTTGTCAGGAATATATAACGCTCCTGGGGTCCTATCCAAATCTCGAAGTGGTTCCAGTTACTTTGGATTTGGCAGTGCGCAGTGCAGCCGTTCGCGCCAAATACAGCATCCGGACAGCAGATGCTATTCAATTAGCTACTGCACTGGAACATAACGCCACACTTTTCCTGACCAACGACCTAAAACTTCCTCGCCGGTTGGAAAACATGCAACTGACGTTCTTAAAAGAACTTTGATAGTATTGATTGGCAGGATTTTTGTGTTGCCTTATTTGCGAACCTTGCTGAGGATAACCTGGCCATCACGGATAATATATTCGACATCGAACACAAAATATCCATCCTGCCTTTTCAGCGTCCCGCTGACCGTAACAGTTTCACCGGCAGCAGGCAGCGTCCCGCTATAAAGAGAAGCAGTCTGCCACCTGGCTTGCTGCTCTGCCGTAAACGGCACAAAAACATGTAACTGGCAACCTTTGCAGCCGTAGTCAACCAATACGATCACACCGTCATCAGGCTTGACATCGCCTACGATATCTGTAATAGTCAATGGGCCGAGATATTTGCCGGGGTTTGCTGTTACATCTTTTACGCTGACCGCCGTCTCTCCCCTGCCGGCAAGGCGGGGATAGGCAAATACTGCGGCCAAAACCAGCAGCAACACGATGATAATCAAACTTTTCTTGTGCACTTTATCACCTCAGCCATATTATACGTACAGCTTGTTATGACGTCAAGCAACAGCGATCAGGGGTTCCTGCCCGGGATGTTTCTGTCGTGTCAGCCGGACAGCAGCGTCGGCAGCTGCGCGGCCTCGATTATGGGTGTCAGGCAAGAGTGATTGCGGCACACATAGGCGGTCGCCTTGCCGTCTATAGCCGGCATTGCCGCGCAAAACGGCGCCAGCTTGACCAGTTCGATGCCCTGCTCTCCCGCAGGACGCAACAAAACGACCATGTTAGGGATAAACCGGGAATGCAGCACTTTCAGCATTTCCCTGGTGTCGGTGGCTGCCTGGTCGCCGGCGATCACTACTTCCAGGGAAGGCCCAAGGGCAAAACTGAGTGCTGCCAGCATTTGCGTATAGGCCGCCGGATGCCGGCGCAACTCGCCGGCACAGGCGCGGAAAATACCAAGTGCCGTTTCTTCCGGCTCCATGTTGCCCGTCAGCCTGGCCAGGCGCAGGTTGTTCATGGCGGCAATTGAATTGCCGGAGGGTATGGCGCCGTCATAAAACTCCCGCTGCCGTATCAGGACCTCCTCAGTGTCGTCAGCGGTAAAGAAAAAGCTGCCGCTGCTATCGTCAAAGAAGCGTTCAACCTGAGTTTGATTAAGAGCCAGCGCCTCTTTCAGGTAATGCGGGTCAAAGGTGGTTTCATAAAGCTCCAGCAACCCCCAGACCATAAAGGCATAATCATCCAGGTGCGCCGGCAGGGCGGCCTGTCCTTGACGGTAGCGCTTTAGCAGCCGGCCGTCTTTTTTCAGGCGGGTCAGGATAAATTCAGCTGCCTTTTGGGCAGCTGAAGTAAAGATACCCCTCTCGAGTACCCGGCCGCCTGCGGCCAGGGCGGCAATCATCAGGCCGTTCCAGTCGGTGAGCACCTTGTCGTCCTTGTAGGGAGGAACTCTGTTTTTGCGCGCCAGGAACAGCTTCTCTTTCATTTCCCGCAACTTTTCGGTCAGCTTGCTGTCATCCATACCAAACGACGCTGCCAGTGACGGCAGTGTTGTGGCCAAGTGCAAAATGTTTTTCCCCGTCGGCCGGCGTGTAGCCTCATCCAGAAAGTTTCCTTCCGAGCGGATATGATAAGCTTTGCCGAACAGTGCGGCGTCTTCTTTCCCCAGCACCGCCTGAATCTCATCAGCCGACCAGACGTAGAACCTGCCTTCCTCACCTTCGCTGTCGGCATCTTCTGCAGAGTAATAGCCCCCTTCCGGGTCAGTCATGTCCCGCAAAACATAAGCAAAAATTTCTTCCGCGATCTGTGCAAAACTGCTCCGGCCGGAAGCCTGATAAGCTTCCAGGCAGGCTATGGCCAGTAGCGCCTGGTCATAAAGCATTTTTTCAAAATGAGGCAGCAGCCATTCACGGTCGGTAGAATAGCGGTGAAAACCAAAGCCGAGATGATCATAAACTCCGCCCTGGGACATTTGCGCCAGGGTATTTTCCACCATTTCCAGCGCCTCCGGCTTGCCGGTCCGCTGCCAGTAGCGCAACAGGAAGGTCAGGTTGTGCGGCATGGGGAATTTTGGTGCGCGTCCAAATCCGCCGTATTCCGGGTCGTAGCGCGTGGCCAGCTGCTCGTAAGCCAGGTGCAGCACATCCTCATCTAAACTCTCTCCCGGATTTACGCTGTTAGCTGCCTGCAGACCGGCTATGACGCTGTCCGCCGTCTGTTCAACGTCTTCCCTCGCTGTCTGCCAAAGAAGCTCCACACGCTCTGTCAGCTCCAGAAGGCCCATCCGGCCGAAATGCGCCTTTTTGGGCAAATAGGTGCCGGCAAAAAACGGTCGCCTGTCGGGTGTTATCAGGATGGTGAGCGGCCAGCCGCCGCTGCCGGTCATCGCCTGGCAGGCGGTCATATAAATACTGTCGATATCGGGGCGTTCCTCACGGTCAACCTTGACACAGACAAAAACCCGGTTCAGCACCGCGGCAACTTCATCGTCCTCGAAAGACTCTCTTTCCATCACATGGCACCAGTGGCAGGTTGAATAGCCGATACTTAAAAATATCGGCTTGTCTTCGTTTTTGGCTTTTTCAACCGCCAACTCCCCCCAGGGGTACCAGTCCACGGGGTTATAGGCGTGCTGCAACAGATAAGGGGACTGTTCATGAATTAGCCGGTTCGCTTTTTTCTTTTTTGTATGCTGCATATCAAAAATAGAGCCTCCTTGAGCTTAGGATGCGCCAATCGCGCTGTTTTAACAGAGGCTGCGGCAGAAAACTGCTGGTTCACATAAATCCGTTAAGCTGCGGCTTAAATAACAAGGAATTATCCCAAACCAATTTCCCGGGCGGTTTGCTGCATTCCCCTGATGGTTTCTCCGATAAGCGTATCAAGGTCCATCCCCAGCATGGAGGCACCTTCCTCAATCACTTGGCGGTTGACCCCGGCCGCAAAACTCTTTTGCTTCCATTTCTTTTTCACGGAGCCTACCTCAAGCCCCGCGATGTTCCGGTCCGGGCGCATATAGACAGTGGCGGCAATCAGGCCGGTCAGCTCGTCGATGGCATAAAGGACTTTCTCCATGCGGTGGACCGGTTCAATCTCCGTGCAAATCTTCCAGCCGTGGCTTTGCACAGACCGTATGTAGTCCGCCGGCCAGTTATGGTCTCGCAAAATCTCGCCCGCTTTCAGGCAATGCTCGTCTGGGTACATTTCGTAATCAATGTCGTGAACCAGCCCGATTACAGACCACTTCTCCCTGTCCTCGCCAAACAGCCCGGCAAAATGGGCCATCACCGCTTCCACCGCCAAGGCGTGCCTGAGCAGACCCTCGTTTTTCAGGTATTCTTTTAGCAGTGACAGGGCCGCAGCCCTGTCAGGAGCAGTATCCATATAACGTCATCCTTCCTGTGCGACTTATCGCTCAAATTATACCATTTAATATAAATTGGACAAGCGAGCCCAAATATGCTGATTCAGTTTTGAAAAGGCCATCTGTCGTAAAAGCTGAATATGCCAGTCCGATCCCTCTCAATTAACTTCAATTCTTTGTTGGTCACAGCAATACCCCCTCTTTACGGACTTTTTCTTTAACAGGGCTGCTGCCTTCCGGGCACATTTCCATGCATGTTCACGCCTGGTTTTTTCTTGCTCCTGTTTTCTGAGTTCTCTTTTTTCCCCATGCGGCTTTTATATTCATCATCTTTGCTTTATCCATCGCGATTTACCTCGCTGGCTTGAATTTTCCCCGGGTTTGTTTTCTGGTTGCTTAATTATACCATTTGGCAAAAAACCGGACAAGCGGCTCAAAATCTGTAATCATAAAGCCAGAGCCCCTTGACAGCGGCGCAGATAAGTTGTATTATCCAAATGATAACGAATTTCAATATCATCTATTTGAGGTGAAAGCAGTGGCAGCGTTTCTTGACAGAATTATTCTTTCGTTGGTGGGCGGCGTCATAATGAAGAATTTTTGCACGCTGAACATCCGTATTTTACACGCTATGCCCGGCAGGATTCGCCTGCAGTGCAATGCCTGGAAAAGTGAGGCTGTTGCCGCAAGGCTGGCAGATTCCCTCCGGAGACATAGACTTGTAGAGCAGGTCAGCGCCTCTGCGATTACCGGGAGCCTGCTGATCCATTTTACGCAAAAGCACTTGGCCCGGGGACAGTTTGACAAATTTATGGATTTGGTAGTGAAGCAAACAAAGGCAGGCCTGGAACAAGAATCCGCCAGCGCAACGCTCTTGATGAGCCGTATCGTTAATAGCCTGGACAACCGGGTAAAAACAGCAACAAATGGGATCTTTGATCTGCCGTCTCTTTTTAGTATTGCCCTGGCTACACTGGCAGTTAAGGGCTTTCGGGGCAACCGGGCCAACTCGCTGCAGCAGTTATTCTGGGTGTACAGACTGCTGCGGGGCGGGAGACAGGTAATATGAAAAGCTCTATACAGCTGCTCCATCGCCTGCCCGGGCGGATAAGGGTGCGCATCGGCAAGGGCTTGGGCCGCGCGGCGCTGATTGAAAGCAAATGCCGCCGGCTGCCAGAGGTATATGCGGCAAGCTACACTGAGCAGACGGGAACGCTCTTGCTCTACTATAACGCGTCATTACCGGAGAGCAGGGTCATGCTATGGGTGATAGGGCAGTTTTCGCGCCATAAAAAAACAGCCGGGCTGCCTGACTGCGGGGAAAACGGGCCGGCGGCGCTGCCATCGGAGATTTTTATAAACATCCTGGCTATTGCGGTCTACGCCATTGAAGATATCTTGGCGCCCGGCTGGAAAAGCGCGGCAAGCCTGCCGCGCCGCCTCATCAGTCCAACGGTGCTGGCTTTGCTGTTTGCCTCCAAACAAATTATCCACAGCGGCATTGACAGCCTGCTGTTCACGAAGCAGGTAAACGCGATTACCTTAACAGCGCTGGCTATCCTTGCCGCGGCGGTGAAGGGGAAGGCCGGTTCAGCTTTACTCATCGTTACCCTTTCCAATTTCGGGGAGGTGCTGACCCAGTATACGGCCAAACAAAGCGGAATTATTAAACATTCCCATCGGCGGTGGCAGATTGAAACAAGCAGATTGGGAAGAATTCAGGGGTTGTCTTTTGCGATATAAGAAATTAAAGTTACGAGAAATAAATAAACAGAACGGCAGAAAGCAAGTTTTCTTTTATCATCAGCTATCGCTGGATAACGTCCTCTCCGAGGAGGCTAACTTAAAGTTTCTACGGGGGAGGGGTTATCCGGAACGATATTCGATAGAAGACTATGTCGCTTTTTTGCTGGAAAGGTTGTTTGGCAGATTTTGAGCTAATTGTACTTGGGTGCTCGACCTGGGGCGATGGTGCATTACAGGACGACTTTGTTGAATTTTATAATGCCATGAGCAAGGAGTACTTTGAGGGGAAAAAGACCGCAGTGTTTGGCCCTGGCGACAGCGAGTCGTATCCGGATTTTTTTTGTGAAGCGGTCGTCATGATTGAAAAGAAATTAAGAGAATGCAATGCTGAAGTTGTTGCGGAGAGCTTGAAGATTGATGGAGATATTGAACCGGCGTTGGGAGAAGCGCAATCTTGGGGACTGGGTATTGCCAAGGCTTTTTAGTTGGGCGATCCTGTTGAAAACAGGAATGGACACGTGCGTAATTCAGTATGGTGTCCCTTTAATTTCCCCGCAAAAGGGTGCCCCGATGAAAAAATGAGCAGTGCATTTTAAAATCGCGAAGCAAACAATTTTTTGTGATTGACAGATTAGAAAAAGCATGGTAGCATTGAAAATGAATCTCAATCGCATACGTATTTATAGGTTCGGGGTGGATTGCATGGCGCAGACCAACGAGATGGTGCTGGCAAAGATGCGGCAGTTGTACGAAACGCTTTTCCGCCATGACGGTTTTGGCGAGATGCGGGTCGAGATGCGGATCCTGAAGCGCGGCCAGAAAGAAGTGGTTATCTACTGCGGTAAACAGTACCGTTTTATTGTGGATTACCCGGAGCAGCGGCCGGCAAGCGAAGCCGCTGTGAGCGGAGAGTCCTCCTGACGCCGCTTACCGCCAAGCTTGTACGTGTGATTTACCGGCATGAGTACCTTACAGTTTCAGAACTGCGATAAAAAACAAGTTGTTTGGACAGTCAAGATTGGGTTGTGGGCAAAGCCCGCCTCAGGTTTGCCGGTTTCAAGCGGCGCCGCAGGGAGGGCCAAGGGCGTTATCAGCCGGGGCAATTACTGAGGGTGGAATCCCCCGGTTTTCATTAAAAAAGGAGGTGAGCGGCGGGCAGCCGGCTGGAAGCCGGCGCCACCAAAGAGCAAAAGGGAGTCAGGGTGTCTGCCTGATATGGCAGGCGCCGCAGAGCGGGCGCGGCGCCCGGCGAAAATCCTGTCAGCCAGAGCAAGCCCGCCGCAAGGCGGCACACAAGAGCGCGTGCTTGCGCATACAGGCCGCGGCGTTAATCAGCGCGATCATGGCCGGTTATGGCGGTTTGGCAGGCGGATAACGGGCTATCAGAATTGGCTTTTGGAATATCTTACTGCAACGATTACAACCTGCTTTTTCCCCTCGTCCACACGGTATATCACAGTAAAATTCTTGATGAAAAGCTGACGATAACCTTTATTGGCATATGCGCCATTTTTTCTTAGGGAGCCACGCTGGGGCAATTCCTCTAAACTGAAGATTGCGTCTTCCATCTCTTCCAGTAGTTTTTTCGCCGTCCCGGTTTCAAGCAGAATCTCGGCAATGTAAGCATAAATGCTGTCTAAATCTTGATAAGCGCGGGTTAGCAATTTAACAGCGTATTTATCCAAAGTGGTTCCTTCTTAATGTGGAAAGGCTTTCCTTTGCATCCAACAGACGGTTGTCAGAAGCATACCCGGCTTCGGCTTCCGCAATAGCTGCGTCAAGTTCCCGCTCTTCCAGCATGGCTTCATAGGTTTCAATACTCATAATTACCAGATCGCCATAACCGTTTTTCGTAATGAAAATCGGTTCTTTTTTGGCGTGGCATAATTCGGAGATTTCGCTGGTATTTCTTAAATCCGTAATCGGTCTGATCTGAGGCATAAAGGGGCACCTCCTTTCGTATACATAACTATAGCATTATATTGTACATACCACAAGAAAAAAATGCATCAGCGCGATCATGGCCGGTTATGGCGGTTTGGCAGGCGGATAACGGGAATCAAACGCTGCATAATTATTAGTATGGTGTCCCTTTAATTCGCAGTCTGTGTTTTTACTCCATCAAGCTTCTCATATCACTTAAAAATGTTTCAATCTCTTTACTGAATTGCCTAGATGTATTTGCCAGGTCATCCAGCAAGGTTCTTAATTTTGCTGCGTCCAGACTAAATCCATACACATTGCGGAAAACATGTCTGAACGAGCGATATTTATCGAGAAGGAACAATGTATTTCCGGATATAACAGCCGTTCTTATGCCCTCTACTTCTAACGCCATCTGCCGCAAAAGCTGAATATGCCAGTCTAGTCCCTCCGGAAGATATTCATCAATCTCGCGGCCAATGATTTCTAAGATATTTTCCACTGCCACATAAAAATCGTGAAGCACAGAACCTATGGCCCTTAGCATAAAGCTGTTATCCTCATCGAACTGGATTTTGCTGCCATTGCCGTCCGTTACCATAAAACCGTGCTTTTCAAGTTCGGAAAGTAGAGAGCTCATGTTGGCCAATTCTGCTTTAATACGAGCTTCAATCAACTTCAATTCTTTGTAGGTCACAACGGTACCCCCTCTTCGCGGATTTTATCTTTTAACCCTGGCGGCGCGTCCGCTTCTGTAATCAAATTTATTGGGAATGGTGCGGCTGCATATTCAGTCTGGCTTAGGGCTTCCCAAAAATCAACTTTTACAGGGAAACTCTCCACGTACAAGTCTATATCCGAGTGGATTGTAAAATGCTTTCCCGAAACCAAAGAGCCGAAGAGCCAGAGATTCTTGATGCCGTATTTTTCCTTGAGCAGGGCTGCTGCCTTCCGGGCACATTTCCATGCATATTCGCGCCTGGTTTTTTCTTGCTCTTGTTTTCTGATTTCCCGTTTTTCCCATGTTGCCTTCATTTTCAAAATTTTAGCGTCATCCATCATGCTTTCCCTCACTGCTCTGCAGATTCAAAGAAACATATGAGCCTGGTTAAATTATACCATTTGGTTGAACAGCAAACAATAAGCCCAAATCTGCTAAGCGCTGTATTATCCCGGTCAGTCAGCTTAATGGGAGCAGAGGTCGGCCAATTTTTCTGTGCTATGGATTCTAATGGTCCTTTTATGGCAAGAAATGATTCCCTCGCTTTGCATCTTCTTAAGCTCCCTTGATAGCGCAGGTCTTGATACATTTATCTGTTCAGCCAAAGACTTTTTCGGAAACTTTAACGAGATGGTGCTGCTTCTTTGTTTTTTCTGTTCCATTGTTAGAAAATAGGCTATTTTAGCGGGGACGGAATTTAACGATAGAAGTTCTACCACGCTATTTAACGCTAAAGCTCTGTTAGATACAGACTCTAAAAATTTAAGCATTACCCGGGGATCCTTGGTAAATATTTTTAAGAGGTTGGCTTTATTTACCAGCCAGATGTGACTGTTTTCGCAGGCCGAAATAATAGAAGGGTAACAGCTGGTGTTGGCAAACATAGGAACATCGGCAATTAGGTCGTAGGGAAACCTTCTGCTTATGGTGATAACTTTTCCGGAGGCAAAAATCTTCTGCGCGTCTATGCTGCCTGCTAGGAGAATCCCCAACGTGTCAGCAGGATGAAGAGGTGAAAATATCACCTCTTTTCTTTTATAGTACTTGAAGCTGAAGGTAATATCCATTAAGAGCTTTTCTGTCTCTTCAACGGATAAATGGTTAAACAGGCTGCATTTATTGAGCAGCTGGATCATGCTGTTCATAGCCCTGCCCCTTTATTAAAATATTTTCATGGAAAATAGATAAAGTGTAACAAGAGATACTTTTTTTTTATAAAGGTCAACTGTATAATCCAATTATAAATGAAAATGATTATCATGGTCAATCCCTTTTTAGTTTGATTTTATGGAGGGTGAAACTGGTTTTTCAACCTTGCCAAAGATAGTCCAGGCCAATAATAAAAGCTTAAATTTTGAGAGGAGATGGATTTTATGTTTCGCAATTGGTTGTGTATTGCCTTGTTTGTCATGGCAGCGGCCTTGCCGGCAACTGCACCGGCCGCGGCCGCCGGCGGGAACATCACTGTTAGCATAGACGAGAAGCCGGTGACCTTTGACGTGGCGCCGCAAGTGATTAACGGCCGGACTATGGTGCCATACCGGGTTGTTGCCGAGCGGCTGGGGGCTCGTGTCAGCTGGAATGCGGCGGAAAGAAGCGTGACTGTTACTGATGGTGATACGAGCCTGAGACTGACTGTGGGCCAGGCTGAGGCGATCAGCAATGGTCGTAATATCCGGCTGGATGTGCCGCCAGTGCTGGTGAACGGGCGTGTCTTAGTTCCCTTGCGCTTTTTGGGCGCCGGACTTGGCTGGCGCGTCAACTGGGAAACGGCGACCAGGACCGTTCAGTTGAGGTCTATTCCTGCTCTTACTGTGCGGGTGGTGGTTCCGGACGGAGTTCCTGCCTTAAGTATTGTCAGACTGCTTAGAGAGCGGCCTTCGATGGGCAGAAATGTGACTATCAACTATGAAGTGCTCCGCTCCCCCGAACTAATGGCGGCCAGAGTTGTAGCGGGTGAAGCTGATATTGCCATCATTCCCACTAATTTAGCGGCTGTCCTTTATAACAGAAACGTTCCCTACAGGCTTGTCGCGGCTAATGTGTGGGGGATGTTGCATGTGGTAAGCAGCGAGAATATCAGGAGCTGGCAAGATTTGCGGGGCAAAGAAGTACACACTTTTGGCCGGGGACTCACACCAGATATAGTGTTCAGATACCTGTTGGCTCAAAACGGCCTGCATCCAGACCGGGACGTCACTTTAAGGTACCTGGGCAGCGGAACGGAGCTGGCCCAGGCGATGATTGCCGGCAGGGTTAAGACCGCTGTCCTTCCCGAGCCGGCAGCAACACAGGTAATGACGAGGAGGCAGGATGTTGCGGCTGTGCTTGACCTTCAGCAAGCGTGGGCAACAGCAACCGGACTGGGTTTAAGCTATCCGCAGGCTTCGCTCTTGATTAGCAACGCCGTGTTAAACGGTTATCCGGAGTTTGTGGACAGATTTTTACATGAGGTTGCGCAAAGCGCCGCGTGGGTTAACAATAACCCACAGACAGCGGGGGTATGGGCGGAAGAATTGCAGACGGGCATGACGGCCAGGGTCGTGGAACAGGCGCTTCCCAGAAGCAATATCAGGTTTGTTGGCGCAAGAGAGGCGCGCGGAGCAATTGAGGCTTATTTAAGAGTCTTGCGGGACTTTTCTCCTGAAGCGATTGGGGGGCGCTTGCCTGGTGAAGCTTTTTACTTCCAAAGGTAGGCTTAACATTGCATATATTGTAAATGGAGAATGAGAATGGAAAAGTCATTATTTGCGATCGGCATTGACATTGGAGCGTCGGCGGTTAAAATTTCCTTACTGACGCTTGCTAAAGAAAATCTCTGCCATATCAGCAGAGAACATAAGGGCAGGCCCTATGCTGTTTTGGCAGAAGAAATCGATGGTCTGGCTCTGCGGTTCAAGCTGCAGGACTTGCAGTATGGCGCGCTGACCGGCGTCGGCGGCCTGAAACTGGCCGCAGAGGCCGGTCTGAAAAATTACCCGGAGGTGCAGGCCCAGTGCGCGGCTGTTAAAGAGTGTTATCCCCGGGTGGGTACAATCGTTGAGCTGGGCTGCCAGAACAGCAAATTTATTGCCTTGCACCCGGATAAGTCCGTTAAACATTTTTCTTTTAACACCGATTGTTCGGCCGGTACCGGCTCATTTCTTGAGGAGCAGGCCTTGCGCCTTGGCATAGACTTGTGCGAACTTTCCGGCTTGACAGAACGGGCTTCCTCTGTGCCGCGGATAGCGGGACGCTGCAGTGTCTTTGCCAAAACGGACATTGTCCACCTGCAACAGGAGGGCAGAGCGGTAAGCGACATTTTGTCAGGGCTCTGCTACGCGGTAATCCGGACATTTAAAGCATCAGTGGTTCGCTCCGCTCGAATGGTCCCGCCGCTTCTGCTGCATGGAGGAATGACGGAGAACAAGGGGATTGTCAGGGCGGTCAGGGAGCTTTTTTCGCTGGGCACGGAGGACATTTTTATTCCGGGAGAAAGCAGGAATATGAACAGCAGCGGGACAGCCCTGCTGGCCTTGGCAGCCGGAGATTATCTTTCTTTAAGCAAACTAAAAGAGGCGCTGGAACAAAAACAAAAGACCTGCGCCGCTGCTTATCATCGTCCCCTGGTTATGCCCGCCGCTGACACCGACTCGTTACATCAGGCTGCAGCTTATGAGGGCGACTGCTATCTGGGCATTGATGTGGGCTCTACCAGCACCAATCTGGTTTTGATGACCCCGGCGGGGCGGGTGGTGGACCTGGTGTACCTGCGCACGGCCGGGGACCCGATTGCGGCAGTGCGGCAGGGGTTGCAGGAATTTAAGGCCCGTTACCACGGAGAACGCGTTCTGGGGGTGGGGGTGACCGGCTCCGGCCGTTATTTAATAGGTGGCCTGGTGGGCGGGGATGTGGTGGCAGATGAAATTTTCGCTCAGGCGCGTGCCGCTGTGGAGGCGGACCCTGAGGCAGATACGGTATTTGAAATCGGCGGCCAGGACGCTAAATTCATCCGTCTGGAGAACGGAGTGGTAACCGGTTTTGAAATGAATAAGGTCTGCGCCGCCGGTACCGGTTCTTTTCTGGAAGAGCAGGCCAAAAAACTGGGCATTACGGCAGAAGAGATCGCGCCGCTGGCTTTCAGCTCCAGTACGCCGGTGTCTTTGGGCGAACGCTGCACAGTCTGTATGGACACCAATGTCCGTCATCACCTGGCGCTGGGCACGCCTCTGCCGGATATCGTGTCCGGACTGTGTTATGCCGTGGCCCAAAATTATCTGAACCGGGTTGTGGGGTTTAAAAAAATCGGCGCAAAAATTAATTTTCAGGGGGGAGTGGCCTTTAACAGGGCCGTATTGGCCGCCCTGCAAAATATTACCGGCCGGCAGATTACAGTTTCCCCGTTTTTCAGCGTAACCGGGGCTTGGGGCGCGGCGCTGCAGGCCCGGGAGCAGTTGCAGGGCCAGGGGTTGTCCAGCAAGTTTCATGGCTGGGAAGCAGGGTCAGGCGGCTGCGGCGCGCGCGGTAACATGTTTGACAAAGGCACCGCCGGCAATACAGAGGTGCAGTTGCCGCCTTTGTTTGCCCTGCGGGAGGCCCTGTTCATGAAGGATTACCGCGGGAAGTTGAATCCTGAGGCGCCAACTGTGGGTATCCCGCGTGTATTGTATATGTATAAACTGTTTCCCATGTTTCAGGCCATGTTTCATTATCTCGGTTACAATGTGGTCATTTCCGGGCACACCGACGAGCGGATCGTGGGTTTAAGTGAAAGCGTGACATATGAGGAAACGTGCTTCCCGGTGAAACTGATTGCCGGTCATGTGCTGGATTTGCTGGAAAAAAATGTGGATTATATCTTTCTGCCGGCGCTGGCCACGATGAAACACCAGGTTTCCAGGACGAGACAGGATTACCCGTGTATTTTTATGCAAAGCGCGGCTAAAATCATAGAAGTTTTGCTGGGCAGCCAGATGCGGCAAAAGAATGTAAAACTGATCAGCCCTGTCCTGTCGTTTAAATTTGGCAGGCAGCATTTGCTTAAAACATTCTTAAAAATGGGCGCCGAGCTGGGCAAAAGCGCGATGCAATTATTACCAGCCATCAAGGCGGGCTTCCTGGCCAAGGACGCCTTTGAACAGGCCGTGGAAAAAGCGGGGAGAGAGTTCCTGCGGAACTTATCTCCCGATGAAAAGGCTCTTGTGTTAATCACCCGGCCGTACGGAATTATTGACCGCCATTTGAATATGCGCATCCCTCAGGAACTGGCCAAAATGGGCATTAAAATAATCCCTAAAGATGCCTTGCCCATTGCTGATTATGATGTATCTGACTTTTGCGCTAATATGTACTGGCCTTTTGGGCAGCATATTCTGGCTGCGGTCCAGATTGCCAGAGAGCATCCCAATCTTTATCCGGTATTTATTACAAATCACGGGTGCGGTCCTGACACCGCGCTTACGCATTATGTGTCGGAAATTATGGGGGATAAGCCGTATTTGCACCTGGAGGTGGATGAGCACTCCTCCCCGGTTGGTATCATTACCAGGCTGGAAGCATTTATCAGCAGCCTGAATAGTCAACGCCCGCAGGCCGGGTGTGTCAGCTTGCCCAAAGTGGCGCTATCTTCAGCTGTCAGCGCCGGCAAACAACTATTTCTCCCCGACTTGGGACCGCATGCGACTGCTCTTTCCAACACACTGGGGCGGTTCGGTTACAAGGCGCAGCTGCTGGAACCTCCGCAGGAGGAGGTCGTAGAGGCGGTACGTTCATTTACCACGGGCAAAGAGTGTTTCTCCTTGACAGCTTTGCTTGGCAGCGTGGTGACAACATTAACCAAAGAAAAAGAACGCCTGGACAGGATTGCGATCTTAATACCGGCGCTGGAAGGCGCGGAGGTCGACGGCCAGTATGCCAGGCTCCTTAAAACTTTCCTCAATAAACAAGGCCTGACTCAAGTAGAGGTAGTGGCGCCGTTCCTGGAAGACTTGTTTACTGAAAAATCTTTGTTTGAACCAGACTTGACCGCAGCAATGTTTAGAATGATTTTTGCGGTAGACGTATTGTCTGAAATGCTGCTGGACAGCAGGCCATATACCGATGACCCGGCTATGGCCAATCACCTGTTTGCCGGGTATCTGCAGCAGCTAGCCGGAGTCCGGGACCTTAAGGCAATGGTAGCCGCGGCCGGCGCGGATTTTGCGCGTTTGGCCACACAGCCAAAGACCAGGCCGCTGCTGGCCTTGGTGGGAGAGCCGTACCTGCTTTACAGGCCGGAACTGAACGCTAACCTGGTAGAAAGCGCAGAACGGCTTGGCGCGCAAATTAAGTTGGCGCCGTTAGCAGAGGTCATTTATCATTATTTATCTGAGAAGCAGGCGGAAGCAAAAGCCAAGAAGGAACTGTTCATTTATCTCAGATACCGGTCAGTCCTTGGCAGGTTGTCTGCTGAAGCGGAACAAGTTTTCTCCGGCGCCGGTAAGCTTCTGCAGCAGCGGGCAGAAAAAATTACCCGCTTCAGCAAAGAGTATCTCCCTTGTCTGTACGGCGGTTTTGGCATGTACCGCATCGGCAAGGCAATGCTGGCCCGTGAAGAGGGCGCGCACGCCATTATTAACGTGGCATCATTGTATGAAAATACAGCGTTGCTGACGAACATTTTTTCTGAGCGGTTCAAGGAGCATGGCGCCTGGCTGAATATCGGGATAGACGGGAAGAAGAACGAGAATGATGAAATGCGTTTGCAGACTTTTGTTCATAACCTGCCGCTGAAAAAAGAAAATGATGGCGGCATTAATCTTGACAGAGTAAGGTTAAACAGCGTTGGTTCCAGAGGTTAAAGAGATGATGCCGGATGATCCTTCAGCCGAGCAATTAACGGCTGGTGATATGGCCGTCAACAGCGATTGTGCCGAATGCAAGAGGTGCCTCAGAATCTGCCCGGCAGCAAAAAGGGGAACATCTTCGCTGAACAGCGTCATGCAAAACGGTTGTGTCGGCTGCGGCGAGTGCCTGTCCGCCTGCCCCCGCCGGGCGATTAGTTATCAAGACGATACCGCTTTATTTCTTGAAGACCTGCGACGGGGAACACCTATTTCCCTTTTAGTGGCGCCGGCGGTTCACAGCCAGTTTGCATCGCCGGCAAAACTGTTCGGATTCCTGAAGCAGTCAGGAGTTGACTCAATTTACAATGTCCTTTTTTACGCGGATATAACAATTTGGGCATATGTGGAGGTCTTGCGGCGGAATCCCGGCGCCGGGCTTATAGCCTCGCCCTGTGCGGCGGTCTCCCGATTCATTCAATGCCACCTGCCGGGGTTGCGGCGGCAGCTTATCCCGGTTTTCAGCCCGCTGCATTGCGCGGCAATTTTTCTCAGGAAATACAGGAGAGCGGAGGAAAAACTGGCTTTCCTTTCACCTTGCATTGCGAAGCGGGCAGAGATGCGTACCGTCGGCAGTGCCCTGGTTTCCTACAACGTTACGCTCGGTCGTCTAAAGGAATATTTCAGTGAACAGGGAATAGAACTTGACACCTATCCGGCCGCAGGCTTCGACGACGACGCAGTCGGCAACGGCAGAACCCTGGGGTTCTATGGCGGGTTGCGCGAAAGTATACTTCCCCATCTCCCAACCGGGTGTTTTGAGAAAATCAGCGGACCTGAAAGGGTTTATGAGTATTTGGCAGAATTCAGGGAAGTAGTGCGGCAGAAGGGTAAGCTGCCCGACTTGCTCGAAGCATATAACTGTGCCGACCCCTGCGACGGCGGCCCGGGTACCGGACAGGTGCCGGCGCCCGACTCTTTGCAGAAGCTGGTTGTCAGTCACGCCGGTCCTGAGGCGGCGGAGAACCATCGCATAGTGCAGGAGATGTTCCGCAGATTTAACCGGGAACTGAATTTGTCGGATTTTGTGACTTATTATTAGTCGGCGTCCCCGTTAATTCAGCAATGGAGGTGAACAAAGTGGCCGATGTCATATGTGTCAGGGACCAGGGAACAGTTATTCAAGTATCCCATCAGGAGATGTTAAAATACCACGGTTGCTCATTTGTGGCCGGAGTCGCCATGGCTTATAAAATGCTGGAACTGGCGCTGTCCTGTCTGGCAGGCGGGGAAATCGTGCCCCGCGATAAAATCATTATCCGGCTTGCTGTTAACGGCCCGGGAATTATCGACGGAATTGAAATGGTCACCAGGGCGAACACCCAAGGCAGGCTGACAGTCGACCAGAGTATCGCCATTGATAAGGAGGCGCCTGATGCCGCTGACGGAGTCGGAGGCAAATACTATTTTGAAGTGGCGTATAACGGGAAGAAGGTCAGTCTGACCCTGAAGCACGGGCTTATCCCTTCCGAATTTATCGAGCTTTCGCATAAAGTTCATGCCGGTACGATTACATCGGAAGAAGCGATTCAGCTGCAGAAGCTAAAAGAGGAGATAGCAGCCTTTTTGATGGCCTCCGCCGCAGGCGACTTGTTTACGGTTGTTGGAATCAGCTGAAGCCCCTGGAGGAAAACCTTCCGGCAGGACCGTTTAGGGCGGCAAAAATACTTGACAGCGGGAGAACTAAGCTATATACTTTGTTGTGAGAATGATTTTCAATATCGCTGAAATGGAGTGAACAACATGACTGTTTTATTGGTGGGGGCGGACAGGCTTGGTAACATGCCCAAGGAACTCGAAGATTACGGAGCCAGTGAAATTATTCATTGGTCGGGACGCAAGGAAAGGAAAAAGGACATTCCGCGGCATGTTGATATGATTCTGATTGTTCACGACTATGTCAACCATGCGCTGATGGACTGTGTCAAAGGACAGGCCAAGCGCCGCCGGCTGCCCATCATCTTTACCAAACGAGGGGTGGCAGACCTGAAGCAGGCATTAAGGAACGGAAAAGGATAGACATAATTTGACCCGCTGGTAGTGGAAGCCGCTGGACAACTCTGGAGAAAATGGGCAGACGGCCGGATAAGCTAACCCCACCTGGTCCATTTAACGAAAAAGCACTGGCGCCGTCGTTTACTTTTGACGCTCGGAGCAATATAATAAAAGTACGAATTTCGCACAGTGGTCAAGGCCCTGAGGTTAAAAAATGGCGATGATCTGGAGATTGAAATCAAAAGAGGCCGGGTAATTATTACACCGATTACGGTAATTCCAAAAGACGAAATATGGGCCTGGAAACCGGAAATCCGCGCCGCCATCGAGGAAGGGCGCAAAGAAGCCCGAGAAGGAAAATTGAAAGCTTACGCTTCGGTGGATGAGATGTGGGACGAGATGGAATGAGTCAGGTCCACTGACGGCAATTTTGGAGGTCCGATGTTTTATCACAGCCTGGCCGGCCATTATGATTTAATCTTTCCTCTGGAACAAAGCAAAACTGCATTCCTGCACAGAGAATTTTCTGCTGTGGGGGCCCGTAGGGTTCTTGACCTGGCCTGCGGTACGGGCACATACGCGCTTGAACTGGCGCGTCTCGGTTATGAGGCATGGGGGACGGACCTGGAGCCGGCCCTGGTGGAACGAGCTCAAAAAAAGGCAGCAGCAGCCGGGGCGGCTAAGTTCGCGGTGGGCGACATGCGTGAACCCGATGCTCTTGGACTTGTGTTCGGCGGCCTTTTTTGCATCGGCAATTCGCTGGCTCATTTGCTGGAAAAGAATGATTTAAAAATGGCGTTGGCAGCCATGCACAGAGTGCTGCGCAGTCCCGGCAGGGCTGTGCTGCAAATCGTCAATTTTGACCGTATCCTCGCTTCAGGAGACACGGAGTTGCCGCTGATTGAACGGGAAGGCTTACGCTTTTCCCGTATATACCGCCCACGGGGAGAGGAGTGTCTGCTGTTTGATTCCGTCCTGGAAGTGACCCGGAAGGATAAGGGCACAGACCGTTTTGAAAACAGGATCACGCTGCGGCCAATCCGGCGGACTGAGTTGGAAACCTTGCTCCTGGAGGCAGGCTTTGCCAAGGTCAGGGTATACGGGGATTATAACTATGGAGAATATCAGTCGGCTGATTCTCAGGCCACGGTTGCAGTGGCTGAGCGCTGACTACAGCACGCTGGATTCCTCTTAACATGCGTATAATTTATGCGTATACCAAAGATGTGGGGAGGGAGCAACAATAACGGTCAGAGAAATACTAAAACTACTGCATAAGGACGGATGGCGGGAGATAGAAACCCGAAACAGAGGGTCTCACATACAGCTAAAGCATCCGACGAAAAAAGGAAAAGTCACAGTCTCAGACCACTCAGGCGATATTCCTCCCGGAACTCTAAACAGTATTCTTAGGCAGGCGGGGCTAAAATGATAACCCTGCCAAGCCAAAAGAAAGGAGTCACGGTTATGCGTAAACTTACTTATCTTGCCGTGTTTGAGCCTACAGAGGATGGTTACGGAGTGTATTTTCCCGATCTTCCGGGGTGTGTGAGTATGGGTAAAGATTTTGAGCAGGCCCAGCTGAATGTTGCTGAGGCACTTGGCTTACACATCTACGGGATGGAGAAAGATGGCGATGAAATCCCCGTGCCTTCAAAGAAACCGCAGATCGATCCTGAGACGGCAGACGGGTACATTGTGGCCCCTGTTTCTGTTTTCCCTGAACTTGCTCGGAACGAACTGGATAATAGGGCTGTCAAGACCAACGTGACTATCCCTGCGTGGCTAAAAGAGTCAGCTGAGGAGCAAGGCGTGAACTTCTCTAAAGTGCTGCAAACAGCCCTAATGGAGTACCTTGGCATACGTGCCCCAAGGTAGGCCACGGTGTGGTTTAAGACGTTCTTAACAATTGACGGCTGCGTATTCTTTGCGATCTAAAAGACCGTTATCTCCGGGCGTTGGACAGCATAGACTGACAGCCGGGTTGCAGCGGAGAGCGTTCCGGCCCCACTGAACCAGATGCAGGGCAGACTTTAAGGAACGGCACAAAGCCGCCAGTCGCAGCGGGGACTTGCTGTTGTCAGCTTCCAGTACTCATGCTACAATGTAGGCGAGCGACCCCAAGCTCAGGGAGGTTCATTTATGAAAGGCATAGACAAGGTTAGGCCAGGAAATCTTGGTATATTTTTAATGTTAGTATTTGTTTTGCTGACGGGTGCTACGCCCGTTGTTCATGCTGCTGACACACGGCCGATCCGGGTTGTTGTCGACGGTACAGAGCTTGGGGGTGTGTCACCGCAGCTGGTCAATCGCCGGGTTATGGTGCCTTACCGGGTTGTTGCCGAGCGGCTTGGTGCCCGTGTCAGCTGGAACGCTGGGGAAAGAAGCGTAACCGTGACTGATGGCGATACCGTTATCAGGCTGACGGCAGGACAGGCTGTGGCCGCCAGCAACGGTCGCCAGATCCGGTTGGATACGGCACCGGTACTGCTGGATGGACGCCTCTTTGTTCCTTTGCGCTTTCTGGGTACCGGTCTTGGCTGGCGCGTCAACTGGGAAGCGGCGACCAGGACTGTTCAGTTGAGCTCTGTCCCGGCTCTTACTGTGCGGGTGGCAATTCCGGACGGCGTTACAGCCCTAAGCATGGTCAGGCTGCTTAGAGAACGCCCCCCCATGGGCAGAAATGTAACCGTCAGCTATGAAATAGTCCGCTCCCCGGAACTACTGGCCGCCAAGGTAGTATCAGGAGAAGCCGACATCGCCATTGTTCCCACCAACGAGGCGGCTATCTTTTATAACAGAAACATCCCTTACCGGCTTGCCGCAGTAAATATCTGGGGGACGCTATATCTGATAAGCAGCGAGAATATCAGCAACTGGCAAGATTTGCGCGGGAAAGAACTCTACACTTTTGGCAGAGGGCGTACCCCCGATATAGTATTGAGATACCTGTTGGCTCAAAACGGTCTGAATCCTGACCGGGACGTTACTTTAAGGTACTTGGGCAGTGTAACGGAACTGGCTCAGGCGGTGCTTGCCGGCCGGGTCAAAACGGCCGTGCTGGCAGAGCCGGCAGTGACCCAGGTGCTGACGAGAAGGCAGGATTTTTCGGTGGTGCTGGACTTTCAGCAGGAGTGGGCAAGGGCAACCGGACTGGGGGTCAGCTATCCGCAGGCCTCGCTGCTGATCAGCAACGCCGTGATTAACGGTTACCCGGAATTTGTGGACAGATTCTTGCATGAGGTGGCGCAAAGCGCGGTTTGGGTTAATAATAACCCGCAAACAGCGGGAGTATGGGCGGAAGGGCTGTTGACAGGGATGACTGCCGGAGTCGTGGAAAAGGCAGTTCCCCGGAGCAACATCCGGTTTGTGGGCGCAAAAGAGGCGCGCGGAGCAATTGAGGCTTTCTTAACAGTGCTGCGGGACTTTTCTCCTGAGGCGATTGGAGGGCGCTTGCCCGGTGAAGCTTTTTACTTCCAAAGATAAGCTTTATACGGCGGGGGCGGTGCTATGCCTGCTGATCCTGTGGGAGGTCGTCTCCCGGGCAGTGGGGGCGAGTATTATCCTTCCTCCTCCAGGCGAAACCTGGCAGGAACTTGTCCGAATCATCACTTACGAAAACTTCTGGACGGCGGTATTTAATACTACAACCAGGAGCCTGATCGGTTTTACCCTGACGTTTTTGACAGCATTACTTTTTGCTGTGTTGGCCGGGTTGTGGAAACCGCTGTACTACCTGTTCAGCCCGCTGGTGGTAATCACAAAGGCGGCTCCTCCTATCTCGATTATTTTGCTCGCCCTGATCTGGCTTGGTACAGAAAAAGCACCTGTCTTAGTCGGGTCTCTGGTAATATACCCTATTATTTACACCAACATCATAGCCGGGGTAGACAATGTGGACCATAAATTGATTGAAATGGCTGCCATGTATAGGATCGGCAGGCTGAGGAAGCTGCTGGAAATATATCTTCCTTCTATCATGCCGTATGTGCTGGCAGCCTGTTCCACAGCATTGGGGCTTAATTTGCGCGTGGTCATCATGACTGAGGTGTTAAGCCAGCCTCCTATCTCAATGGGGACGAGCCTGCAGACAGCACGTGTCTTTCTGAACACTGCCGGGGTTTTTGCCTGGACGGTGGTGGCCATCGCCTTAGCTGCCCTGTTTGATTACAGTGTTTCTACTTTAAGGAAGAGGATGGAAGTTTGGAAATAAGGATGGACCGGACGATGCAGAAGGCATTACAAATCACAAACCTGGCAAAAGAATTTAAAGTGGGGAAAGGGGTTAAGTCTCTAAAAGTATATGAGAATTTTAGTCTCACTGTACCCGAAAAAAAAATAACCTGTATTATGGGGCCCTCAGGGGGTGGAAAGACAACATTATTAAATTTAATCAGCGGATTACTCAAGCCTGACAGCGGGGAATTTAAGGGTTTTGCCGGTAAAACGGTCTCGTATCTTTTTCAGGAACCAAGACTGCTGCCCTGGAAAACCGTCTGGCAGAATATTGACTTTGTCAGCAAAGATATATATCCCAAAAAACAGCGGGCAGAAATAGTTGATAAATACCTTAAAATGGTTGACTTATACGATTTCAGGGACTATTGGCCTGAGAAGCTCAGTGGTGGCATGAAACAAAGGGTCAGTATCGCTCGTGCCTTCGTGTTTCCTTCAGACCTGTTGCTGATGGATGAGCCCTTTAAGGGGCTCGATCTGCAACTTAAAATCTCGTTGATGGATTCCTTTGCTGCGTTATGGCAGCAAGACTTGCGGACGGTTATTTTTGTTACTCATGATTTAGACGAAGCACTTTACCTGGGTGATGAAATTTATGTATTAAGCGGATTGCCGGCCAGGGTGAATAAGTCACTGCAGGTTAAGATTCCACGGGGAGAACGACGCTACGGCGAAGGCAAACTGAAAGAGCTGAAAGAAGAATGGCTTGCTGATTATCACGATTTAATCTTTCCTCCGGAGAGGGAAAACAATGGTTAAAAAGGTTCTGGTTGTTGATGACGACGCCAATATCAGGGAAGTGCTGAAACTTTATCTGGAGTTTGAGGGCTATGCCGTTTTTCTGGCCGGGGACGGAGACGGTGCGCTGGCTCTTTTTCGCCGGGACACGCCGGATTTGGTCGTTCTCGATCTGATGATGCCGGGGCAAAGCGGGTTTGAGATTTGCCGGGTCTTGCGGCGGGAAAGCAATGTGCCGGTGTTAATGCTGACGGCCAGGGACGGAGTGGAGGACAAGCTGGCGGGGTTCAGGTTTGGCGCTGATGATTATGTGGTGAAACCCTTTGACCCGCTGGAAGTGGTGGCGAGAGTAAGGGTCCTGCTGAGAAGAGCGGCCGGAAGCAGTGCTGAGGAATCCCCCGTTGACAGGATTGGGACCATGGAAATCAACATGGAATCTTATGAAGTGCGTCTTGACGGGAAAGCGGTTGAGCTAAAGCCGAGAGAGTTGCAGCTTCTATTTTTTTTCTGGCGAAACCGGGGCAAAGTTTTTGACCGCGAGCAGTTGTTGGCAAAAGTCTGGGGGTACGACTATGCCGGGGAGACGCGGACGGTTGATGTACACATCCAGAGGTTGCGTGAAAAGCTGGAATCTGAAGGCTGCGGCTTTAGTTTCAGAACGATCCGCGGCGTAGGCTATAAATTTGAGGCGACACCATGAAAAGCATTTTTGGCCGCCTGCTGCTGACCTATGTGCTGATTATCGCTGTTGCCATCGCGTTGTTTTCTGTTTTGCTGTACATGTTTATGAAAGAACACCTGTTTTTGGCAAAACAGGAGGCACTGCTGGAAACGGGTTATTACCTGAACACCCTGCTGGTCAGGACCAGGCGGGGTCTGATGACAGAAAACGAACTGGCCATGGCGGCTAATGTCGCCGGGGAAACTGCGAACGCCAGAGTGGTGTTGTTAGACATACCGGACGGAGACTTTCCGGAGCAGGCTGCTTGGCGGGAAACTTTGCCCGATGAATGGCTGACCGGACTATTGGACGGAATTTGGCAGGGAGATGCTGTCGTCAGAAGACGGCAGTTTTCTCCGGAAATTGGCGCTTACGTGGTGGCGGTAGGTGTACCTTCACTATCCGGCGAGCAAGTAGCGGGCGCAGTGATTTTGTTTTCACCGCTAAACGAGTTGGAAGGCGTTCTGGCTCAGGGAAGAAGAATCGTCTGGCTAAGCGGCGTCGTGTTGCTGGGACTGGCTTTTATTGTGGTGTATTTTGTTTCACACCGCCTCACCAGACCGCTTATCCGTGTGACCAGAGCCTCAGAGGTCATGGCCGGCGGCAAAGAGGTAGCAGACCTGGTTGAAAGCGGCAGTGATGAGATAGGTCGTCTGGTTCGCTCATTTAACGACATGAAGAATAAACTGCAGAGAATGGAGAATATGCGGCGGGACCTGATTGCCGCTATTTCTCATGAATTGCGTACACCGCTGACGGCTATCAGAGGATTTGTGCAGGGCATACAGGACGATGTCATTCCTCCCCGGGAGCGGTCACGGTGCCTGGCCCTTGTCTTACAGGAGACCAACCGCCTGACTGACATGACAAATGATTTGCTGGAAATGGCGAGACTGGAGGCGGGAGTTGTTGCCTTGCAAAAAAATGAAACTGATTTATGTCTTCTGGTCAGAGAAGTGGCAGAGCTTTTTCTTATTCAGTCAAACTCTAAGGACATTGCGCTTGAGGTGCATGGTTGCGAAACAAAGGTGCCGGTTTGTGCGGACGGTGACAGGATCAGGCAGGTTATCGCCAATTTGCTGTCCAATGCCATTAAATTCACGCCTGCCGGCGGCAGGGTGGGGATCCGCGTGTCCGCAGGAGAACATACGGTGACAGCTGAGGTATGGGATACCGGTCCCGGCATTCCTTCCCGGGAATTGCCGCTGGTGTTTGAAAAGTTTTACCGGGTGGAGAAGTCCAGGGATGCGGCAACAGGCGGTACGGGACTGGGTCTGTCTATCGCCAAGAGCATTGTTGAATTGCATGGCGGCCGCCTTACCCTGGAGAGCGACGAAAAGGGGACATTGGCAAGTATGGTGTTGCCCGGGAAATAATTTGTTTACAGAATGTTTACATTCGGGTTATCAGCCTTTTACATGGTCAGGGTAAAATTAAACCAGGCAAGCCGGGGGAGTGAAATTGCATGAGGGGTGGTGTGCTGTTGCAGAACTCAAATGTACAGCTGATGGCAGCGATTGTGCTGGCGGCAGTCCTCGTTACCGGCTGTGCCGCGGAAAGGTCCGGACCGGCGGAAACAGTGGCTGGCAGGGATGAGGCAGGTAAGGCGGCAGAGACAAGGACGGCGGTAACCCGTCAGGAACCGCAAACGGCCGGAACACTGTCGGAGGAGGCAAGCGAAACTGTACCGGAAGAAGGCGCAAGGCAAGAAACTGCGGAGGCTAAGCAGCCTGACGCGCGGGAGCAGCCAAGCGGCACGCCGCCTCAACAGCCTCCGGCCGGACAGGAAAAGCCGCTGGTAATAGTTTCGGGAAACCCCGTCTTTGCGGATACCGGGCAGCTGTTGGCGGAGCTTGACAAGGAATTGGAGCTGTTTCTGGGCATATTGGAGTCGGCAGACGAAATCCCGGAAGAAGAGTTAAACTTTTAACCTAAGGAGGCTGAAGCCCTATGTTGAAAAAGATTGTTTCGGTCAGCATGGTTGTCGTGTTGCTGCTGGCAACCGGCGCTTACTTTGCGGGTCATGCGGAAGCCAGGGGCGAGGGACGGGGGTCCCGTGAAAAGGCCAAAGAACAGGTTGGTTCTGCGATAAATAGGCGGCAGGTAACATCTGAAGTGTACAGACAACAGCCTGTCAGGGAGCAGGTCACGGCAAAGGTGTACAGGCAACAGCGTAAGCAGGAACAGGTTGCTAAAGAAGTTGACAGGCGACGGGGGCGGGTCGCGGAGACGGTTTACAACCGGGTTTACACACAGCGCGAAATTGCCCGGATGAGAGCGGCGGAAATAAAGCGAGACCAACGGATTATCAAGGCGCTTAACCGGGAAATTCGGGTAAAAATGAAGGAAATTCGCGAGCTGATCAAGGAGTTGCGTGAAAATCCGGAACTGTTCCCGGCAGGGAAAGAGGCTGCCGTAAGGGAGCAGCTGCGTCTGATCCGGGAACAGAGGGCTAAATTTGCGGATACGCTGGGGGATATCCGTGAAGAGCGGGAACAGTTAAAGGAAAACAGGAAGCAAAACGGCCCGGGCCTGCGGGGCAACGTGGATAACATCTTTGCGGTGCAGGAAGCCAGGAAGCGGATTTTAAAAGAGATGATAGCCGAGATTGACGAATTGCTGGCGCTGTTTGTTACGCCAGCAGAATAGCACTCACCTTGGGAGCGGCAGCTTGTCTGCCGCTTTTTTTTGTTATGCAAGCGGCGTGGGTTATGATGATGGTAAAATAGCGGCATATTTGGACCGGTCATTTTGGATAAAGTTGCTTGACAAAGAAAATGTTTAGAGGTAAAATAAAACCAATTAAACATATAGGAATATGAATACTTTTTATGAAGGTAGGGAATGTAATGGGTCGAGTGTATGATAACATCGCTGAACTGATCGGCGGGACACCACTGCTTAGGCTGCACAAAGTAAACGATGGTTACGCCGAAGTATTGGCCAAGCTGGAGTCGTTCAACCCGGGCGGCAGTGTCAAGGACCGCATAGGTATTTCCATGGTTGAGGCGGCTGAAGAACAAGGCCTTATCCACAGCAAGACGGTTATTATTGAGCCGACCAGCGGCAACACCGGCATTGCCTTGGCGCTGGTCTGCGCCGGCAAGGGATACCGTCTGATTCTGACCATGCCGGAGACGATGTCGGTGGAACGGCGCAGCCTGTTAAAAGGGTACGGGGCCGAGCTGGTGCTTACCCCCGGCGCGGAGGGCATGAAAGGGGCAATCCGTAAAGCGGAGGAGCTGGCGCTGGAAACCCCGGATTCATTTATTCCCCAGCAGTTTAAAAACCCGGCCAACCCGCAAATACACCGCGAAACCACTGCTGAAGAGGTCTGGCGCGATACGGACGGCCGGGTGGATATTTTCGTCGGCGGTGTGGGTACGGGCGGGACGATTACCGGGGTGGGGCAAGTTTTAAAGTCCAGAAAGAAAGATTTGCGCATCGTGGCGGTGGAGCCGGCCGCTTCGCCGGTGTTATCCGGCGGGATGCCGGGGCCGCACAAAATCCAGGGCATCGGCGCCGGTTTTGTCCCGGAAATCCTCGATGTGGATGTTATTGACCAGATTATTCAGGTTACTGAACAGGAGGCGCTGACTACGGCGCGCCGCCTGGCGCGGGAAGAAGGTCTGCTGGTCGGTATTTCTTCCGGGGCGGCGGCTTACGCTGCTCTTTCCCTTTCCCGTCTGGAGGAGAACCGGGGTAAAACTATCGTGGTGGTCCTGCCGGATACCGGAGAGCGCTATCTTTCCACCGTCCTCTTTCAGGAGCAGTAGAATAACGCCGCTTCCAGCCGGCTGAATAGGTGGTTAACGATGAAGTATAAATACAATGTGCCGATACTGAATGCGGAGATGCCGGGCAAGGAAGATGTGCAAAAACTGACGCCGAACCCGGCTACGCGAGAGCTGCTGGAGAAAATGGCCGACGATGGCTGCGAGACCTGTTTTGACCGCTTTGAGCAGCAGCAGCCCCAATGCGGTTTTGGGTTGCGCGGGACCTGCTGCCGTATGTGCCAGTGGGGACCCTGCCGCATTTCGGAAAAAAACCCTACCGGCATCTGCGGCAAGGACCAAGCTTCCGCTATTATCGGCAATCTCCTGCGCGCGCTGGTGGCCGGTCTTTCAGCCCATGCCCGGCATGCCCATGAGATTTATCTTTCCATCCGGGCGGCTGCTGCCGGAAAAGCCGCTATCCCGCTAAAAGGTACTGAGCGGCTTATGGACCTGGCCGGCAGGTTTGGACTGGACACGACGCGGCCGGCGTCGGAGCTGGCCGACCAGGTAGCCGGTATATTGCTTTTTGACCTGTCACGCATGGAGGCCGAGCCGATGGCCATGCTGGCCGCCTATGCACCGCGTGAGCGCCGGGAAACCTGGGAGCGCCTCGGGGTAATGCCGCGCTCGGCCGCTTTTGAGGTTATGGAAGCGCTGCATATGACGACGCTTGGCGGCTGTTCAGACTGGCGGGCGCTGGCCGCACAGGAGTTACGGGCGGCGCTGGCTTATTGTTACAGCACGCTGTTTGGCTCTTCCCTCGCCACGGAGATTCTTTACGGTATCCCCCAGCCGCGGGTAACAACCGTTAATTACGGCGTACTTAAAAGCGACCATGTCAACATCCTGGTTCACGGCCACTCTCCGGTCATGGTGGAGAAGATTCTTGATAAGTTAAATTCCGCGGAGATACAGGCACGGGCCAGAGAGCTTGGCGCCGCCGGAATCGTGGTAGGCGGCCTGTGCTGCACCGGAGACGAACTGCTGGCCCGCTACGGGATTCCGACAGTGACCAACATCATGGGGCAGGAACTGGCGCTTGGCACAGGGGCGGTGGACGCCGTGGTGGTCGATATGCAGTGCGTACTGCCCAGCCTTCAGCAGGTGGCTGCTTGCTACGGCACCAGGATTATCACTACCTGTGCCTCTAACCGGATTCCCGGCGCCGTGCACATCCCCTTTGACCCGGAAAATCCGGAGACCTTAGAGGATGACGCGCACAAACTGGCCTTGTTGGCCGTGGAGGCTTTTGCCGGACGTGACCGCCAACGTATCCGCATCCCCCGGGAGACAACGGCTGCCGTCAGCGGCTGGAGCTACGAGGCGATCATGGAGCGCTTCGGCGGGCCGAAGCAAATAGCGGGACTTTTGCGGGATGGCAAGATAAAAGGCCTGGCTACGGTGGTTGGCTGCAACAACCCCAAAGTGCCCTACGAATACAACCATGTGACCATCACCAAAAAGCTGATTGCCGGCGGCATCCTGGTGACGACGACCGGCTGCTCCGCCCACGCCTTGCTAAACGCCGGCCTTTGCGCGCCGGCGGCGGCGGAGCTGGCCGCACCTGCGCTGGCCGAGGTTTGCCGCGAGTTAGATATTCCACCGGTGCTGGCTGTCGGCGGCTGCGTTGATAACACGCGCACCATGCGACTGTTCATTGATGTGGCGGATGCCGCCGGAAGGTCCATGCCGGAGATGCCTTACCTCTTTGTCGGGCCTGAGCCGGGCAACGAAAAGACGGTGGGGCAGGGGGTCAGTTTCCTGGCGCATGGTGTCAGCAACGTCATTGGTTTCCCGGCCCCCATCCCGGTTCCGTTGCCGCGTAAACCTGCGGGAGCGGCGGCCGAAGACGACCTGGAGCGCGGCAGCAACGAGATCGCCGATTTCTTTGCCGGGGAAGGGCTGCGCGAAAAAGTCGGAGCAAAGGTTTATACAGAGCCTTACCCGGAACTGGCTGCTCAGACAGCCAGGCTGCATATCAGACGCAAGCGGCAGGCACTGGGCTGGGATTAGTACAGTTCTGCCGGTCAGAATCAGCTAACAAGAAGGCAGAAAACCAATAATTAAGTATGGTGTCCCTTAAATTACGAGGAGGAAGAGATGCTGATGAACAATAAGAATCTGCGGCTGCTGTTGCCGGTTGTGGCGGCTGTAGCCTTGGCGGTTGTTGTCACCGGTTATGGTCGGCGCACGGAAACACCGGCACCGGCGGTTCCTGTCAGCCAGGATAAACCGCTGCTGAAGATCGGCTACCTGCCGATTACCCATGCCACTGCGCTGGTGATGGCCCACCAGGAGCGCGGCGGTGCTTTTGCCAATTTCGACATGGAAGTGGTAAAGTTCGGTTCCTGGCCCGAACTGACGGAGGCTTTGTTCGCCGGGCACATCGACGGCGCGGTAATGCTCTTTGAACTGGCGCTGGCCGGACGGCAGAGAGGTATCCCGCTGCAGGCAGTAGCGCTTGGGCACCGGGACGGCAACGTCATGGTGGCCCGGCCGGAAATTGCCGCGGTGGCTGATCTGTCAGGCAGACGTGTGGCTATCCCCAGCCGCTTTTCCGTCCATCATATCCTGCTGTATAAAGCGCTGCAAAACGCCGGGCTTTCCCTTGCGGACGTGGAGATCGTGGAGATGGCACCGCCGGATATGATGGCGGCCCTGGCCGGAGGCGAAATCGCCGCATACCTGGTGGCGGAACCGTTCGGCGCGGTCGCGGAAGTGCAGGGTGTAGGAAAGATACTGCTGCCGTCGCAGGAAATATGGGAGAATTCCACCTGCTGCGTGCTGGCGCTGCGGGAGGAAGTGCTGCGTGATCATCCGGAGGCGGCAACGGAGCTGACCATTGCGCTGCTGGCTGCAGGCGAAGCGGCAGAGGCGGACCCACAAAAAGCTGTCGCTGTCAGTCGCCAATACTTTGGCCACGCGGAAGATATTCTGCTTCCCGGTTTGGCCAGAACGACCTTTCGTGAGCTTGCGCCAACCGTCCAGGAGTTTGCCGAACATCAGCAGTATTTGCTTGATTTGGGGGTTTTGACGGAGCCTGTGGCGCTGGAGGAACTGATTAACGAGGAGCTGGCCAAAGAGAGATAATCCGGCTTTGCCGGGGAGGAGTTGCGGCGAATTATGAAGAAAACGGAACAGATATTTTTATCGACGGCCGGTTTTTTGATCTTGCTTGCTGTTTGGCAGGCAGTCAGCTGGGCGGAAATTTTCCCACCCGGACTTTTGCCTTCCCCCTTGGCAGTAGCGGCGGCCATCCAGGAACTATGGGTGCGTGGGGTGCTGCTAAGGTCTGTTGCCGACAGCTTCTATCGCTTCCTTGCCGGTTATCTCCTGGCGGTGGTGCTCGGGGTGCCTTTCGGCCTGCTGGCAGGCTGGTCCCGCCGCCTGGAGGCGCTGGTGGAGCCGCTGCTGCAGACCGTGCGGCCCATTTCCCCCATCGCCTGGATGCCGCTCGCCATCCTCTGGTTTGGCATCGGCAACCAGCCGACCATCTTTATTATCTTTCTGGCGGCTTTTTTCCCGATTACACTCTCCGCCATCGCCGCCGTTAAAAGCGTCGATCCCCTGCTCTTGCGCGTGGCGCAAAACTTTGGCGCCGCGCCTGGGCAAATCCTGCTCAAGATCGTAGCCCCGGCATCGTTTCCCTACCTGGCGGCCGGACTGCATATGGCCCTGGGAGCGGCCTGGATCTTCCTGGTGGCCGGCGAGATGGTGGGTGTGCGCTCCGGGCTTGGATTTTTAATTATTGACGGCCGCAATCAGGTGCGTTACGACCTGGTCATGGCCTCCATGGTGATCATCGGCGTACTGGGACTGGTCATTGACCGTCTGATGCGCGCCATCGAGCTGCGCACCTTGAGCCGTTTTGGCGTGCGCCGCGCCTGATAATGAGCTGGAAAGGAGATTGCTGATGCAGGAAAATAAGCCGCGCGTCAAAATAAAAGTGTGCGCTGTCGGCAAAAAGTGGCCTTTAGCGGCTGGCGAACAGGGGTTAGGAGAGAACAAAAGCCTTGCTGCCCTGGAGGCCGTTGACCTGGAGATTTACGAAGGGGAGTTCCTCTGCTTGCTTGGGCCAAGCGGCTGCGGTAAAACAACCCTGCTTAATATCCTGGCCGGCTTTGAGCGTCCTTCCAGCGGACACGTGCTGATCGACGGCGAGGCCGTGCAGAAGCCGCATCCCAAGCGCATCACCATTTTTCAGGAGTACGCCCTGCTGCCCTGGCGCTCGGTGCTGGGTAACGTGGAGTTCGGCCTGGAGATGGCGCGGGTGCCAAAAAAAGAAAGACAGGGCAAGGCAAGAGAGCTGCTTGAGCTGGTGGAGTTAACGGGCGCGGAAGGCATGATGCCCCGGGAGCTCTCCGGTGGGATGCGCCAGCGCGTGGCGGTCGCGCGCTCGCTCGCCGTTGACCCGGATATCTTGTTTATGGATGAGCCGTTCGGCGCCCTTGACGCTCTGACACGAATCCGGATGGAGGAAGAACTGGTCCGGATCTGGCTGCAGAAAAAAAAGACGATCGTCTTTGTCACCCATGATATTGACGAAGCGGTGTACTTGGCTGACCGCATCGCCGTATTTTCCGTCCTGCCCGGGCGCATCCGCGAAATTATCCCGGTCGCTGCCGGCCGGCCGCGGGACAGAACGGGCTATGATTTTGTCCGGCTGCGGGAAAAAGTGTTCGCCTCCCTTTCCCTCGGCTATAAAGAGCCGGTGGAATATTACCTGTAATAGAGTTAAGGAGGCCGGAGATGACGGAACAAAAACGGTTCGGCAGCGCGCGCGGGCGCGGCAGGGAGATCTCCACGCGCCTGGTGCAGAGCGGCGTGCGTTTTGACACGGCCACCGGGGCACTCAGCGTGCCTATTTACCAGTCGGCCACCTTTGCCCATCCGGGGTTGGGCGTATCCACCGGCTACGACTATACGCGTTCGGGCAATCCCACCCGGCAGGCACTGGAGGAGGCTCTGGCCGGCCTGGAAGGCGGATATGCCGCCTACTCTTTTGCTTCCGGACTGGCGGCGCTGACGGCGGTCTTTTTGTTGTTTAAGTCCGGCGACCATCTGCTGCTGGGGGAAGACCTATATGGCGGCACATACCGCCTGTTGGACCGCATATTCTCCCGGTTCGGCCTGACGGCCGATTATGTCGATACCACCGACCTGGCGGCGGTGGAAGCCTCCCTGCGGGACAATACGAAGGCGCTCGTGCTGGAATCACCGTCAAATCCCATGCTGAAAATAAGCGATCTGGCAAATATCGCGCAGCTTTGCCGGGGACGGGGCGTGCTCAGCGTAGTGGATAATACCTTGCTTACTCCTTACCTGCAGCGGCCGCTGCAGCTGGGCTGCGACCTTGTCGTGCACAGTGCCACCAAGTATCTCGGCGGCCATAACGACCTGCTGGCAGGCGTGGTAGTGGCTGGCAATGAGCAATTAGCTAAGGAAGTGGCCTTTGTGCAAAACGCCTGCGGCCCTGTGCTGTCCCCGCACGATTGCTGGCTGCTGCTGCGCGGGTTGAAGACGTTGGCCGTCAGGCTTGACCGGCAGCAGGAAAATGCAACCATGCTGGCGAACTGGCTGCGTGAGCATCCGCTGGCGGAAGCAGTCTATTACCCGGGTCTGGGGGCGATGCTCTCTTTTCGCCTGAGAGATGCGGCTCTTGTCGGTCAGGTGCTGGGCAAGGTGAAGATAATTTCTTACGCGGAGTCCCTGGGCGGTGTGGAGTCGCTTGTCACCTACCCCCTCCTGCAGACCCACGCCGATGTCCCGGAAGATACGCGCCGGCGTCTTGGCATTGACGACCGGCTGCTGCGGCTTTCCGCAGGCATTGAGCATATCAGCGACCTGCGCGACGACCTGGAACAAGCGCTTTCCCAGCAATAACAAGCTCAACGATGAAAACCAGTTGAAACGGTCAAGACTGTTCCCTACTGCAGCTTAAATATTTCGCTTACGGCGATCTCCAGCCCGGCAAAGAAATATGATCTCACCGTATCACCGGACTTGTAAGCGGTGTACTCATCAACGGCAAAATCACTGAAGCCGTAGACCAGCACCGCTTGTTTATAGGGGTCAACGACCCAGAATTCCCTTACCCCGGATAACATGTAGGTGTTGAGCTTATCCACCATATCCTTGGAGCGGGTGCTTTTGGACAGGATTTCGACGCACAGGGCCGGTGTGCCCATATACCTTCCCTTTTCGTTGACCGCCGTCTCCAAATCGCAGGCAATGAGCAGATCAGGCTGCATCACATCCGGAGTCTTAAAGTCCTTTTTGTGGAAATGCACATCAAAAGGCGCGTAAAAAACCTTGCAGCCGCTATCCTTCAGGTATGCCCGCAAAATGACAAACAGGTTGCCGGAAATATCCTGGTGGAAGGTGTCGGGAGAAGATAAGAGCACAATTTCACCGTTGATATATTCCATTCTGAGCTCGCTTTTTTCGTAGATCTCCATGAACTCCTCGTAGGAAACTTTCTTGCCGCCGTACAGGTAATCAAGCGCCTGCTCTTTAACCGTGAAATAGCGCTCAATTTCCGTGACGTAAGGAGTAAGCCGCACCGCTTTTTTGCCGTTCTTGGTAATAATAACTTCATGGTCGGCCATCACATAGTCAAGATACAGCCCCAGGTTGGTTTTAAGCTCGGTAGCCGTGATCACCTTTGTGGTGTCGTTCATTACCCATCACCTCGTACGATCACTATAGCATATCGGGCGAAATTATGCAATACTGAAAATATCGTACGATACCACCGCAAAGGCAATAATCGTTTCCTTATCCTATAATTTTATTGATGAAGGGGAGAGAATACTTGGATTGGGAGACAAAGCTGATTCATGCCGGGCTAGATCCGGATGAGCACTATGGTGCGTTAAGCGTTCCGATTTACCATGCCTCAACTTACCGGCAGCGCTCCGTGGAGGAACCGGGACGCTACGAATACGGCCGCTCGGGCAATCCGACCCGCAACGCTTTGGAAGAGCTTATTGCCGGTCTTGAGGGGGGCAAATACGGCTTTGCCTTTGCCTCGGGTGTGGCGGCCATCGCCTCGGTCCTCTGCCTGCTGGAAGCGGGACAGCATGTTTTGGCTTGCCGGGATATTTACGGTGGTACATACCGGCTGCTGACCGGGCTTTTCCCGCGCTTTGGCATCACGCACAGCTTTGTGGACGCCACCGACACGGAGGCGGTGGCCAGCGCCATCCGCCCGGAAACAAAAGCACTTTTTCTGGAAACGCCGTCCAACCCGCTGCTGAAAATAACAGACCTGGCGGCTTGCGCCAGGCTGGCCCGGGAGCGCGGGCTCCTTACCGTTGTTGACAATACTTTTATGACGCCGTACTTGCAGCGCCCGCTGGAGCTGGACTGTGACGCGGTGGTCCATTCGGCCACGAAGTTCCTGGGCGGGCACAGTGATGTGGTGGCCGGCTTGGCGGTGGTCACCGGCCGAGAACTGGCGGCCCGCCTGCGCTTTGTGCAGACCGCTTTTGGCGCCGTACTCGGTCCGCAGGACAGCTGGCTGGTGATGCGCGGCATCCGGACGCTGAAAGTGCGTATGGATGCCCAGCAGGAAACGGCGCAAAAACTGGCGGAATGGCTGAGCGCGCACCCGCTGGTCGGCACGGTTTACTACCCGGGGCTGCCGGGGCATCCCGGCGCAAAACTTCACAGTACTCAAAGCAGCGGACCTGGCTGTGTGCTGAGTTTCACCCTGTCAGATGGCGAGGCGGCAAAGCGCTTTTTGCATTCCGTACATTTGCCGGTACCGGCGGTTTCCCTTGGCGGTGTTGAAAGCATCTTAACCTACCCGGCGACCATGTCTCATGCCGCCCTGCCCGCAGTCTGGAGGGACGAGCTTGGCGTAGGGGATGACTTGGTGCGGCTGTCGGTCGGACTGGAGTCATTTGCTGACTTAAAACAGGGACTTGACCGGGCACTGGCACTGAGTACCGCCTAAAATTTCCAAATGTCAGCTACTTTTTTCAGCTCGGTGGAAACAGTCATCAGCTCCTGCACTACAGTACTGGTTTCCTGGGAGCTGGCCGCTGAATTTTGGGCAACTGCCGAAATAGACTGCACGTTGCCCACCATCCCTCCCGTATTGTCAGCCTGTTGCTGCGCCGTTTCCGCCAGACGGTTGATAGTGGCCGCAGTTATGTCCATCTGCCCGATAATTGAGTTGAAGGCTTCAGCCGTATCTTTGGTCAAGTTCGTGCTGGTCTGGATGGCATTTACAGTACCCTTTACAGCCATCTGAATTTCAGCAACAATGGCAGCTACCTTCTGAGTGGCTGCGCCGGAGTTTTCTGCCAGGCGGCGCACTTCTTCAGCTACCACGGCAAAGCCGCGCCCCTGCTCCCCGGCCCGGGCGGCCTCTATGGCAGCATTGAGAGCCAGCAAATTGGTCTGTGAAGCAATATCTTCAATAACCTGCATAAATTCTACAATCTTGGCAGAGCTTTGCTCCAATATGGCCATCTGCTCCCCTACCCGGGTCATACTTTGGCTGACCTTTTCCACCGCATCTCCGCCATGCCTGGCTGTACGGCCTGTGGTGTCCACTACTTGGGCAGCATCGTGTGCTTGCTTGGCGGACTGTTCCGATGAAGCAGCCATTTTCTCAATACTTGTAAGCAGTTGCCCTACCTGCACCGCCTGTTCCCTGCTGCCGTTGCGCACCTGCTCCGTTCCAGCCATAATCTGACCGACGGCGGAAGCCAATTTGTCGTTAATTTCCTTTACCAGTCCAAACCACTTGCGCGTGCCTTTAAACATACGGCGGATATTCTCGGCCAGTTCATTAATCTGCCCCCAACCGTAGTCTTGTTTTTCAGGCACCTCGGAAAGGTCGCCCGCAATGGATTTGGCAGTGTTTTTCAGGGAGGCGCTGACTGCTCTATCCACCGAGGCAAGTACAAGATAAGATGTGGTCATTGCTATCGCTACACCGAGGCCCAGTGCCGGCAGCAGGCCTGCCCAACCGCCCCAATGCCAGCCTGCGGTGGCGAACACAGCGGTTAAGAAACTCAGGATGGCGGCAAGTAACATTATTCTGGTCCGAAACTGCTGCAAGACATGATCATCTCCTTTGATTAAAAAAAATTGGCAAGGCAGGAATATTTGGTTTTTTTCACCATAGACTGTGTTTCTCCTGCTGTCGGCCAGCAGAAAAATAAAAAAAAAAGACAGCGCCGCTGTGCTGGCTTCCAGAGATAATAAAGCAGGAAGTTTTCTCCGCAATATCGAAAATATTATTTGTCTTATCAAAATATTATTTCTAAAAAACATTTTGGGAGTGATTGTATGTTTGATTTTTTGCTGACCGAGAAGCAATTGCGTTTGCGGGAGGAGGTGCGGACTTTTGTACGGGGCGTTGACCGGCAGTTAATCCTGGATATGGACGCGGACAAAGTTACTTACCCGGCAGACTACGTCCGCGGTTTGGCGGCGGGGCGGTTGCTTGGACTGCGCTTCCCGGAGGAATTCGGCGGAAGGAGCTTAGGCTGGGAAGAAGAAATCGTGGCCTTGGAAGAAGTAGGAGTGCTGGGCACCTCGCTCGGCTGCCTGTATTCCCTGCCTAGCATTGTCGGTGAGGCTATCCACCGCTTCGGCACGGCAGAACAACGGGAAAAATACCTGAAAGGCACGTTGTCCGGAAAACTCTTTACCGCGGAAGCGCTGACCGAGCCTCGCGGCGGGTCGGACTTTTTCGGTGCCACCACCGTAGCCCGGCTGGAGGGCGACGAGTACGTTTTAAGCGGCCAGAAGCGCTTTATTGTTGGCGCGGAAGGCGCGGATTACTTTCTTGTTTATGCCAAGACCAACCCGGCGGCGCCGCCTCACGAGTCTATGAGCGCATTTCTGGTTGATCGCGGCGCCGGTGTGGAAGTGAAGCATTTGTATGGACTGATGGGCACGCGGGGTGGCGGAGCCGGCAGAGTTCTTTTCCGGGAGGCGCGTGTTCCGGTTGCCAACCTGGTCGGACGGGAGAACGGGGCGGCGGAGATTTTTTACCAGATGATGATTCCGGAGCGGATGACCAGCGCAGCCGCGGCGCTCGGGATGGCACGGGCGGCGCTGGAAGTGGCTCTGGACTACAGCAGTAAGAGGAAGGCCTTTGGCCGTAAAATCAAAGATTACCAGGCGGTCAGTTTTAAAATAGCCGACAGTATCACCAAACTGGACGCGGCCCGCTCGCTTGTTTACACGGCGGCGGCAGCGGTTGACCGCGGGGTCTCCCCCGCTCTGCAACGCCGGCTTGTTTCCGAGGCGAAAAAGTTTGCCACGGAAATGGCTTGGGACGTTGTCAATCACGCCATGCAGGTGCTGGGCGGTATCGGCTATACCAATGTTTACCCGGTGGAGCGTATTTTGCGTGATATTCGTTTAATCATGATTTGGACCGGGACCAACGAAATCATGGACTTAATCATTCAGCATGAATTCTACAAAGAGCAGCTGGCTGCCGGGCCGCAGGGCAGAAATATCGAAATGGATGCGGTTGAGGCCGATAATTCGGAGGAAAAGGTCTATGAATAAATAATAATCAACACAAGAAAAATTTGTGCAGGGAAATCTAATCAGGCAGCGAATTTCAGAGTATTTGGAAATTTTCTATTATAGAAAGGGGTAAGGCTGATGAGTTTACGGGAAGTTTTCCAGGGGCTGCAACAAAAGCTTGACGGTCAGCAGATGAAAGGGTTAAACGCAGTGTACCAGTTTGAACTGGAAGGCGAGGAATCAGGGGTTTATCATCTGAAGTTTACTGACGGCGCCGGTAAAGTCGGTGAAGGGCCTGTCGCGGACCCAAGTTTGACAGTGACCATGAACAGCGGAGATTTCAGGTCCATGCTGGCCGGTGAACTTAACGCGGCGGCAGCTTTCATGAGCGGGAAGCTGAAAATAAAGGGCGACATGAGCCTGGCCATGAAATTACAGTCTTTCCTGAGCTAAGGAGACGAGAAAATGCTGCAGGGAAAAGTAGCTGTTGTTACCGGAGGCTCCAGGGGCCTGGGCCGGGCTGACGCACTGGCACTGGCGCGTGCCGGCGCCGATGTGGTGATTACTGATATTTTGCTGGAGAGTGACCGCAGTGCCGCGACAACGGCAGAAAAATACGGTGTTTTAAGCCAATTCCTGCAGAGTTCAGGGGCGGTGTATGCCGAGCAGACAGCTGCGGAAATCCGGACCATGGGCCGGCGCTCCGCAGCGCTGAGGCTGGATGTTACCGACCGGGAGGAAGTCAGGCAGGTGATGGCCCGGGTGAAGGAGGAATTTGGCTCGCTTGATATCCTGGTGAACAATGCCGCTACCCTGGACCATACGGCGCAGCTGGAAAACCAGCGCGATGACCTTTGGGAAAGGGACCTGCGCGTCAATCTGACCGGCACTTATAACTGCTGCAAGGCAGTCTGGCCGTATATGAAAGAACGCGGTTGGGGGCGGATTATCAATATGGCTTCGGTGGCAGGTACACTCGGCGGCTTCGGACAGGCCAGCTATTCCGCTACCAAAGCCGGTGTGCTGGGGCTGACCCGCAGCCTGGCCCTGGAAGGCGCCAGGCACAACATTACCGTCAACGCCATTGTCCCCGGCATTATTAACACTGAAGCCTTCCGCCTGGGTAACCCCAAAATGAACGAGCGCATGATTAACCGCACCGCTTTCCGGCGCCCGGGCGAACCGGAAGACATCGCGGGTGCCATTGTTTTTCTTGTTTCCGACAACGCCAGGTACATAACCGGCATTTCTTTAAACGTTTCCGGCGGTATTGAGCTGTTTACCTTTTAATTTTTGTCGGGAGGCTGACTGGAATTGCATGAAGTAGTGATCGTGGCAGCCGCGCGGACGCCCATCGGACGGCGGGGCGGCAAACTTTCAGGAATACGGGCAGAGGAACTGGCTGCTGTCCCGTTGCGGGAGGTGGTGAGGCGTGCCGGCATTGATGCCGGCTTGGTGGAGGATGTGATTATGGGCTGTGTCTCACAGGTCGGCGAGCAAGCAATGGATGTCGGCCGTGTGGCGGCCCTGGTCGCCGGGTACCCGGTTCATGTGCCGGCAGTGACCATAGACCGGCAGTGCGGATCGAGTCAGCAGGCTATTCATTTTGCCGCTCAGGCGATTATGGCCGGCGATATGGATATAGTTGTCGCCGCCGGAGTGGAGAGTATGAGCCGCGTGCCGATGGGTTCCTCATGGTTAAACACCGGCTTTAGCCCCGCGCTTTGCGCACTGTATGAAATCGTGCCGCAGGGGGTTTCGGCCGAGTTGATTGCTCATCAGTGGCAGCTGTCCAGGGATGAACTGGACAGCTTTAGCCTGACCAGCCACCGGCGGGCTGTCCATGCTGCTTTGGAGGGGCGCTTCCAGGCGGAAATTGTGCCGGTAGAGGCTCCCCAGTCCGACGGCGCACTGCAGACTGTTGCCGCGGACGAAGGCCCGCGGCCGGCAACGTCAATGGAGAAGCTTGCGGCGTTGCAGCCGGCTTTCCGGCAGGACGGAATGGTGACGGCGGGCAACTCCAGCCAAATCAGTGACGGGGCGGCAGCAGTGCTATTGATGTCGGCCGGCAAGGCCAGGGAGCTGGGACTTAAAGCCCGGGCGCGCTTTGTTTGCCGGGTTGTGGTCGGCTCCGACCCGACGCTGATGCTGACCGGACCCATCCCGGCCACAGAAATGGCTCTGGCCAAAGCAGGGCTGAAGCTGCAAGATATTGATACCTTCGAAGTAAACGAGGCGTTTGCCTCGGTACCGCTGGCTTGGGCTAAGGAGCTTGGGATTGACTTGGAGAAAGTCAATCCCAGCGGCGGTGCTATCGCCCTCGGTCATCCTTTGGGAGCGAGCGGTGCCCGCCTGATGACCACTATGCTGCATGAACTCGAACGGACCGGCGGGCGCTTCGGCTTGCAGACCATGTGTGAAGGATATGGAATGGCCAATGCCACCATTGTTGAACGTCTTGACTGAATAAAATCCGGCAAATTTTGGCGGGAGGAACATTGATGCTATCATTTGGATTAAGCCCGGAACAGGAATCGCTGCGCTCTTTGGCCAGGGAGTTTGCCAAGGCGGAAATCCTGCCGGTGTCGGCGGAGTATGACCGCAGCGGCGAAGTGCCCTGGCCGGTGATTAAGAAGGCCTGGGAAACCGGCTTTCTGAATATGGGGGTGCCGGAGGAGTACGGCGGGGGAGGGCAGGGTGTCCTGGCCAGCTGTCTGGTCTCTGAGGAACTGGCGGCAGCCTGCGCCGGCATCTCGGCTACGCTGGCCCTGACCGATCTGGCCTGCACACCCATTGTTCTGACCGGCACCGCGGAGCAGAAGGAGCGCTGGCTAAGGCCGGTCTGCCACGAAATGAAAATGGTTTCCCTGTGTGTCACCGAGCCGGAAGCGGGTTCGGACGTGGCCTCTCTTGCCACCACCGCTGTCCGCGACGGCGGCAGCTATATTATAAACGGCAATAAACAATTTATCACCAATGCCAGCATTGCCGACTATTTCATCGTCTTTGCCGCCACAGACAGGAAAAAAGGACATCGCGGCATTAGCGCCTTTGTGGTCGAGCGTTCGACGCCGGGTTTCTCAGTGGGGAAAAAGGAAGACAAGATGGGGCAGCGTGCCTCAGACACAGCGGGCGTTTCCCTGGCTGAGGCTGTTGTACCGGCAGAAAACCGCCTGGGAGAGGAAGGCGACGGCTTTCGTTTGATTATGCAAACGTTTGACCGCTCAAGGCCAGGGGTGGCGGCGGCGGCGGTCGGCCTTGGCAGAGCGGCCATGGAGCACGCAGTGAGGTATGCCAAGACCAGGGTGCAGTTCGGCGTGCCGATTATCCTGCACCAGGCTATCGGCTTCATGCTTGCCGATATGCAGAAAGACCTGGACGCCGCCCGCCTGCTGGCTTGGCGCGCTGCCTGGCTGGCAGATGAGGGGCAGCGCAACTCCAGAGAGAGCGCCATGGCCAAAGTGTTCGCCGCCGATGTGGCCATGCGTGTTGCAACCGAGGCAGTGCAGATTTTCGGCGGCTATGGCTACAGCCGGGAGTATCCGGTGGAAAAGCTGATGCGCGACGCTAAGGTAATGCAGATTTACGAGGGGACGTCGCAGATACAGCGCTTGCTGCTTACCAAGTCGCTTTTTGAACAGTAAAAGCTCAGGAGGTGCAAAGTGTGAGAGAAATGAGCCGGTCCGCCAACTTTTTGCTTGGGCTGACCATGCTTTACTATACGGCTCCCAGGCAGGCTGACAGAAAAAAGAATCCGGTAGCCTGGTGTTCTTCCATTGTGCCGGTGGAATTCTTGCGTAACATGGATGTTCTGCCGCTTTTCCCGGAAAACCACGCTGCCCTGATCGGCGCCAGAAAAATGGGAGTAGAACTGGCCGAAGCAGCAGAGGCTATCGGTTACTCCAACAATATCTGCTCCTATGCCAGGGCCGACATCGGTCACATCCTAACCGGGAAAAGTCCGGTGGACGGGCTGGCCAAACCCGACTTTCTGGTCTGCTGCAACAACATTTGCGGCACAGTGATCAAGTGGTACGAAAACCTGTCGCGACACTTTCAGGTTCCATTGTTTCTGCTGGACACACCTTTCAATCATGAGCGGGAAATCCCGGAACACAGCCTGCAGTATGTTGAAGGGCAGCTGCGTGAATTTATACCATGGCTGGAAGGGGTAACCGGCAAAGTGTTTGATTATGACCGTTTCCAGGAAATAGCCATTGTTTCAAATGAGACCTCCAGGCTATGGAGGGAGGTCCTGACTCTGGCCAAGCACAAGCCAGCCCCCTTTTCTGCTTTTGACACCTTTAATTATATGGCGCCGATAGTTACCATGCGGGGAACGCCGGAGGCAAAGGAATATTACCGCCTGCTCCTGGATGAATTGCTGCAAAAGGTAAAGGAGGGCACTGCCGCTGTCGAGAGCGAGAAGTACCGCTTGTTGTGGAACGGGATTCCGGTCTGGTACTCGATGAGGCCCATGTTGCAATTACTTGCCAAGCACCGGGCCAACCTGGTCTGCTCAACCTACACCAACGCCTGGGTGCTGGAGTTTGACCCGGATAACCTGCTGCGCAGCATGGCGAAAGTATACACGGCGATCATGATTAATCAGAGTCTGGGGTTAAAGTTAAATAGAATGGAAAAGATGCTGCGAGATTTTGACTTGGACGGCGTTATTCATCATTCCAACCGCAGCTGCAAGCCTTATTGCTTCGGGCTTTATGACCTGAGCAGACAGTTGCAGGCAGGCAGCCATGCTGTGCCGGAAATGATTTTTGACGGCGACCAGACCGACCCGCGCCATTTTTCCTGGGCTCAGTTTGAGACCAGGTTCCAGTCGTTTATGGAAACGCTGGCGCTGTCCCGGACACGCTGAAGGTTACAGGAGGGCGAGACGAATGGAAAGTGTGCTGCAAAGTTTGCTGGAGGTGGCCAGGAACCCGGCCCCGGCGGTGACCGCTTGGAAACAGGGGACGAATGGCAAGGTGATAGGCTGGCTGCCCATTTATGTGCCCGAGGAACTGATCCATGCTGCCGGCGCCTTGCCGGTCAGCTTGTGGGGCGGTAGTACAGAGATTGCCAGGGCCGATGCTCACCTGCAGGGTTTTGCCTGCTCGGTGGTGCGGTCAGTGTTGGAATACGGCCTGAAAGGTACTTATAACATGGTAGATGGCTTTATTTTCCCGTCTACCTGCGACCATATTCAGAACACTTCGGATATTTGGGCTGCCGTTTTCCCCGGCCGCCCCAAGTTTGACCTGGTCTATCCGGCCAACAGGCAAAGCAAAGCATCCGCCGCTTATCTGGAGCGGCTCTTTACCGGCCTGCAAGAGTGGCTGGCAGCACTGACCGGCAGCGCAGCCAGCGAAGGGAGACTGAGGGAAAGTATCGGCATTTACAACCATTACCGTGCTTTAAGCGCTGAACTGGCTGCTTTACGCTCCAGCCGGCCGGAGTGCATGTCCGATCTGGAGTTTTCGCTGATCACCAAGTCGGCACTGTTCCTGGAAAAAACAGAGTATAACCGGCGCCTGGCGGAGCTCCTGCCGTGGCTGGCACGCAGGACGGTCAGGCCGCGGCCAAAAGTGCGCCTGGTTGCTACCGGCATCATGGCCGAGCCCCAGGGGATTTTGCAGGTCATTGATGAACTCGGCGGCGCTGTTGTGGCTGACGACCTGGCGCTGGGGGCCAGAATCCTGCGCGCTCCGGCCGACGAGACATTGCCGCCGCTTTCCGCTCTGGTGGACAGGCACCTGCGGCTTGGGCCCTGTTCCACGCTGTATGATTGCCGGAAGGAACGGGGCTCCCATTTGCTGGGACTGGCCGCCAGGCACAACGCTGACGGCGTGCTGTTTCTGAGCATGAAATTTTGTGAGGCTGAAGACTTCGACTACCCGGTCCTGAAAGCGGAGCTGGAGGCGGCCGGGCTCCCGCTGCTGTTGCTGGAGGTGGAGCAGCAAATGTCGGCGCTTGGCCAAGTGCGCACAAGGCTGCAGGCCTTCCTGGAAATTTTGGCGCAAGGAGCAGGTAGATGACTTTAACTATGGGTGTTGATCTTGGTTCCATTACGGCTAAATGTGTGCTCCTGCAGGACGGCTGCCGGGTGCTGGCCGACTGTGTCGTTAAAGGCGGAATGATCGGGGACGGAGCGCAGAAAGCGGTGACCGAGGCGCTGCACAGGGCCGGCGCTGCTTTGACTGATATTGCTTATACAGTGGCCACCGGATACGGACGGGTGATTTTTGCCGGTGCTAATGAGGAAATGAGCGAGATAGGCTGTCATGGCAAAGGCGCTTATTTCCAGGAACCGGAGGCACGCACCGTGATCGACATCGGCGGCCAGGATGCCAAGGTTATCCGCCTGGGTGCCGGAGGACGCGTGTCGAACTTTGCCATGAATGAAAAGTGTGCCGCCGGCACCGGCCGCTTCCTGGAAGTCATGGCCCAGGCTCTCTCGCATCCGGTTGCGGAGCTGGCTCGCTTGGGCAGCCAGGCCACGGGAAAAGTCAGCATCAGCAGCACCTGCACAGTCTTTGCCGAGTCAGAAGTTATTTCCAGTCTCGCGGCAGGCTGTCCGGTGGCCGACATTGTGGCCGGAATCCATGAATCAATTGCCAGGAGAATTGCCGGCCTGGCCTATCGCGTCGGGCCGGAAGAAAAAATACTGGTAACTGGAGGTGTGGCCCAGAACCGGGGCGTGGTGAGCGCGCTAGCGGAAAAGCTCGGCTGCGAGTTGCTCGTCCCGCAGTTTGCCCAGACTAACGGCGCCTTAGGGGCTGCACTCTATGCCTTTGAAAAATTCCGTCTGGCTGCTGATCACGTTGATTAGGAACTAAGTATGTCAGATAAGCGAAGACTTCAACTGCTGGCCAACGGGCAAGAAAAATTCTTCCCGGAAAGAATAACCTTGCCGACGCCGTTCCCGGTTGGTCCGGTAAATGTTTACCTGCTGCCGTCACGGCCCTTGACACTGGTTGACACCGGTCCTGACACTCCCGAGGCGCGTTCGGTACTGACCGCAGCTTTGAACAAGGCAGGCTTTGCTCCGCGAGATATAGAGCAGGTGTTGGTAACCCACGCCCACAGTGACCACTCCGGCCTGGCCGCCTGGTTCCGGGAAATGGGGGCGGAAGTGCTTTTGCACCCGATGGAAGCGGAAAAATTGTCCGGGCTTGACTTTTGGCCGGTGCTAATCGATAATCTTCGGCGGCTTGGCGTCCCCGACAAGCTGTTGACGGCGTACTCTTTGCCCCGGCGCGAAGCTTACCGGGGCGGCTGTCTGACAGACTGCCGGCTGCTGCAGGATGGAGACCTGCTGAATTTCAGCAGCTTCCGCCTGTCGGTTTTGGCTGTTCCTGGTCACTGCGGCGGGCACCTCGCTTTTTATCAGGAAGAAAGCGGGGTGTTGCTGGCCGGCGATGCACTGCTGAAAAGAATCAGCCCCAACCCGATGCCAGAGGTACATCCAGCCAAGCCCGGGGAAAGGTCCGGAAGCCTTGCCCAGTATTTAGCGACCCTGGACAGGCTCGGAAAATTGGCTTTTAAGCTGGCCCTGACAGGACACGGTGAAGCACTGGAAGAGCCCGCGCAACGCATCTCAGAAATAAAAAACCACCACCGGCAGCGCTTGCAATACATCAGGGAAATGGTGCGTGACTGTGGGCCGTGTACTGCTTTTGAGCTGGCCGGCCGGCTATATGGCCGCTTAAGCGGCTGGGACGTGCTGCTGGCAGTTTCTGAAGTCAGCGCGCACCTGGACTGGCTTACCGGCCATGATGCCCTGGCAGAAACTACCGCTTCAGGCGGCCGGCTGACCTATAACATCATCAAGTAGCATAGTTGGGGCCAGGGATACCGCTGGCAGAGCCAATAAATAACCTGCCAGCTGCACACCGGTGAAAAAAGGAGGGTGGCTTGTGGGGGGATATTGCGGCAAGCTGTTGCTGGTTAACCTGGGTACAAAGAAAATAGAAACTCTTCCCTTACGCGATGATTTAACAAGGAAATATCTTGGCGGGAGCGGTATCGGAGCGCGGCTGCTGTTTGAGTTGCTCGGAAAAAGCATAGCCGCCGTCGACCCGCTCGCTCCTGAAAACCCTTTGGTGTTTATGACCGGACCTTTTAGCGGAACCATGCTGCCTTCAACGCCACGCATGACTGTTAACGCGCTTTCACCCTTAACCGGCATCTGGGGTGAAGCCAACGTGGGAGGCCGGCTGTCCAGCCAATTGAAGTTTGCTGGATGGGACGGCGTTATTTTTCTTGGAGCCGCCGACTCGCCGGTTTATCTGCATATTACCGACCATGAGACCAGTTTGCTTTCAGCTGTTGATTTATGGGGACAGGAAACATACCAGGCAACAGATTTGCTGCAGGAACGTCACAGAGTGGGCAGCCGCAAGCCGGCGGTAGCCGTAATTGGCCCGGCCGGGGAAAACGGAGTGCTATATGCCAGCATCGCCCATAACAAGGGGCACCATTTTGGACGAACCGGTCTGGGAGCGGTGATGGGTAGTAAAAGACTGAAAGGTCTGGTAGTAAGCGGCACGGGTAAAGTGTCCATTGGCGACCCGGAAGGCTATAGAAAAGTCCGGCAGCGCTTGTCAGAGAAGATGAAAGAAAGTTTGGCTGTGCAGCTGTTTCGTCTTTATGGAACCAACTGCGGCATCGACATTGGTCATCTCTCAGGTGACGTTCCGCTGAAAAACTGGCAATCGGGCGAATGGGAAGCAGGGATCAACGCCTTGAACGGGCCGGCTTTTGACAAGATTTTAACCGGCAGAGCCTCTTGTTACGCCTGCCCGGTGGATTGCAAGCGAGTGGTGGAGGTCAAAGACGGACCGTGGCGGATGCCGGCAGGGCCGGGGCCCGAGTATGAGACCATTACCTCCTTTGGCACGATGTGCCTGATACCGGATGCGGCAGCTATAGCCAAGATTAACGAACGCTGTAACCAGCTTGGCCTGGATACGATCAGCTGCGGCTGCACCATAGCCTTTGCCATCGACTGCTATGCGAAGGGTCTTATTACACAAGACCGGACGGGCGGGCTGGAACTGTCCTGGGGCAAACCGGAGGCGGTGCTGCGACTGGTAGAGATGATTGCCGCACGGCAGGGATTTGGGGATGAACTGTCCTTGGGAAGTCAGCGCCTGGCTGAGAGGCTAGGGGGTGAAGCGGGAAAATATGTGGCTGCAGTAAAAAAAATGGAACTGCCGATGCATGACCCGCGGGCTTATCACGGTCTGGGCCTGGCTTATGCCACAGCAGTCCGCGGTGCCTGCCATGTTTCCGGAGTAAGCCTTGGTGTGGAACAGGGAAATATGCTGCTGGAAGAACTGGGGCTGGACGGTTCTTACGGGGGGCAGACAAGTACAGGCAAGGCGAAACTGGTTGCCTTAAGCCAAGACTATGGCATGGCTTTCTCGACTGCCGCTGTTGTCTGTATTTTGGGCGGCATGGTTTACGACGAAAGGGACTTTGTAGACAGCCTGTGCTGTATTACCGGCCGGGAGTGGACGCTGGAGGAAGTGATGCGCTGTGGAAGGCGCATCTGGACGCTGAAACGGGCGATTAACCTGTTGCGTGGTTCACGGCCGGAGGATGATTGCCTGCCTGAGCTTGTGCAAAACCCGCTGGCGGAAGGAGGGGCAGCCGGGTCAGTTGTTGATATGGAGTTGATGCTGAAAGAGTTTTACAAGCTGCGTACCCTTGACTGGGAAGGCTATCCTGCACAAGAAGAAATGATCGCCCTGGGACTGGAGGATGTGTCCCTCGCGCTGGCAGAAACCCGCCGCAGGTGAGCAGCACATATTGCGGCGGTGAATAAAGCGGGGAGGCGGAAAATGGCAGCGGAGAGAAAAATAACTGTTGAGGTGGAGTACTTGGGCTTTGCCGCCGGGTTGGCCGGGAAAAAGGAAGAGCAGCTAACCCTTGAGGATGAGTACAGTTTGCAGGCCTTGCTGCAGTCTGTTTTTAACCGCTGCCCGCAGTTATCCGGGGTTAGCGGCGGCCTTATTGTGGCGGTAAACAAGAGGGTGGTCCAACCAGACGGAGAAACGCGTTCTCTTGATGATGGGGATCGCGTGTCCGTTGGCCTTAAGATCAGCGGAGGTTAACCCCCGCAAGAAAAATGAGGAGGATAGCGCTATGGCTAATCTTTACGGTACCCCGGAGTGGGAGAAAGCTTATCGGGAGATGGTGGGACAACGTTTGTCCGTGGTGTCGCCTCCGTATATAATGGGCAGCCCGGAATGGGTGGCCACTTATGAAAAGTTGATCAGGGAAAGCGGAGAGTACAAGGAGGCGGCAAAAGGCTGGGAGGGTAAAGTTGTAATCCGGGTGACGGCCAATCCGGCACTGGGCCTTGATGAAGACAGTTTTCAGCTGCTCGACCTGTGGCACGGGGAGTGCCGTTTCGCGCTGCTTGTACCGCGGGCGGTTGGTGAACAAGCGGATTACATTCTTTCCGGGGAGCTGGAACGGTGGGAAGCGGTGATTTCCGGAGCGCTCGATGTGACGAAAGCGATGATGCAGGGGAAAATTAAGCTCAAGGGGGACTTGGCAACCATTGTCCGCTATGTCCGGGCTTCCACACTGCTGACCGAGATAGCCTCCCGGATTCCGACAAAACAGCTGTCTCAGCTGAGCAGTGAAGAGCGGGAGCAGTTCAGGGAGGAACTGCGCGCCCTCAAAGCAGAATTCGGGTTTTAGGGGAGAAAGCAGCAAATGGACTATGGCAGGGAACTCTCGTTTATCTTCAACAATCCCACCCGTATTGTTTTCGGCGAAAAAACAGTCAGTGAGACAGGTGTTGAGCTGGACGGACTGGGTGTGTCCAGGGCATTGCTTGTAACTGACCGGGGCGTGGCAGAGGCCGGGCTGGCCGGGCAAGTGCAGAAGGCGCTGGGAAGGCGCTGTGCCGGTATCTTTGAAGGGTGCCTGCAGGATTCCGGCCTGCAGGTGGTAAACGAAGGGGCGGAATATGCCAGGGAAGTGGGCGCCGAGGCGCTGGTAAGCGTTGGCGGGGGCAGCGCGATTGACACGGCTAAGGGGATAGCTGTCCTGCTGAAGGAAGGAGGGCGATTGCAGGACTATGCCGGCTACCAGTTACTCTCCAGGCCGCAGACACCGCATATTGCCATTCCCACCACGGCAGGAACCGGCAGTGAAGTGACCTATGCCGCTGTTATTAAAGATTGGGAAAAAAATATTAAAATTTTGTTTTGCGATAACCATATCATCCCTAACGTGGCGATCCTTGACCCGTTGCTTACCAAGGGACTGCCGCCACAGTTGACTGCCAGCACCGGCATGGACGCGCTGACTCATGCGGTGGAAGCTGTTTATTCCACAGAGCGGGAACCACTGGCGGATGCTCTGGCGCTGCATGCCATCAGGCAGATTACACGATACTTACCCCGTTGTGTGGAGCAGGGAGACGACCTGGTGGCCCGCGGTCAGCAGCAACTGGCGGCGACAATGGCCGGGATCGCTTTTTCCAATACCCAGGTGGCGCTGGTCCATGCCATGGCCCACAGCGTAGGTGCACTGTACGGCGTGCCGCACGGTTTGGCCAACAGCATCCTGCTGCCGCACGTCATTATGCATAACGCGGCCAGTTGTCCTGACCGCTGCCTGCTGATAGCACAGGCTATGAGTCTGGCTGTACGGGAAATCGGGGAAGAAGAGGTGGGCAGCGTCCTTGCTTCAACTATTTGGGAACTGACAGACAGGATGGGTATGCCGCAGCGCTTGCGGGAAGTTAGTGTGCCACGGGAAGGCTTGGCTGCTGCCGCCGCCGCATGCCTGTCTGACGGGGCGATAATTTACAATCCAAAACCGATTAACACTGCTGAAGAGGCCCTCGAGATATTCCACAAAGCCTGGTAAGCAACCGGCACAATTACCTGTAACAAGAGACGCTCAGATGAAAGCGGTGGTTTAGCAAAGGGAAAAATTAGGTTATCTCAATACATTTAGAGAAAATCTGCTGAATAATATAACCGTCGGTGACAATAATCACCACTCGGATTGAAAAATTTCTGTTACAGATCCGTTCAAATAATCAACAAATCAACGTTTTCAAAGCCTTTTCCCTGCTGTGGAAGCAATCCGGTTAACTGGCATAATTTTTGCAGTGTTTAGATATCAGACGAGGCAGAGTTAACAAAAAAATAACTAAAAGGAGACTAGTAATGAAAGAAGCAGTTATTATTTCAGGTGCAAGGACTCCGATTGCCAGAGAAAGCGGCGCCTTAAGAGATGTGCCGCCTGAAAAGTATGCCGCTCTGGTGATCCGCGAAGCAGTCAATAGGGCTGGAATTGATCCGGCGACAGTAGACCAAGTTGTTATGGGACATTGCCTGGGTGCGGCAGGTTGTATAGCCCGCATAGCCTGGCTGGAGGCCGGTTTTCCTTTTTCAGTGCCCGGCCTGACTATTGACCGTCAGTGCGGCTCTGGTTCCGAAGCTGTCAACCTGGCGGCAGCCCTGATTATGGCAGGTCAGGCGGAAGTAGTGGTTGCCGGAGGAACAGAAAGTATGACCAGGATGCCTTATTTGCTGGAAAAACCAACCTCACCCTACCAGAGGTCGGCGCCAGTCTTTGTTCAACCCCGCCCGCTTTCTCCGAAGCATATCGGGGACCCGCCCATGGGCATTACCGCGGAGAATGTCGCGGAGAAATATAAGGTCAGCCGCGAAGATCAGGATGCTTTCGGTCTGGCCAGTCAGCAAAAAGCGGAGAGGGCTATCAAGGAAGGACGCTTCAAAGAGCAGATTGTGCCGGTTGTCATTCCACAGAAAAAGGGGGATCCGGTAGTATTTGATACCGATGAACACCCCCGTTTTGGCACAACCTTGGAAGCGCTGGCCAAGCTACCGACCGTTTTCAAAAAAGACGGTACGGTGACAGCGGGTACCTCTTCCGGAATTAACGACGGCGCGGGCGCTTTAGTGGTTATGGAGCGCGGCAAAGCTGAGGCGCTGGGTCTGAAGCCGATGGGTGTCATCCGCGCTGCCGCCGCTGCCGGAGTAGATCCCAACATCATGGGTATCGGACCTGTGCCGGCAACCAAACTTGCCCTAAAGAGAGCCGGAATTACAGCGGACGACTTGGACGTAATTGAATTGAATGAAGCGTTTGCCTCTCAGGCCCTGGCTTGCATCAGGGAACTGGGCCTGAATATTGACAAAGTTAACCCCAACGGCGGAGCCATTGCCTTGGGGCATCCCATTGCCGGTTCCCTGGCCATGTTGACTGTCAAACTGATTTATGAGCTTCAGCGCCAAAAGGCGCGCTATGGGCTCGTGACTGCCTGTTGCGGCGGCGGGCAGGGTGTAGCTACAATTATCGAGAGGATCTAGCATACCAGACCATTTTAGGCGCAAATTGGCACAGGAACCCCTGTTTTGTTACGGACGGCGCAGCCCTTCACCTGTGTAACGATGGCTTTGAGTTTGCAATCGCCGCTGGCATCATAGGTAAAATGGGCTGTGTCTGTCCTGATTTTACCCCGGTATGGGCAGGGGGTATGGCTTGCTTGTCGGATTTGTTCGCCGGGAATTGTCAAACCATTTCAGGGTACACGGGAGGCCATTCAACATGAAAGAACATCACCGAATTGTAATGATTTCCCCCTATCCGGAGTTATCCTCATATGCAGCGCAGGTATCTAAAGAAATGAATATTCCGATTTCTATTCATGAAGAGGTCCTGGAAAAAGCGGTCCACCTCGCCTGCCAGCTGAAAAAGGACGATACCGACTGCATCATCAGCCGCGGTGCCACCGGCATTCTGATCAAAAATAATGTATCTGTTCCGGTTATTCTTGTCCAGATTTCGACTTTTGACGTTTTGCAGGCGCTTTACAAAGCTAAGACTCTTGGTAAAAAAATTGCATATTTTGAGCATTTTATGCGCAAGAATACCCACGCCTTGCAGCAAATCTTCGAAGTTCTTAACCTTTCAGCCGATGATGTAGACATTTTTTATTATAAAGATGTTAAGTCTATCGAATCTCAGGTAGAAAGCGCAGCCCGGCGACAAGCCGAGGTTGCTGTAGCCACAGGCCACTGTACGCTGCACATGGCAAAACAGCGGGGCATGCAAGGTGTAATGATTTCTTCGACACGTGACGCCGTTATCGACGCCTTTCAGCGTGCCATCGACCTGATTACAACCCGCCGCAATGATCAAAAATTGGCTAAGCTGCTGAAAACAGTGATCGACAATTCTGATACCGGTATTATTGTTTTAGATGAGCGCAAGAAAATCAGTCATTTTAACACGACCTCGGAGAAACTTCTCCGTATAAAAAAAGAGGAGGCAGTTGGCCTGGCTCTAAGAGACGTTCCAAATATCAGCTATGAGCTCAAAGATTATATTGAAAACAACAGCAGCATTCCTACTCAGATGGTAAATATTGGAGGGAGCAAAATTCTGGTTAACAGTATTCCGCTTCTCAATGAGGAAACACCTTTCGGAGTAATGCTTTCCCTTGAGGGGGTCAATAAAATCCAGCTACTGGAAGCAAAGATCAGAAAAGAGCTGTACGCCCGGGGATTAGTTTCACGTTACTCGTTTGGTGATATTGTTCACCGCTCGCCGGCCATGAAACGCATTATAGAATCAGCCCGCCGTTACGCAAAAACTAAGTCAACGGTGTTGATTTACGGCGAGAGCGGTACCGGAAAAGAATTGATTGCTCACAGTATTCATGACGCAAGTCCTTGCAGCGAAGGCCCCTTTGTTGCCGTTAACTGCGCTGCAATTCCTGAAACTCTTTTGGAAAGCGAGCTTTTCGGTTACAGTGAGGGCGCCTTTTCCGGCGCCAAAAAAGGCGGAAAAATGGGCTTATTTGAACTAGCTCACGGGGGAACGATTTTTCTGGACGAAATTTCTGAAATACCTCTTTTATTGCAGGCCCGCCTGCTGCGCGTCTTGCAGGAAAAGGCTGTCCGCAGGGTCGGCGATGATAAAATTATCCCGGTGGACGTAAGAATTATTGCTGCTTCCAACCAGGATTTATCACGGCTGGTAGCTGACAACCGCTTCCGTATAGATCTATACTTCAGGATAAATGTGCTTTCTATTAATGTGCTGCCTCTGCGGGAACGGAAAGAGGATATTTTTGTGTTGCTGGAAGCATTTATCAAACGGTCCCGGTTCGCCAATCATGCCAGCCTTTCGTTATTTGAACAGGTCAGAAAGGAGCTTGAAGATTACAGTTGGCCCGGCAACATCAGGGAGCTTGAGAATTTTGTGGAGCGGTTTCTTGTTTTGAGCGAAGATGCCTCCGACCCCGCTGCCATCCTGCAAAGTCAGATCAGAGGCCTCTACAGTCTGGGTAATGAATACCTGGGCATAGCAGATGACTCTGTCCCGTTGGACAAGACTACACTCTCTATAACAATCGGTACACTGGAAAATATGGAAAAAGAAATCTTAGAGAAAATGCAGCAACTCTACCCTTCCGAGAAAAAAGCATCTCTGGCTCAACAATTAAATATCAGCCGCACTACACTGTGGAAAAAACTGAAGACCGTCGATGAAGCAGAAGCCTGCAACAGTTAGCAGTCTTCTTAATCCCATTAGCTGTAACTGTAAAAGCCCTTGCCAGTTTTGCGGCCATATTCACCTTTAGAATATTTTGCAACGACACAAGGGGAGGGCATGTCGGTGGGGTTCATGCTTTCCGCATACCCTTCCATCCGTGATAAATATGCCAGATCAATGCCGGTTAAATCCATCAGTCTAAACGGCCCCATAGGATGCCCAAGAGCGTTTTCCACTGCGCTGTCGATATCTTCAAAAGAAGCAACGCCCAAATCATAAAGCGACATAGCCTCCCGGCTAAGGACAGAAAGAATACGGTTTACCAGAAAACCCCTTATTTCTTTATGCAGCAAGACCGGCTTTTTTTGCAGCCGGCGGGCTAGCTCCATAGTTAATTCTGCCGTATCCTCAGACGTATGAGGCCCTTTTACCACTTCCACACACTTCATCACAAGGGCAGGGTTAAAAAAATGCATATTGCATACTTTGGCCGGGCGCCTGGTAACATCTGCTACTTTAGAACTGACAATATAAGAGCTGTTGGTAGCCAGAACTGCGTGCGGCGGGGCCAGCTCATCAAGCCTGGCAAATAAGCTCCGCTTGACCTGCAGCTGTTCAACGGCAGCTTCAATAATATAGTCAGCGTCATTCACCGCGTCTTTCAGGTCAGCGGTAAACCTCAGGTTCGCCTTGGCTGCATCAGCCGCTTCCTTGGTCAGCTTCCCTTTGGCCACTCTCTCCGGCAGGTATTGCGCTGTAAATCCCCTGGCTTTGTTCAGCTGCTCTTCGCTGATATCGGTACATACTGTCTGATACCCGGCCAGAGCACAGAGCAGGGAGATCTGGTGCCCCATATTTCCTGCCCCAACAACACAAATCCTTTTAACGTCGTCGATTTTCACTGCTAAAACCTCCTTTTTTTCTCTGTCGCGGCGCAAGCCGTTCTTCCCGGATAATTGCAGCCTCGCCCAATTCACTCAGTACCCGCCTGAAGTTTCAAAACGTAAAGCCATTCTTCATCAGTTGCGCAGCAATCACCATCCGCTGCACCTCAGATGTTCCTTCGTAAATCCGTGTAATTCGGGCATCACGATAAATTCTCTCTATAGGCAGCTCCTTCATATATCCCATTCCGCCGTGAATTTGCACGGCTTTGTCAGCAACACGGCAGTATACTTCTGAGGCAAACAATTTAGTCATTGCAGCGGCACGAATAATATCCATGCCTTGATCAACCTGCCAGGCTGTTTGATATGTCAGTGCCCTGGCGGCTTCTGTTTCCGTAGCCATATCAGCAAGCATCCACTGAATTGCCTGATTCTCAATAATCGGCCTGCCAAACTGCACTCTTTCGTGCGCATACCTCAAGCACAGCTCCATCAGGCGGCGGCAGGCCCCCACACTTCTCGCCGCCAAACCCGCCCGGCCGCTGGCCAGAACACGCAATGCGACAATAAACCCCTCATTTTCTTTGCCCAGCAAATTTTCTTCCGGGACTTCACAGTCGTCAAAAATTAACTCCGAGGTATGCGAGCCGCGAAGCCCCATTTTTTTCTCCACAGTACCAACCTTAAATCCGGGAAACGTGTTTTCCACAAGGAAAGCAGAAATCCCTTTCGCTCCCCTGGAAGGGTCGGTCACCGCCATGGTTGTAATCACGGAAGCTTCAGGGCCGTTAGTGATAAAATGCTTCGTACCGTTTAAGATCCAGCGATCACCTTTTTTAACGGCCGTAGTTTTAAGCGCCGAAGCGTCCGAGCCGGCATCCGGCTCCGTCAAGGCAAAAGCACCGATTTTTGTTCCTTCTGCCATAGCAGGCAAGTACTTTCCCTGCAAAAAATCGGAGCCGGCCATTACAATACCTGATGTGCCTATGCCCGTATGCGAACCCAGGAGAGCCGCAAATCCGGCGCAACCGCGACCTAATTCTTCTGCAATAATACACTTTCCCACCATGTCTAATCCCAGGCCGCCATATTTCTCGGGAATACTGATACCAAACAGTCCCAATTGCCGCACTTTATTGATCAGCTCGTCCGGGATGCTATCTTTTTCTTCTATCTGAGCTTCCTTCGGGTGGACCTCTTTTTCAACAAATTCTCTGACAGTTAACTGCATTAATTTCAATTCATCAGATAACTTAAAATCCATTGCTTCCTCCCCGTTCCTTCTCGCTCCCATTTTAATACTTTCACCGTCTGCAAATTGAACGCGCAGTTTAAATGCTTAACGCCTGCTTAGCAATCTGCAGGTATAACTAAATTTTCATGTTCAATAATTCTTCCCTCCCGGCAACGTCGCGCTTGCTGCTGATACCACACGGTTGTTTGCTGCTCTGTTTAATAATGCAGCGCGTAATAATCACCCTGCTGACCATTAAAATAACATATTTGCAAAACTCATGCCTTAATGTCTATGCTAACTGGTTTGGCACAGCCTTTGCACAAAAAATTTGCAAAATATATCTTTATTCAGGAGGTCTTCTTCAAGATGTCAAGTAAAAGGCCTTGGTTAAGAAATTATCCGTTTCCTTCCGGGCTGGAGTATCCTGATGTTTCTCTCTATAAGTACCTTGAAAACAGTGTCAAAAGCCCCGAATCACCTGCGTTGATATTTCATGGCCAAAAAACTACTTACCGCACAATGATGCAGAACATCAACAAAGTCGCAGCTTTCATGTCAGACCGCGGCATAAAAAAAGGTGACCGCGTTGCTTTGATGATGCCTAATTGTCCGCAATTCGTTTTTACATACTACGCAGCGATGCGGATTGGTGCGGTTGTTCTTCAGGTAAACCCAAAATACACGGCCAGAGAGCTGGAATTTCTTTTATCAGATTCGGAAGCGAGACACCTGTTTACCGTAGACGCTGTTTACAGCACGGTCAGGCAATTAAGCGGCAATGTAAACCTGAAGGAAGTTATTGTCGCACGGCTGCAGGAGATTGAAATAGATGACGATGTGACCTGGTATCATGATATACTGCAGAAATATAACCCTGATCCTCCCCAAGTCAGCATTATCCCCCAAAAGGATGTGGCGGTGTTTCAGTATACCGGAGGAACAACAGGCTTTCCAAAAGGAGTTATGCTCACGCATTATAACCTGATTGCAAACTGTGAACAATTACGGGCCACCCTGACTGCATGGAGGGCTACAAAAAATGAGCAGCAATACGCACTGGCCGTACTTCCGTTTTTTCATTCCTATGGAATGACCGTCAGCATGAACAAAGGACTTAGTTCAGGTGATGCCTTGGTGCTTATCCCCACGTTCGATCTCGAAACAGTGCTGACGGCAATTAAACAATATAAACCCACTTTGTTTCCGGCTGTTCCGGCCGTCTATACACTGATTGTAAACCACCCTGATGCTGACAAGTACGGAATTGACGCAATCGACATCTGCAACAGCGGCGCTGCTCCTATGCCGGGTGAAGTCATGTCGTCTTTTGAGCATAAAACAGGGGCTAAAATTGTTGAAGGATATGGGTTGTCCGAGGCTTCACCCGTGACACATACCAATCCCGTTTTTGGTGTGCGCAAAGCCGGCAGCATTGGGTTGCCCTGCCCTGACACCGATTGCAGAATTGTCGATCTGGAAACCGGCACAAGGGAACTTCCTGCAGGCAATGAAGGGGAACTGGTCATTAAAGGTCCGCAGGTTATGTCCGGGTACTGGAACCGTTTAACTGAAACGGCCGAAACACTTCGTGACGGCTGGCTCTACACCGGGGATATCGCCAAAATGGATGAGGACGGGTATTTCTTTATTACCGACAGAAAAAAAGATTTAATTATTTCGGGGGGATTTAATGTGTATCCCCGTGAAGTAGACGAAGTTTTGTACGAGCATCCCAAAGTGCTGCATGCAACAACTATCGGCATACCACACAATGAATACGGCGAATCTGTCAAAGCCTTTATAGTTCCCAAGCCGGGAGAGTCTGTTACCGGCGAGGAAATTATCCGGTTCTGCAAAGCTAAGCTTGTAGGCTACAAATGTCCCAGAGAAGTTGAATTTAAAGAATCTCT
>QLUR01000001.1 GCA_018725565.1 Bacillota bacterium | reverse complement strand
CCCCTTTACCGTCTCTTCAACAGAGTATCTCATAAAGAGGGACCGCTTGGGTATGTGGGTTCTATTTTACGCTTACTCCTCATCGTTGGCCCCCTTTAACCTCTCTCGATTAAAGAGTACCAGTTTTTTTATCTACTCGACAAGGTGTCCGGATGTGCCGTTATGCTGTCCGGATGTTTCCGGAATGAGTGTCCGGATGCGGCCGAAATACGCAATTGATTCCTAAACCTTTTCACCTATCCACAAGACGGGCTTCTACATATCTTGCTGTCTATTCTATGGTATGGTGCAAAATTTACTGTCCGCTCTCAGGGGTGCTGTGCATCCCAATCTTTCAGCGATTAACTGTTAGCATTGCACACCCCTGACTGACCAGGCCATGGACTTATTTGAAATTATTGAGGTAAGAACTCGCAAAGGGGCCATGATTTTCTGCACACAGTTTGACCCGCGAGGCTGGTATTAGCGAATTGGCACATCAGAAGACGGCACCATATCAGAAGCCATAATCGACCGCATTAAGCATGGCAAACAGGACACTAGCAAAGCCTACGACGCTTACGCATCCCCATCCCCAACTTGACATAGTTATTTTATAGATACTCCCAAACCACCTAATCAGATCTTTAACTTTTCTTTCACCTTTTTAAGACAAACTGTAGTTTTATAATTCTATCTTCCGTATCAATGCCTTTATCACTTTGTGCAATAGCTATTCTCTCGACTTCCGCATTTGTAGCAGTGCTCTTTACAACATAGGCAGAGTTCGCGCAAACCATATAATTGTCACCATCAATGGCGCGTTGCCCATAATGGTCTTTTGACAGATTATTGCTGTAAACCGCCTTTAAAAACGGCTGGTATGTGTTTTCAGAAATCTTTGATTCTGTTTGCATAACGGAAAACTCATATGGCCGCTTCTCAAAATCGTCCCAGTAATATTTTCCAAAGCTTCCCGGTCTGAAAAGGTCATACTTAATATAGTAATATCGCCACTCATAGTTATTGTCGGTTTCGCAATCGTTGATGTAGGTGTTGAGGATGCCGGACAAAAGTTCGTCGGTAAACGAATCAGCGCGAGACAACAACTCCACGAGGACATCCTTTGTTCTTTCAAACCCGTTATTACCGCTTTTGTGAAACAGATTTCGCCAAGCCTTCATGTTCTTTTTCGAACCCAATTGATATCTCCATCCATTTTTCTCTTTTTGCCCGTAATTCCCGATGGACATAAGCGCGCAATCAACTAGGTCCCGATTGCAGGAGAACAACGATTGAAAACGCAGGAAGTAATCAGTGTGCTCCAAGCCAACAATGCTGATCTGCCCTTGAAGCAAATCATGGTCCTCTAATTCAAATAACGATTCGGCCTTGTCCGGATTGTTTTCGACCCATGTAATCTTTAATGCCTCCTCAGCTAATTGACTCGGATTCAGGTTTTTCTCAATGCCTTCATCTATTGTGCCGGTTTTGATAATAGCATCAACCTGCTTCAAAATAGTTGGCATTCTGTTGCCGCTTGTTCTGAGTTCGCTATCGCTAATCTCATCTTCGGAGTTTTGGATTAAGTTGTATACGATTCTAAGTCTTCTTGAGAATTCCTTATCGGTTACGGTGTCCTTGTTTAATAGGTAAGAGATAACAGCATATAGAAGGACAATCCTATTCAACGGGAACAGCCTGTTACCATTGCCAGATATATCAGCATAATTACGCACGCAGTCTTCGAAAATGTTAATTCCGTACCTTTTTTTTTCAACTTTAATTTTTCCAGCTTGATGTTCGTTTGAAATAAATCGTTCCAAAAATTTGTCCGGAGTGTTATCGCCCTGAAGACAGCACCAACAATCGAAATAGTCTTCCAGCGTTTGGATATTAGCCATCACATTTTCATTTTGGCCAGAAAAATATTCTTTCAAGAGGTCAAATTCATCATTGCTCTTGCCTTGCGTTGTCCCGCCGTTCTGGTAACAAATGATGTCACAAATGAACCTGAAGTAACGCAGGAACTCATCATCAATCACATTATCGTCGCCGCGATACCGCCAGAGCATATCAGTCCAATCAAGATCGATCTTCCTGATGATACGTTTTGCCATAGGTTCATCGATCTTCCGAAGTTCACGTTCCAATTCGGCTTTGAAGTGCTCAAATTGCGTTAGTGGTTTTCCACGCGAATTCATCTTGATATACAATTCATCGGTGAGCCCCATATCTTTGATAGGAAGAAAGTAGAAGGTTATTGCCTTTTCCTTCAGCCTTGCCCAAATTCCCTGTGTTTCCGCGAATTCATCCTGAATCGCATCAATCATCACCAGCATTGAGCTGATTGTCGGATCTTTTTTCCAATCGAGTGGAAACCATGCCTGATCAATGATTTCTTCTGACAGCTTTTTTGTAAATGATGGGTTAAACTTGATTAGAAAAGAGCAGAAATCACGTGCGCTGTATCGTGTCTCATAACTGAAGTTTCCCAAAAAAAGATGCTCTGTAGCGGCGATGTTTTCTTTCTTCGCTGCGTACCAATGGAGGAGAAAGAGTGCCGTAAGGCGTTGTTGGCCATCCAGCGGTGTCATAACGCCATTTGCATTGATGTCTCCGTAAACGAAATCCAAGGTAATGGAGTCAGCCATAATGGCTTGGTGCAGAGATCCCAGAAAACGCTCCCGAATGCGATTGACATCTGCATCTATGCGGCCCTGGGCATAGTCGCGCTGAATAATTGGGATTGCTATCTTTTTTAGCTGGACGGTTTCTTCGTCAACTTCAAAACCGGTATTAAATATTTCAATAAAGGTATTAAGAGATGTTCCCATATTATTCAGCCTCCTTTTCAATTGAAATCTCTTCGGCCAGGTAATTTTTAAGTGTACTATTGATCGCCTTTATGTATGCGACCCGGTCTGGCTGTCCCCAAAAATGCAACTGATTGCTTGCAGACGGCGTATAGTATTTCAAGAAAACCATTTTCGTGCAAAAAGGAATATATTGACCTTTTTTATCCATTTCAATAATTGCATTTCGTTTTACATCAAATGTGGAATTATTGAGAGCCGCGTTATCGCTCATGTTAAGCAAAGCTAAATTTGCAATGGAATGCATATACTCAGTATTGCCCTGTGCTGATAATTTTTGTATTACTTTTTGCTGGATTTCTTCAAATTCCAGACGCTCCAGACGCTCCTTTTCACAGGCGTTTTTCATTTCCCCGATCAGTTCGTCGTTCCCATCGCCCAGTGACACAATAGAAGAAAGATGCAATCTTAGCCATTCTTTCCAGTCACCCTGCTTTTGCATACCTTCTGACTGTTGCGCATGTATATGCTCCAAACTCCAGGAGACTCTGCCTGTTTTTTGAAACTTGAATTTTTCAAACGGAAACCAATGAGTCTGCTCGCCGTTTTGCCGAACAGCTTCAACATTGAATAGAAGCAACAACTTGCTGATTCTTGCGTAATCCGTGGTTTTTTCATAGCTTAGTTCAGAATAATTGGTGGGTATGGCAATACTTTTCTTGATATACGCGTCTAATTCTGATTTGAACTGTTTTTTTGTTATGCCCATTCCTTCTTTATCGCGCTTGGACAATGCGAAAATATCCTGTAAAGACTTTGTATTTGAAGCAATCAAGTAACCGATTTTGTGGTAGAGCTCGTGATCTTCATACCAGTCTTTTAAAATTAAAAATGTATGCTGGATTCCTTTCCATATCTCGCTTAACTTCTTCTCATTTTGATTTAAGGCATCAAAATAGAAAAATGTGAAGTACTTTTCTTTGTTATCCGCCGACTTACCCGAAATCAAGTCTAAGATCAAATCAATACGTGTTTGATATTTTGCATTAGAGCGATTGGTCAGGAAATACCATAAAGAGTTGTTATGCAACTCCTTTTCAATATTGTCCCACTGCAGTGAAATCTCTTCCTGCTTCGCCCGATCCATATCGGAATTATTGTCTCGGCTCAGGAACATCGCTTTTACCAGTTCTGCACTCGTCAATGGTATTTTACCAATATTTAGGCGTGTAAACAACGCTATCGCATCTTCAGACTCATCTACCTCATACCAGATGATTTTGACATTTTCATCGAAGTACTTATTGATGTTAGTCAGCGTTGATTTTTTATCCTTGTTGCCAAACCACGCTTCAATAGTCTCATAGGCATCGCACATAAACCAATAATCTATATTCTCTTCTTTTTTTGAGCGGTCAATTGATGCAAGGAATTCTTCTGATTTTGCTCTTGTTTCGTAAAACAAGGAGAATTTTGCCTCATCGAGGAAGCCGGAACTGGAAACATTCATGTACTTATAGATTAGAAACAACGTCGTCAATCGCTGCTGGCCATCAATCAGTTCAAAGCAGTCTCCTCCTCTTCTTCTTACAACAATCGGCTGCAAACAGTAGTTTTTCGTCCCGTTTGAATTAATATCATCAAGTAGACGTGTTACCTCATCCCGTCCCCATCGATATCCGCGTTGAAATGACGGAACATGGAATTTTCCTTGAACGAAACCCACGTACTTAGTTTCGAGCTTTATATAGGCTTTTATTGAATTCATCTTCATAATTCTCCTCGTCCAATGTTTTGGAGTGCTTCATCCTAAACATGTTTTATAGCAGTATTATCCCGTTATCCACTTCAACATCTTTTCAATATAATCGTTGCTGGCTTTTTCAAATGCGATCTCAAAAGGCTCTCCTATATAAAGTGCAATGGACGCTCTTACACCGCTTACGTTTTACTTATCTTTAATCTTACGAACAACAAGGCTATCGGTTTCTTTTATAGGCTGAACACCTTGGATCATCATATTGGCTTCAATCCTATCTTCTTGGTCAGTCAAATCACAATTCCGAGCAGGTTATGGTTAAATTCTACCCCTGTTATATTTTTCCTCTATTAATGCAAAAGAAACATCGCTTTTTTACTCTATGTTAAGTACTAAGAGACGCCGAAATCAATACGTTCTCATAGCTACCATAACCACATCATTACATTTTGATAGCTACGACAACCATATAAAACGCCAGAATATGGCAAACTAAAAAGTCAAGAACCCCCATGTTCATTGGGTTCTTTAAAAACACACAAACTAAAAAAACCTTGTCTTGCGAGGCTTCACGTCGGTTGAACTTATGGTGGTTGTGGTGATTATTAGGATTTTGGTGGCGATTGCAGTTCCGGTTTATGGTGGAATTCAGGCTAGAAAAAACCAAGCTACAGTAGCAGCTACTCTAAGAACTATTGATGCTGCTATAGCCATTCTTGCTTCTGAGAACAATGTTGCTGTAGGCGCTGGTATGATTGGTGCTGTTCCTGCCCCCTTTGCTAATGTTACTGCACTTCAGACAGCTGTTACTGAAATGACAACCGTTGGCTTTGAAGGAAACAGTCCTGCCCCAGATGGCATTGAATACTCAATCAATGCTACTGCAGCTGCTACGGCTGAAGTTGCTGAAGGTGTTCCGTGGAACTTAGAAAAAAAATGAAATGTACCCCATTCTGTGGACAATAGAAAAGGTGTAATTGTTAATGCTTGTATTTTGCTCAGTATGTGGGCATAATATCTATCCTTTTACCTGCTGCAGGATAGGGCAACGCCGGAGGGCGACCTGAGCGGCACGCAGGGTTTTGCGAAGTGGCGGGCGGCGGTGTTTCATCGCCGCTTCCGTCTTGTTTGGCAGTATTGTCTTCTCCAACAGTTTTCCTGCCACTTTGGAAAACAAAAGCGATAAACTCCGGGGGTTCGGGGGCAGAGCCTCCGAGCGGCCACTTGCCGCTTGTGAGCCATCCATAGTATTCGTTCGGCGCGAGCTTGTGAAGATCCCAAACGTAGCGCTCATTGTTGTAATAGTCCATCCAGTCGTCTATTTTTACGCAAATCTCATCGCGGCTCAATCCCTTGATGGTGATTTCGTCCTTCATGTGCCCGAAGAAGCTTTCCTGCGGCGCGTTATCCCAACAGTTTGCCTTGCGTGACATCGACTGCCTGAGTCCGGAATCATTGACTAAATCAATGAGTTTGTTGCAAGTATAGTGGCTGCCTTGGTCAGAATGAAATAGCGTTTTTTCAACAAGACTTAGCGTATAGCCATGCTCTTCAACAAGCCTGTCGACGGTCTCCAGCACAAAATCAATTTCAAGCGAATCGCTGTACGCATACGCCAAGACCTGCCGTGTGCATGCGTCGATTATTACTGACAAATAGATGAACTTGCCCTCACCACACGGAATGTATGTGATGTCAGTCAGCAAAACGGCTCGGGGACCATAAATGGAGAAATTCCTGTCCACAATGTTTTTAGAGACCTTGTTAGTTTTAAGTGCTTTCATCATCCGGCGGTATGGGTTAGCTTGGCGGATGGGGCAGCGCAAATTGTACTTTTTCATCAGCCGCCGTATCTTTTTCACATTCATCACGACGGGCGGCTCATCCCTTAGAAGCCGCATATTTATTCCCCTTGCGCCTTTGTCATAACCGCGATACTTATACGCTTTTAGTACAAGCGCGTATTCAGCTTCGTCGCGCTCATCACGGGCTTGCCGGACAGGTTCGGCTTTCAACCAACGGTAATATCCCGATCGGGAAACTCCGGCAATCTCACACAGACAATCGATGTTCAGCAAGTTGTTGTCTCTGACGGTCATTTCCTTGATAATTGCGAACTTCACTTCCGGCTTGGACTGTATCATTTTCTCCGTCTCGCTTCGTTGTCCGCAAGTATATTTTTTTTTATAAATTCCATCTCCTGCTCAAGGTAAGCCAGTTTGTGCTGCATTTTGAGAAGTGATTTCGACGGTGTCAGCCGATCATCGCTTTTAGTCTGCGTTTCGGGGACTTTACGAACATCGCGGAACTCTTCACCGCTGTTAACTTGCTCACGGATATGAATTAAGATTCCCGCTATCCTCTTTTCGCCGATAACTTCAGGGTCGAAGCCCAACTCCCGCATTATCCTTACCGGCTGCTGACACTCCTCGTTGTACAGCCGCCAAAACTCTTCTTTGAACGCGACCGTAAAGCGTATCATCTTTGCCGTAGCGCTCTTTACATACGGGTTCGCGCGTATTGCTTTCAGTTCTTCCTCGGTGAATGTTTTCCAATTTCTCAATGCGGACACATCCAAAAGTGCTGTTTTTAGTATGCACCTTTTCTTGTGTCCACAGTCTTGACTTTTAGAAATAGATACGATTTCCCGTGTCTACACTATGGATTTCTGAAATCTGCCGTGTCCATTTTTGGGGGTACATTTCAAAATGAAGTGTAAATTTTCAACGATTGTCCCAATCTTTCAACGATTTGTCTGAAAAATGCACACCCCCCTCTAATTTTCAACGATTGTCCTTGCCATAACCGTCGAAAAAGCAGGAGTATAGTCCGGTTGCTGTTATAAGACTCTATTTCAGACCTCTACAAAAAGGCAAAAGCCACCTCGCAAAGCCGCGAGAGTGGCTTAAATACAGCACTTTCAGGCAAAGTAAAAACCACCCACCGACACAATGCTTTGTATCAATAGATGGTAGATTATTTGGCAAAGTAACAATGAATTGATAAAATGCACCGCTCCTGATTTCAAGGCGGTGCAAGTTTTAACGATTTTTGAGCCTTGCACCCCCCTATCGATGCTTCCTGCCGCGCCGTTTGTAGTCCTTTTGAATCTCGTCGCTCCAACCCTCCGGTATCGCGGCACATTCGCGGAAGCTAGCGACCGCCTTGCTCATCACACGGAAGTTTAATTCGACCCCTTCGTTGTCGGCGTGGTAATTCTGGGCGCGGTCTGCGCTGATGCCGAAACTACTCGCCGTTTCCACCGCATTAATATTCGCGCCGAGAAAGATAAACTCCCACCCATATTTCGTCTTTTGCCGCTCAATCTGCTCCTTTATCTTAGCCGCTGAGTATTCGCGGCTGGAATTTTCCTCACCGTCGGTGATGATGACGAACATCACCTTTTCGGCGCGGTAGTCGTCAGCGGTGTGCTTCTGTGCGTTGCCAATTTTGTGGATCGTCCTGCCGATTGCATCGAGAAGCGCTGTCGAGCCGCCGACCTGATATTCCTTCTCAGTAATAGCGCTAACAGCCTTGATGTCGATGCGGTCGTGGAGCAGTTCATAGTAGTTGTCAAATAGCACCGTTGTAATATGGCATTCGCCCTCTACTGCTTTCTGTTGTTTGAGCATCGAATTGTAGCCGCCGATTGTGTCGGTTTCCAACCCTCCCATCGAGCCGCTCTTGTCCAGTATGAATACCAGTTCCGTTAATCCTTTTTTCATTGAAGTGTCCTCCCCAAGGTTTATTATGACTTCAGGATAACACTCGGCAGAAAGCGGATGGTCGCTTCGGAAGCGACAAAAATATGTGAAACTTTACAGACCGAGCGGAAAGTTTTCAAGTGCCACAAGTAGGTGAAACACCAGAAAGACTGCGCTTACCGCTGAAATCGGCCAGATCTTTTCGGCGACTCCGGCACTGAAAAACGCAACGGGCGGTAGAATAACCATTGCGTAAATCACCGGGTTCGGCTGTATTCCTGCAAAATACAGTACCCAGCATAGCCAATATAGCGCAATAGCGATAAAACCAGCGATTGCCCAGTTGCCGTGTGGGATTTTCTGCGTCTGCGTTTTGTCCACAAGAAACAGCAGCAGGATAACAACCGCAACTCCCAGAATGTGTTCGCCATATTCAATAAACGGCACAGACGATGCGTTGCCCTCCAATGCATTGGGAGTAGGCGGCCACAGCGCCCAGATGACGTTCGGCAGCGATTGCAGAGCCACAATTAGCAGCCCGTAAGGTGAAAATCTGATTCTGATGTTTTTCACTTTACTCACCCTCCCAACAGCGGCTGGTCGTATTTGAACAGCACCTCGTTAATCTCAAAGATGTCATGCTTGCCGCTGACGATAAAGTATTCGACAATCACGTCGAACTTCTGACTATGGGAGAGAGCGTAGCCCGCCCGCTCCAAGAGGTCGTCTGTTTCGTCGAGCGACAACTCCAACGCCACGGCAAGGGCAATCGCCGTGCGTTTGCTTGGCATATAACCTTTGTTGCTCCGAATCTTAGAGAACAGCTTGCGGTCAAGGTTGGCACGTTTATAGACTTCCACATCTGTTTTTCCCTTGGCGTCAATCAACCGCAGGAGCGTTTGGGAGAACGGTTCATCAAGATTTCCGACTAAATCATCAAGTGGTGCGGGCGCACCAACAGACGGAGCGAGCATCTCTTCAAAAAGAGGCTCGTTGCATTTGCTAACACCCTCATCGTCTTCGTACAAGGCTTCCCGCTCTACATCAAGCAGTTGCCGCCGCCTTATTTGGTGCGTGTCAACGTAATGTTCATCAATATAGCTTTCAACCGCGCCGAGCAGTTCGCGGCTGACGGTGAACGCCGTTTTATCGAACACCACAAGCGTCACGTCAATGTCGTGGTCGACTAGGAAGCCCTGAATCGCCGAAGTAGCCACCTGCAGAGCATCCTCTTTCGGGTAACCGTAGATACCGCTTGAAATTAGCGGAAATGCTATGCTTTCGCACTTATTTTCGACGGCTCTCTTCAGCGAGTTTGTGTAGGCGGCGCGGAGGTGCTGCTCGCTTTGCTCCTTGCTCCAATGCCGATAGACGGGCCCCGCAGCGTGAATTACAAATTTCGCCGAAAGGCTGAACCCCGGCGTGATAACCGCTTCACCTGTCTTAATTGGGGCGAGTTTATCACAGGCGGCTTGCAGTTCATGCGCTCCCGCCGCTATGAATATGGCGCCACAAACACCGCCGCCCATTTGCAGGTTGGTGTTGGCGGCATTGACGATTGCGTCAACTTTCATTTTTGTGATGTCCTGCCGGACGATGGTGAAGGGCATATTGTCACCTCATGCTAATTATCACTTTTTGTCCGCCGTTTCGAGGGCGTTTCGCAGTTTATCAAAATGGGCTATTAGCCAGTCGAAGTGCTGAGTGTACAGTTCGGGGTTGTGAACGTCGGCATCAATAGAATGCAGTATCCTTTTCGCAACGCTCTTCTTGCGGCTCGTATACCATTCAAATGGCGAGCCGTACAAAGCTTCTATTTCAGCTTTTTCGCTTTCAAGGCGAGAAAAATTCTCTGGTCGGTAAACATAAATCCCTATACGAAGAATACTCTGGTGATAAAGCTGGAAAAATACGTGGTAGTCAGGATTGCTTATCGTAACGTCATACCAATCGTCGTAAGACGGTTTGCGGGAGCCGATATCCTTATCTCTACCCACCGTTTTACAATACTCGACGAAGTTGCTCCAAAACTCAAAGCGACGATAGTGCCTATCGGCGAGTTCCCTTGTTGAAGTCGGCTTCGGTTTGTCAGCGGCTACCGCATTAATTTCAACTTCCGGTATTTCCGGCGGAACTTCCCGACCGTCGTCGACAAACGGGATGTGAAGAAGTTCCATCTTGGCGTTACCCAGAAATTCAAGCCGCCACCGCTTCTCCATGAAATTAAGCAACGTCTGACCGCGCTCCAAGATGCTTTCTGCTGTCCAGTCCTGCTCGGCGGCAACTTCAATCTCTGAATGCGATCCGTTACTGTATCCACGCCGCCCATTGCTTGAAGGGGTTTTCTTATCCGGAAAGCTGTCGTTCTGCAACGACGAATTAATGCCCTGCGAGAGCGGAAGCAAGTTTCCGAGCGAAGCGGACAGCAGTTTTATCTCCTCGGCGGTATAAGCCCTGAACATATTAGCCAGTACCACACGCGGCACCTTGAGTACGCAGAAGCCTCCCAGGAGATCTTTTCCGATGGTGCCGTGGATGAAATCTATCGTTTTTCAAGTGGCACGGCCAGAATCATCAACAAGGTATGTACTCACTGCCTTCTCTACGGTGCCCAGAATGGCCGCCGGATCATCGATGACCATATGGTGAAACGAGTGATTGAGGGAGAACTCCTTTGAAAACCGGTACGGGCAGGGAGATGAGCTAATGTTATCTTTTACATGCCGGATGAGGACCGAGGATGGAATAGAATGTTGGGATGGTATCATCCCCAGGTTAAAAGATTACGGGAGCCACTATGAAATTAGGATTGAAAGCCGATCAGGGATTATGGTTATCTTCGGGAAAACTTCGAATGGAGGATTTGCATGTATGCCTGACCATGCTGTTGGATGTCACCTTAGTGACCTAACGGATAAATTCTGGAATACCGAGCGACTCGTATCGATTTTAGGAGAGGTGGATGGAATTACTGTTGCTCAAGCACTGTATACTTTGGCAGATAAACTGAACCTGTGACAAGTGGCTCCTGACAGAAGAGCGGAGTTGGGGTGGGAACGATCTCGCCCTACTCTTTCTGTCCTTTGGAGAAAAAAACGATATTGTTGGAATCTGGACAATCTAATCGTCAAATCATGGACAGCGTGGCGAATCAGTCATTGGACATTATGTGTTAGTAGCAACATCCCCAGCCCCTGTTTAACAAAAATGCTGTTATTCCATTTGCAGAAAATCTGCCGCCGTAACGATTTTTGGGTTTGTGATGCCTGATTCAAGAAAGTCCTTGTCGCCGGTTAAAAGTACATCGGCTTTTGCCGTTACAGCTGCCCGGAGAATTGGCCTGTCGGATATGTCCCGGACAAGCGCTTCATCTGACACGTCAACAACAGAAGTCGGAACAACCTCAAGGACGGTGAGCGCAAGCGCCAAAAAGCGTTCAAGAGCCTGGATTTTGTGCGAGAATTTCCGGTTGTAGACCCGGCGAAGCTCATCAATGTTTTGATCGCAAATCACACCGTGGTTGGGGTGGGTAACTGCTTTGACGTATGCCTGATATGACGTTCCCTCATTGCTCAAGGACGCGGAAATAAGAATATTGGTATCGATCAATACCCTCACAGTCCTTCAATCTCCGCGCGAACGTCCTTTACCAGATCCATGACATCGTCATCGGTCTGAATCCCGGCTTTTTCCGCCTCGCCCTTCATTTCCTGCCGCAGCATTTTCATAGCGTAAACAGCAGAGTTCATTAGGATGACACGGTCTTCCTCGCAAATGAGGGTGACACGGTCTCCAGTGGCAAGGCGAAGCTTGGAACGGATATCCTTTGGGAGCGTAATTTGGCCTTTGGCCATTACCTTGGCATTATCAACTATAGGGACACTCATGCTAAAACCTCCTTAAATTTAAAAAGTAGGACAATCCCTATTTACCCTACTATTAGTATATGCCAAACAGCGTTAAAATACAATTGCCTTTGAAAATTTTGCAAAGGAGGTGGTCGTATGGCGGATACTTTCGGGCTAAAAATTGGCATTGAGGGCGAAAAGGAATTTAAGAACGCCCTGCGGGAGATCAACGACTCCTTCAAGGTGCTGGGCAGCGAGATGAAGCTGTTTGACGCCCAGTTTGACAAAAATGACAAGTCCGCGCAGGCGCTTGCGGCGCGCAAGGAATTTTGTATGAATCTGTCACAATGTTGTACCAACACGATATCCCGGATCCAAGTCCGCTTGGAATAATCATTGCCTTGGTTTCCATGCTGGTGATGCCGGCTTTGTTTTATCTGAAATACCAAACAGGAAAAGCAATTAACAGTAAAAGTCTGGTCGCAGACTCTAAACAGACGCTGGCTTGCGTGTTTTTGTCTGTTGCTTTGTTGGCTGGGCTGGGACTGAATTATTTTTACGGTCTATGGCAAGCGGACCCTATTGTGGGCTTGGTGATTGTTTTCTTTCTGTTTAGAGAAGGCTTTCAAGCTTTTAGGGAAGGCAAATTATGCAGTTGCTAATTGGTCTGAAAAAATTGCCTGGCTGTGGCGCTACTTTAAAACAAAATAATACCTTTCCATTCAGTCTCACCGGCATCTATATCAGCCTTCTCCTGATTCTTTCCGCCAGTTCTTTGATCTTAGTTTCAATCTCGTCGATTAAAGCAACATACGCCTCATCGCTTTTGCCTGTCGGATCGTCCAGCCCCCAGTCCTCCCTGTGCTTGCTGGGGAGGTGTGGGCATGCGACATTGCATCCCATAGTTACGACGATATCAACCGGCGGAATATCAGAAAGCGGCTTTGAATACTGTGTTTTCTCCATGTCGATCCCGTAAAGCTCCTTTATCAACCGGACGGCATCCTGATTGATCTGCGTTTTTGTTTCGGTTCCCGCTGAATAGCTTTCAAAAACATCCCCGGCCAGTTGTTTGCCCAAAGCCTCCGCTACTTGCGAACGGCAAGAGTTATGAACACAAATGAAAGCGACTTTAAGCTTATCCATGCTGCTTTTCCTCCTTGAACCAATGACGGGTCTTATTGGCGATACGCACCAGCGTCAACATAACAGGCACTTCCACAAGCACCCCTACAATGGTCGCCAATGTCACTGGTGAAGCCGCGCCAAACAGGGAGACAGCGACTGCTACGGCTAGCTCAAAGAAGTTGGACGCGCCGATCATGCCGGCCGGAGCCGCTATGTCATGCGGCAGTTTGAGCAGTTTGCAGGCGACATAGGCTACAAAAAAGATCAGGAAGGTTTGCAATGTAAGCGGTATGGCAATCAGGAGGATGTGAAGGGGATTGCTCAGTATCACTTCCCCCTGGAAAGAGAAAATAATAACCAACGTGAGCAGTAAACCGATAATTGTAATGTTGTTAAACTTAGGAATAAACCTTTGCTCGAAGTAGTCCGCACCTTTGTGCTTGATTATCCAAGCCCTTGTCGCTATACCCGCTGATAGCGGTATGACAACGAACAACACAACAGACAGGATGAGCGTATCCCACGGAATGGACACACCGCCCACGCCTAGCAAAAAAGCAACGATCGGAGTAAAGGCCACAAGAATGATGAGGTCGTTTGTAGCAACCTGTACCACCGTATAAGCGGGCCTGCCCTTTGTTAGATGACTCCATACGAATACCATTGCCGTACAGGGCGCGGCGCCAAGCAAAATTGCTCCGGCTAGGTAATCCCTGGCAAGTTCGGCGGGAATAAGCGCTTTGAAGACTACAAAGAAGAAAAACCAGGCAATGCCGAACATAGTAAAGGGCTTGATCAGCCAGTTCGTCATCCAGGTGACATACAGTCCTTGCGGGTTATTGCCCACGTTCTTAATGCTGGCGAAGTCCACCTTCATCATCATGGGATAGATCATCAACCATATTAAAACAGCGATCGGAATAGAAACCTGCGCATATTCGAATTTACCTAAGAATTCAGGGATTACCGGCAAGAATTTTCCAATCAGAATACCAGCACCCATGCACAAGGCAACCCATAAGGTCAAATACTTTTCAAAAAAGCCGATACCGGCTGTCATCTCTTTGCTCATAAAAATACACCTTCCCCATTATTTAGCAGCATTCTCCGCCGCCTGAACAATCACAACTCGGTTCGCTTCCAGTAAGCCAGCCCATAATTACGGCATAGGCGCATCCGACTCCGGCTTTAACAGTGATGGCGTTTACCGGGCAATTTTTAGCACACGCGCCGCACTCCATACACCCGTCTTTGTCTTTTATCCGCACTTTTTTATCTTCCACGATGAACACTCTATGCGGGCAAACCTCCGCGCATCTCCCGCAGCCGAAACATTTTTCATCTAAGAGACGGAGCGTTGCGACATTTCTTAAATACCTGTCTTTCATAGTGCCCTCCGTATCAAGCCGACAGGCTCTTTATTAACACCAGCAGAATCCCCGCGATGGATGAAAGAGCAATGAGCGGCACCGCTATTTTCATTTCCCTGATAACGCCGGAAAATGAGGTGTATGTTGACGAGCCTGTGAAATTCATGGCCAGAAACGCGGACAAGGACGGCAGCACCAGTAGATAACCTATGGCAAGAAGTAAGAATTCCGGAACAAACCATCCGTTAAACCAAATAAACCCTGCCGTCCATAAGAGCCCTAGCAGCCAGCCCTTCCAGGCGAACGCCCGGCCGGGAATAATGGGCAGGAGTGCAGGCGTAACAACGGTTCCCGTTACCACAGCGCCGGCATACGCAATAAAATCAGCAAGCCCGAAAGTTCTTGCCGCAATCAGATTAATGATAAAAAACACGCCGAAAACCATCAATGAATACTTTGTGGTTGCCACCAGTTCCACAGGTGTAAGAACCAATCTATCCCACACTGTAAATTTAACGGTGCGCATTTCTTGTGTAGCTTTAAAGCCGGAATCAAGGAAAGATTTTATATCGTGCGCTCTTATGGGGCCGTATACTACTGAAAACCCCGTTCGCCTGGTCACTTCATGGGCTCTTACACCGGGTGCCCCCAACTGCGGCAATACTAATGTTTTGTGGGATACAATCTCGGACAGCCCGGTTTTTGTAATGCGGCTGACCAGTTCATCAGTTCCGAACGTGCCTTTACCGGCGGCGCACCAGACATTAATGCCCTTTGTATCAAGTATCAGAATCCAGCAGTGCAAGCCCGAAAGCTCTTTTCTTAAAGCATCGAATGTCAACTTATAGTTTGCGCTGACTAACACAGGAGATTTATGATCGGGCTGGCCCAAAGCGTAAAGCCCTGGATTTATCCGGTAATTCATCCTGCCAATGCCCCAGCGCACTTTCCACGCTCCGAACGTGTCTTCGAAACTGATATCTGTCGAAATCACCGGAACGCTGCCTTGCGAAGTATGGATTTCACCCGTTACCCATTCATCCTTTTGATTATGCGGCGTAACCAAAACCTCGGCATAACAAGCATTGACCGGACTACAGCAGGACTTTTCTTTATTCATCCTGATCACATCCTTCACAACAGTCCGCGTCTTCCTTGCAGATGCAGCTTCCCTTAGCAGAAGTGATGCCCCGGAAAAACTGTTCTGTTTCCCTGATTGTTTCCGCATTCAACGAGTAGTAGGTCCATTTGCCCTCATTTCTGCCCTTAACAAGCCCGCATTCGCACAGGAGTTTCATGTGGTGGGACAACGTGGATTGGGAGATCTTGAACTTTTCTAAAATCATGCAGGCGCAAAGTTCACCGCAAGAGAGCATATCCACAATCATAGCCCTTTTAGCATCGCCCAATGCCTTAAACACTTTTGTATACTTCAGATAGTTCTCCATGCCGACACCTCAAATTTAAAAAGTTCGATATGATTATTATATTCTTCAAATCGGAATTTGTCAATGCGAAAAATCGTTGTTTGTTTCCGATGAGTATAAAAAGATAGGATACGCCTAAAAACACGGGCGTCCTTTGTCGTCCGGCATTTCGCACACCCCTCTTTGCACACCCCCCTAAAATCGGATGCACACCCCCTCTATCTTTTAACGGCTTTCCGGTTTCAGGCTGCAAAAAGGCCGTAAGTTCAAATCCCCTTGCCTCCAGAAACGGCTAAAAAAACTGCCATAAAATAATGAAAACCACTCTGCAAAACCGCAAGAGTGGCTTAAATACTGGGCTTTTGGGCAAAACAAAACCACCCACCGACAAACTCTCGTTTATCAATAGATGGAAAATTTTGGTGGAGGCGAGGGGAATCGAACCCCTGTCCGAAAGTGAACCAACGAGAGCTTCTACGGGTGTAGCCTTAAATTTGTCTTCGCCGGAGCGGCTCCTTAAGGCAGGATCCGCGCGGCTAGCACAGTTGTGATTCCCGGCCCCTTTGGCTCTGCCAACCGTGAGGCGCGGTAGCCTGATTAGTCGATGCCCGGTCTAGTGCCTACAGGCCCGGAACTAGCGGACACGCTGCTATTTAAGCAGCGAGAGCGTAATTATCGTTGGCGTTTATAACGCTTCCATGTTGTTGCCGGGCCATGGTCCCGGACCCGCTGTTCTCGCCCATCCGACCCCCGTCGAAACCAATACGCCCCCATGTATCAAAGATACTGCTTTTCTTTAAAGGTCCTGGACACTTCTCTTTTTGCTTCCTTTTCCGCCAGCGCCTCACGCTTGTCGTACTGCTTTTTGCCGCGCGCCAGCGCCAGCTCCAACTTAATCAGGCCCCGTACAGCATATAGCTTGGTGGGGATAAGCGTGTACCCTTTTCCCCTGGTCAGACCCAGCAGACGGCTGATCTCGCGGCGATGCAACAATAACTTGCGTGTGCGCAGCGGCTCGTGGTTGAACCTGTTGCCTTGCTCATAGGGGCTGATATGCATATTATGCACATGTATCTCCCCGTTTTCCACCCGCGCATAACTGTCTTTCAGGTTTACCTTGCCGGCGCGAATTGACTTTACCTCTGTGCCGGTCAGAACAATCCCGGCCTCGCAGGATTCTTCCAGGTAATAGTCATGAAAGGCTTTACGGTTCTGGGCAAATACTTTTTTTTCCATCATCGCCTCTTACGGATAAATCAACCCCATTTGCCTGGGACAAACAGGGCGCTGTTAAATGGCATATTCATCTGCTTGCGCTTTTATTATAACAGCTGTATTGTTGCCCCGTCAAGCCGGCCCCGGCTGAAGAAGCAGATCTGTTTTCTTTGTCGCAGGAACAACTGTACCGAGCAAACTCTAAATAAACACATGTTATTTGTTGACAAAATTGTCTCGCACCTCGAAGCCGGCTTTGTTTTTCCCCAGCCTGCCCTGCGCCGTCAGGAAGCCTAGGCCGAGAATGATTGAAAAGCCGAATACGAGGAAAGCCACCTCATAAGAATAGGCCTGCTGCAGGTATCCCCCCAGCAGTGGAGCTAGGGCACCCATAGCTCCACTGAAGGTAAAGCTGACGGCGATGGCGGCGCTCCTGGTTTCCGCACCGGCGATGTCTGAGACCTTGGCGATAACAAGGGTGCGCATTGCCAGAACGCAGGCCCCGGCCAGGACACCCAGGCATGCCGAGAGAAGAGGATTGCGGGAAAGAAAAATAAAGAAGTAACACAAAAAGATACCGGCACCACTAATATAAATAAGACGATTGCGGCTCATCAGGTCAGAGAGATAACCGAAAAGAGGCTGAGATACCAGGGCGCTGAAGTGGAACGCACCGATGAGGACACCGGTAGCTGCAGGGCTCCAGCCAAAGCGATCGGCAAAAAAGAGGGGAAGAAAGGTGATGGAACCTATGTAAACCATCTGGTTGATTCCCGAAAGGCTGGTAACCAGTAACAGCATGGGGCTGAGGATTGTTTTCCGCAGAGCCTGGGCCAGCTCCTTGCCCTGCAGCTCCGAATTGCGGAAATTGCCGAAGGCCAGTATAATCCAAAGGGCACTAAGAAATCCGGGAATTGCCAGCAGGGTTACGCCCAGGCGCCATGTCTCGCTGAAAATACCAATGATTACGGGAACCATGCTGGCGCCTATGGAGCCGGCCATAGTATGCAACCCCAGGGAAAAGCCCTTTTTCTCACCAAACTGCTGTGTCATTAGGTTCATACTGATCGGGTGATAACCGCTGAAACCCAAACCTGCCACAAAAGCAAATAACAGCAGCCAGTGATACCCCGTACTCCAGCCCCAGCCAAGGAGAGCCAGAGAAAGGAGCACCAAGCCTGCGGCGAGCAGATCTCTGGACCTGCCCGAGTAATCCCCCCACAGGGAAATGGGCAGTTGACCGACTGCGGAGGCAATGGAGTAAACGCTCATAATCTGGGCTGCCTGCATCGTCGTAATACCGAATTCCAGGGAAAGGACCATAAGCAGAGGCGGGAGGACAACCACGTAGCCGTCATTGGCCCAGTGCGAAACTAACAGCGCGGCAATTTTGCTACTCTTTGATTTCAGCATCTGACCTTTCATCTCCTGTTTTCAGGTGGCGCATCATCACCTAGCTTCAATCGCCTCGGCTGTTCTGAACCCACAGGGCCTGTTTAGCTCAGCTTTTATGGAATTGCTTCGGTCAATCTGAGCATCAACAATGGCAGACAAATTTTAGCCCACCAGGGTGAAATCCAGCTGGCGCTTATCCTTTTCGACCCGCTTTAGCACAACTTTTACCGCTTGGCCAATGCGGAACATTTTGCCCGTTCGCCCGCCATGAAGCGATAATGCTTTTTCGTTATAGCGGTAGTAATCGTCAGTCAGGCTTGAAATGTGGACCAGTCCTTCTACAAGGTTGTCCAGTTCCACAAAAAAGCCGAAGGAAGTCACGCCTGAGATGGTAGCGTCATACTCCTGACCTTCTTTACCGGACATAAATTCGATTTTTTTAACTTCGACACTTTCTCGCTCCGCCTCCATCGCCAAGCGCTCGCGCACGGAAGAACGCTCCGCCGCCGCCTCGTTATAGTGGGCTAGACGGGCCAGCCGTCTGGAACCAGGCATCCCCTCCAGATATTCACGCAGCAGGCGGTGTACCACCAGGTCGGGATAGCGGCGGATCGGCGAGGTAAAGTGCGTGTAATCCTCTGCTGCAAGGCCGAAGTGCGGCAGGTGTTCCGCGGAATAACGGGCCTGCTTCATGCTGCGCAACAACAAAGTATTAACAACTCGTTGTTCCGGCTTGCCGGCCACCTGCTGCAACAGAGCCTGCAAAGCGCGGGCATGGATCTTATCGGGGCGGCCTTTGAACGAATAGCCCAGGTTATGGACAAAGTCGCGGAAAGCCAGCATTTTCTCCTCGTCCGGCCGCTCATGAACCCGGTAAAGAAACGGTACCTGCAGGCGGGTAAAATGCGCAGCCACCACCTCGTTGCACTGCAGCATGAATTCCTCGATAATCGTTTCCGCAATGGAGCGCGGGCGTTTTTCCAGCGCCGCCGTGCGGCCAGTGTCGTCCAGGACTACTTTTATTTCCGGCAGATCAAAATCAATAGCTCCGCGGTCGGCGCGCCTGCTCCGCAAAACAAGTGCCAGCCGGCTCATCTCAGTGAACATGGGCAAAAGCTGTGCATAGCGCCGGCTCAGCGCTGCGTCCTGGTCTTCCAGGATGGCGCGCAGGTCTTCATACGTCATTCGCTCGCGGCTGTTAATCACGCTCGGCGTAAAATTGTATCTTAGCAGTTGCCCTCCGGCGTCCAATTCCATCAGCACGCTGATAGTCAGCCGGTCTACCTTTGGATTCAGGCTGCACAGGCCGTTTGACAACTCCGGCGGCAGCATCGGGATGACGGTCTCCACCAGGTAAACGCTGGTTCCGCGCTGGAAAGCCTCCCTGTCCACTGCCGTGCCTTCCCGGACAAAGTGACCGACATCGGCAATATGCACACCCAGTTCCAGGTTGCCGTTGGCGAGCCGCTGCAGGGAAACGGCATCATCCAGGTCTTTGGCATCGGCACCGTCTATCGTAACCGTGGGCAGCGCACGCAGGTCGCGCCGGCCTTCCAGATCCGCGGAGGTAATTTCCGCCGGCAGCGCGGCAACTTCTTTCTGCACTTGAGGAGGAAAAGACTCCGGCAATTCATATTTTTTGATGATGGTCAACGTATCGAGTCCCTGGTCGCCCGGCTCCCCCAATACCGAAACAATAATCCCTTCCGGGGGGCGGCGCTTTTCCGGCCAGCGGGTAATTTCCACCTGAACCTTCAGTCCGTTTTTCAGCGGGCGCGCCTGCGAGCGGGGAATAAAAATATCGGTGGAAATGCGCTGGTCGTCCGGCACAACGTACACTAACTGACGGACTGACTCCAGCCGGCCGATTACATACCGGGAACGGCGCTCCAGAATCCTGATTATTTCGCCTTCGCGCTTTCCGCCCTCCCTTGTCCCGGACAGGCGGGCCACCACCCGGTCTCCGTGCAGCGCACCATTCAGTTGGCCGGCAGGAATAAAGATATCGCCGGCGGCTGGAGCGTCAGGCAGGACGAAGCCGAACCCGGCCGGATTGCCTTGCAGCATCCCCACCGCCAGGTTCATTTTTTCCGGAACTCCGTAGCGCCCGTAGCGCGTTTTGATAATCTTACCGGCCTGCTCCAGTTCTTCCATCAAACGGGTGAATTTCCTGACATCCCGCTTGTCATGCAGTCCCAGTTCCCTGGCCAGTTCGTCAACAGTCAGCGGCCGGTATGCTGTTTCACGCATGAAGCCGAGCAATTTTTCCTGAAAACTCATCTTTTCCTCTTTCTGGTATCTGTAAATTCAGGGACACCATGCTAATTTCATTGTAATTTGTCTGACTATAGTATTTTTGTTTTTTTTGCCCTCACTATTTAATAAAGTAGCCTATGCCCTTTTTCAGTATTACTATGTCCAAAGGCAACAGGGCGGCAATGACCGCCCTGTTGCCTGAATTCGTAACTGCCCTGGCAGTCCGCCAACTGCGAAAGTCAACCGTCAGATGCTAGGCGCAACAAGGACCGGATGAGCTCAGGCGCAGATGGCGGTTTAAAAGCAGTTGTGCTTTTAGGAGAACAGCGGGGCGAAAACCAGTGCCACGACACCCATTAATTTAATGAGGATATTCATAGAGGGGCCGGAGGTATCTTTGAAAGGATCGCCTACCGTGTCGCCGACCACGGCCGCCTTATGGGCGTCGGAGCCTTTGCCGCCAAGAGCGCCGCCTTCAATATGCTTCTTGGCGTTGTCCCAGGCGCCGCCGGCATTGGCCATGAAAATCGCGAGCAACACCCCGACCAGGGTGGCCCCGGCCAGGAAACCACCCAGCGCTTCCTTGCCCATGGTAAAGCCGACGGCCAGGGGCACCAAAATAGCCAGCAGTCCTGGGAGGATCATCTGCTTTAGCGCGGCCGCAGTGGAAATGTCAACACAGCGGGCATAGTCGGGACGCGCCGTCCCCTCCATCAGGCCGGGGATAGAGCGGAACTGACGGCGCACTTCTTCAATCATGTCAAAAGCGGCCCGCCCCACCGCCTCCATGGTCAGCGCGGCAATAAAGAAAGGCAGCATACCGCCGATAAACAAGCCGGCAATAACGCTGGCTTCGGTGACGTCGATAGCGGGAATCTTGGCAACTTCCCCGTAGGCGGCAAACAAGGCCAGGGCCGTCATCGCTGCGGAGCCGATGGCAAAGCCCTTGCCGATGGCAGCGGTGGTATTGCCCAGGGCATCGAGCTGGTCGGTAATTTTCCGCACCGACTTATCCAGCCCGGACATTTCTGAAATACCGCCGGCGTTGTCGGCAATCGGCCCGTAGGCGTCAACGGCAATCGTCATGCCTACCGTAGCCAGCATGCCGACACCAGCGATAGCAATGCCGTACAGACCGGCCGTGGCATAAGCGACCAGAATAACAGCGGCGATAATCAACAGCGGGAACATGGTGGAGCGCATTCCGACAGCCAGGCCCGCAATAATGGTGGTGGCAGGGCCCGTTTTGGCCGCTTCAGCCAGCTTCTGCACCGGCTTGTAATGGTCGGAAGTGTAGTACTCGGTAATGCGGCCGATTAAGATTCCGCCGATCAAGCCGCTGATAACAGCCCAGAAGGGGCCAATCCCGCCGAATTCCTCGCGGTACATGTCGGTCAGAAAATAGGCGGCCACGATCACGAGCAGGCCGCTGACCAGCGTGCCGCGCTCCAGGGCGGCGGCGAGCCTGACGCCCTCTTTTGCCTTAACAAAAAAGGTGCCGATGATCGAAGCGATAATCCCGGTGGCGGCCACCAGCATGGGCAGGGCCACGCCGGCAAAGCCGTAGGTGACAATACCTATGGTCAGGGCGGCAATAATTGCCGCAACATTGGATTCAAACAAATCAGCACCCATACCGGCTACATCGCCCACGTTGTCCCCCACGGCGTCGGCAATCACGGCGGGGTTGCGCGGGTCATCCTCAGGGATACCGGCTTCCACTTTGCCGACCAGGTCGGCGCCGACGTCGGCCGCTTTGGTGTAAATACCGCCGCCGACACGGGCAAACAGGGCGATGGAACTGGCCCCCAGGGCATAGCCGTTAACGATGGCTGGGTCAGGAAAAATCAGGTACAGCACACCAAGGCCGAGCAATCCCAGGCCGACCACCGTCAGGCCCATCACGGCGCCGCCGGAGAAAGCCATCACCAGCGCCTCGTTCTGCCCTTTCAGGCGGGCGGCATTGGTAGTCCGCACGTTGGCTTTAGTCGCGGTTTTCATCCCGATAAAGCCGGCGCCTGCCGAGGCAATTGTGCCTACCAGATAGCAAATGGCCGTTCTAAAATCAAGGAAAAATCCGATCACAAAAAAGAGAATGACGACAAAAACAGCTAATGTACGGTACTCCCGGCTTAAGAAAGCCATCGCGCCTTCGTAAATCGCCTGGGTAATCTCTTTCATCCGCTCCGTGCCCGGGTCGGCTTTGGCTACTTTGTCTGCCAGGTAAAAGGCAAACAGCAGTCCGATCACCCCCGCAACAGGAGCCCAAAGCAGCAAACTGTTATCCATTCGCTCGATTCCTCCTCTTAGCTTTTACCACTTTGCACCTTCAACCACCGGTTAAGGGCCAATCGCGGTCAGCACAATAGCCAGGAGCATAAAGACAATGGCAAAGACAATAGTAATTTTAGCCAGGAAACTGTCTACTCCCTTTTTCTTGCCGAACAACGACTGGGCTCCGCCCGCTATTGTTCCGGACAGGCCGGCAACCCTGCCCGACTGCAGCAGCACTGTGGCAATCAGCCCGAGGGATACCAGGAGAAAAATAATTTTTAAAAAAACGTCCACCAAAATACACCTCCTTTGTCTTTAAAATGGCAACACAAAGCACTACTGCAGGCAGTTATCTAAATATTTCGAATTAACTCCGGTCACCATTTCTTGTCCCTGGACGCGCACAAGCATATTCTACCATAGCATATTTTAAAAAACAACCAGCAGCGATTAAACGTCTAAATGCTGTCATTCCGGACAAAAGGCCTTGTTCCGGCATACAGCGCAGTGTCGCCCAACTGTCCGGCAATGCGCAGCAACTGGTTATATTTAGCGACACGGTCCGTCCGGGAAGGCGCACCGGTTTTAATCTGACCCGCCCCGCAGGCCACGGCCAGGTCGGCGATGCTGGTGTCTTCGGTCTCCCCTGAGCGGTGGGAAATAATGGTGTTATAGCCGGCACGGCTGGCCAGAGTTATACAGTCCAGTGTCTCGGTGACAGTGCCAATCTGGTTTAGCTTAATCAGGATGGCATTGGCTGTCCCGGTTTTAATCCCTCTTTTCAGACGTTCCATGTTGGTGACAAACAGGTCGTCGCCTACCAGCTGAACCTGGCTGCCCAGCTGCTCCGTCAGCAGGTGCCACCCTTCCCAGTCGTCCTCTGCCAGGCCATCCTCAATTGAAATAATGGGGAATTTTTCTGCCAGTCCGGCATAATACTCCACCATTTGCCCGGCGTCTTTCTGTAAGCCCTCACCAGCCAGGTGATATAATCCGTCCCGGTACATTTCCGTGGCTGCCACGTCCAGCGCGAGCATTACCTCATTACCCGGCCGGTAACCGGCCGCCTCGACAGCCTCGACGATTACTTCCAGCGCCGCTTCGTTGGATGAGAGATTGGGAGCAAAGCCTCCCTCATCTCCGACAGCCGTGCCAAGCCCCTGCTTTTGCAGGACTTTTTTCAGCTGGTGAAAAATTTCCGTGCCTATACGCAATGCTTCACTGTATGAGGATGCTCCCACCGGCAGGACCATAAATTCCTGGATATCCACATTGTTGTCAGCGTGTTTGCCGCCGTTTAAAATGTTCATCAGCGGAACGGGTAACAGCCTGGCATTGACCCCGCCCAGGTAGCGGTACAGCGGCAAGCCCAGTGAATTGGCGGCGGCATGGGCTACCGCCAGGGAAACACCCAGAATAGCGTTGGCGCCCAGCCTGGATTTGTTTGGGGTGCCGTCCAGGGAAAGCAGTTCCCGGTCAACGGCCGCCTGTTCTAGCGCCTCCATCTCCATAAGAGCCGGGGCAATAATTTCATTCACGTTATGCACCGCTTTAAGCACGCCTTTGCCGAGATATCGACCGCTAACATTGTCACGCAACTCTACTGCCTCAAAGGTGCCGGTGGAAGCCCCGGACGGCACAGCAGCCCGGCCGAAGCCGTCATCAAGCGTCACGTCTACCTCCACGGTCGGGTTGCCTCTGGAATCGAGAACTTCTCGTGCCTCTACCCGCCTTATCAAACTCAATTTACTCGTCTCCTCACTTTCTTGTCAGGGCTTTGCCGCACACCACCCGCACCGTTGAGCAGCAGCGACCGCCCGGTCATCTCCGCGGGTGCCGGCAATTGCAGCAACTGTAAAACCGTGGGCGCCACATCGGCCAGAATACCGTTTCTGCGCAGGCGGTATGGCCTGTCGGAAACCAGTATAAACGGGACCGGGTTGGCGGTGTGCGCCGTAAAAGGCTGGTTTGTACTACCTGCCATCATCTGCTCGGCATTACCGTGATCGGCAGTAACGATGGCCACGCCGCCTCTGCCCAGGACGGCCGTCACCACCTGATGCAGACACTCGTCAACGGTTTCCAGCGCCCGCACCGCTGCCGGCATGATACCGGTGTGGCCGACCATATCCGGGTTGGCATAGTTTAAAATTATTACGTCAAAAGTGTCTTTCCCGATTTCCTCCAAAACGCGGGCTGTCACCTGCGGGGCGCTCATTTCCGGCTGCAGGTTGTAAGTCGGCACCTTGGGCGACGGTATCAGTATCCGTTCCTCGCCGGGAAAGGGGGTTTCCTCACCTCCGCTGAAAAAAAAGGTGACATGGGCATATTTTTCCGTTTCCGCAATGCGCAGCTGGTGCAAACCCGCCTGCGCCAGCACCTCTCCCAAGGTTTGGCGCGGGTGATCCGGCTGAAAAGCCACCTGAGCGTTGATTGTCTCGTCGTATTGGGTCAGGCAGACAAAATGGGGGTAAACAGGCTCTTCACCGCGCTCAAAGAAGGAAAAGTCCCTGTCGGTAAAGGCGCGTGTTATTTGCCGGGCGCGGTCGGGGCGGAAGTTAAAAAAGATTACCGCGTCTTCCTGCCTGATAACGGAGGCGGGCCGGCCTTCTGCGGTCAGTACAACCGTCGGCAGCATGAACTCATCGGTTTCCCCCCGCTCGTACGCTTTTTCCAGCGCATGCAGCGATGTGGCCGCCAGTTCTCCTTCTCCGTCCACCATGGCCCGGTAAGCAAGATATACCCGCTCCCAGCGTTTGTCCCTGTCCATCGTGTAGTAACGGCCGGCAACTGTCGCCGTTTGCCCGATGCCCAGCACGCTCATCTTTGTTTCCATTGCCGTCAGATAGTCTCTGGCGCTCACCGGGGCAACATCACGGCCGTCCAGGATGGCATGCACAAACACTTCCGCAAGCCGTTCACGTTTGGCCATCTCCAGCAAAGCAAACAGGTGCGTAAGGTGGCTATGCACGCCTCCGTCGGAAACAAGGCCAAGCAGATGAAGACGGGCATGTTTTTGCCGGACACGCCTCATCGCTTCAAGTAGCACCGGATTAGTGAAAAATTGTCTCAACTCTATGCTTTTGCTGATGCGGGTCAGCTCCTGGTAAACAATCCGTCCCGCCCCGATATTGAGATGCCCGACCTCGGAGTTCCCCATTTGGCCAGCAGGCAAGCCTACCGCTTCCCCGCTGGCTTTCAGGCGGGCGACGGGATAGTTTGCCAGCAAAGAACGGTAAAAAGGAAGTTTTGCCTGGTGAACAGCATTGCCTTTCCGGTTCCGGCCCAACCCCCAGCCGTCAAGAATAACAAGCAAAAGCGGCCGCGGCCTGTTCATAGCGCTTCCGCTTGCGCGGCACTGCTGACAAGCGCCGCGAAACTTTCGGCATTCAGGCTCGCGCCGCCTACCAGGGCACCGTCAATCTCGGGACTGCCCATAAACTCCCGGATATTTTCCGGATTAACGCTGCCGCCGTACTGGATACGCACATCTCTGGCTACTTTCAGGCTGAACTGCTCCCCAATCTGCCGGCGGAGCTCCAGCGCCGCCTGTTCCGCGTCATTCCGGGCAGCCGGCAGGCCGCTGCCGATGGCCCAGACCGGTTCATAAGCCACAACCACGCGCCGCACCTGGGAAGGGTCCAAGTCCCGCAAAGCTGACGCCAGCTGTCTTTGCACCACATTGGCTGTCTGACCGGCCAGGCGCTCCGGCCAGCTTTCTCCGACACAGACGATGGGAGTCAGGTCAGCGGCGAAAGCGGCCTTCACCTTGCGGGAGATGTCTTCCTCAGTCTCGTCGAAATGCTGCCTCCGTTCAGAATGGCCGAGAAGCACATAGTGAACGCCCAGATCCGCCAGATGCCGCGGTGAAACCTCTCCGGTATAGGGACCGGACATTTCCCAAAACATATTTTGTGCGCCTAGCTTCAGCCCGCTTTGCCGGCATAGTGCTGCCACTGCGCAGAGCAATGTAAAAGGCGGGCAGATAACAACTTCTATCTTCCCCGCTGTAACCATCCCGGAGAATTTACCCAGGAAATCCTGAGCCTCAGCAGTGGTTTTATACATTTTCCAGTTGGCGGCAATAATTGGTACCCGCATTTGTTGTCTCTCCTAAGGTTAATTATCCTGTAAAACAGCAATGCCGGGCAGTTCCCTGCCCTCCCAGTACTCCAGCGTGGCGCCCCCCCCGGTGGAAAGGTGTGAAATCTCAGCCGCCACACCCGCTTTTTCCACCGCCGCCACGGCATCGCCGCCGGCAACAATGGAAAATGCACCGGAAGCTGCTATCGCTCGGGCGATAGCATTAGTCCCCGCGGCAAACTGCTCAATTTCGTAAACGCCAAGCGGGCCGTTCCAGATTACCGTTCCCGCCCCGCTGATTATTTCGGAATACTGGCGGCGAGTGGCCGGCCCGATATCAAGCGCCATCTTGTCAGGCGGGACGGCGTTCACCGGCACCACTTCCGCCTGTGCACCGGGAACCGCCTCTTCTGCCACCACCACATCCGCGGGCAGGCAAAGATTAACACCGTGGTCTGCTGCGGCAGCGATTAAGGCGGTCGCTTCCGCCAGGCTGCTTTCTTCCAGCTTGGAACGTCCCAACTGACATCCTTTGGCATGCAGAAAAGTGTTGGCCATACCGCCGCCCAGCAACAAGGACTCGGCTTTATGAAGCAGGTTTTTGAGAATGCCTATTTTGTCGGCCACCTTGTTGCCTCCGGCAACAGCTACCAGCGGACGGTCGGGATTAAGTAAAGCCTTGTCCAGATTGCTCACCTCTTCCGCCAGCAGCAGGCCGGCCACCGCCGGCAGGAAGGCAGCTATCCCAACGTTGGAAGCATGAGCACGATGAGCCGTTCCGAAAGCATCCGACACAAAAATTTCAGCAAGGCTGGCATAAGCACGGGCTAACTCCGGGTCATTTTTTTCCTCTCCGGGGTGAAAGCGGACGTTTTCCAGCAGCAGAATCTTCCCGGGTTGCAGGGCAGCGGCTGCCGCCGTGACTGTCTCCCCAACGACTTCGCTGGTCTTTTGCACGTCCCGCCCCAGTAATTCCGCCACCCTCCGCCTAATCGCATCCAGGCGCAGGTTCTCCTGCACTCGCCCCTTGGGACGCCCCAGGTGGCTGGCCAAAATTACGGCGGCACCCTGGTCAAGCAGGTAACGGATCGTTGGCAGAGCCGCCCTGATTTTCGTATCGTCCAGTATTTCTCCCGGGCCGTTTTGCGGCACATTAAAATCAACGCGCACAAAAACACGCTTGCCGGCCAGGGCTATCTCCCTGACTGTTCTTTTGGCCACTTACAACCCCCCCCCGTACTATTTCTTACAGCCCTTTTGCCGCGCGAGATAGGCGGCCAGGTCCAGGACGCGCTGCGCATAAGCCCACTCGTTGTCGTACCAGGCAACAACTTTTACCATGTTGCCCGCTACGACCATTGTGGAGAGTGCATCCACAACGCTTGAACGAGGGTCGCCCTTATAGTCCACCGAAACAAGCGGTTCATCGGAAACGCCGAGTATCCCGCGGAGCGGGCCGTCAGCCGCACGACGAAAAGCAGCATTGACTTCTTTGGCAGTTACCTCTTGGCCTAGCTCTGCGACTAAGTCAACAAGCGATACTGTCGGAGTGGGAACACGCAAGGCAAAGCCGTCAATTTTCCCTGCAATACCGGGCAGGACTAAAGACACGGCGCGGGCGGCGCCTGTGGTTGTCGGGATGATGGACAGTCCCGCCGCCCTGGCACGGCGGTAGTCCTTATGCGTCAGGTCGAGGATTCTCTGATCGTTAGTATACGCGTGAACCGTGGTCATTAAACCTTTAACAAAGGTGAATTCCTCATCCAGCACTTTGCAGACGGGCGCCAGGCAGTTGGTGGTGCAGGAGGCGTTGGAAATAATGTGGTGCCTGTCCGGGTCGTACGCACTCTCATTAACCCCCATGACAATTGTAGTGTCTACTCCCTTGGCCGGTGAGGTAATAATCATTTTTTTCGCTGCTCCGCTTAACTGGCCGGAAACGTCCTGCGCGTCCTTGAAAGCCCCGGTAGCTTCCACCACCACTTCTGCGCCATAAGCCCCCCAGTTTAGCTTAGCCGGGTCCCGGTCGGCCAAGATCGTCATCCTGCGGCCGTTAACGACCAGTGTCTGTCCTTCTGCTCTCACTTCGTAAGGCAAGTGACCGTAAACGGAATCATATTTTAGCAGGTGAGCCAGGAACTGCGGGTCGCGAGTGCTGTTAAAGGCGACCACTTCCGCCCCGGGATGGTCAAGCGATGCGCGTATGCAGGCACGCCCGATCCGTCCAAAACCGTTTACGCCTAGTTTAACTTTCATTGCCCTACCTCCAGACAATTTAAGTCTATTTTGATAATTTGCCCCCTAATACAACAGAAAGCCCGCTTAAATACAGCGTCCTGCCGCCATGATGTATTCTGCGCCGGAATAAAAATTCCTGCAGCTTCCATATATACATTTACAGTGCAATCAGTGGCGTTTTCTTCTGCCTGATGAAGGGATGTCCAATTCTTCACGGTATTTAGCCACCGTCCGCCTGGAAACGACAATTCCCCGTTCAGCCAGCAACTCGGTCAGCCGCTTGTCGCTGAGTGGGAAGTACACGTTTTCCGCGCTGATTACTTCAAGAAGATGGCTTTTGACTGCCTGCGAAGAAATCGTTCCGTCATGGCCCTCAATTCCGGACGCGAAGAAAAATTTCAAAGGGAAGATACCACGGGGCGTCTGCGCATACTTGTTAGCCGTAGCCCGGCTGACAGTTGACTCGTGAACTCCTATCTCATCAGCTATTTGGCGCAGGACAAGCGGCTGCAAACACCTGACCCCCTCATCAAAAAAACGCCGCTGCAGCTTGACAATCGCTTCTGCTACCTTATACAGCGTCAGGCGGCGCTGTTCAATGCTGCGTAACAGCCAAAGGGCTGAGTCCAGGCGACTTTTGATAAAAGAACTGGTTAATGTTTCGCAGGCCCCCTGGCTCAGCAGAAAACGGTAATAAGGATTTATTGTCAGTCTCGGAGCAGTATACTTGTTGACCAGGATACAATAGTCACCGGCTACTTTTTCGATGATAACATCCGGGTGGATATAGCGGACCTCGTCGCTCGCAATTCCCGCCAGGCGACCCGGCTTCGGTTCCAGTGTGCGTATAAAATCGACCGCCGCCTGAACCTCGGACAGCTCTGCCTGCAAGGCCAAGGCAATTTTTTTATGGCGGTTTGCGGCTACCTCCTCAAGGTACACTTCAATAATTACACGGGCCAGCGGAGGCGGATTCTCCCGCTCGCGCAGCTGCAGCAGCAAACATTCCCTTAAATTCCTGGCCCCGACTCCGGCAGGGTCAAACTGCTGGAGCACCTGGAGCGCATGCTCCATCTCCCGGTAATCCACTCCCAGAAGTGAAGCAAACTCCTGTAGTTCGCCTATCAGATAACCATTGTGGTCAATATTGCCGATCAGGAACTCCAGCACTTTTCTTTCTGTTTCTGCCAGCCGGCAATACCCTGACTGCAGCAGCAGGTGCTCCTGCAGGGAAATCTCCCGGCTAAGGAAAGTTTCATAGGAGGCGTCGTCATCCGTATCCCTCCTCCCCGTTCCCGGTCCCGGTTCGTAACCTTCCTCCTGAAAATACATCCCCCAATCTATCGCATCTTTTTCCTGCACCTTGTCAGGGCTTTCGTCTCCGTTCTCCCTGACTTCCTCTTTCGCCTCGTCTTCATCCAGTTCCAAAACAGGGTTGTTTAACAGTTCTTCATGTATCAGGTCATTCAGCTCAAGCGAAGAAAGCTGGAGCAGGCTGATGGCCTGCTGCAGCTTAAGCGTCATAAACAGCTTTTGGGTCTGCTCGAGTTTGCAGCCCTGTGATATACGCATGAGGCAAAATCCCTTCCGGCTTTTTGGTTCGTTATTTAAGTCTACCAAAGTTTATTACCCGGGAAACACGAAAATGACACGGTTAGCCAACAGAACCTTATCCCTGTTGCTTCCCTTTTGTTTTATGATTCGCTCCGCGGCGGACAGAATCCTGCCCGCCGCTTTCTTTATGTGCTAAAGCGGCGGCCGTTTTCACCAACTTCCGCATACGGTGGTTTACTCCCGACTTGCCAAGCGGTGGCGACATCATTTCCCCCAGTTCCTGCAAGCTGGCCTCAGGATGAGCCAGGCGCAACTCGGCCAGGCTTCTGAGCGGCGGCGTTAAAGAAGCCAGTCCCCTCAGACGGCAAAGATACTGAATTGCCTCCATCTGTTTCAGTGCTGCTTCCACCGTTTTGTTGACGTTTGCCGTTTCGAAATTAACCAGGCGGTTGATCCGGTTGCGCATACTTTTCAGAATACGGATGTTTTCAAACCCGAACAGCGTGGTGTGGGCGCCTATGATGTTCAGAAATACCCCTATCTGGTCGCTTTCTTTCAGATAGACCAGAAAACCGTTTTTTCGCTTGATTGTTTTTGGAGTTAAGCCAAAAGCCAGCATTAAGGCAGCCAGCTCCTCCGCCTGGTGCAAGTAGTCAGTGTATATTTCCAAATGGTAAGAATTTTCCGGGTTAGACAGTGAGCCGGCAATTAAAAAAGCTGCTCGCAGGTAAGAGCGCCGGCAACACCTATCGCCTGCCTGCAACGCAGTCGTCTTGTCCTCATGCAGCAAACCAAGCTGCTCAACCAATTCCCGGAGCTTAGGGGAATCGTTAATGCGTACAAGGTACGCGTTATTTTTTCGCAGCCGGAATTTTTTCCGGACCAATACCTCCGGAACCGCAAGTTTGAAGGTTTGCCTGAATAAGCTGAACACACGGCGCGCTACCGCCGCATGGGAAGTAACTACATTAAGCGACAACTTCCGCCCGGAAAGTTGTAGGTTCCCTCCCAGATGTATAAACGCGGTCAGCTCCGCACGCCGGCAACAATTATTGCCCAGATTATGCCGCACCAGTTCGTTTTTGGCCTGCAGGGCATACGTCATCAGCATACCTCTTTTTATTCCTGATAGACACAGGCTCCTTTTCCTCGCAACCTTGCGCCGCGGACAACAGCAGCCTGGCCAATTGGTCGTGGTCGTGGCGGACCAGTTCTTCCTGAAAAATCAACTCCGCGGGCAATACCTTCAGCTGGAATTTATTCAACCTCTGCAAGTCGGCCGGCACGGGACCGGCTCCTTCCAGCGCGTATTTGTGCAGCAGTCCGGGAGAAATTGCCAAATCGGAGTTGACAATCACTGTATCAAAAAGCCCCGGACCCACATGTTCCTCAATGACCTGCAGGTGGTCGGCGGCGGTATAACCGTCTGTTTCCCCCGGCTGGGTCATACAATTGCAGACGTATACTTTACAGGCCCTTGTTTCCCGCATCGTCTCCGCCACGCCGGAAACAAGGAGATTAGCCAAAACGCTGGTGTACAGACTGCCCGGTCCGACAACCACCAAATCAGCTTCCAGAATAGCTTGCCTTGCCGCAGGATAAATCAGGGAGCTGGCCGGCTCAAGCCTCAGGCGTGAAATTTTGCCGCGCTTTGCCGGTATCCGACTCTCGCCTGTTACCTGGCTGCCATCGCAGAATTCCGCCACCAGTTGTAATTTGTCCAGTGTAACCGGCAACACCTTTCCTTTGACAGCCAGTACTTTGGCCGCCGCAGCCAGCGCTTCCTCAAAGCCAAACAGATCGGTCAGGGCCGCCAGGAAAAGGTTCCCGAACGCATGGCCTTCCAGACCCTCACCGGTGGTAAAGCGGTGCTGAAATATTTTTTCCAGCAACGGCTCGGTGTCGGCCAACGCCACCAAGCAATTGCGGATATCTCCGGGAGGCAGCATATTCATATTCTGACGCAGCCAGCCTGAACTGCCCCCGTCATCCGTTACATTAACGATGGCTGACAAGTTGGGCGTATAGCTCTTTAAGCCGCGCAACAGCATTGAGAGACCGGTTCCGCCCCCGATAGCTGCTATCTGCATTTTTTCCCACCTGGACCCGTCAGTTTCCATGATTTCCCCGCTCTCCCGATCAGGCTTTTTCAAGGTCACGTAATTCCCTGATAATCTTATAATTCTTTCCTTTGAACATTTTTTCCAATTCATTCGCAATAACCACCGACCGGTGTTTTCCGCCTGTACAGCCGATAGCTATCACCAGCTGCGGCTTGCCTTCTTTACTGTAACAGGGAACGAGAAACTGGAGCAGGTCGGACAGCTTTTGATAAAACTTATGCGTAATCGCCCATTTCCAGACATAATCCTTTACCGGTTCTTCAAGACCGGTCAGCGGACGGAGGTGTTCCACATAGTGGGGATTGGGCAGAAAGCGCACATCAAAGACCAGATCAGCGTCCAGCGGAATACCGTATTTAAAGCCAAAGGCCACCAGCGTTATCAGTATACGGTCCTTTTCCCCGTCCGGTGTATAAAGGGAGGTGATTTCCTCCTTCAGTTGCTGAGGAGACAATTCGGATGTATCTATTATTTTGTCCGCCCGGTCGCGGATGCCGGAAAGCAGGCGGCGCTCCTCCCTGATGCCCTCGGCAATGCTCCCCTGGGCAGCCAAAGGATGGCGGCGGCGCGTTTCCTTAAAGCGGCGGATAAGAACCTGGTCTTCCGCTTCCAGGAAGAGAATCTCGCTGTCCAACCCTACCTCAGTCAGCAAGTCCAGGGCCTCCAGCAGGCTGGCAAAAAACTCGCCGCCGCGAACGTCTGAGACAAGAGCGATCCGGTTGATTTTTCCGTCCGACTGCGCCACCGCCTCAGCAAATTTAGGGATCAGCAACGGCGGCAGGTTGTCAATGCAAAAGTAGCCCAGATCTTCAAAGCTGTGCATCGCCTGACTCTTGCCGGCACCCGAGAGGCCGGTGATAATGACAAAACGAATATTTTCCACCTTTTTCCCTCCGCACTCAACCCTGCTCTGCCTTATGTTTCGCTTCCAAACCGGGTTTTCCTGCTTAGTTATAACTGTTCTCCCAGTTCAGGAGACGTTCCACGGGGATGTTAAGGCGTTCAATCAACGCTAACGCCTCTGCAAAATCACCTACCCTGTCCGGAGAATGTGCGTCACTGCTGACCAAAAAACTGACTTCCGCCTGAAGCGCCTTTTTTACATGATTTTCCTGTTCCGCAGCATAGGCGCTGTTGATTTCCAGCGCTGTCCCGTACTCGGCGCAAACCAATGCCAACTCATAGGTATCAATCCCAATTTGCAGTCCTGGATGGGTAACCGCGGCAACCGGATAACGCCGGACTGCCGCCGTCAGGGAAGCAGTGTTCCCGCGGCGCAGGCTGCCGGAACACTGACCGGTCCAGCCGGCGAACAGATTGCGGAGCGCCACTTTCAGCGCCGCAATACTATGCGGTCTGACCAGCTTATGATAGCCGACCAGCAGGTAATCAAGTTCCGGCAAGAAGGCAGGCGGAATGTCAATAGTGCCGTCCAGGTCAACAATATTAGCCTCTACCCCCAAAAGTATTTCCATCCCCGGAAACAACCGGCGTGTCTTTGCGATTTCCCGTTGCATGCGCCGGAACGCTGCCAATCCTTTGATACCGATAAATAGATGACCCGGGCCGTGGTCAGCGATACCCACAGCCCGCAGACCGCGGCTGTACGCTGCGCGTACGTTGTCCTCAATGGTTCCCTGTCCGTGACTGTACACCGTATGCGTGTGCAGGTCAACTGTGATGCGCATAAAAACAGGCACACCCCCCTTAACAGTGTGCCCCGAAAACCACTATGCCCAATCACGTAGTTTCTGTTCGTCGCGGATAACAATTTTTTGTTTATCAAGCTCGAGGAGGCCTTCTCTCTGAAAACGGCTTAAAATGCGAGCCACTGTTTCCCGTGAGGTGCCGATCATGCTGGCCAGTTCCTGGCGAGTCAGGTCCAGGTCCAGTACAATTCCCCTTTCTGTTCTTTCCCCTTCCCGGCGGGCAAAACGCAGCAGCAACCCGGCCAGCCGCCCGCAGGTGTCGTGCAGCGCCAGGTCACGGATCAGCAGCTGGGCCTGGCGCAGCCTTCTTCCCATCAGTCGCAGCAGTTTCACTGCCAGCTTCGGGTGGTTCTGCAACAGCACCTCCATGTCCCCGTTGCGCAGCAACCAGACACGGGTTTCCTCCACCGCTTCCGCTGAAGCCGGGTACACGCCCTGGTCGAAAAGGACCACCTCGGCAAAAATGTCCCCTTCTTTAAGGATATGCAAGATCTGTTCCCGCCCGTCAGCCGAGGATTTGCTGACCTTTACCCTGCCCTGCCGGATAATAAACATGCCTTCTCCCGGATCGTCTTCCAGAAAAATCAGTTCGTTTCTGGCAAAAGCCTTTTCCGTCATTACAGCTGCAATCATTGACAATTCTGCGTCCGTCAGGTCCTCAAAAAAAGGTACTTTCTTTAAGACTTCCGGACGTTGCTGTCCCGGCTCATCTTTTTTCCACAAAGCGTTTCTTCCCCCTGGCTGCCAGAAATTCACTTACCCGCTGAGCCGAGCTGTTCAGCACTTGCTCCTGCGAAATGCCTGCTGCCTGGGCAAGCTCAACCGCCCGTTCAAAATTACCGACGTCTGCAGAAAAATGTGCGTCACTGCCGATGGAAACCAGGGTGCCGAACTGACGGGCAAGGCGAGCCACCTCTGTGCAAAATTCCCAGCTGCCTTTCCGCACCAGGAAAGAACTGTTGTTCAGCTCCAGGGCCTTTCCCTCAGCCGTTGCTACCCGGACCACCTCTGCAAAGTCGACAGGAAATTCAGGATTACCCGGATGGACAACAATATCAACATACGGATTACGCAGAGCATTGATCATAGCCAGCGTATTGCAGTCTTTGTCCGATGGAGGCAGGCAGGGCGTATGCAGGCCGGCCAGCACCAGGTCAAGACGTTGCAGGTAACCCTCGGGCAGGTCCAGCCTGCCATACACATCCAGCACGTTTGCCTCCACACCGCGCAGGATTTCCACCCCCTGCAGGCGGCTGGGCAGAATGCGCAGGTTACCGAAGTAATATTCATGCGCTCCTCCCGGCATCGCCGGACCGTGATCGGTTAACGCCAGCATTTCCAAACCTTTTTTCCGGGCGACGCGGACAATCTCCTCTACCGTGCTGAAAGCGTGCCCGCTGGCAAGAGAGTGTACATGAAGGTCGGCTGCTAACCGCATCTTAGTAGATAACACGGTGGTCGACAGTCTTGACATTGATGCAGCCGGTCATCAGCATACCGTGCCGCAACTGAGCCGTCATCTTCTCCAGCAGCAGGCGCACACCCCCTGCCTCGCCACCAAACGCTCCCCACAGTGCCGGACGCCCGATCAGCACGGCATTGGCTCCCAGCGCCAGCATTTTCAGGGCGTCAATACCGTTGCGGATGCCACCGTCAGCGAAAACAAAGATTTCCCCCTTAACCCGTTCCACAATTTCCGGCAGCACTTCCGCCACCCCTGGTGTTCCGTCAAGCACCCGTCCGCCGTGGTTGGAAACAACTATTGCCGCAGCACCTATTTCTACTGCCATTTCCGCCTCCTGGACAGTCATAATTCCTTTAAGGATAAACGGCAGGCTCGTCAACTGGGCCAGATTCCGCAACTGGTAGAAAGTTTTTGGCCCTACAGGGTGACCCTTCAGGTCCATAGTCACCAAACCGGCCCCGTCAATATCCACGCCGACCGCAAAAGCGCCGCTTTCCTCAGCCTGGCGCAGGCGGACGATGATCGCCTCCACGGAGCGCGGCTTAATAATAGGAATACCGAGGCCCGCAGCATGTTTAACCGCTGCTGTCCCGGCACCGAAAATTTCCTCCTCGGCCCCGTCACCTGTAAAGGCAAACGAGCCGGCCTCTTTTGCTCCGTCAACCAGGCAAGTAATCATTTCCTGTTCGCTCAGCGCCCCACCCATGTTGTAGGACGCGCCGGTCAGCGGGGCCACGAAAATCGGCGTGCCGAACAGCCTGCCGAAGACATGAAGGGAAGTATCCGGTTCGCCCGCCTGGTGAATGGTCCGCATGTTAAGATGGTACATAGACAGTGCTTCCACATTGTTGACAAAGGAACTGCCGGTCAACACCCCACCCAGGCCGGGCACCTCCCCGGCGCAGGCCCGTCCGTCGCAACTCGGGCAGACCCGGCAAAAGCCCTTCAGCCTCTCCCTTGCCCGGTCCCTGACTTCTTTTTCATTCATCACAACTGGCCCCCTTGTCGTCGAAATACCGCCTGAGAAAAACCGCCACCCCATGCTCCAGATTGGAGGCAGTAACAAGGTCGGCTGCGGCCTTAACCTCCTGCCTGGCATTAGCCACCGCTACACCGGTCCCGGCGTAAAGGAGCATATCAATGTCATTTTGGCTGTCACCCACCGCCGCCACTTGCTCACGCGGGACCTGCAGCAGTTCAGCCAGATATTTCAGCGCCTGCCCCTTGGTTGCCAGCCGGTCGGTGATTTCCAGGAAATCGGGCCGGGAAATGGTAATAGACAGCCGGCTGCCAAAGTGCATGTTCAGCTCGTCTTTCAGTTCATCAAAGCGGCCGTTGCGGCTGATAACCGTCAATTTCGTCGGCGGAACAGCTAAAAATGCCGCCAAGTCCCCGACAGCAGTCACCCTGACACCGGCTATGTTCTGGTAATAGCGGGAAAGCTCGTTCTCCTCGGCGACAAACAGTTCGTCATCAAGATATGCATTAACATGAAATCCGTGCCGCAAGCAAACGGCCGCCACCTGCCTGGCCGCCTCCAGAGGCACAGGCTGGTGGCAAAGCGTCTCACCGCCCGACGTGCGGATAAGGGCTCCGTGATAGGTAATCAGCGGCAGGGCAATCCCCAGTTCCCGGGCAAAAGGAAGGGCAGAGCGGAACATTCTGCCGGTGGCCAGGGTTATCAGCACTCCCTGCCGGGCGGCGCAGCGGATAGCGAGCAGGTTTTCCTCGGAAATGCGAAACTCCCCGTTGAGCAGCGTATCGTCCAAATCCAGGGCCAGCAGCTTAAAAGACAAGCAACCCACCTCTCACGCGCTAATCATAACATGTTAAAGTGTTAATTTCCAGCAGCTTTTGGGGCCGTTTCCCAAAAAGAACCCCGCTTTAATCATTCTCCTGCAGGAAAAAGTACAGGCGCTCGGCTGTTGTTCTGTCCAGCCTGGCTGCCGCGGCCAGTTGCTCAGGCGTTGCTTTTTTTATGGCGGCCATGCTGCCGAAATGGACGAGGAGCGCGGTTTTGCGCTTTTCACCGATGCCTGGGACCTCAAGCAGCCTGGAACGGCGCGATTTTCCGCTGCGCAAGGTGCGCTGGTAGGTTACGGCAAAGCGGTGCGCTTCGTCACGGATGCGCTGCAGCAACTGCAGGGCCGGGGAACTGCGGGGGAGGGCCAGCGGTTCCCGCACGCCGGGCAGAAAGACAAGTTCAGCCTCTTTAGCCAGGGCGACAACCGGAAGGTCCGGGAACCCGGACTGCGCGCAGGCCTGCAGTGCGCTGCTCAGCTGGCCGGCGCCTCCGTCCACCAGGATCAGGTCTGGAGCCTGCCGGAACGGGTCATCCGCGTCTTTCAGCATCTCATTCCGGCCAGCCTTTGTAAGGCGTGACAGACGCCGGCGCAACGCCTCAGCAAGCGCGGCATAGTCGTCCGGACCTGAAACTGAGCCGATGCGAAAGCGCCGGTACGCCGCATTAAGGGGCAAGCCGCCGGCAAACACGACCATGGCTGCCACAGTACCCTCACCGTGCAGGTGGGAAATATCGTAGCCCTCGATGCGGCCGGGTACTCCTTGCAGCCCTAGCGCCAGGGCCAAATCCTGCAGCGCCTTTTGCGGGTTGCGCGCCTCTTCCCGCAGCTGTTCCTGCTGCAGGAACAACCCGGCGTTTTCGGCAGCCAGCCGCAGCATTTTTTTCCTGGCCCCGCGTTTTGGCACGCGAAGAGTTACCCGGCCGCCGCGCAATTCTTTTAGCCAGGCCGCCAACAAGGGCTGCTCCGGCACCTCCGTGGAAAAGAAAATTTCCGGCGGGACAACCCCGGTGCGGGAATAATGCTGGCGCAAAAACGCCGCCAGCAGCTGCGGCTCCCCCTCCTCCGTGGGATTGGTCAAGTAAAAGTGCTCCCTGCCGGTTAATTTCCCTCCCCGCACGGAAAACAGCTGGACGACGGCGGCCTGGACACCGGCGGCCAGGGCCAGGCAATCGTGGTCGCTGCCGCTGAAGGCTTTCAGTTTTTGAGCGGCCAGCACCATCTCCAGGGCGCGATACTGGTCTCGCAGCCTGGCCGCCTGTTCAAAATCCAGCTGTACCGCCGCCGCCCGCATCCGTGCCGACAGCTCTTTGAGCAGCCTGTTCCGCTTGCCTTCCAGAAAGAACAGCGCTTCGTCCACCATGGTCCTGTATTCCTCCGCTGTCACTTCCCCGGCGCAGGGGGCCAGGCAGCGCCTGATGTGCCGGTTCAGGCAAGGCCGGCGCTGTCCGGGTAAAAACTCACCGTGACAGTGGCGAAAAGGAAAAAATCGCCGCAACAGCCGGATAGTCTCCCGCAGGGCTCCGGCATCGGTGTACGGCCCGAAATAACGGGCTCCGTCCGCCTCCTTGCGGCGGGTCAGGTGCAGGCGGGGAAACGGCTCCTGCACAGTCACCCGCAGGTAAGGGTATTGCTTGTCATCCCGCAGGTTGATGTTATAATGCGGCTGATGCTCCTTAATCAGGTTGTTCTCCAGGATCAGCGCTTCCATTTCCGTGTCCGTCACGGTATAGTCCAGATCGGAGACGCGCTCAACCACGGCACGGACTTTGGGCGGCAGCTTCTCTCCCGACTGAAAATAAGAACGCACCCGCTGCAGAAGGTCTTGGGCCTTGCCCACATAGATAATATTGCCCTGCCTGTCTTTCAGCAGGTAGACACCCGGCCGCCGCGGCAGGAGCGGCAGCTTTTCCCGGATTATTTCCGGCACATCCTTATTCATCTGCGTTCCCCCGTTCAGGAAGCGGCAATTTTTTATGACGCGGCCCTTTCCCCGGGAGAAGCGCCGGGCAGCACCCTGCGCAGGAAGCTGCCGGTATGGGAGCCTTCCACACCGGATACTTCCTCAGGAGTCCCGCAGGCTATGACCCTGCCGCCGGCCTCGCCCCCTTCCGGGCCCAGGTCGATTACATAATCGGCGCGTTTGATCACATCGAGGTTGTGTTCAATGACCAGCACGCTGTCGCCGTTGTCCGCCAGCCGGTCCAGGATAGCCAGCAGCCTGTTGATATCGTCGCTGTGCAGCCCCGTGGTCGGTTCATCCAGGATATACAGGGTCTTGCCGTTACTGCGCCGGGACAGCTCTGAAGCCAGCTTGACACGCTGCGCCTCGCCGCCGGACAGCGTCGGTGCCGGCTGGCCAAGGCGGATATACCCCAGCCCCACATCGGCCAGCGTTTGCAGCTTGCGACTGACAGCAGGAATGGCGTCAAAAAAGGCCAGCGCCTCCGTAACCGTCATAGACAGCACGTCGGCAATGTTTTTCCCTTTATAGCGCACTTCCAGGGTTTCCCGGTTGTAGCGTGCCCCCTTGCATACTTCGCAGGGGACGTAGACGGCAGGCAAAAAGTGCATTTCTATGCGCAGGATGCCGTCGCCGCGGCACGCCTCGCAGCGGCCGCCCCTGACGTTAAAGCTGAAGCGTCCGGGCTGGTACCCGCGCATTCTGCCTTCGTTTGTCCTGGAAAAAAGTTCGCGGATTTGGTCAAAGACACCGGTATAAGTGGCCGGGTTGGAGCGGGGAGTACGGCCGATCGGCGACTGGTCAACATTAATCACCTTGTCCAGCAGCTCCAGGCCCAGCACAGCCTCGTGCCCGGCCGGCTTTTCCCGTCCGTTGTGCAGTTCCATGGCCAGCCGCCGGTACAGGATTTCATTGACCAGGGTACTTTTCCCCGAGCCGGAAACGCCGGTCACGCAGGTAAAGGTACCCAGAGGAATGCGAACGTTTATGTTTTTCAGGTTATGGGCGCGCGCGCCGCGAATCTCCAGCCAGTTACCGTTTGGAGAACGGCGGGCGTCCGGCAAGGCTATCTTTTTCCTGCCCGACAGGTACTGGCCGGTCAGCGAATCCGCCGCCCGGACAATCTCCTCGGTTGTCCCGGCCGCTACCACCCGCCCGCCGTGAGCTCCGGCACCCGGCCCGATATCAAGCACATGGTCAGCCTTGCGGATTGTTTCCTCATCGTGTTCCACCACGATAACCGTGTTTCCCAAATCCCGCAGGGAAAGCAGGGTCCGGATGAGGCGCGCGTTGTCCCGCTGGTGCAGGCCGATACTTGGCTCATCCAGGATATACAGCACCCCGGTCAGGCTGGAGCCGACCTGGGTGGCCAGGCGTATTCGCTGCGCCTCCCCGCCCGACAGCGTCCCCGCCGCTCGGTCCAGCGTCAGGTAAGTCAGGCCGACATTCTCCAAAAACCCCAGCCTGGCCTGGATTTCTTTCAAAACCAGCCTGGCGATCTGCCGTTCTTTGTCGCTCAAATGTAAATTCGCGAGAAACAGTTTGGCCTGCTCCACGTTTAAAGACGACAACTCCGCAATGTTTTTCTCCCCGACGGTTACGGCGAGGCTCGCCTCTTTCAGCCTTGTTCCGCGGCAATTGGGGCAGGGAGTGTGGGACATGAAACTTTCCAGTTCCTCACGGACCTGTTCCGAGGAAGTTTCCCGGTAACGACGCTCCAGGCTTTTTACCACTCCTTCAAAGCGCAGCTGGTAACGGTGAGTGCGTCCTGAAGCGTCCTCATAGCTGAACGGCACACGCTCCTCAGTCCCATAAAGCAGCACATCTTGCTGGGCCTGCGGCAGTTGTTCAAACGGCACCTCGCCGTCAATGGCAAAATGTTCCGTCACGGCCGCCAGCAACTGCTGGTAATAACCGTTATTCCCGCTTCTCCAGGGAGCGACGGCGCCGCCGGCCAGCGTCCGCCGGCGGTCCGGTATTACTCTATCCGGGTCGATCTCGGCTTTAAAACCAAGACCGCTGCACTCCGGGCAAGCCCCGTACGGGCTGTTAAAAGAAAACATCCGCGGCGCCAGCTCCTCAAAGGAGAAACCGCACTCCGGGCAGGCAAACAAGGCGGAGAAAAGCAGCTCCTCTCCACCGATAATCTCTACCGACACCAGGTCTCCCCCGTATTTAAGCGCCGTTTCCAAAGAATCGGCCAGGCGCTGCGCCTGGCCTTCCCTGATGACCAGCCTGTCCACCACTGCTTCGATGGTATGCTTTTTGTTCTTCTCCGGCTTAATTTCTTCTTCCAGGTCATAAATTTGCCCGTCCACCCGCACCCGCACAAAGCCGTCCGCCCTCGCCTTCTGAAACAGCTTGGCGTATTCGCCTTTGCGGCCGCGGACCAGCGGGGCCAGCACCTGCAGTTTCGTGCCCTCGGGCAGCGCCAGCAGGCGGTCCACCATTTGCTCCACCGTCTGCCGGGCGATTTTTATCCGGCAATGCGGGCAGTGCGGGTGCCCTATCCTGGCATACAACAGCCGCAGGTAATCATAAATTTCCGTCACCGTCCCCACCGTGGAGCGCGGGTTGCGGGAAGTGGTCTTCTGGTCAATGGAAATGGCCGGTGACAACCCCTCGATGTAATCCACATCCGGTTTGTCCATCTGTCCCAGAAACTGCCGGGCGTAAGCCGACAGCGACTCCACATACCGCCGCTGCCCCTCAGCGTAAATAGTGTCAAAAGCCAGCGACGACTTGCCGGAACCGGATACTCCGGTAATTACGACCAGCTTGTTGCGGGGAATCTCCACGTCGATATTTTTCAGGTTATGCTCGCGCGCTCCCCTGATGACAATCTTATCCTGTACCATGCTAAGCCCCCAAGGTAAAAAATCAGTAAGCTTTACTATTATATCATTTTCCCCGGCAGACAAAAAGCTCTGACGGTAAAGCAATTTATCTTGACTTAGTCCTTAGCTTAGTTTACTATGAAGGAGAGGTGAGTGCGATGCTGGTTAATATTCACCAAGCAAAAACGAACCTGTCCGCGCTGTTAAAAAAAGTCAGCGAAGGGCAGGATGTGGTCATTGCCAGGGCCGGCAAACCGGTGGCCCGGTTGGTTCCTTATACCGACAGGCCGTCAAAGCGCGTCCCCGGCAGCGCTAGGGGCATTATAATCATTTCGCCGGACTTTAACGATTCGTTGCCGGCTGACTTATTGCGGGAGTTTGAGAACTATGAGAATACTCCTTGATACACATGCCTTTTTGTGGTGGATTAGTGATGCCCAGCAGTTGTCACAGAAAGCCCGTCAAATTATCGGTAACGGAGAAAATACTCTTTTTCTGAGCGCGGCCAGCGGGTGGGAAATCGCCATTAAAACCAGGCTGGGAAAATTAAAGCTGCCTACCGATATAACCTCTTTTATCCTTGAACAACTGTCCGTTAATGCAATCACCCCGTTGCCCGTACAAATGAAACATGCCTTGCACGTGAGCAGCCTCCCGGACTTCCACGGTGACCCTTTTGACCGGATGATTGTCGCCCAGGCCCAGGTCGAAGACTTACCCGTTTTGACGACCGATCCGCAATTTGCCGGATACAACGTGCAAACAATCTGGTAGTCAGCGCTTCAATTCGAGGGACACCATACTGAATTTCTACTCCGAATTGCAGGCCAGGCGATGGTAAATCCTGTCTCTCTCCCCCGGGGAAAAGTCATTACCGTAGAACCTCAGAAAAAGGAGGCCCCGTAACTGAGCCTCTGGGGAGTTCGGGTACTTTTCCCGCAGGGAAGCCAAGACAAGAGCTTTCGCTGTCGCATGCATGGAACTGACCATGCGCATACGTTCGGCTCCTGGGCGTGCCAGCAGCATCTTCTCGTAAATCTCCTCAATCTTGGTATCAGTATCCTTCAAGGTTTCACCATCTCCCAAATTGCATACAATTCCAGATCACGCACCCATTTTTCAATGTAAAACATATCCAAGTTCTCACCACGCAACATAGCCCGCACGTCGTTGAGCTGGAACTCAGAATGACTGTCCCGTGCCCAATTTAACTTGGCCAGGATTAGGTCTTCCGCTGTAATGACCCAAACCGTTTGTCCGAACAGGTCGCAAGAACGACGACGTTCAAAGGCTGTTCGGGCGTAGTCGGTATCCGGCCTTAGAATTAAATCTACCTTAATTATGAATTTTTCGTGGATAACGTTGAACATATGCGGCGGTTTACGCAAGGCCAGGCGAATACTGGCGGTGTCCAGATAGTAGTCTTTATCCAGAGCAGTTACAAAAAGATCTACATCATCATCAAGCAACAGTATGACGATGTCTATATCTCTGGTCATACGTGGACAGGCGTATAAACTCATCGCCATAGAACCGGTAATCATGTAAGGTATTCCGGCCAGAGATAAGCGTCGTGATATATCTTTTAAGACATCAAGTTCTTCTGACATCGGAAACCTCTCCTCGTTTCTATTGTACCATCATCGCGGCCGGATGCGCCTAGATTTCAAAAAAATATCTTGCAATGATATCCCCAGGCCCTCAAAAACAAAAGTTTCGCGCGCCGCTTTTTTCGCGTCAGGAAGTTTCGGAAAAGCTTGCGTCAGCAGACTTGGCTGCAAAGGGCATATCTCTAGCCGGCTTTTACGTAGACGCTCAGACTTGTACAATCTACGTGGGGCTTACCGAAATAAAAGATAACTATACTAAGCCCATAAAAGCTAAAGTAAATAAAGTGGAAGGTGTAAAGCTGGAGTTTTTTAAAGCTAGGTTTACCGAGGCAGAGCTTAGTAACCTTCAAGACAAAATTGAAATGGAATTCTTAGGAATTAGCTCTGCGGATATAGAAAAATTAAATGGTGAAGATGAAGCCATTAGAAATGAGATGAGAAAACAGCTTGGGGGAAGAACAAAGAACAGATTAGCCGAGACCAATATCCCCCTAACTCTGATAGCGGTGGATATCAAGAACAACGGGTTAAAAGTTGGTTTAAAAGAAATTAAGCCCCAGTATGTTGAAGCGATCAGGCAGGTTGTCGGCACCGAAGTGCCGATAGAATTTATAGAAGGAGAAGTTACGTTAGATTCGACTAAAACTAGCAGACACCGACCAATGCTTGGGGGCATACAAGTAACAACTCCGGCTGGGTCATCCACTTTAGGTTTTCGGGCAACCCGTCATGATGGAACCGTGGGCTTCGTAATGACCGGGCATGCCGGGTGGGTAGGAACTGAGGTATGGCAGCCTACCCGTGTGTCGAATAATAGTGTGGGAATAATAACGGTGAACCCCCCTGGCCCGCGGTTTAGTGATGCCGCTTTTGTTCCAACTGCCAATGTTGTTCCGGCAATATGGCCCGGCAGAAGTATAATTGGTTGGCGAAGCTCTTTTTCCACCCCTCCTGGAACTCCTCCGGGAACTCCGGTGAGGATGGAAGGAAAAACAAGTTGTGGCACTACGGGGATTGTGCGCAGCATCAATGTAACTGTGTGGTGTCCCATATTTGGAACACTTCACAGGCAGGTTCTGGCAACATATGCGAGAGCTGGGGGCGACAGCGGCGCACCAACATTCGGCGTTGATGGAGCTGGTAACGCTATAATATTCGGTATCCATTCAGGGCTGGCTGGGAGCTATGCATTCTATAGTCCTGTGGAGGGAGTAGCAAACGACCTTGCCTTGCGATGGGGGTCTCATTAAGGATGTTAGGTGATGTTGTTAAAAAAATATTATTTGTCGTAGGGGCTGTTGGGCCGGCGATAGGATGTATACTCTTCTACGATGCCTATTTAAGTCAGTCTCAGGCTCCCCAGCTTAAGGTTGCCGCTGAGTCAGCCTTAGACAAAGCTCAGTATCAATATCAAGAAGGTGAGAAAATTTTGGCTCAGGCTCCCCAGCTTAAAATTGTTGCTGAGTTAGACAAGACCCAGTATCAAGTGGGTGAGAAAATTTTGGTAAGACCATTACTTATTAACACTGGCGAGCAACCGGTTACTATTTTCGGTACACATCCGCTGCTCTTTTTCAGAGTCTACGATGCAGATAAGAGAGCGGTGGGAGAAAAAGACGTCCTCGACCTGTTGCCTTTTGGTGGCCTGGCGGCTACGGCCAATCCAATAATTCGGCAGGATATCTTGAGAACGCTATCCCTTAGCCCAGGCGCAGCTCATGTTGAAACGTGGCCGGAAGGCTATACCTTTACCTTAGACCAGCCCGGTAGCTACAAAGTAGTAGCTTGGGCTGAGTTCAGCTTGGATCAGAGACCCTACTATGCTGCTAACCCATTGCATATTGCTGCAGAGCCCCTCTGGATAGAAGTGGTTGCTCGCTGACCCTGCCGTAAGCAATCGGAGACATGCATCATAGTTTCCCGAACAGTTAACCTGCAACCGTAGTTATAGTTATACTCAGGAGGACCGGCGCAGTTCAAACAGCAGGTCGCGCAACTGCGCGGCGCGCTCGAATTCCAGTTCGCGCGCCGCTTTTTTCATTTCTTTTTCCAGGTCGGCCAGCATTTTTTTGCGCTCCGCCGGCGTCATAGCCTGGAGTTTACCGCTTTGCAGGTAACCGGGGAGAGGGGCCTCCGCCACCCGGGTGGCTTCAATGACGCCGCGGACCGCTTTTTGCACGGTAGCCGGAGTAATACTGTGCCGTTCGTTAAACTCCGACTGCAGCTGCCGGCGCCTGTTCGTCTCGTCAATAGCAAGCCGCATCGATGCGGTTACCTTGTCGGCGTACATGATTACCGTGCCGTTGATGTTGCGCGCGGCCCGGCCGATGGTCTGGACGAGAGACCTTTCCGCCCGCAGGAACCCTTCCTTGTCGGCATCCAAAATGGCTACCAGTGACACCTCCGGCAGGTCTAACCCCTCACGCAGCAGGTTGATGCCTACCAGCACGTCAAATTCACCGAGGCGCAGGTCGCGGATAATTTCCATCCGCTCCAGGGTATTGATTTCCGAGTGCATATACCTAGCCTTCAGGCCCATTTCCCGGAAATACTCGGTCAGGTCTTCAGCCATCCGTTTGGTCAGCGTAGTCACCAGCACCCGCTCGTTTTGCTCTTGTCTCTGCCGGATTTCACCGTATAGGTCGTCAAGTTGCCCCTTGACAGGACGCACGAAAATTTGCGGGTCGACTAGGCCGGTGGGCCGGATAATCTGCTCTGCTACCTGCTCCGCTCGTTCCAGTTCATAAGGTCCCGGCGTTGCAGAAACATAAACGGCCTGGCCTACCAGCTCCCCGAATTCAGCGAATTGCAGCGGTCGGTTGTCCAGTGCCGAAGGCAGGCGGAAACCAAACTCCACCAGCGTTTCTTTGCGCGAGCGGTCTCCGGCATACATGCCGCGGATCTGGGGAACGGTCACATGCGACTCGTCAATAAACAGCAGAAAATCTGAGGGAAAGTAGTCAAGCAGGGTGGACGGACGGCTGCCGGGCGGACGCCGGTCCAGATGGCGCGAGTAGTTTTCAATGCCGGTGCAAAAGCCCAGTTCGTTCATCATTTCCAAGTCATATCTGGTCCGCTGCTCCAGGCGCTGCGCCTCCAGCAGCTTGCCGCGAGCGCGTAAATCCTGCAGCCTGTCTTTAAGTTCCAGGCGTATATCGTCAATTGCCGCCAGCAGCGTTTCCCGGGAGGTCACAAAGTGGGAAGCCGGGAAAACGGCAATGTGCTGCCGTTCGCGCAGGACCTCGCCGGTCAGGGTATCAATCTCTCTGATCCGCTCTATTTCATCGCCGAAAAACTCCACCCGTACCGCTTTTTCCGTGAAGGAAGCGGGATAAATCTCCAGCACATCCCCCCGTACCCGGAAACGGTTGCGCTCCAGCACACTGTCATTTCGCTCGTACTGGTTTTCGACCAGACGCCTGATAATGTCCTGGCGCGGCTTTTCCATCCCGGTGCGCAGGGAAATCACGTGATCACGGTATTCCTGCGGCGAGCCCAAGCCGTAGATAGATGACACGCTGGCCACAATAATCACATCCCGCCGTTCCAGGAGGGCGCTGGTCGCCGAGTGGCGCAGTTTGTCAATCTCATCGTTAATAGAGGCGTCTTTCTCAATATAAGTGTCAGTCTGCGGCAAATACGCTTCCGGCTGATAATAGTCATAATAGCTGACAAAGTACTCTACAGCGTTGTCGGGGAAGAACTCCCTGAACTCACCGCAAAGCTGCGCCGCCAGCGTTTTATTGTGGGCGATGACCAGCACCGGCCTTTGCACCCGCTCAATTACGCTAGCCATAGTAAACGTTTTGCCGGAGCCGGTCACACCCAGAAGCACCTGGTGACGCTTCCCCTGCGCCAGGCCATCCGCCAGTTGGCGGATGGCCTTCGGCTGGTCGCCCTGCGGGCTGAAGCCGGCTTTAAGTTGAAAAGTTCCCATGATTTCTCCTCTGCGCCTCGAAATTCACTCTTGGCGACAATCCGTCTCCCTGCTTACTGCAGACTGTCCGTCCTCCACAGAACCGGAAAGCATCGCCAAGCTTGCCGCTTCACCGCTGGCCACCAGCCGGTATTTTTCGATATGGATCGTTTCGCTCGCCCGGATTAATATGGTCTTGGCTGTTTCCGCCTCCAGCCTGCGCAAAGCTGCGCCGCCCGGCTCCTTCAGCGCTGCTGCCACCTGGGGATGCATTTCCAGCAGTACTGCTTGTTCCTGCAGTCCTTCCAGCAGACTTTTGATTTCTGCGGCAATTTTTGCAGCAGCCGCCTCTCCTGACAAGATTCTGCCGCTTCCGCCGCAATAGGGACAGGGTTGCTGCAGCAACCCTCCCAGGCCTTGGAGCGCTTTCTTGCGAGTCATTTCCACCAGCCCGAGTCCTGTCAACCCCACGATCTGCGCTCTGGTCCGGTCTTTTTTCAGCTCGCCGGCCAAAACGCTCAGAACCTGCTGTCTGTGGTCCTCCGCTTTCATATCGATAAAATCGATAATAATTATCCCGCCAAGATTGCGCAGCCTGATCTGCCGGATAATTTCCACAGCCGCCTGCAGGTTGGTCTTTAAAATAGTGTCCGCCTGGTTCGTTTTGCCGGTATATTTCCCTGTATTGACATCAATGACCGTCAGTGCCTCCGTATGGTCAAAGACTAGATACCCGCCGCATGCCAGCCAGACCACCCTGGAAAGCGCCCGCTCGATTTCCCGCTCCACACTGAAGGTCTCAAAGACCGGCTCCTTACCGGTGTACAGGTTGACCCTGCCTGCCAGGGCAGGAGCCAGGTATTTCAGGGAGTCAAGTATTCTCCGGTGCTCACTGCTCCTGTCCACCAGCAGTTGCTCAACCTGGTCGCTGAACAGGTCGCGGATTATGCGGAAGATGAGGTCCAAATCCTGGTAAAGAAGTTGTGGAGCCTGTTTTTGACGATAACAGGACTGGATGTTTTCCCACAGCGACAGGAGAAACTGTAAATCCTGCCGCAGAGCGTTATCCTCCTGCCCTTCACTGACTGTACGGGCAATAAGGCCCATCGCCGCAGGTCGCATTTCAGCCACCAAACCTTTTAAACGCTCACGCTCGGCGCTGCTTCCAATACGCCGGGAAACACCGCTGTACTCCGCGTTTGGCATCAAAACAAGGTAACGGCCGGGCAGTGTTATCCGGCGGGTAAGCCTGGCCCCTTTTCCGGCAAACGCTTCCTTGACTACCTGCACCATGATTTCCTGCCCCGGACGGAGCAGGCACTCAATAGTCCGCCGGGGTCTGTGAACCTCCCCTTCATGCCCTTTGAGCGCGGCAGCCTCATCAACATACAGAAAGGCGTTGCGTGCCAGCCCAATATCAACAAAAGCAGCCTGCATTCCGGGCAGGACGCTGGTTACCAGGCCCTTGTAGATATTGCCTACCACCCGCTGGTGCAAAGGACGCTCCAGGTACACCTCCACTACCTTGCCGTCTTCCAGCAAAGCCACTCTCGTCCGCCTGTCATCACAGTTGATAATAATCTTTTTGTTCATTTATGATTACCTCATTTTTGTTTAAAGCAACCTCCAAGGGGGATTGTAGCCGCTGCCCGGCCAGAATATAAAGCCCTGTCCTGCGTACCGGCTGAAAAGCAAAAAGCCCTGCCGCCGCCAGCACTTCCTGCGGCTTTGCCCCTCCTCCCTCGCCTGTTTTCAACAGCATCCGCACTTCCCGGCCACAAAGCCCGACGTTCAGAATAGAGGGACGCAAATCTACTGTTTTCTTTCCCTTTTTGCTGTTCCGCACCACAGGGAGCTCCACGGAAGAGATCAATCGCTGCAGGGCGGCGGACAGCTCCCCGTGTTCATGGCCATCCACCGCCACCAGCCAGCCGGAGGCAGCAATCAGAGACATCAGGGAAGCCGCACCATCCGGAACTTCCCGCCGGCCAAGCAAGGTAAACCCTTCCGGCATGGCCGCCTGCAGGCGCTGCCATTCATCTGCCGCGATTGGGCGGGCAAACCAGACTTCCGCATACTCTGCCTCACTGGTAGCGCCGACCGGCAGCGCCGATGCAAAGGACAGCCGCATGTGCGGGCTAAAACCGGCGCTGTACGCCACCGGCAGGCCGGCCCGGCGCATGCAGCGCTGCCAGCAGCGCTGCAGGTCCAGATGAGAGATAAAGCACAACTCGCCCTCTTTGGCAAACTTAATCCAGTAACGCATCGCGGCCCGCTCCTTCGTTGTCCTGACGGCCGGCGCGACTGTCAGCAGTCACAACTCCTGCCAACGCGCGATCTCTTTCTCGCAGCAGGTATTTCTTGGGCACACCAGTCTCCAGATGATCCCAGGGCAACGGCTCTGCCGGGTCCAAGTTACGGGCCGCGTATTGCTCCAAGTCCAGCGCGTGTTCCGCAAAAGCCTGCTGCCAGCGGAAATAAGAAAAGTGTTCGTCCCAGGAGTCCAGTCGGCAACCGAGGGCGGACGCGCGGGCGATAACTTTGCCAAGGCTCCGGTCCCCCCTGGCCAGCGCCGCTTCCAGGACGCTGGGCGACGCGTCGTTCCGCTGGCAGCTTAGTCCATGCTTGCGCAAAGCACGGCGCAGTACCTCCTGCCGGCGCAAAATCTCCTCCTTGGGAATCTGGCCGTGCCACTGAAAAGGTGTATGGGGCTTGGGCACAAACACGGCCACAGAAAGGGTTAGGCGCGGCCTGCCGCGCTTACCCGCCTGCCTGTATGCCAGCTCTGTTTTATGAGCCAGTTCGGCTATGCCGTACAGGTCTTCGTCTGTTTCCGTGGGCAAGCCGATCATAAAATAGAGCTTGACTGCCGACCAACCGGCGCGGAACGCCTCCCTCACAGCCGCCAGCAGGTCTTCCTCGCGTATATTTTTGTTAATAACATCTCGCAGTCGCTGCGTTCCGGCCTCCGGAGCAAAAGTCAGCCCGCTCCTGCAATATGCCCGCAGGCCTTCCGCCATCTCCGGGCTAAACGAATCAAGCCGCAAAGACGGGAGCGACAGGGAAACGCCGCATTCCGCCAATTCACAGCCGAGCTCCTTCACCACCTGTCCGATGGCGCTGTAGTCGCCGCTGCTCAGCGAGCTTAACGCCAGCTCTTCATAGCCGGTGTTTCTCACCATCGTATGAGCCAGCTCTTTAAGCCGGGGCACACTGCGCTCCCTGACCGGGCGGTAAATAATGCCGGCCTGGCAAAAACGGCAGCCCCTGGTACACCCGCGGAACAGCTCCAGCACCAGACGGTCATGCACTATTGGCCCGAACGGGACAACCGGTGCCGCGGGGTAAACCGCCTCCTCAAGGCTGACTGGCTCCGCCCGGCGGACACGGACCGGAAGGTCATCGCAAACCGGAAACGTCCCCAGATAACGTCCGGCGTCGCTAAAGCTTGCGCGGTAAAACGCCGGAACGTAGACGCCTCTGAGTTTGGTCAGGCGGCGCAGCTTGTCCTGCCGGGAAGAAACAGCTGCTTCGGTCAGGGTGCCGATTACCTCGGGCAGCGCCTCCTCCCCATCGCCGAGGACAAAAAAATCAAAAAAATCTGCCAGTGGTTCCGGATTAAAGGCACCGGGACCACCGCCGGCCACCAGCGGGTCATCCTCTCCTCTTTCTTTAACAGAAAGCGGGATTTGAGCCAAAGCAAGCATCTGCAAAATCGTGGCATATGATAACTCATATTGCAGAGTAAAGCCGATCAAGTCAAAGGAAGCCAGCGGCGTTGTTGTTTCCAGGGAAAAGAGCGGCAGGTCCTCCGCGCGCAAGACGGCTTCCAGGTCCGGAGCGGGGGCAAAGACACGCTCCGCCAGCCATTCTTCTTTGTTATTGATGACTGCATACAGTATTTTCAGTCCCAGGTGCGACATCCCCACCTCATAAAGGTCAGGAAAGGCCAGCACCGCCTTAAAGCGGACCGCCTGGTGTTCCTTTTTGACGCTGTTCAGTTCGTTTCCCAGATAGCGTGTCGGTTTTTGTACCCGCGGCAGAATATTCTCCACCAGGTACTGTCGGAAAGAGGACATGGCAACCTCCGCTTGAAGATGTCAATAATAGTATTGTTTTCGCAAAAGCTATTTTACAAAAGTTCGCTTCCGCGCAGGCAAACCCTTTATGCTTTCTGCGGTGACTGAAGAAATCCAGCAATTGCGAAATGAACGTCAAACGCGAAAGCGTCTGTTATCTTTGTTTTCTTCATTAGAGCAAAAGAGACGGCATCAGTAAGGGAAAAATGCTGATCGTCATATCTTCGCAAGATGGAAATTGCCTCTTCAGTCAGGTCCGGGTCAGCATAGATGATTTTAACCTTTAATGAAGAAGCGATTCGTTCCCACCAACTCAGGGCAACATCCAAACCACAGTCCAGCCTTAACAATATGTATGTCTCGGACACTACCAGATTAGTGGTCAGAAGTTCATCAAACTCCTTAAAAATTTCCTTATAAAAGTTAGCTGCAGTTACATGATGCTGATCACGGCGGTTGGCTACCGCTACCCAAGCGGACGTATCCACAAATATTCGCTTCAATCCTTCCAGCGCTCCTTTTCCCGTAATGCCAGATAGTGGTCGTGCCGGGCGGAGAGGTCCGTTGTTTTGCCGTCACCTAAACCGATAATATCAAGGGCGGTGTCATGCAAACCAGGCTCTCTTTGCATCCCCTGGTAAAGGTACTTCCTGACCAATTCCGCCTGGGTTACCTTTTGCCTTTTTGCAATCAGGCACAATTGCTGATGTAACGCCTGATCCACATATACCTGCAAGGGGACTTTTTTCATGAATCGTCCTACCTCCAAACATTTATCATGTAATTATTTTATATGAAGTTACAGAAGATGGCAAGTATTTTAGTGGAGAAGGACAGAGCGCATGGTGACGGAGCCTCCCCTGCTCAGCATAGCCTCCACCACCTCGTTTTCCATGGCCTCACCCAATACCTGCCCGTCTTTATCTACCACCACGATACGATGATACTTTTTCATGACGAACTGGCGCAATACATCCTTTACCGGGGTATCTGCCAAAGCTATCAGCGTTACCAGCGGCATAACCCCCTGCCTGAAAAACGTCTGTTTCTTCCTGGTCAGGCTGCGGATAAAGATATAGATGGACGCCGTCCGTTCACGGGTGGCGGCGCAATAAAGAAAAAACGCGGCCGCAAACACTGTGGTATGCAGCTGCCCGCGCCAGTACAGGTACAGTCCGAGGGCAGCCAGTAGTCCGGCTTGCAGTTGACTGAGGTAAATTGCCAGTTCGGTGGCCCGTTTGAAACCAAGGGTCGCGGAAAGCTTGGCACGCAGCATCCGTCCGCCGTCCAGCGGCAGGGCCGGCAGCAAATTAAAAAAGCCCAGTACCAAATTGCAGCGGATAAAGAAGAGAAAAGTTTCCTCCTCCCGCCACATTGGCACGTTGGCGTAAATAACCAGTGATACCGCTGCCAGCAAAAAATTAAACAACGGGCCGGCCAGGGCTACTTTGAACTCTGTCTGCGGGTCAAGTTCCAGCGCATCCTCAGGCGTGGCCACCCCTCCGAGGGGGAAAAGCAGGACCTGTGACGTTCCGAGCCCGTGTGCCCGCGCCGCCAGCACATGAACTATTTCATGGAGGAAAATCAGGGCAAACAAGATAAGTGTTTCCCATAAGTAGCCCAGAAAACCCAAGACAAACAGCAAGAGCAAAAATACCCAGTGAAATCTGATGCTGATTCCGCCAATGCCTGTATTTTTCAATTTTCCTGCCCTTTAACGAAGGAAAACCACAAACTCCTCGGGATTCACCGGCCGGCCGTCTTTCCATATCTGAAAGTGCAGGGTTTCCTGACCGGCGCGCTGCTGTGCGACCACAGCCAGCCGCTGGCCCTGCCGGACACCATCGCCGGCCGCAACCTCCGCCCGGTCCAGACGGCCATAAATTGTTTTAAATCCCCCCGGATGCGTCAGATAGACCGTCAGTCCATAGACCGGGTGTTCCCTGAGCAGCGTCGCTGTTCCGGAAAGCGCGGCGTACACAGGTGTTCCGGCTGCCGCCGCCACATCAATCCCGTAACTGGTTTCCGGCTTTGCTCCTGAAGCATCAAGTACCGTACCAAAAGGTCTGTGTAATATGCCGCTGACCGGAGCCGCCATGGTTTCCGTGGTGGGTGCATCGCTGACCATATGCGGGCGGCGCTGAAGTTCAAACTCGCGGAAAGCCTTAACCACCGGCTGTGCCTGTTCAAGCAATTCCCGCGGGTCAGTTTGGTGGACGGTAAGATAACGCGCCGTGTCCGTAATCCGGTTGGCGAGGGGAAAATCGAGCAGGCTGAACAGGCCGAAAAAAATCACGGCCAGTGTGGCAGCCACCGTCTTTTCAAACATGTGTTCATGCAGCGGGCGCAGCCATTGCCCGGGAAGAGTCTCCCACTGCAATCGCCGGCAGTCGGGAGAAGAATCGTGCATAAGCTCCTTTTCCCTGCCAAGCCTCTGCAATTTTTCCCGCAGTGCAGAACGTGGCATAGGCTCCTTTTTCCTGCTCATTTGCTCACCTCCGGGGCGGTTTGTCCCTAGATAATATATATTTCCCCGGGGGCGAGAATATGCTAAAACATCAGCTTGTGCCGGCGCATCCCAATGTTAAGCACCAGCCCCACCGCCAGCAGGTTAGTCAGCAGGGAACTTCCGCCATAAGACACAAATGGCAGCGTCAGTCCGGCGACAGGCATCACTCCGATCGCCATGCCAATGTTTACTAATAACTGAAAAGTAAACATACCGGCCACTCCCACGCAGACAAGCGTACCAAAAGAATCTCTGGCCACCGCTGCTATACGCAGGATCCGGAAAATCAGCAGCGAAAAAAGAAGCAGCAATGTTACCGCACCGATAAAACCTGTCTCTTCCGCAAGGACGGAGAAAATAAAGTCGGTATGCTGCGCCGGCAAAAAGGCCAACTGGCTTTGCGTTCCGTCGAACAACCCCTTTCCGCTGAATCCCCCGGAACCAACGGCAATCAGTGACTGATTCAGTTGATAGCCGGGCCCGAGCGGGTACTTTTCCGGGCTGAGAAAAACAGTTAAGCGCAGTCTCTGGTAATCCCGCAGTCCGAAGAAATAAAACAGCACGCTGCCTATAACACTAAGCAGGAGATAAACATGCATGTGCCGCGACTTAACCCCCGCCATAAACAGCATGCCAAAGGCGGTGACAAGCAAGACCAGCGAGGTATCCAGATCCGGCTGCAGTAAAATCAGGACTGTCGGCAGTAAAACATGCGCCAGGGACGGGATGCTGCTGAAAAAAGCGTCAAAATTTCCTTCGCGTGCCGCCAGCAAATTGGCTAGGGTAACAATAAGAATAATTTTGGCAAATTCCGCAGGCTGAAAATTGAAAATTTTCAGATCCAGCCAGCGTTGAGCACCCCATGCCTCCCGCCCGAAAAACAAGACGGCCAGCAGCAGCAGCAGGTTTAAGACATACAGGTACGGCGCCAGGCGATGGATTTGAGTATAGTCAATGCTAGCTATGAGCAGTAAAGCCGAGAACCCAAAAACGATCCAGACAGCCTGCCTCCTGGCGTAAAAGAACTGGTCACCGGATATATTTACCAGCGTGGCGCTGCTGATTACCACCAAGCCGACAATCACAAGGGCACAGGTGAGCAGCAGCAGCGGAAAATCTAAATTGCGCCACAAGCGATGGTCAAACAAAACAGTGCCTCCAGTCGAAACAAAAAGTACGGGAAACCCGCACTAATAATTATAAGAGATCCGCTCTCCCCGGTAAAGCGGGAAATAAATCCGCCGGTCTGTCCGCTGCAAACGGGCAGACCGGTCAAATATTGCGGTGGATAGCTTTGATCGCCAGGTTGGCCTCGAGAACTGCCATCTCATCAGCGCGGTGGATCTTGATTCTAGTATTAGTTTCGTCAATTTCCATATACTTGGAGATTACCTGAATTACTTCTTCCTTGATCCGCTCCAAAAATTCCGGGGAAATAGCAGTACGGTCATGAACCAGCACCAGGCGCAGTCGCTCTTTTGCTATATCCTTGCTGTCCTGTCTGCCGGTCAGAATGTTGAGCAAAGCACGGATATTCATCGAGCTGCACTTCCTTCCTAGCCGCCAAGGCCTATGATTTTCTTTAAGCGACCAAACCAGGAACTTTGCCGGTAAATATCCTGGAAAGGCACTTCCTCGCCAAGCAGGCGCCTGACAATATTACGGAATGCCTGACCTGACAAGGCGTTGTCGGCGGCAACAACCGGTTCCCCGCGGTTTGTGGAAACAATAATCCTCTCATCATCGGGGATAATGCCGATCAGGTCGATGGCCAGGATCTCCAGGATGTCGTCAATATCCATCATGTCACCGCGCCTGACCATATCGGGGCGGATACGGTTGATAATCAGACGTGCTCCGCTGAGCCCCGCCGCTTCCAAAAGACCGATAATGCGGTCGGCGTCGCGCACCGCAGACACTTCCGGCGTAGTAACGATCAGGGCCCGGTCTGCACCGGCAATGGCGTTGCGGAAACCCTGCTCTATCCCCGCCGGGCAATCCACCAGCACAAAATCAAACTCGGCTTTTAATTCTTCACAAAGTTTCTTCATCTGCTCAGGGGAGACAGCGCTTTTATCACGCGTCTGCGCCGCCGGCAGCAAGTACAGCAAGTCATAGCGCTTGTCACGAATCAACGCCTGTTTGCTCCGGCAGCGCCCCTCCACCACGTCTACCAGGTCATAAACAATCCGGTTCTCCAGTCCCATCACCACATCCAGGTTGCGCAGGCCGATATCCGCATCGACCAAAACCACCTTATTGGCAAGCAGTGCCAGTCCCACTCCCAGATTGGCCACGGCCGTTGTTTTACCAACGCCTCCTTTGCCGGAAGTAATAACAATGGCTTCACCCATTCTCCTACACTCCTTCCTTGCGCACCGACGCTGCCGCCGCTTTTGTGGTTATAGCGGCAATCAGTATCCTGTCGTCAGCTATATAAGCATATTCCGCCTGGTCCGGGAGCGGCGGATTTTCGTCGGGGGCCCTGGATATTACGTCGGCGATGCGCAACTGAGTCGGGGACAGGCGCAGGGCAACCACGGAGGCCTTCCGGTCGCCCCTGGCACCGGCATGGGCTATGCCCCGGATAGTGCCAAAGACAAAAATATCGCCTTCAGCAATAATTTCTGCACCGGGGTTAACATCACCAAGGACAACGACATGCCCGGGGAAGTGTATCCCCTGACCGGAGCGGAGCGTCCGCTTAATCACCAGGGAACGTCCTTCCTTTAACCCTTCCAGCTGCAGGGACTCAAAATCGCCGCGGCGGCGCGCGGGCGGCAAGGCGGCTGAACCATCCGGCTGCATTACGATCCCTGCCGGTTTCAGCCGGCTGTTCTCCCTGATGACCGTGACAAGCCGTTCCTTTTGCTCTTCCGTCAATTCCCTGCCGCCCACATTGACCCGCACCTCCGCCTCGCCGAAAAACGCGGCCCTCTGCCGCAGGCGCTGCTCCAGGTCAGCAAGAAGCTCACTAAAGCCGACTCCTTCCAGGCAATAGATGGTCAGCCCGCCCTTTGTTCCTTTAAACTCCACCGCCATCTTTTTCAAAATATCCGCGCCTCCATGTTTGCCGCATCCAGGGTGCCGCTACTTTACAGGTTGTTTCGGCAAGAACCAACAAATTCCTGCCTGGCCGCAAAATAGAAGGCAGCGGAAGATAAGCAGCTATTCCCCGGCCTCCCGGAAGTATTCCCCGACCAGGGCCTCGACCAAGGGGAGGGTGGTCAGTGCGCCGCTCTCACCGTGTTCAACAATAACTGCAAAAGCTATTTCCGGGGCTTCGGCCGGAGCGTAGCCGACAAACAAAGTGTGGGGGCTAAGGTTGGTATCCCGGCCGCCGACTTGGGCCGTACCTGTTTTGCCCGCTATCCTGACCGGCAGCCGGAACAGGGTTGCCGCTGTGCCGCCGGGTGCGGTGACGCTCTCCATTCCCTGACGAACGATATGCCACGTTTCCTCACTGTACTCCAGGCTCCTGAGTATTTCCGGCTCGGAGCGGTAAACTTCCTCCCCCTGATGGTTGGTCACGGCCCGCACCAGACGGGGGCGGTAATGAATGCCGCCGTTGGCCAGCAGAGCGGCATAATTGGCCAGCTGCAGAGGTGTGACCCGCGTATTCGCCTGGCCTACAGCCACGGAGAGCACATCACCGGGATGCCAGCGCGTACCGCGGGAACGGCGCTGCTCCCGGCTGTCAAAAACCCCGTCAGCCTCTCCGGTTATGTCCTGAAGGCCGGTTAGCCGCCCGAAGCCAAAATCATGAGCGTAGCGTTCCATGGTGTCGATTCCAAGACGCAGGGAAAGTTCAAAGAAAAATATATTGCACGATTTGGCCAGCGCCCTGACTACATTCAATGGACCGTGGGCAGCGCCGCGGAAGCAGCCGCGCGGATTTTCCCCCCTGAAGAAAATTTTCGGGCCGCTGCAAACAATACGGGTTCTTTCATCAAGCACCCCCTCTTCCAGACCGGCCACCGCTCCCACCATTTTCATGGTCGAGCCGATCGGATAGGTACCAAGAATTGCTTTATTCACCAGCGGCTGGTCACGGTCATCTCTCAAGGCGGGAAAATCCAGGCTGATGCTATTCGGGTCAAAAGCCGGATAACTGACAAGTGCCAGAATTTCACCGCTGCGCGGGTCCAAAGCGACTATCGCCCCTCTGCCGGCCTGCTCGTTGCCTGCTTCCCGCGCAGCAGCAATTACGCCGGCCAGAGCCTGCTCGGCTGCCCGCTGCAGCCGGGCCTCCAGCGTCAGCTGCAGGTTGTGCCCGGGAAGGGGGTTTTCCTGGTCCAGCACGCTTACGCGCTGCCCGAAACGATTGGTTTCCACCAGCAAGGTCCCGTCCCGCCCGCGCAACTTGCTTTCCCAGGCACTTTCCAGGCCAAACTTGCCGATGTTGTCCCCGGCACGGTAAGCAGCGCCCTGCTCCGTTGCCCGTTGCAGCTCCCCAGGACCGATTTCGCCGACATACCCGAGCAGGTGAGCTGCCAGGCTGCCGCCCGGGTAATAGCGAACCGGCTGGGTTTCAATGATCACCCCAGGCAGTTCCAGCTGCTGCTCCCGGACCCGTGCGACCACTTCCGGCGAAACGTCGTTTTTCAGTCGGATGGGCGCAAAGGTGCTGAAGCGTCTCTCCGCTATTCTCTCATGTATCCAGTCCTCGTCCGTTTCCAGCAGTGTGGCCAGAAAGCGCGCTACCTCCGGACGGTCTCTTTTAGGCAAGTCCAGCAGGGAAACTGTGAAGCCGGCGCGGTTGCCGGCCAGCACCTCCCCGTGCCGGTCATAAATTATTCCGCGGGGTGCCGTAACAGGCAGTGCCCTGATGCGGTTAGTTTCCGCACGGGAAAAATAATAGTCATACCGGTAAATCTGCAACCAAGCCAGCCGCGCTGTCAACACCAGCATCACCAGCAAAGTAGCGGCGGAAAAAAAGCGCAGCCTTTTCAGCATTGATTTGTTCATACGCCCTCACCTCCCACACAGCTTAAGCTTCGCGGTCAGCAAACAACAGCGCCTTTTTATGCAGGCGGTAAAATAAAGGGTAGAGCAAGAGTGTCAGCAGGGCATGCACCGCCATCCTCGGAAGAACAACAGCGGCCAGATAAGAAGCGAACAAAGGCGAGCCGGCAAACAGCAGGTGTTGCTGCAGAAAAGTGGCTGTTTCGACCAGAACGGTCAGCACCATGACGACCAGCACCGGGGAAAGCAACAAATCTTTGTGGACTTCACGGGCCAACAGACCCGCCAGCACCCCGGCCAGCGTTTTCCCAAAAGCAAAAAAACCAAGCGGCGCAGCAAACACGATATCCTGCAGAAGGCCGGCCGCAAGCCCCAGCAGCGCCCCCCGGCGTGCATCGGAAAACAGTGCCAAAGTTATCACGAGCAGCAGCAAAATGTCGGGGTGCACACCTCCCGGGACGAGCAAAGCAAGAACTGAAGTTTGCACTGCGATCCCGGCAACAAACAGGACGGCAACCAGCAGGCAGGCCATCATTCTTCTGCCGCCTCTCCGTCTGTCTCCGCGGCAGACAGTACTACGAACACTTCCTCCAACCGGTTAAAATTAGCCGCAGACTGCAACAAGGCATATTTGGTCAATCCTAACTCATCCTCACCCGTTTCCAGGACATACCCGATCACCAGCCCTTTGGGGAAAAACCCTCCGAGACCTGAGGAAATAACGGTGTCCCCCGGCCGGATACTCGCACTGCCCGGCAGGTTAACCATTTTCAGGTAGCCGGGCCGACCAGGCGCACTTTCCACTATGCCTACCTCCCCCGGGTCCCGGGAGCGTTGCACCAGCGCGCTGACCGCCCGGCGCGAATCGGTCAGCAGCAGCACCTGAGCCGAAACAGGCGTAACCGACAAGATGCTGCCCGCTAAGCCGTCGCTGGTGACAACCGCCATGGCGGACCTCACTCCATGAGCAGCACCCCTGTTAATGGTTACTGTCTGAAACCAGCCGGACGCCTCCCTGGCGATTACTTCAGCCGGGAGCAGTTCATGTTCCGCCCGTTCCTGAAATTCCAGCATCCGGCGCAGCCGGAGGTTTTCCAGGCACAATTCGGCCAGGCGCGTCTCCAGAGTATAGGCTGCCGCCAGTTGACGCTTCAGCCTTTCATTTTCCTCCAAAAGATACCGGTAGTTACGAACTGTCGCCCAAACGACCTCCGCAGAGCGTGTTACGCTCTGAAACCCCTCTTGTACCGGAGCCATGACAAACAGCACAGCCTCTTCAATGACAGTAATATCCTGTCGCCAGCGGACGGTAAACGCGAGCAGCGCCGGCAGCAGGACTACTAGCAGCAGAAGAGGAATCTTTTTTTTTCTGTGCTTCAAGGGAGCAAGCAATCTCCTCACCCTCAGGTAGTAATGACGGGCTAACCCAAACGGCGCGGCGCCAGGGCCACCCGCCTAAGCAACTCTATTTCACTTAGTGCCTTGCCGGCACCTAGCGCTACGCAGTCCAGCGGGTTATCAGCCAGGTAGACCGGCATCCCCGTTTCTTTTGCCACCAGGCGGTCCAGTCCATGCAGCAGCGAACCTCCGCCCGTCATCACAATCCCTTTATCCATAATATCGGCAGCTAGTTCCGGCGGTGTTTTTTCCAAGGTTATCTTTATCGCTTCCACGATGCTGGACACCGGGTCGGCAAGAGCTGTTTCAATTTCAGTATCTGTTACTGTTAGTGTTTTCGGCAACCCGCTGACCAGGTCGCGACCCCTGATCTCCATCTGCCGCTGGTTTTTGGGATCACGTAAGGCAGTGCCAATCTTGATTTTGATTTCCTCGGTCGTACGCTCTCCAATCATCAGATTATATGTTTTTTTAATGTATTGGACAACGGCATCGTCCATCTCATCGCCGCCCATGCGGACAGAACGGCTGGTAACTATCCCGCCGAGCGAAATAATGGCCACCTCCGTGGTGCCGCCGCCGATATCCACAATCATGCTGCCGGTCGGCTCCTCCACCGGCAGCCCGGCACCGATAGCCGCCGCCATCGGCTCTTCAATCAGAAAAGCTTCCCGGGCGCCGGCCTGTTTGGTGGCGTCAATCACAGCCCGCTTTTCCACTTCCGTCACTCCGGAAGGAACACAGACCACTACCTGGGCTTTGAAGATACCTCTGCGCCGGTAAGCTTTAGCAATAAAATGGCGCAGCATCATTTGCGTCACGTCAAAATCAGCGATCACGCCGTCCTTCATCGGCCGGATGGCCACAATATTGCCCGGCGTGCGGCCAATCATGCGCTTGGCCTCCTCCCCTACTTCCAGTACCGCTCCCGTATCACGCCGGATGGCAACCACCGACGGCTCCCGCAAAACAATCCCTTTGCCCTTGACAAAGACGAGTGTATTGGCCGTGCCTAAATCAATCCCGATGTCCCGGGAGAAAAACCTGGTCAGAAACTGCATGCTGCGACTCCTTTCATTAATCACCTAAACTAAATAGCTTCTGCGCTTATTATATCAGTTTTATCCGAAGTGACAACTGGTAAAACTCTGCCGGTTCAGACAGGAAGCAACCCTTTTTCCCGGAAACTGAAAAATTTGCCGTCACCAATCACCACATGGTCCAGCACCTCAATCCCCATCAACCTGCCTGCGTCGCAAAGCCTGCGGGTTACCTCCAGGTCTTCACCGCTTGGAGTGGGGTCACCGCTCGGATGGTTGTGGACCAGGATAATGCCGGCACAGGACTTGAGAATCGCCGGCCGGAAAACTTCCCGCGGGTGCACAAGCGAGGTGTTCAGGCTGCCGATGGAAATCTCCTCCGTACCCAGCACCTTGTTTTTCACATCAAGCATCACAACACGGAAATGCTCACGCCGGTAATTACGCATTTCCTCCATAACCAGGCCGGCCACATCCGCCGGGGAGGCGACAGGCAGCGCCACCCGCTGGCGGGCAGCCAGGCGCACGGCCAGTTCCGCGGCTGCCAGCAGCGTTATCGCTTTAGCCGGGCCAAGGCCGTCCAAAGTGGTTAATTCGTCCACCGTCCGGCGCGGCAATTCGTGCAAGCCGCCGAACTCGACCAGGACTCTCTCCGCCAGTTGTACGGCCGTTTCCCTGCTTGTCCCCGTGCGAAGCAGAATGGCGAGCAGTTCCGCGTCGGAGAGGGCCGCCTGACCGGAGTTGAGCAGGCGTTCCCTCGGCCGCTCATGCAGAGGCAGGTCCTTGATGGTCAGGCGCCGTGAAGTCAACAAAACCAGCTCCTTCCCACGGTTCGACACCCAAGCGGTGAAGCATTCGCCAAAGCGCAGACAGCGGCAACCCCACCACATTGAAATAACAGCCCTCCACCCGTTCCACAAAGACGGCCGCCCGCCCCTGAATACCGTAGCCGCCAGCCTTGTCAAACGGTTCTCCGCTTTGCACGTACCAGTCCAACTCATCATCCGGAATAACTCGCATATAGACAGCTGTTTTCTCAACGTGAGTCAGGAGGCGTCCCCCCCGCCGGTCGATTACGGCCACACCGGTCAGGACTTCATGTCTACGCCCGGAAAGGCTCCGCAGCATCGCCGCGGCTTCCCGCACGTCACGCGGCTTGTCAAGCAGTTTGCCATCTGCAGAGACAATCGTGTCGGCGGCAATAATCACCTCAGCACTGCATTTGCCCGCCGCCGCCTGCGCTTTTAGCAGGGCAAGCTTTTCCGCCAGCATTGCCGGGTCGGTTTCATCGCCGGGTTCCTCAGGCACACTGCTTTCCAGCGTTTCAAAGGCCAGTCCGATTTGCCTGAGCAGTTCGGCCCGCCGCGGCGAAGCGGAGGCCAGTACAATCCTGACCATCATTTCCCTCAACTTTCCGGCTGGTTATGGATGAGGCGCGCCAGCACCCGGTAGCTGTACAAAACGGCCAACCCGGTAATAAAACCTGCCGGGACTGCCAGGACGAGCAATAACGGCAAATAAAGGCGCAGCAGGTTCAGATTGCCAATCAGCAGGCTGGCTGCAGCGACTTGCGCCGTGTTATGGACCACAGCACCGGTGATGCTGACCGCAACCAGGGAAAACAGCCCGCGGCGCCAGCCCCACAGCGCAAGCGTCATCGCCAGGGTAGAAAAAACTGCTCCGGCCAGGCTGAGGTAAAAGCCAAAGCCGAGAAAATTGCCAAGAAAAAAACTGCCCAGCAGTGAACGGACCACGGTCACAAACATTGCCGTCCTGAAACCATAAAGGAGTAAAGCAAGCAGTGTAACAATGTTCACCAGACCCAGCCTGGCCCCCGGTACTATGCCTGGAAGCGGCAACGCCGCTTCCAGGGCATGAAAAGCCATCGCCAGCGCCACGAGCAGGGCGACGTGAGCCATTTTACGTGTCCCGGTCATGGACTGACAGTCACCTTCCCTGCCAACCCGCTGGAGTAAACCACTTCCAGTTCTGCGGTAACCAGGAGCGCCTCAATCCCGGGCAAGGACTCGATCAGCGCCAGGCCGCGCTCACGTCCCAGCACAAACACCGCGGTAGACAAGGCATCAGCGGTCGTGGCCTCCGGCGCCACCACGGTCACGCTGACCAAGCCTCCGGCCGGTCGGCCGGTAGCGGGGTCAAGGAGATGGTGGTAACGAACCTCGCCATATAAAAAGTAGCGCTCATAATCCCCCGAGGTAACGACTGCGCAACCCTCCAGCTCCAGGACGGCAATAATCCCGCGCCGCTCCCGCGGGTGACGCACTCCAATCCGCCAGGGACTGCCGTCAGGCTTGGCCCCGAGCAGACGGATATCGCCGCCGGCATCCACCGAAGCTGAAGATATGCCGGACCGGAGCAATACTTCCACCGCCCGGTCCACGACAAAGCCTTTGGCAATCCCGCCCAAATCAATCTCAGCCCCGTTTTTCCGCAAAAAGACGGAGCCCGCCTGCCTGTCCGCCACAACCTGACGGAAGTCCACCAACGCCGCCGCAGCCTGCAGGCTTTCCGCAGACGGAACCCGCCCCCCGGCGTCGGTGAAGCGCCACAGTCGCAACAGCGGGCCTACGGTAATATCAAACGCACCGCCCGTCAGCACGGCATACTCCAGTGCCTGCTCAATTATCAGCAGCGTTTCCGGCGAAACCGGCACCGGCTCCCGGCCGGCTGCCCGGTTAATTTGCGTCACTTCCGAGCCAGGATGGTGCCTGTCCAGCAGCCTCTCCAGCCTGAACATCTCCTGGTAAGCCGCCTCCAGCGCATGTTGACCCTGGCTTGCCTCCCGGGCAAAGACAGTGCTTTGCACGAGAGTGTCCATCAGGAACTCAGCCCGGGTGACCTTTTCCATCCCGCCCCGGGCATGCAATCCCGCTGCCAGCACCGCCAGCATAACAGCAGCAATGATATATGGGAACAGCGTTTTCCTCAAAGCAACCGCTCCGTCCCAAATCAGATGTCAGATGTCGGATGAGTGTCAGCGGATTCCGGTGAAATAAACCAGGATGAAAAGAAAGAGGCCGAGCATCAGCGCGATCAGAAACGAGTCAAAGTTCAGGTTCCTGATATTCCAGTCGGAAGGACGGCCGCGCATCCTGTCCCACAAACTGCGCGACCTCTGACCAGATTGCTCGTACAGGTCATCCAAGGTATCGTCAGCCTGCGCCGCTTTATCCGCTAAGCGCCGGGCCAGCTTGCCGGAACTTTCATACGCTTCGTTTAAAGAAGCATCAAAAGCTTGCGTCCCGTCAGCCAGCTGTTTGGCAAACTTTCCTGACTTTTCGTAAGCCTCATTTAATGCCCCGTCAAATTGCTCCGTCCTGTCTGCCAGCCGCCGGGCCAGGTCGCCGGATTTCTCGTAAGCCTCGTTGATAGCGCCGTCAAACAGCTCAGTTTTCTCGATCAGGATCCTAGCCGTACCGCCGGCTTTTTCGTAAGCAGTATTCAAGGAGGAGTCAAACGTGGTGATATAGTGACAGCAGGCCTTTAGGGAAAAAGCCAGCGGCTGGTACAGGGATTGCTCCACGCTCAGCCAGGCAGGTAAATTAATTCCTCGATCCAAAGTTTTTTTCAGAACAACAAACACAGCTATCCCCACGGCTAGAAAGGTCAGGGCGCTTACAATCCCGCCTGCGTTGTAAACTATCAGGCTGGAATGGTAAGGGAGAATCTTCTGCACCACATGCGGGTATATACCGAGAAAAACGCAGGCCGCTGAGGCAAGCAAAATAGCGGCCTGCATGGAAACAGGCAGGCCGCGCTGCAGAGGGACACGTCCTTTGACAAAGGCAAAATAGCAGAACTTGCAAAACGATACTACCGTGCCAATACTGGCCAGCATCAGCATGGTCTCGGCAGGACCAGCGCCATACATAGCCTTCTTCAAGAGATATTTTGACACATAGCCATTAAAGGGGGGAACGCCGGAGATAGAAAGCGCACCAACCAGCGCGCCAAGTGCGGCGACAGGCAGGACTCTCCACAGCGATAGCACCTGCTTATCGCCCTGATGATGGCTCAGGTCGTGCAGATCCTCCGTGCCGGCCGTTAGTAGGACAGCTCCCGCGCTCATAAATAGCAGCGCCTTATAAAGCATATGGTTTATGACATGCAGCAGGCTCCCGTCAATCCCATAGTATCCTCCCATCCCCGCCCCGGCCACCATATAGCCAACTTGGCTGATAATATGGTATGAAAGAAGCCCGCGCATATTTTTTTGCAGTAAGGCGCAGCAAATCCCAAATACTGCCATAGAAGCTCCCATCAGGACAATGGCCGGGTGTGGCTCTAAAATCCTGGCCACAGCATAGACCCCTACTTTGGTGGTCAGCCCTGCCAGGACTACACTGGTAGCATGAGAAGCCGCCGGGTAGCCCCAGGCCACCCAGACATGCAGCGGCAGGAAAGCCGCCTTAAAAGCAATGGCCAGGACAAAGAACAGCAGTCCTGCCGCCGGCTTTTCCAGCACAAAAGAACCGCTGGCAGAGTGATGCTGCACAATACCCAAAAATAACAGCAGGCCTCCCACGATATGGAAGATCAAAAATTTGCAACCCATGCTTACGGCATGCGGTGTCAGTTTTAGCATGATCAGTATCGCCACTGAAAATGTCAGTACTTCCCAAAACAAAAAGAGGGTGATAAAGTTAGCGGAAAGCGCGATACCCACCGCACTGGCTATAGCAACCAGTGAAACTGCTTGTTCTTTGGGTCCGGCAACCTGCAGACCATACATCAGGGCCAGTGCTCCCACCAGCAGAAACCCGAAGACAGCCATCCTGGCATAAGGATGCGCCGTGAAGGCCAGCGGCGCAAGCCCCATAGCTTCAAGCTCCTCTAAAACACTATAATCGTGCAGTTCCACACCGGAAAGATTGTAAAAGGCCAAAAAAATCATCAGGCAAAGCAGCATGACCAGTACACCGCGCCTCCTCTTTTCAGATAAGCGCGGCAAAAAGGGGGCAACAATAAAACAGCTGAGAATAAACAATAAATAGAACTCCACTTTCAGTCACCGCCTTTTAATCCACAGAGGGCTTTGCCCACACCTCAATAATCAACTTATGATTCCAACCGGTATGGGATTTCAATCGACATATTTTGGTTGCATTACTACAAAGATTATTACACAGCTTTGGTGCCTCCAGCAAGGATAATAACTGCTTGTTACTACTGCAGTTCTAAAACTGTAAGGTACTAAAATCCCCCTCTCAGCAGAAAATCAGCGGCCTTACGTGACAGGTCAAACGGCAGGTTGGTGGGCAAGAGGCCGAACAACAGGCAGCTTACCGCAAGAATGGCGATGGGGATCAGCATTTTATACGGCGCTTCGCTGATTTTTACCTGTTCGTGCTCATGACCAGGCTCGGCGCCGAAGAAAGCAGTGATAATTATGGGCAGGTAGTAAAGACCGTTCAGCAAGCTGCTGACCAAAAGGACCAGGACATAATAAGGCAGGCCGGCATCCATGGCGCCAAGCGACAAGGTCCACTTGCTTAAGAACCCGCTTAAAGGAGGAATCCCAATCATGGAAAGCGCCGCCATGGTAAAGGCAAGCATGGTAAAAGGCATCAGGCGGCCGATGCCCCCCAGCTCCCGGATGGAGCGCTTGCCTGTTTTCAGAATAATAGCGCCGGCTGCCAGGAAGAGGGTGCTCTTCATGAAGGCGTGGCTGAAAATATGAAAGATGTCCCCGATAAGCGCCCGTTCCGTGAAAATAGACATCCCAAGCAAAATGTAGCCCATTTGTCCGACACTGGAATAAGCGAGGCGCCTTTTTATGTCGTCTTGGGTGATGGCTACCGCCGAGCCAAGCAGAATGGTGATAATTGCCACCACAGCAAGAATTATCATCCAGCCGGCTTCCTGCAATAAGCCCGGAGAGAATACGTGGAAAATGACGCGCAGCAGGCCGTAGGCGCCGGTTTTCAGCATAATGCCGGAAAGCAGGGCGCTGGCTGGCGACGGCGCTACAGGGTGGGCATCAGGCAGCCAGACATGCAGCGGGAACATCCCGGCTTTCATGCCAAAGCCGATCAGGAAGGAAATAAAAGCAAAGAAAGCCAGTGTAGAAGGCACGGTAATCAGGGTCTCTCCGCCCAGCGATACCGAGCCGCCCAACTCAAAAGTAATAATTATGCCGAAAAAGAGGGCCAGCCCGCCGATAATAGTCATAATCAGGTATTTATACCCGGCCCGCAATGCCTCAAGCGACTCCTCGTGGACCACAAGCACATAGGAGATTAAGGACATCAATTCAAAAAAGACAAACAGCGTAAACAGGTCCCCGGCCATAAAAATGCCCATGCAACTGGCCAGCGTGATTATCAGGACCGGGTAATAACGGTTGCAGCCGTGCTCATGACACATGTAGTCGATGGAATAGATAGATACCAGCATCCAGATAAAAGAGGACAGCAAGGCCAGAGAAAAGCTCAAGATATCGACCCGGAAAGAAATCTCCAGGTTCGGCAGCAGTTGGAACATACTATACTCAATGATCTCCCCGGCCATCATGTAGGGGTAAAGCATCAGCACGGAAAGAAACGTAACCACAGAAGTCCCTACAGACAAGGCATTGCGCATTTTTTCGGAGCGCTGTTCCACATAGTATATAACCAGTGTCATGAACATCGGAAACATCACGATCCAGACAGGCAGAAAAGATATTGCCGTTTCCACGGGCTTCAGATCCTTTCATGTTAGTCAGAAAAGTTACCAGCTCATTTCATAGGAGGCCTGCATCTATTATAAACCAAGCAGTGCCTCGCTGGCTCTGTAAATTAGTCCCAGAATCAGTGAGGGGGCAATGCCGAACAGCAGGCAGCCCAGACCCAGGATAATAAGCGGAACCTGCATCTGCCGCGGCAGCGGCAGCGGTGCGGCCACCCGGCCCTGCGGTTCGCTAAAAAATGCGTTCACAATAATCGGCAGGTAATAGATTCCGTTCAGCAGACTGCTTAGCAGAATAACCGCCGCGAAAAACGGCTGGCCGTCGTGCAAGGCGCCGAGCACCAGGTACCACTTGGAAATAAAACCGTTCGTCAGGGGTATGCCGACCATGGCCAGCGCGCCGATGGCAAAAGCCACCGCCGGGACCGGCATGGTATGTCCGATGCCTTTTAAGCCGCTTAAGTGCCGCACCCCCGTACTGTAAATAAACGCGCCGGCGGCCATGAACAGCATTGCTTTCATCATGGCATGGTTAAAGACATGCAGGATGCCTCCTGTCAGAGCGAAGAAATCCACAATGGCAAAACCCATAAAGACGTAGCCAATCTGCGCGACGCTGGAGTAAGCCAGCATTTTTTTGATATCCTCCTGGACGATGGCAAACATGGAGCCGGCAATAATGGCCAGCGTCGACATCCAGAGCAGGATGTTCAGGACCGGCGTCACCTCGAAAATATCGGCCGGAAAGACTTGATACAGAACTCTGAGCAGGGAAACGGCGTAAATTTTGATGACCAGCCCCGACAACACCGCCGATGAAGGTGACGGCGCCGACGAGTGGGCGTCAGGCAGCCAAACGTGCAGCGGAAACAGGGCCGCCTTTACCCCCATGCCTACCAGCAGCAGCGCCAGCGCGGCCAGAATATTGTAGGGGTAGAGACGCATCGCCTCCGGCAGCGCCTGCGCTATATAAGTAAAGTTCAGGTGGCCGGTGACCATGTACAGCAGGGCGATGGCCAGCAGCAGGCAGCCGGAGCCAAGCGTCGACAAAATCAGGTACTTAAACGAGGCCTCCAGGCATTCTTTGTTTGACTTGATGGAGATGATGCCGCAGGCGGCAATGGCGCAAATCTCCACAAAGACAAAGAGGTTAAAAATATCATTGGTCAGCGCCATCCCTACCATGGAAGCAACCAGCAACAGGTACAGCGTGTAGTACCAGCCGAGCAGGTGGGGTTTTAATTCATGCAGCAGGTCTTTGGAAGCGTAGACGAGGACCACCAGGCTGACGCCCGTCATGGTAATCGCCGTAAAAACCGCCAAGTAATCGATATTCAGCTCGATTCCCCAGGGCGGCGGCCAGTTACCCATCTGGTAGTAGTAAGGTCCCCCGGTCATGACCTGCCAGGCCATGGCCAGGGATGCAACAAAGGAAACCGCCAGCACCCCGAGCGCTGCCGGCGTGCACCAGCCCCGCCGCCAGCGGTCAAATAAAGGCATTAAATATGCGAATACCAGAGGCAGGACAATCGCCAGCACCGGCAAATGATGCGCCGCATTCACAGTGTTTCGCCTCCCCGCAGGCGCATGATTTCCTCGGCATCAATCGTCCCGTAATGCTGATAAATTTTCACAATCAGGCTCAGCGCATAAGCAGTAATGCTGACAGCCACCACGATGCCGGTCAGAATCAGCGCGGAGGGCAACGGATTGACATACAGATGAGCTGCTCCCGGCTCCAGGATCGGCGCGCGGCCGCCGTGGATATAACCGATAGCCACGAAAAAGAGAAAGATGGCGGTATCCATGATATTCATGCCGATCACTTTCTTGATCAGGTTATTGTGGGTCAGCATGGTATGAAAGCCGATAATAAAAAGAAGGATGGCAAAAAAATAGAAATTGTTCTGATGCAGGCGCAGCAGGACGTCAGTGATGCTCATCTGTTGCTTGCTCCTCTTCAATAAGGCTGTAAAACAGGGTAATCATCGTAGCGGCAACCTTGATGCCGACCCCTAAAGTAATCAGCATGATTGCCCCGCCGCTGAACAGGTTGCCGGGAGTGCCAAGCGGGAAGCCGGCTACCATATTGCCCAGGAAATTAGCGCCTAAGAAAATCGCCAGCAACCCGACCCCGGCATAAATCAAGCCGCCGCTGCTTTCCAGAATCAGGGATAAATCGTGGGAAATTTTCTTCGTCCCCGCCGCCAGGTTAAAGGCCAGAGCGTACAAAATCATGCTGGCGCCGATGATAGCCCCGCCCGAAAAGCCCCCGCCGGGAGAAAGATGCCCGTGAAACACAACATACAGCCCGTACAGCTGCACGAAAGGAACGACAATGCGGCTGACGTAGCGAAGAATCAGGTCTTCCACAAAATCACCCCGTGTCTTATGGCTTCAGTTTGCTTTCAGAGTGGCAAAGGCAGCAGCAATGGCCACAAACAGGACCGTCGCCTCGCCTAAGGTATCAAACGCGCGGTAATCGATAATAATGCTAGCGATTACATTCAGCGCCCCTGTTTCCTCGATGCTTCGCTCCAGGTAGCGCTCCGGCACCTCATTGTTGGTTGGGTTACCTGCTTCACCGAAGGTAGGCATCTCCAGCACGGTCACAATCAGGGCCAGACCAATCAGCAGCAATAACAAGACTATCAGGATTTTGCGCATCATTCTTCCCTCCTCGTCTTGCTGATAGCCGCCAGCAGCAGCAGCGTCGTCACCCCGGCGCCGAGCGCCGCCTCGGTAATGGCGATATCAGGAGAGGCCAGCAACAGCCAGAGGATGGCCATTACCAGGCTGTACGCCGCAAATATAATCACTGCTGCCAGCAGGTCACGGATCCGGGCCACCGCTACGGCACAGACGACCAAAAACAACATCAGCAGGTATTGGAGCAGCTCAGTCACAGGCCGCTCCCCTCTCCGTCTTATCCAGCGTATGGGTTCCTTCAGCAGTCGGTTCATTGTTGCGGTAAGCGGCATGGGCGATAATGTGGGAGGCGGTGGGGTTGGTCAGCCAGATAAACAGGATTATCAGCAACAGTTTGACGCTGTCCACGGAAATACCTGCAAAAAGAACGAGGCCAAAAAGAATCAGTCCGGCGCCCAGCGTATCACATTTAGTGGTAGCGTGCAGGCGGCAATAGACATCAGGCAGCCTGAGCAGACCGACTACCCCGACCACAAAAAAGAACATCCCGGCCAGCAAAAAAATAATTACTAAAATTTCCATAAGCTCCCCCTATTCCAGGGATCCTTTTTCCAGATACTTGGCTATCCCGACAGTAGCCACAAAACTGATTAAAGCGTAGACAATGGCCACGTCCAGGAAGTACTCCTGGTGAAAAGCAAAAGAAATCAGGGAAATGATGACCACCGCCTTGGTGCCGATAACATTGATGGCCACCACGCGGTCAGCGGCTGAGGGGCCAAGCACAGCGCGGAACAGGCAAAGAAAAGTAGCCGCTGAAAGCAAAACAGCAAAAGCGACAAATACTGTCTCAAGCACCCCGCTCCACCTCCTCTATTTCGGCGAGCCTGTTCATCATTTCCCATTCGGCGCAGTCCTCGGCAGCGGCACGCGTAATAGCGTGTACCACGTACGTGTCTTCAGCAATCTCCACCGTCAGCGTGCCGGGCGTCAGGGTAATGGAATTGCCGAGTATCAGCCTGTTAAAAGGTTTACCGACCCTCGTCCTGTACCTGACGAAGCTGGGCGAAATCTCCAGCTTCGGCTTAAGCACAATTCTGGCCACATCCCAATTGGCTTTAAAAATGGCTGCCAACAACTGGCAAAAATACTGTACCCATTTTCTGGCTGTGGTTAGGAGCAGCAGCGGCCGCTCCGCCGGCTGCAGCAACAAATCGCGGTTGATCATGGCAACAGCCCAGGAACAGATCACCCCAACTAACAGGTGCTGCCAGTGCAGGCGCCAGGTAATCAGCAGCCAAAACAGCAGGAGCAAGCCAAAAGTAGCCCAAAAAGTCCTATTCTCTTTCCTGATGCACATTTTCGCCGCCCTCTTCACTCCGTCTGAAGTCGCCGGATTTGCCGCCGCGCTTTTCCAGCAGGCAGACCTGGCTGATAACCATTTCCCTGTCCACGGCCTTGCACATGTCGTAAACGGTCAGAGCCGCCACGGCCACGGCAAAGAGCGCTTCCATCTCCGCGCCCGTTTTACCGGCCGTTTTCACGGCAGCCTCAATCACCAGCGCGCTCCCGGCCGTGTCCGTGGTAAATTTTAGATCCACCGCCGTCAGCAAAAGTGGATGGCACATGGGAATCAGCTGTGCCGTCTGCTTGGCAGCCATCACTCCCGCAACCTGGGCAACGGCCAGCACATCACCCTTGGCCAGGCTGCCGGCGGCAATCTGTTTCAGCGTTTCCGGGCGCATCTGGACGCGCCCCCGGGCCACCGCTTCACGCGGCGTATCCTCCTTGCCGGAAACATCGACCATCCTGGCCCTGCCTTCCCGGTTCAGATGCGTCAGCCTTTCCATCTTTGCTCCCTCTGTCAGGCAATAGTCTTTTGCGGGCAAACCTCTACGCAGGTGCCGCAGTTGTTACAGATCAAGCCGTCAATAATCGCCAGGTTGTTCTCTAGGCGAATGGCCTTGACCGGGCACTCTTTCGCACACAGGTTGCAGGCAATGCAGCCACGGGAGCAGATATCCCGGACCTGCTTGCCCTTGTCCAGCGACTTGCAGCGCACATGATAGAGCATATTGGCACTGACCATCTCGATTACCTGGCGCGGGCAAACGTTCTTGCATTTTCCGCAGCTGATGCACAGTTTATGGTTAATCAGCGGCAAACCGTTCTTGCTCATGGTGATGGCCTCCACCGGGCAGCTGCGCACACAGCTGCCTTCACCGACGCAGCCGAAGCGGCAGGCTTTCACGCCGCCGCCGAACATCAACGCCGCCTTGCATTCTCTGAAGCCGTCATATACAGCTTTGTCCTTGGCCGTCTCGCAGTCTCCAAGACAGACCAGCTGCGCTACGAGCCTGGCTTCCGCCGCAGGCGCCTCCATGCCAAGCAACCCGGCGATATTTTTGGACACTTCGGAGCCGCCCGGGGTACAGGCATTAAGCGGCGCCCCGCCGGCCACCACCGCCTCGGCGTACTGGGCGCACCCGGCATAGCCGCAGACCCCGCAGTTAGCGCCCGGCAGGTAACTTTGCGTCATTTCCACCCGGGGATCTACCTCCACGGCGAACTTTCGCGCCGCAAAGGCTAACAGGCCGCCAAAGAGCAGGCCGAGGCCCCCCAGGCTGACAATGGCGATAATCATGTTTCTTCGCCTCCCTATTCCAACATCCCTTTAAATCCGGAGAAAGCCAGTGAAAGAATTCCGGTCATAATCAGCGCCAGGGAAATCCCCTTAAAATGAAGCGGCACAAACGAGAACTCCAGGCGTTCGCGGATACCGGCCATAATCAGCAGTGCCAAGGCAAAGCCAACGGCGGCTGCAACACTGAACACTACGGACTCCAGCAGGTTGTATTCCAGCGTGATATTAAGGATAGCCACGCCCAGTACGGCACAGTTGGTGGTAATCAGCGGCAGGAAAATACCCAGCGCCTGGTACAGCGCGGGGCTGATTTTGCGCACCACCAGCTCCACAAACTGGACCAGCGTAGCGATGACCAGGATAAAGACAATCGTGCGCAAGTACTGCAAGTCATTGGGGACAAGCAGGAAATGCTCGATAGGCCAGGTTACCACGGCCGTCATCCCCATGACAAAAACAACGGCCATACTCATGCCAAGGGCTGTTTCCACCTTGCGGGAAACGCCCACAAACGGGCAAAGCCCGAGGAAACGCGAAAGCACAAAGTTATTAATAAAGATCGCCCCGAAAATAATGGCTATCAATTCCATAGCCGGCAGCCTCCTTCTTTAATTCCCTTCTCCCTCTGGGAGAGGCCGGGCAAGGGCGCCTCTACCCCAGTTTATATTTCTTGGCCAGCATATTATAAAAGGCCAGCATCAAGCCCAGCGCAATAAAAGCGCCGGGCGGGAACCCGAACACTCTGAACGGTTGGTACGCCTCGCCAAGGACACTGACTCCGAAAATAGTGCCGGCGCCGAGCAGCTCTCGAATAGCGCTCAGCAATGTCAGGGCAAAAGTAAAGCTCAGTCCTACGCCGATGCCGTCAGCGATGGAACTAAGGACACCGTTTTTGGAGGCAAACGCTTCCGCCCGCCCGAGGATAATACAGTTAACCACAATCAGCGGCACAAAGATACCTAGCTCAGCGTGCAGCGCCGGCATAAAGGCATTAAGCGTCATATCGACGATGGAAACAAAGGTGGCGATTACCACAATAAAACAGGGGATGCGGATTTTATCCGGAATCACGTTGCGCAAGGCGCTGATCACCAGGTTGGAACCGATCAGCACCGCCGTGGCGGCAAGGCCCATGCCAAAGCCGTTTTCCGCAAACGCCGACACGGCCAGCACCGGGCACAGACCGAGCACCAAGCGCAGGGGCGGGATTTCTTTAAAGCCGTTCAATAAAGCCTTAAGCGGGCTCATTTTTTCACCTCCACTTTAATTCCCCTCTCCCTCTGGGAGAAGCCGGGTGAGGGCACTTCTTAATTCCCCTCTCCCAACTCATTTACCCAAAAAACGGGAAACCGTCGCCGGCAATACTTGCCGGACACCATCCGCCATCGCCTCGACAGAAACGGTGGCGCCGGTGATATGGTCGATATCCTGACCCACTGTCAGCGGGTCGGCCGCAGTTTTCCCCGTAAACTGGTCCAGGAAAGACCGCTCTGCTATTATGTCGCCGATTCCGGGCGTTTCCGTGTGGGAAGTAACGCCCACGCTGACAATTTTTCCTGCACCGTCCACCGCCAGGCTAAACGTGATGGGACCGCCGTAGCCGGCAGCGCTGCCCTCCGTGAGCAGCCCGACCGCCTGGCCTGCGGCGTCCAAAGCCAGCATGGCTGTCAGTCCGTCTATCGTTTTTTCTTCGAATCTTGCCGCTTCAGGGAAAATCTTCTGTATCAGAGCAATCTTTTCTTGCGCTTCGCGCTCCGCAATCACCTGAGAGGTTATCTGGTTGACGTAGGCCAGCGACCCGGCAGCCAGTCCCGTAATCAGCATCAAAATTATGGCCAGTCTGACGATTTCCTTCATTGCAGTTTTGCCACCTCCCCGAATTTCTTGGGCAGCGTCAAGTTATCGAGCAGCGGGGTCAGCGCGTTCATCAGCAAAATGGCAAAAGTAACTCCCTCCGGGAAAGCACCGAACAAGCGAATCAGCATAGTCACCAGGCCGCAGCCAATTCCGAAAATCAGGCGGCCCAAGGCAGTCACCGGTGAGGTTACCATGTCGGTGGCCATAAACAGCGCGCCGAGCATGACGCCGCCGGCCAACAGGTGAAACAGTCCCCTGGAGAACATCTCCGGCAGCGTGCCGGTGCCGTCAAAAAATGCGCCCATGAGAAAGACTGTGCCAAGATACCCTCCAGGAATGCGCCAGTCAATAAGTCCCTTGTAAAAAAGCCAGGCAGCCCCCAGCAACAGGGCAAAAGCGCTCGTCTCGCCAAGGGAGCCGGGGACGGCGCCGACAAAAAGATTGAACAGACTGGCTGGCTCCGCCCCGGGCGCCAGCGGCGTGGCCGCTGTAGCCAAATCAAGCGGGCGCAGCCAAGTCGTCATATGCGCGGGCCAGGAGACCACCAGTACAGCTCTCCCAACCAAAGCAGGGTTAAAAATATTGTTGCCGATCCCTCCAAAAACTTGTTTGCCAATCACAATCGCCACCACACTGCCGGTGACCACCAGCCACCAGGGAGGTGCCGGCGGCAGCGTCAAGGCCAGCAGCAGACCGGTTACAGCAGCGCTGCCGTCCCCAAAAATGTTTTTTTGTCTCAGCACCACAGCCTCCGCAACCATGGCTGCAAGCATGCCGAGCATCATGGTCAGAAGGCCACGCCACCCGAAGAAAATCACGCCGGCCAAAGCGGCCGGGAATAAGGCCACCAGAACATCAATCATAACGCTTTGGACTGATTCCGGCCTGCGCAGATGTGGCGAAGACGAAACTACGAGCTTTGCTTCCACCCTTTCTCCCTCCTTGTCGAATTACTTTTTAGCCCGCCTGTCGGCTATATCTCCCTTGGACAAGCGGATCCATTGGACCAGCGGCCGTTTAGACGGACAAACATAAGTACAGCAGCCGCACTCAATACAGTCCATGGCATTGGCTGACTCGGCCCGGTCGTACAGTCCCTGTTCCACCGCGGAGCCGATGAACAGTGGCATGATGCTGACCGGGCAGACATCCACACACCGCGCACACCTGATACAGGGACTGAAGGCTTGCAGCTCCACCTCCAGGCTGGTCAGACAAAGAATACCCGAGGTGCCCTTGATCACCGGAAAATTCTCCACAGTCGGCTGGGCCAGGCCCATCATCGGCCCGCCAAGAATGACTTTACGGACATCGGGCTTAAACCCGCCGCACTGTTCAATCACTTCCTCCATAGGTGTGCCGACACGTACCAGCATGTTTTTCGGCTCATTGATGCCTGAGCCGGTAATTGTGACAATCCTTTCAATCAAAGGCTTGCCGGAACAAACCGCATCGGCAATGGCAATACAGGTGCCTACATTATGCACCACACACCCAACCGCGGAAGGCAGCCCCCCGGAAGGAACCTCCCGGCCGGTAAAAACTTTTATCAGCTGTTTTTCCGCTCCTTGCGGATACTTGGTATGCAAAGCGTGAACTTCAACATCAGCCAGACCTGCGGCGGCTCTTTTCATGGCCTCCACGGCGTCCGGCTTATTGTCCTCCACGCCGATATATCCTTTGGGAGCGTTAACAGCTTTCATAATAATTCTTAAACCCGTGATAATTTCAGCCGGCCGTTCGAGCATGGCCCGGTGGTCGGAGGTCAGATACGGTTCGCACTCAGCACCGTTAACTAGACAATAGTCAATTTTTGCGCCCGGCGGCGGTGACAGCTTGACATGCGTCGGGAAAGTGGCTCCGCCCATCCCGACAATACCCGCGTTCCGGACAATTTTTCTCAATTCATCGGGGCTGGCTTGTTCCCAGTCCGGATGCGGACGCACGTCTTCATGCCAGGTATCTTCCCCGTCCGACTTAATGTAGACTGCATTAACCAGGCGCCCCAACGGATGATTGCAGGGAGCGATTTTGACAACCTTTCCCGAAACAGAGGAATGGACAGGAGCGGTCACAAAGGCTTGACTGTCACCAACTTTCTGCCCCGTTTTTACCTCATCGCCGACAGCAACCAAGGGCTCACATGGCGCACCGATATGCTGCGCCATAGGGATGATCGCCACTGCCGGCAAGCGAGCCGGCACCACGGGCATTTTTTCCGTCGCATTCTTGTAATGCCCGGGATGGACACCTCCCCTGAACGTTTTAAAACTCAAGCTTAACTCACCCCTCTAAAACATTTGATAATGGCAACTTTAAAATCTTCGTGATATTTTGCATAAATCCTGCCTAATTCGCTTTCATCTGTTACACTTCTCACATTTAAAATAGCGGCCGGCTTTTGTCAAAGACCTTGCGCAATACTGCACAGGCTTCGCTGACAGTATACAAAGAACCGGCCACGCAAACCGCTTCCTCCGGTTTGGCGGCGGAGAGCGCCGCTTCCAGCGCTGCGGGAACATTTGGCGTCACCTGGACAGTTGCCCTCGTATAGGCGCGGGCCAGTTCCGCCACAACATAAGGATCGGCAGCCCGCACGTTGTCCGGGCGGGTTGCCAGCAGGCCGGCGGTAGCAAGTGGGGCCAGCAGGGAAAGCATTTCCTCCACCGCCTTGTCAGCCAGGATGCCAAGAACCAGGTACAGTTTCCGACCATCAAGCAATTCCGTTAAAGCCCGGCGCAAGGCTAACGCCCCATCCACGTTATGGGCACCATCCACCAGCACCAGCGGGTTACGGGAATAAATCTCCAGACGGCCCGGCCAGCGGGCGGCAGCCAACCCTCTCCGGACAGCCGCTTCACTAATGGGGACAGACGGCAGGCATTCCAACGCCGCCAGCGCACTGGCGGCGTTGACCAACTGGTGACGGCCCAGCAGCCCGATACTTAAACCCTTCAGTTCCCGCCAAGGACTCTGGTAATTAAAAATCTGACCGTCCAGCGTTGTCCCGGCACTTTCGATCTGTACTTCACGGCCTACGGCCAGCAACCGGCTCCCCCGCTTCCTCGCCGTCTTTTCCAGTACGGCAAGCGCTTCCGGCTTGTCCGCCGCGGTAACCACAGGGACTCCCTGTTTGATAATTCCGGCTTTCTCAAAAGCGATCTGCTCGACCGTATCGCCCAAGACCTGAGTATGCTCCAAGCCAATATTAGTAATTACCGCTACCTCCGGCATAATTACGTTAGTGGCATCCAACCGGCCGCCTAGCCCCACTTCCACCACGACCCAGTCCGGCAAGCATGCGGCAAAATAGTCAAAAGCCATGGCTGTGATGACCTCAAACTCCGTAGGCTGCCCGAAAGCGGAATCGGCAATTTCAGCCACGTGCGGCCGCACCTTTTTCACCAGGTCGACCAGCTCGTCCTCTGCCACGTCACGTCCGTCTACAGCCATGCGATTGGTAAACGATTCCAGGTACGGCGATGTATACAGGCCCACACGCAAACCGTGGGCTGACAACAGAGCCGCCAAAAAAGCGGCCGTCGAGCCTTTGCCGTTCGTTCCGGTAATATGTGCAGAGCGCAGCAGCTGATGCGGGTCTCCCAGTCGTTTAAGAAGGTCCGCAATCCGCTCCAGTCCGGGCTTGGAACCAAAGCGGTACAGGCTGTGGATCCAGGCCAGCGCTTCTTGGTAGTTCAATGTTTCACCCCTGAAAATCTATTGCAGCGCCGCCAAGCGGTCCCGTACCTTCTTGCGCTGCAGACTGTATTCCGCTTCCTTGGTTCGCTCTTCTTCAACCACCCGGATCGGCGCCTTGGCCAGGAAAACTTCATTTTGCAGCTTGGTCCGGCTCCTGGCCAGTTCAGCGTCCAGCCGCTGGGCCTCTCTTTCCAGGCGTTGACGCTCCTGGCCCACGTCCATTATGCCGGCGAGCGGCAGATAAATCTCCACCTCCCCAACGGTGGCGGTAAGGCAGCAGCGCGGCTTGTCGGCCAGGTCCAAAACCAATTGCACCTCGCCTGCATTAGCCAGCCGCTGCAGCAGCGCCGCGCTCTCCGACAGCACAGCGCCTGTTTCTCTGGTCACCTGCAGGATGACCTTTACCTTGGCGCCCGGCGAAAGTTGTACCTCGCCGCGCAAGTTACGGATGGCCCTGATCACTTCCATGACCAGATTCATCCTGTCGTGTTCTGCAAAATAGACCAGCCCGGCTGTTTCTGCAGGCCAAGGTGCCAGCATGACGGTAGCGCCTGCCTGCACAGAGGGCAGTTTCTGCCAGACTTCTTCAGTAATAAAGGGCATAAACGGGTGCAGCAGCCGTAAGATCCCGTCCAGCACAAACACCAGCACGGAACGTGTCGTCTGCTTTTCGACCTCTTTCCCCGGTGAGTACAACGGTATTTTGGCCATCTCCACATACCAGTCGCAATAATCGCTCCATAAAAAATCGTAAATATGACGCGCCGCCTCCCCCAGTTCATACTCCTCCATCAACCGGTCAACACGGCGAACCGTCTCATTGTAGCGGTGCAAAATCCAGCAGTCGGCGGCGGAAAGCGGACCGGCCTTATCCGGTTGGCCGACGGCGGTTCCGGTAGTGTTCATTAACACAAAGCGGGAAACATTCCAGATTTTGTTGGCAAAATTACGGCTGTTCTCCACGTTCTCCTGCCGGAACCGCTGGTCATTGCCCGGAGCCTGGCCGGTAACTAGGGTAAAACGCAGCGTATCGGCACCGTAGCGCTCGATTATTTCCAGCGGGTCGATGCCGTTTCCCAGCGACTTGCTCATTTTTCTCCCCAGCGCATCACGCACCAGGCCGTGAATATATACGGTGCGAAAGGGAACCTCGTTCATAAACTCCAGCCCCATAAAAATCATACGGGCCACCCAAAAAAAGATAATATCATAACCGGTCACCAACACGTTGGTCGGGTAATAATGAACCAGGTCGCCTGTCCGCTCCGGCCAACCGAGCGTGGAAAACGGCCACAGCGCCGAAGAAAACCAAGTGTCAAGCACATCCGGGTCCTGCACCGGGACACCGCCGCAGGACGGACAGGCCGCAGGCTCCAGGCGCGCTATCAATGTCTCGCCGCAGGCACAGTACCAGGCGGGTATACGGTGTCCCCACCAAATCTGGCGAGAGATACACCAGTCGCGGATATTTTCCACCCAGTTCAGATATACACGGGTAAAGCGCTCAGGAACAAAGCGGATTTCTCCGCTTTTAACCCTGGCGATGGCCGGCTCCGCCAGCGGCTTCATACGCACAAACCACTGCTTGGACAACAACGGTTCAATGACTGTGCGGCAACGCTGGCACCGCCCCAGAGCGTGACTTTGCTCCTGTTCGGCAAGTAACAGCCCTGCCGCCCGCAGATCCTCCACAATCCGGCGACGGGCTTCCCCGGAGTTCAGTCCGGCATAGCGTCCGGCGGCCGTTGTCATCAGCCCGTCTTCACCGATGACTTTCACCGCCGGCAGGCCGTGCCGCGCGGCCAGCAAAAAATCGTTGTGGTCGTGGGCCGGCGTAATCTTAACCGCGCCGCTGCCAAATTCAGGGTCCACATACTCATCGGCCACAACAGGCAGCCGGCGCCCAACCAGCGGCAGGAGCACCTGCCGGCCGGCCAGCGCCTGGTAGCGCGAATCCCGGGGATGAACAGCCACGGCCGTATCGCCAAGCATTGTTTCCGGTCTGGTTGTCGCCACCGCCAGCCAACCGTCCCCGTCAATAACAGGATAACCGATAAAATAAAGTGTCCCCGCTGCTTCTTCTTCATGTTCCACTTCAATATCAGACAGGGCCGTCTGGCAACGCGGGCACCAGTTGGTGATATAATCCCCCCGGTAAACAAGTCCCCGCTCGTAAAGCGTCACAAAAACCTCCCTTACCGCCCGGGAGCAGCCTTCATCCATGGTAAACCTTTCCCGCGACCAGTCGCAGGAAAGGCCCAGTTTCTGCAGTTGCCGGACAATTCGGCCATGGTACTCTTCTTTCCACTCCCAAACACGCGCGAGAAACTCCTCCCGGCCCAGCTCACGGCGCGAGAGTCCTTCCTCAACCAAGTGCTCCTCCACCTTGATCTGCGTGGCGATACCGGCATGGTCGGTGCCCGGCAGCCAGAGGGCGTCCATCCCCCGCATACGCTGCCGGCGGATGAGAATATCCTGAATAGTGCTGTTCAGAGCATGGCCCATGTGCAACGAGCCTGTTACATTGGGAGGCGGAATAACAATAGTAAATGATTTTTTAGCCGGGTCGCCCGGAGCACGGAAAAACTCCCGTGCCAACCATTCCCTGTACAGTCTGTCCTCCACCGTGCCAGGGTCGTAGACGGGCGCCAAATTGGGTTCAGTCATCAAACAGCCTCCTTAAATCTCAGCAAAGCGGGCGCTCTGCAGGGTCTGACAAGGAAAAGGGCAGGCTACCGTATGGAAGCAGCTGCTCTGCCGTCCAGGAATTGAACGATGATGCGCCACAAAGTGTCCTTCCCCGCGCCAGTCCGCGCCGAAAAAGGGATGACCGGCCCCTCGGAGCCAAGCCCCAGCCCCTCCCTGATTTGCCGCAAGGCTGCCGGCCACCTGCCACGGGCGATTTTATCCGCCTTAGCCGCCACGATCACCGCCGGCACCCGGAAAGAAATAAGCCACTCGTACATCGTCCTGTCGTCCGCACTTGGCCTGTGGCGGATATCTACCAGCAGCACAACCAGCCGCAGACTCTCCCGCCCGTACAGGTATTGCTCCATCAGGCGTCCAAAACTTTGCCTGGTTTCCCCTGCGATGCGGGCATAACCATACCCGGGCAGGTCTACCAGATAAAACGACCTGTTAACCAGAAAAAAATTAACCTGGCGGGTCTTCCCCGGCGTATTGCCGACCCTGGCCAGCGCTTTGCGGTTGACAAGGCAATTAAGCAACGATGACTTGCCCACATTGGAGCGGCCGGCAAAGGCAATTTCCGCCAACCCCGGGGCGGGGAACCGGCCTGGAGCCGCCGCACCGGCAACCCATTTGGCTTCGTTTATCTTCACAGGGTTGCCGCCAGTGCCTGCTGCAAGACCTGGTCCATATGTTCCACGAAGACCAGCTCCAGTTTGCGCCGCACGTTTTCTGGGATTTCTTTGATGTCCTTCTTGTTTTCCGCCGGCAACAGGATCGTTTTTATCCCGGCCCGGTGGGCGGCCAGCACTTTCTCCTTAATCCCGCCGACAGGCAGCACGCGACCACGCAACGTAATCTCCCCGGTCATGGCTACCGCGTGCCTGGCCGGGCGCCGGGTCAGCGCAGAAATCAGCGCCGTAGCCATGGTAATTCCGGCCGACGGCCCGTCTTTGGCGATGGCTCCTTCCGGAATATGGATATGAATATCATACATTTCGTGAAAGTTCTCGTCAATCTCCAGTTCCCTTACACGCGAGCGGATAAAAGAGAGTGCCGCCTGGGCCGATTCCCGCATCACTTCTCCCAGTTTTCCGGTCAGCAGCAGCTTGCCCTTTCCTTTCATCAGGGTAACCTCAATGACCAACGTATCGCCCCCGGCCTCCGTCCAGGCCAGGCCGGTAGCTACGCCTGCCTCATCGTCTTTCTCAGCCGCACCGAACCGGTAGCGCGGGACGCCTAAATATTTTTCCAGGCTCTGCGGCAGGATCACTGCCCGCTTCTTCCGGTCCCGCACCACTTCCCTGGCCACCTTGCGGCAGATGGAAGCCAACATCCGTTCCAGGTTGCGCACCCCGGCTTCCCTGGTAAAATTACGGATAATCTTGCGCAGCACTTTTTCCGAAACGGTAACCTGTACTTTGTCAAGGCCATGTTCCCTTAACTGTTTGGGGAGCAGGTACCGTTCGGCGATTTTGACCTTTTCTTCCTCCGTGTAGCCCGGCAGATAAATTGTTTCCATCCTGTCCATTAAAGGCTGCGGGATATTGTACATGACGTTGGCTGTGGTAATAAACATCACATGGGAAAGATCGAAGGGCATTTCCAGGTAATGGTCGGAAAAAGCGTTGTTCTGCTCTGGATCAAGCACCTCCAGCAGCGCCGCGGAGGGGTCGCCCCGAAAGTCAGTGGCCATTTTATCAATTTCGTCCAGTAAAAAAACAGGGTTTTGCGACTTGGCCTGCCGCATGCCCTGGATAATCCGGCCCGGCAAAGCACCCACGTAAGTGCGGCGGTGTCCGCGGATTTCCGCCTCATCGCGCACGCCGCCCAGCGAGATGCGGACAAAATTGCGCTCCAGCGCGCGGGCCACCGATTTGGCCAGTGAAGTCTTCCCTACCCCGGGCGGGCCTACCAGGCAAAGAATCGGGCCCTTTAGTTTCTTAGCCAACTGGCGTACCGCCAGGTATTCAACAATACGCTCTTTAACCTTCTGCAGACCGTAATGGTCCTCGTCCAGAATTTTTTCCGCCGCGTCCAGGTCTAGGCGGTCTTCCGTCTGTCTGGACCAGGGCAAAGCCAATATCCAGTCCAGGTAATTGCGGATAACCACTGCTTCCGCGGCCGCCGGGGGCATTTTTTCCAGGCGCTCAACTTCTTTCAGCGACTTTTCCCGCACTTCTTCAGGAAGCCCGGCTTCATCTATTTTCAGCCGGTATTCGTCAGCTTCGGCCATTCGTTCGTCTTTATCGCCCAGTTCCTTCTGAATTGCTTTCATCTGTTCACGCAGGTAATACTCTTTCTGGGTGCGTTCCATCTGCTTGCGCACACGCAAATTAATTTTGCGCTCAATTTCCAAGACTTCCATTTCATGGCTAATAATTCCGCTTAGCTTTTCCAGGCGCCTGCGTGGTGAAAGAGACTCAAGGATTTCCTGTTTTTGCTGCACTTTCAGCGACAGTTGAGACGAAATAACATCAGCCAGGCGACCTGGTTCATCGATGGCGGAGATGGTCACCAGGGTTTCGGGCGGTATTTTTTTGCTTAGCCTGATATACTGCTCGAACTGAAAGATAACACTGCGCATCAACGCTTCAATCTCGATGCTTCGCGAACTGTCTTCAGGGATTTCATCCACCTGCACCTGAAAATAAGGCTCGGTAGCCTTATAATCGCGGATCGTTGCCCTGGATAGCCCCTCTACCAGAACCCGGATCGTACCTCCCGGAAGCTTCAGCATCTGCTTGATTTGCGCAATGGTTCCTATGCCGTAAATCTCCTCCGGCTTCGGGTCGTCCACGCGCGCCTCCTTTTGTGCTACCAGCAGCACCAGACTGTCCTCAACCATGGCTTGCTCCAGGGCATTGACAGACCTCTCCCGGCCAACGTCAAGATGCAACACCATGTTGGGGAAGACCAAAATTCCCCGTAAAGGCAAAAGAGGTAATATCTTATGCTTTTCACCCATGGTTTTTCTCCTCTCTCTCGGAGATTAATTACCTCTACGGCAAGTTTATATTCGCGAAAACGACACTTTTTCCTTTTCTCCCGGAAATCTATTTTTGTATTTCCCGGCGGATAAAAGAAAAACCCCCGCAGTCAGCACGGGGTTTCCTGCATCAGGGAAGCTGCCGCCGCCTTGGCTGGACAGGCTGCTACCCCTTGCTGCTCCCTGACGAAAGTCAACTCCAGAACCTCGTCAAGTGTCTCTACAGGAACCACCTCGATGTCAGCTTGCCCTGCGAAAGACTGCTGCCAGTTCTCCCTGGGGATCAGGATTTTCCGGACACCCGCCCGGCGGGCGGCTTCCACTTTGCAGACGATGCCTCCCACCGGACGGACACTGCCGCGCACTGAAATTTCCCCTGTCAACGCCACTGTGTTTAAAACCGGTACAGCCTTGACGGCGGAGCAAATCGCCACCGCCACCGCTACCCCGGCAGACGACCCGTCTACCGGCACGCCGCCAGGAAAATTAACGTGGATATCAACATCCCGCGGGTTGATATCCAGGTAATCCCGCAGTACCGTCAGCACGTTCTCCACCGAACCGCGTACCATGCTTTTACGCCGGATCAGCCGCTGCGGCCCGCCCATCTCCTCCTCTTCCACTACCCCGGTAAGCTGCAGCCGCCCCTGTCCGGGAGCCACGCGGTGTACGGCCACTTCGATTTCCAGGAGCATGCCCATGCTCGGGCCGTAGACCGCCAAGCCGTTGACATAGCCAACCTGAGGCTGCGGCGGGATTTTCTTCTCCGGACGCGGCGACATCCTGCTGGCGTTAACCACCCACTCCACATCAATGGCGGTCAGCTGCCGCCTGCTCTGCTCACACAGCGCGATACCGGCGGCAACCTGGACTGTGTTGACGGCTTCGCGGCCGTTGGCGGCATATTTCCGGATCACCTCCAGTGCCGGACCGTCCAGGGCAAAACCGATGCGCCTGCCGGCATTCTCGGCAATCTGGCCGATTTCTTCCGCCAGCAGCCCACGGAAAAAGACTTCCAGGCAACGGGAACGGATAGCCGGCGGGATCTCCTCCGGCATTCTGGTAGTAGCCCCGATCAGGCGAAAATCGGCCGGCAAGCCTCGTTGAAAGATTTCGTGGATATGCTGCGGTATATTGCGGTCCTCCTGGCTGTAGTAAGCACTTTCCAGGAAAACCTTGCGGTCCTCCAACACCTTCAGCAGCTTGTTCATCTGCGTGGGGTGCAGCTCGCCAATCTCATCAATAAACAACACCCCTCCGTGCGCCTTAGTCACAGCACCCGGCTTGGGCTGAGGAATGCCGGCTATTCCCAGGGGTCCCGCCCCCTGGTAAATTGGGTCATGCACCGAGCCAATCAGCGGGTCAGCAATCCCGCGTTCGTCAAAACGTGCCGTGGTGGCATCAAGCTCAATAAACCTGGCTTCTTTGCCGAAGGGAGATACTGCGTTCCGTTTCGCTTCTTCAAGCACCAGGCGGGCGGCAGCCGTTTTGCCGATTCCGGGCGGCCCGAACAACAGCACATGCTGAGGATTCGGGCCGCAAAGCGCCGCCCGCAAGGCCTTCAAGCCTTCCTCCTGGCCAATAATCTCGGCAAACGTTGCCGGCCGTGTTTTCTCCGCCAACGGTTCCGTCAGAGAAATCTCCCTCATCCGGCGCAACTGCTCCAGTTCTTTCCGTGACTCGCGGTCAACGGCCGTCTTGCTGGACTGCTGCGAGCGCAGCAGGTTCCAGAAATACAGGCCGATAACCACAGCAAAAAAAACCTGCACCATCCCGATGAACGGCGCGAGTTCCGCCACGCACTTCGCCCCCTTGCCAGCGTTCTTGCACTTAGTATACCCGCCGGCAAAGAAATAAACCGCCGCTTTCGGCGGTTTGCTGCGGTTAAGCCGTCTCTTCTTTTTTCTTGCGGCGCTTGTCGAGAGTAACCAGAATCGGCTTCTCCCGCTTGGACACAACTTCCCGCGTAATGATACACTTGCCGATGTCGTTCCGGGCCGGCAGTTCGTACATTACATCAAGCAGGATCCCTTCCAGGATAGCCCTCAGCCCCCTGGCCCCAGTGCTGCGCCGGATTGCTTCCTCCGCAATTATCTCCAGGGTCCCGTCCTTGAATTCCAGCGACACACCGTCCATATCAAACAGGCGCTGGTACTGCCGGATCAGTGCGTTACGCGGTTCGGTCAGAATCCGGATCAGGGCATTCTTATCAAGGGCATCCAGCGTGGCCACGACCGGGACACGGCCGACAAATTCAGGAATCAGGCCAAACTTGATCAGGTCCTGAGGCAGCACATGACGCAAAACCTGCCCGATATGCTGGTCACGCTTGCCGACCACCTCCGCGCCAAAGCCGATCCCCTTTTTGCCGATACGGGTCTGGATGATTTTTTCCAGCCCTTCGAAAGCCCCCCCGCAGATGAACAAAATGTCGGTAGTGTCAATCTGCATGAACTCCTGGTGCGGATGCTTGCGGCCGCCCTGCGGCGGCACGCTGGCCACCGTGCCTTCCAGGATTTTCAGCAGCGCCTGCTGCACTCCCTCGCCGGAAACGTCACGCGTAATAGAAGGATTATCGGTTTTGCGGGCAATTTTATCAATCTCGTCTATATAAATAATCCCTTTTTCCGCTTTCTCCAAATCATAATCGGCGGCCTGAATCAGTTTCAGCAGGATATTCTCAACATCTTCGCCCACATAGCCGGCCTCCGTCAGCGACGTAGCATCGGCAATCGCAAACGGCACATTAAGAATTCTAGCCAATGTCTGGGCCAGCAGGGTCTTGCCCACTCCGGTGGGCCCGACCAGTAAAATATTGCTTTTCTGCAGCTCCACGTCATCCGGCTTCAACTCGGAATTGATCCGTTTGAAGTGATTGTAAACAGCCACTGCCAAAGACTTCTTTGCTTCGTCCTGGCCGATCACGTACTGGTTCAAAGTTCCCATGATTTCAGTAGGGCGCGGCAGTTCCACCAGGTCCAGTTCCAGCTCTTCAGACAGTTCTTCTTCAATAATTTCGTTACACAGTTCAATACACTCATCACAAATATAGACGCCCGGACCAGCCACCAGCTTACGCACCTGTTCCTGGGTCTTGCCACAAAAAGAACACTTCAATTGGCCCTTTTCGTCGCTGAATTTAAACATTATTTCACCTCATTGGCACTTAGCGTTTTTCCAGTACGCTGTCAATCAGCCCATAGGTCCTGGCATGCTCAGCCGACATAAAGAAATCCCTGTCAGTATCCTGGGCGATTTGCTCCACCGGCCGGCCGGTATGTTTGGCCAGAATATTGTTCAGCCGCTCCCGAATACCAAGAATCTCCCGGGCATGAATTTCAATATCCACAGCCTGTCCGCGCGCTCCGCCCAGCGGCTGGTGCATCATCACCCTGGAATTAGGCAGGGAAAACCGTTTGCCCACCGCTCCGGCCGCCAGCAGCACCGCGCCCATGCTGGCCGCCAGTCCGACGCAGATGGTAGATACTTCCGGCCTGATATACTGCATCGTGTCATAAATAGCCAGCCCCGCATACACCGACCCGCCGGGAGTGTTGATATACAGGCTGATGTCTTTTTCCGGGTCTTCCGATTCCAGGAACAGCAGTTGGGCAACCACCAGGTTGGCTACCATATCGTCAATCGGCGTCCCAATAAACACAATCCGGTCCTTCAATAACCGCGAATAAATGTCATAGGCCCGCTCTCCGCGATTTGTCTGCTCTACAACCATCGGTACAAGGTTCACTGCAAAGTTTCCTCCTTACTGGCCGGCGGCGGCGGTTGTCTCCCGCACGTTGGCCCGACCGGCTAAAAAGTCCCGTGTTTTGTCAAGCCTTACCTCCCTGCGCAGCCCTTCCCTCCGGGAAACATCCGAGAAATACTCTTCGAATTTGGCTGAATCCAGCTGGTAGACGGCGGACAACTCCCGAACCTTATCCTGTACTTCTTCATCGCTTACCTCAATTCCTTCTTTTTGCGCAACAGCCTCCAGCACAAGACCGGTCTTCACGTTTCCCCCGGCCTCTTCCCTTTTTTCCTCCCGCAGTTCAGGCAAGCTTTTGCCTGAAAAAGACAGGTACTTCTCCAAAGAAAGTCCCTGCAGGCGCAGGAAATGCTCCATCTCCCCCAACAGGCGCCCGATTTCCCTCTCAACCAGTACCGCCGGCACCGGCACGGAAGCGTTTGCCGTCACCGCCTCCACTACCTGTTCCGTCAATTCCCCATGGGCTTTTTTCTTCGCAGCTGCCTTCAGTTTATTCATCACATCCGCTTTAAATTCATCCAGAGTGGCAAATTCAGAAACTTCCGCCGCAAAAGCGTCATCAAGCGGCGGGTATACTTTACGCTTGATTTCCCTTACCAGCACTTTGAAAACCGCCTCCCGTCCCGCCAGGTGACCGGCACGATAATCCTCCGGGAAAGTAACGGCAACATCCTTTTCTTCACCGCACCGCAGGCCGATAAGCTGCTCTTCAAACCCGGCGACAAACGAACCGGAACCGACTTCCAGCGAATAGCCCTCGGCTTCTCCTCCCTCAAACGGTACGCCGTCGATAATCCCTGTAAAATCAAGAATCGCCAGGTCCCCGTTCTCCAGAGTTCCCTCCTCCACCACCTGCAGCCTGACCTGCCGGTGCCGCTGCTGCTCCAGTTGCCGGTCCACTTCCTCTTCTCCTATTTCGCTGGTCTGAAGCGTCGCTTCGATTCCCAGGTACTCACCTAAAACAACTTCCGGCATCACTTCCACCGTCGCCTTAAAAATAAAAGGCTTGCCCTGCTCCAGCTGCAGCAAATCGATTTCCGGTCTGCCCAAAGCTTTCAGTCCCGCTTCCGCTACCGCCTGGTCATAAGCATCCGGCACAAGCATCTCCGTCACCTCGTCAAACAAAACTTCCGGTCCAAGGCGGCGCTCCAAGATATGACGCGGCACCTTGCCTTTACGGAAACCGGGCAGGTTAACCTTCTGCACCACTTTTTTATAAGCCTGGTTCAGCGCCCTCTCCAGACTGTCTGCAGCGATTTCCACCTCTATCTCCACTCTGGTGTCATCTACTTTTTCCCATTTTACCATCAGCTATGCTCCTCCCAGATTTGCGGCCGAACCCGGCCCCATGTAATACCTGTCAAGTATTGTAACATCAACGCAGCAAAAAAAAAAGAGGCAGCTTTTGGCCGGTTCTGTGTTCCAGCCAAGAGGGTTCAGAAACGTACGGCAGGTCAATAGTGCTGCCCACCGCAAAGAAGCCCTGCAAAAAGGCAGGGCCAGGGATAGAATACACTAAGCTTTTTGCCTGTCTGCTTCCAGTCATTTACAAAACCCTGGAAGCCTTGATTTTGTTGGTGCGGGCGAAGGGACTTGAACCCCCAGGGGCCTAACACCCACCAGATCCTAAGTCTGGCGCGTCTGCCAATTCCGCCACACCCGCTTAAAAGAATTATTGGGGTGGATGATGGGACTTGAACCCACGGCCCCCAGAGCCACAATCTGGTGCTCTAACCACCTGAGCTACACCCACCGCGCTGTCCTAGTTTTAGGCCTCCGGCTTTCGGTCCTCCGACCTCCGACCTCTGACCTCTGACCTCCGGTTTGGTACGCCTGGCAGGATTTGAACCTGCGACCCACGGATTAGAAGTCCGTTGCTCTGTCCCCTGAGCTACAGGCGCATGTATAAAGAATTATAAAACAATTGCCAGGCAAAAGCAAGAGGAAACATACCGCATGTGAAACATAGCGCAGGGACGGTCAACACAAAACCAAGCGCCGCCGGCCGGCACACCATCCGCCTGGAAAGCATATTGGAAGCCGCCATGGTTTTCAGGGCTTATTGTCTTTCGGCGCCAAGCTTTTTGCAACAAGAAGTGAAACCGGACGGGCAGCAGTATACGGAATCAGCACAATCAGGGAAAATATCAGCCAGACTATCTCCGTTGCCAGGAAAAACCCCAGTTGAAATCCGAAAAGGTAAGTCACCATCAGCACGCATCCGGTCAATGTCGCATAACAATGCAGCGGGTATCGCCATTTTCCCCGCGGAGGATGTCTTTTGGCGCTAAAGCCCCAAAAGTCCCATTTTCGCTCACTGCGGCGAACGTTGTCCGCAATACCCTGTATCTCGCACAACAATGCTTTTGCCTGCCTGCCATTCAACAATGCCAGCACTATCGTTGCCGGTACAAAGAGGATAAGTATAAAGGCCATGATCCAAGCGGCACGCATCGACGCAGGATCGCCCCAGGGCAGCGGGAGGTCTCCGCCGGCAATGTTGACGGGGAAGATATTGCTGACAACAAAAATGCTCAGCGCCGAGATGGCAATAAACAGGATTCCGGATAACACCGCCGCGCCGACGGGTGTTTTTCCTGTTTTAGTGAGGAGCAGAGCCGATTTTATGGCAATCAGATGCGCGAGTACATACGGCAGGCCAAAGCAAACTACCAGCAGCAGACTCCAGATGGCAAAAGCGTATACTGCTTTACTTAATTCCGAAAGCCCGAACCGCCAGGGCACCAGCGCGGCAGCCCGCCCCGTTTCAAGGCGTATATCCCGGAAAGTAAAGTCAGGAGTACCGCGGTGCATCGGTCCCCATCCAGCAGGATTTACCTCCGTGGGCACTGTCTCTGCCGGACCGAGCAATCCGGCACCGGCACGCCAGATGTAAGCAGCCGGCTTTATCCCGTGACCAGTTAAAACAAAGCAGATTTCATCACCAAAGGTATTAAAGTGCAGGTTGATTTCTGTTATCGCTTGATAGTCAAGCGGACGCAACGCCCGCAGGTCGACACTCGTGGCCTTGCCGGCAAGCAGATCCTTAATGACCAGTTCTTCGCGCGAACTGTAAGCAAGCAGGCGGATGGCAACCGTTTCATCGCCCGGGACATATGAATAAATAAAGGTAGGCAGAAAAATCAGCCCTTCAGACTCCCGCTTAGTTAGAACTTCCCTTCGTACCAAGAACTCCGCCAGCGGCTGGCCCCAAGCTGCGTCTCTGTTTTGGCGCCATGCCCAAGTCGCTTCACTCAGCCCGATGGACCGCAAATGTTCAAAGAAGTCGCCGTCTATAGGGCTGACCAGCCCATTCTGCAAATCCAGGGAAAATGACTTGGCCGGGCCTAAAGCGTTGTCTTCCCTGAAGGAAAAGGCTATCCTGCCTTGCTGCGAATCAGCGGCAAGCGCCAGCTCCGTGATTGTCAAATCTGCCAATCCTGGCAAATCAGCTAAATTTACCGCAAAAGTGTTATTGTGATGCCGGTCAATAATAGTCAGCGTTTCCTCGTTGGCAAAAGCCATGAACCGGGGTAACCGATTCCCCCAGACCGGCCTCTGCAAATAGTACGGCAACACTGGCAGGGGAACTTCTTCCTTTTCTTTTGCGGCCCGCAAGTAGTATGTCACTTTACCGCCCTGCCAGATAGCCCTGAAAAATTCTCCCCCAACATGGACATAACTCCAAACCCCTGGCGGCCCGATACCAAAGGAGGTATTTTCGACCAGCCCCGGCGGAATCAGACTGGCTGCAGCCTCCAGCTCCGCTTCGCTCCGGATTTCCGTTACCGCCTGCGCCTGCTCAGGCGCAGGCAACAGATGGATTAATGCCAGCAAGTCGTTTAGAGTCAACAGGCCGGTGGAGGTTTCAATCACATAGGCCCTGCCCAGGGTCAGCACTTCCCCCCTTCTGAGGCCCGCTCCCCTCAGCCTGGCAACCTCATCAAGGGAAAGTGGCCATCCGGACAGAACGGCGTGGTTGGTGCGGTAAAGCCTGGTTGCGGCATGGGAAAACCTGGTCGCCGTTGAGCCATAAAAGCCGGCGTTAATAACCAATGTCCGATAGCTGTCGTCCAGCTTGCCCTCATCGAGCAGCTGCCGGAAGATAACCTCCAACGCATGGATATCATGCTCCATCCGGGCAACTATGGGCGCTATGTTCTCTGCTCCGTTCTCATGATGGATAACCATTAAAACCCTGCCCTGCTGGCTGACGAGCAGGGCAGGACGTTTGTCTCTCGGCGAGGCAGAACTTCCAATATCAGGCAAAATTAGCAACAGGATGAACAACACGAGGATCGGCCAGCGGTTCATTTCATCCCTCCTGACTGCAGTTAAACCCGCTCCTGTACCCGCATTTGCTGTAGCGGGCTTTCGCCGCAGATAATCGTCCATGCCGGGTACACCTCAAAAAGTGGCGCAGAAGTCAACTTCCACGCCACTTTGCAGTTAAGCTGAGAGATAGCAGGGATCGCAGGATAACCCGAAGGACTTTGGCTTACCGCATCGCTACAGCTAACCACATGCCAATAGCTACTGCGGCAAGCGTCAGCGTTGCCCAGATAAGGGTAAGGGTGCGTATGCCAGCCATCTCTTGTTTTATCTCCTGACGCAGAACGTTCCCGGTTTGCTCCAGCTCCAGCTTTCTCTCTACTGCCGAAGCCAATTTAATCTCTTGCCGTAAAACGCTCTCCATTTGCTTTATTTCCTGCCGCAAAGTGTCCTCGATCCGTTTAATTTCCTGCTTCAGGTGTAAATACTCCGGAGTGTGTGCCGGCTCTGCCCCCGGTTCTAGCGCATCGTGCTGAGCTCCAGCCGCTTCAATGTGTTGAGTTTCAGTCATAATGTTCACCGCCTCTTCACTTTTATCTTAGCACAACGTTACCACCCCGGCAACCTGTTCTTTGCATCGAAAGGTCTTTTCCCGCAGTTCTTCAGCCTCGCAGTTAAAGATTTTGACAGTTAATTCAATACATAATTAAAAATTAAAAGCAAGAGAATTGCGCGGGATATTAATGTATCCCGGCGAAACTTTGACACAGCTGACCATTACTGCTAAAATTTAAGCAGGAGGTAGATGCAAAATGAACTGGAAGCTCGTTTTACTGGCCGCCACCCTGCTGTTTACCGGCGGTTGCCGCCATGGTCAAGACGACCCCGGGAAAACCGCAGGCCTCACCGGGAAGGTGATCTTGCCACCACCGGCCTACACGGGAGGAACTTCCCTTGAAGCCGCCCTGGCAAAGCGCTATTCCGTCCGCCGCTTCAGCGACCGGCCGCTCTCACTTGCGGCTTTGGCACAAATTCTCTGGGCTGCCCAAGGCATCACAACGGATGCCGTCACCGGTGCCACCCGCACCGCGCCTTCCGCCGGAGCAACTTACCCGCTGGAAATTTACCTGGTCGCCGGCAACGTGGCCGACCTGCCCCCCGGTCTCTACCACTACCGCCCGAAGGAACACAGCCTGACACCTCTCGGCCCCGGCGAACACCGGCCCGCCCTGGCCGCAGCCGCCCTGCAGCAAGACTTTATCTCAGCCGCCCCGGCCAGCATCGTTCTGGCCGCCGACTACCCCCGCACCACCAGGCGGTACGGCGACCGAGGACAGCGCTACGTTCACATGGAAATCGGCCATGTCACGCAAAACATCCACCTGCAGGCCGCCGCCCTCGAACTTGGCAGCGTAGCCGTCGGCGCCTTTGACGACGATCGGGTAAAGTCACTGCTCAAGACAGAATACGCCCCGCTGATGATTGTTCCGTTCGGCGCTCCGCAATAAAAAAACCACCCGCGAGTGGCTTAATTTTCTGGAGCGGGTGATGGGAATCGAACCCACATAGCCGGCTTGGAAGGCCGGAACTCTGCCATTAAGCTACACCCGCCCGCTGCACCATTATACACTTAAAAAGACTCCGCGGCAAGGGGCACATTTAACCAAACAGGAGGCAAAAAGATGACCAAGATGCACTATACCATCGAAGACAAAATCGCCCTAATCACTCTGGACGACGGAAAAGTGAACGTCATGAACCGGGAATTTTTCCAAGAGCTCAACGATTGTCTTGACCGCACATTGTCTGATAAAGCCTCTGCCCTGATTTTTACAGGACGTCAGGGAATATTTTCCGCCGGACTTGACCTGAAGCTTCTGCCCACCCTTTCCTCCATTGAAGAGCAACTCAAGTTTCAGAAGACGTTCGCCTCCACCATGCTGCGGGTTTATCTGTTCCCCGTCCCGACCATCGCGGCCTATGCGGGACATTCTATCGCGGGCGGAGCTATTCTCTCTTACGCGTGCGACCGTTTTATGGTCGGCGACGGCCCCTACAAAATTCAAATCAACGAAGTCGCCAATAAAATGATGCTTCCCAGCTGGATTTCTCTAATCTGCCGCTCCTCGATTCCCCATCAATACTGGAAAGAAGCCCTGCTGCATGCGCGGGCGTATTCGCCACGCGAGGCATTTGAACGCGGCATCGTCGATGATTTGATTGTGGAAGAAAACAAAGTCATGGAAGCGGCAAAAGCCCTAGCGCGGGATCTTTTTGGGCTTCACGGGCCGGCCTATGCCTTCACCAAGAAACTCATGCGCCGGGAAGAAGCCGACAAGGCCCTGGAGGCTTTGGAAAAAGAACTGCGCGAGTGGGCAAAATAGGGATGCTCAACGCAGCAATGGGGACAGGAACTCAAAATATAGTTTGTTCCGGAAAGACACAACCACGGGAACCAAAAATCCCCGTGGTTGTTGAGTTTTAAGTGGTCGGGGCGACAGGATTTGAACCTGCGGCCCCTTGGTCCCAAAGCACGAGAGCGCCGTTTAACCTTGTTAAATCTAATTTTAAAAAGCCTTATTTTACGGGCTTTTCCGGCCTTCAAGTTGACATAAATAAGCTACATTTTCAGTCCAGTTTAATCTTTTTTCATCGTCTAGTGTGTAAGAAGTGTGTAAAAATTTTGTGCTTGAAAAGCGGCCTGCTGCCGCTATTTTTTTGCCGTCCCTCATTCTTCATCCTTCTCCTGCCATTTCCAGCCCGTCAATCGCTCATAAGCGGTCCTGCTATCCCATCCCTGGCGAAAGTGGCCCTGACATCAGCAAGGCGTTTGCCTGTCGTAGGGTAAGCCCATTCAGCCGGGCAGGTTTTATTCCATTTGCGCAGTCGGCTGGCCCATGAGCCAGGCTGTTCCACGACAAAGGCGGCCAAAGAATGCTTCTCTTCCCTTTCCCTTACGGGAATTTAGAGCGTTTTAACGGCCGACGACATCACGGCCAGTTACGCGGTTCTGGACATTTCAATTCCCTTACGGGAATTTAGAGCGTTTTAACACTTTACGGCGGCAGTGGCGCGGGAAATCCTCAGGGACGATGGGGTTGAGACGCAGCAGGTGTTTGAGGTCGTTGGGGCGCTGGCCGACGGGAGGGCGTTGCCTGCGTTGCACGTCCCAAGGGACAGGTTTGCCGCCATGAACTGGCCGTTGGAGTGGGGGATGCAAGCTGTTGTTTCAGCCGGACAGGGCTCGCGGGACAAACTGCGCGAGGCTGTACAGTTACTAAGCCAAAGTGCGGGGCGGGAGCGCGTTTTTACGCACATCGGATGGCGGAAACTAGATGGGCGCTGGGTTTACCTGCATGCCGGCGGGGCGATTGGCGCGGACGGCCTTTCAGTGGCGCCGGACGTGGACATGCTGCGGCGCTACCGCTTGCCTGCCGAGCCGGGGAACATTGTCGAAGCAGTCCGTACCAGCTTGGGCCTGATAGATTTGGCGGCGCACGAAGTTACCCTGCCGTTATGGGCCGCCGCCTTTCGCGCACCGACCGCTTGCTTGTATTTTCCGGACTTCACCATTTTTCTGCACGGACAAACGGGCAGCTTCAAGTCCACCTTGGCCGCGCTATTCTTGTGTCATTTTGGTGAGTTTACACATCGGAGCTTGCCCGAAAGCTGGCTATCCACGGAAAATTCCCTTGAGAAAACTGCCAGCCTTTGCAGGGACGCGCTGATGATTGTAGACGATTATGCGCCAGAGCAACACCACAGAGATGCGGCAGCGTTGGATAAGCGCGTCCATCGTTTCCTGCGCCAGCTTGGAAACCGGCAAAACCGGAATCGGTTGCGCAGCGACTTGACCGGCAGGCCGGCCTATCTCCCAAACTGCTTTGCCGTGGCGACGGGCGAGCAGTTGCCGCTGGGCGTGGGTAGCGCGGCGGCGCGGATGCTGCCGATTGAGGTGCTAAAAAAAACCGTGGACACGTCCGTATTAACGGCGGCGCAGGGAAAGTCTGAACTGCTGCCTTTTGCCATGCGCGGCTACATCGAATGGTTGCTGCCGCAGATGGACAAGCTGTCCGTCACGTTGCCCAGGCACTTTACTGAACTCCGGAGCAAGGCGCTGGTTAACGGCCATGCGCGTCTGCCGGAGATTGTCGCGAATCTGCAAATTGGCATGGAAATGGGGCTGCAGTATGCGGTCGAGGCGGGCGCGGCGACACAGTCCGAAGCGGGGGGGTTGTTGGCTGAAAGCTGGCGCGTCTTACTGGCGCTAGCGGAAAAGCATGGCAAACTTCTTCAGCAGGAGCGGCCCGTCATGAAGTTTGCTAAGACCTTGGAGGCAATTTTCACGCAGCGGCTAGGGCACCTGGTGGACAGACAAACCGGCTTGTGTCCGGAAAACGGCGACAGGTACGGTTGGGATATGTCTGAACCTTGCGGCAAAAAGCTGGGCTGGGCAGATGAGCAAGGAATTTACCTGCAACCCGCGGCGGCGTGGGCTGGCGTGAACGAATTTCACCGGTATGGCGATAGAATCGCTGTTCGGGAACGCACAATGCGGGAGATGCTGGCGCGGGAGGGCGTGACAATGACGCGGGACGGGCGACTGACCGAGCAAGCGCGATGTGAGGGGAAGCGCCGCGAGGTTCTCCACATAGCACATGAAAAGCTAGAGGCTCTCTTATCTACAGAAAGTGCCTACACTGCCTACACGGACAAAAAAGAGGCTGAAAACTCAAGCGGGACGGGCGTTTCCGCTGTAGGCACTTTTGATAAAGGACTGCCTACGAGTGCCTACAAAGTGCCTACAGAATTTGAATTTTAACTGAGCGCGCAGGCGGCTGTAGGCAGTCCTTGCCTACAAAAAAGAGGGCAAAAAGCCTTGTGCCATAAGGGTTTATAAATTCTGTAGGCACTGTAGGCAGTTTCGTGGGGAGAGAGAGCCATAGGTTTTATAAAAAGGGGTGTGTCACATGATCCAGGCCAAGCGGCTTCAGGAACTAGGCTTTACGTTGATACTGACAGAAGTGGGAAAAGTGCAGGTGCGTTACACAGGCGACGGTGAGGCGCCGGCGGAGGCTGAGCCTCTGCTGGACGAGCTTAAGGCTAGCAAGGCCGAGGCCGTCCGCTTCCTCCAGGCCGCAGGCACAGGCGCAGACGCAGACGCAGGCGCCGCCGCCATGACCGTTCTGGTCAAGGACAGGGTAGTCCGGCTGCAACCCTGGCGAACCGCCTGCCAGGAGTCGGGATTCTGCCGGCGGTTCACGGTTGAGGCCGACTGTATGCTATTTCCGGTGCTGCCCGGCCTGTGCCGGGAGCGGGTGCGGGCGTGAGCAGGCGCTGCAGGTGCGACTATGACGCGGAAAACACTGAGAACGGGGGGCTGACATCGTGAAACATAGACCAAATTTCTGGAGTGATGCCGCCGTCGGGTACCAGGTTGGCGATGTGGTGCGCGTTGAGTGCCTGCTGGCGCACGCAGACCCGTACACACCGGGGGTGGGCGCGATTTGCAGGGTGACGCGACTGGACTTCAGGGCAGGGAACAGGCACCCAATCCACCTCACCGAGATTGCCAACCCGCGGAGAGAGGACTGGTTTAATATTACGCACATATGCCCACTGGACGGAGGCATGCCACAGGAAGGAGCGGCGTCTCAGGAAGGAGCGGCGTCTGTTGATTGAGATAAAGCTGGCCAAGTGCCTACTGCTGCTTACAGAGCAAGAACTGCAAACCCTGCTGGCCCGCGACCAGACGTTATGGCAGACGGCGCTTCGGCGGGGCAAGGCCGCCAAGCAGCTGCAGCGGTTTGAGCGGCCGGGTGGGGGGATGAAGCGGGATGGGTGTTCTGCCAGGGAAGGAGGTGACATCTGATGCGTAAGGCGTTGAAAGACCGCGGGTTTCTGGCGTTTATGGCGCTTGTCGCCGGCGTGACGGCTGCTGCGGTTTATATCCTGTTTACGGTGTAGGAGCGACTATTTCAGAGCAATCATGAAAGGGCGGTGGCGTGATGCCACAAACATGCCGCGTTTGCAAACATAAAAGGGTTGAAGAAATAAACAGGGAATTGCTGGAAGGCGAAACATTGCGGAATATTGCGGAAAAATTTTCTACATCCACGACAGCGCTTCACCGGCACAAAACAGAGCATATCCCTGCCAGCATGGTGCTGTCCCAGGGGGCACGTGAAGCGGCAAGGGCGGATACATTGCTGGAGCAGGTGTCCGCCTTGCGCGACAAGGCCGTCTCTATTTTGGTTGCAGCAGAGCGGGCCGGAGACCTGCGGACGGCTCTGCTGGGGATTAGGGAGGCCAAAGGCTGCCTGGAGCTTCTGGCCCGAATTTCAGGCGAACTGACTCCGGAGAGAATTTTGGTTCAGGCTGGACCGGTGATTGACCAGATTATTTTCGTTTTAAGGCAAGAAATTCGAGACCCTGAGGCGCTCCAGCGAGTAAGTCAGCGCCTGCTGCTGGAGGCAGGCGGCCATGAAGGAGGTTCGGGCGACCATGCTTGACCGATTACTTCTTAAAGCCATCGCCAGCCGCCTTGCCGCCGGCGGCGATTGTCCCGCCGACCCACATTGTATTCATGTCGCCGCCGACGGGTGCCAGGCCTCCGCCGATGCCTTACGGGAACGGAAAGCTCGGATTGTGTCGAAACGAATCCAGGAAGAAACCCGAAAGCCCTGTAAAGCCTTCATGGAAACGGGCTCTGGTAAGCAGTGGCCTTGCACTGGAAGGGTGTGGACTATCCTGCTGCCGCCGGAACACGTAGGGCAAGATTAAGTGTATCCGGCGGGAACAATGCAACTAAAAATAGTTGCACTTTATTGAACGGCTTGATATAATATTAACAGGCGGTGAAAGCGTTGAGCAAGAAAGAAAAACTGACAGTTCGCCTGCTATCAAGGCCAAAGGATTTTACTTTTGATGAATTGATAACCCTGCTTGGCTTCTTCCAGTACAAACAAGTGAGTTTGGGTAAAACAAGCGGTTCACGAGTGGCCTTCTCCAATGGAGAAGGCGATTTCATCCGCTTTCACAAACCGCACCCTAGAAACATTCTCAAGCCATACCAAGTGGCGGATGTTATCACAGCCTTACAAGAAAGGGGATTGTTATGAGTAACTACATTCATTATCGTGATTATGTCGGCAGTATTGAGTTTTCCGAGGAAGAAGAAGTTTTTCACGGTAGAGTTATTGGCATAAAGTGCATGATTTCATTTGAAGGAGACAGCGTAAAAACCCTCATCGAAGACTTTCATAATGCTGTAGATGAGTATTTGGAATTCTGCGAGAAAAGCGGCAAACAACCCGAAAAACCGTTCAAAGGGTCTTTTAATGTGCGCATTCAGCCGGAACTGCACCGCAAAGCCGCCCTTGCCGCATCTGTGCGCGGTCTGTCTCTCAATGCTTTTGTGGAGGATGCCATTCGTAATAATGTGAATCAATCTTAAAAGGTTCTTTGTCCACTGGTACTCAAGCGAAAAAGGAGGCTAAAGCTGATGAAGAAGTACCCACTCCACCCAAACGGCGGGAGGGCCGCGATCCAGCACTGGAAGGAGCACCGGCCGAAGATGTACGCTGAGCTCGTGAGGACCGGGAAGCTGGAAGAGGCGGCGTACGAGGCGCAGGAGAGGACGACAGACGCCCTGGCAGAGTTGATAAGCCAGAGGATGCCCTTCCACATGGCCTGGGAGAGCGTGAGGGAGAACTGGATTTACCTGCCCCCCGAGAGGACGCAGCCGCGCCTAGGCGAGACGCCGGAGCCGCCGGACGGAGACCTGGAGACATCGGATTATTGGGGGATAGAGGATGATGAATGAGGAAGCGGCTAGGCTGCTGGCCAAAGCGGACAACAAGAGCGAGTTAATCAAGTATCTGCTGGAGCGGTACGCGCTACAAAAAAGCAAGGGAGGCGGAGACGGTGGCCAAGCGGCGCGGGCACGGTGAGGGGAGCGTAACCAGACGCAAAGACGGCATATGGCAGGGCAGCATTTTGGTAGGACATGATCCGGAGACCGGCAAGCCGAAGCGGAAATATTTTTACAGCGATACCCGGAAAGAAGTGCAGCAGAAGATTGCTGAAACGGCCTTGCAGGTGCAGGCCAGGACTTTCCGCGACCCGTCAAAGCTGACAGTGGCGGAATGGTTTACCACCTGGCTAAACGACTACATGGCGCTTTCCCTGCGGGCCACCACATGGGAAAGCTACAAATACCAGGTCGCCGGCCATATCATTCCGGCGTTGGGACACCTGAAGCTATGCCACCTGCAAACGGCACACATTCAGCGGCTGTACAACGAGAAGCTGCAGGGCGGCAGGCTGGACGGCAAGGAAGGCGGCCTGACAGCGAAGAGCGTCCGCTATATCCACACCGTTATACACTCCTGCCTGGAGCAGGCGAAGAAAGAGGGTTTGTTAACCGTCAGTCCAGCGGATGCGGTGCGGCTGCCGAAGCGTGAACGGAAGGACATCAATTATCTGGACAGCGGCGGTATAAAGCACTTCCTGGAGATTGCCAGGGAAAGCAAGCATTTCGCGGCCTTCTATCTGACACTGAATACCGGCCTGCGGCGCGGTGAACTGCTGGCGCTGCGCTGGGCGGATTTGGACTTTGCGACCGGCCAGCTTGCCGTTAACCAGGGATTGGTGAGGGTGACAGGAAAGGGGCTGGTGTTCCAGGAGCCAAAGACAAAGCTCTCTAACCGTGTAATAAGCCTTTGCCCCGCTGTCCTAGCCATCCTGCGGGAACACAAAAAGAAGCAGGCCGAGAACCGGCTGCTGGCTGGCGCGGCATACAACAGGGCCTTAGACCTGATATTTGCAGGCGAGACAGGCGAACCTACCGACCCCAGAGGCTTCACTAAGGCATTTGAACGGCTGACGAAGAAGGCGGGACTGGACGTTGCTTTCCACGGCTTGCGGCATACCTTCGCCACCATAGCGCTGGAGCAGGGCGTTGACATTAAGACCATACAGGAAACGCTGGGCCACCACAGCGCGGCCTTCACGATGGACGTTTACTCCAGTGTAACGGCCAAAATTGAAGAGGGAAGCCGCAGACAAAGTTGGCAACCTGCTGGCTTCCCTGATGGAGAAATAGTTCCCGCGTTTTTGCGGGAACCTTTGCCGGGAGAGACAACCTCCCGGCAATTTTTATGCGCTGCGGTAACACGCAAAAAAGGGGATTTTTTAAAGTAGTGTGTAAGAAGTGTGTAAATCGGCCTTTTTGACAGGTTTTTCGAGTTGTTAGAAGTGCCAAAACCCCTTTAAAATCAGTGGTCGGGGCGACAGGATTTGAACCTGCGGCCCCTTGGTCCCAAACCAAGTGCGCTACCAAGCTGCGCTACGCCCCGACTATATACTGCTCTTGTATTTTAGCATGTAATACCCGCCAAGACAAGAGCGGAACCTTTTGCTGTTTGCGCGGTTCTCTGGCACAGGGCGCCTTGAACCTAAGCCCGGGGTCAGCTGCCGGCGCTAGCGGCGATATGCCGGAGTATTTCCCGGGCGGAGGCAAAGGCGCGGGCACGGTGGCTGTAATTGTTTTTTTCGGCCGGGTCCATCTCGGCAAAGGTTTTGCCGGCTTCCGGAACAAAAAAGAGCGGGTCATAGCCGAAGCCGCCCGTGCCCCGGGGGGAAAGGGTAATTTCGCCGCCGCAAAAACCCTCCACGATGCGGGGTTCAAGGCCCGGGCCGGTGACGGCGATGGCAGCGCAGAAGCGGGCTGTCCGTTGGCCAGGGGAAATGCCGGACAGCTGGGCAAGGAGCATACGGTTGTTTTGTTCGTCGGTGGCGGCAGGACCGGAATAACGGGCTGAATGAATACCGGGGAGACCGTCCAGAGCGTCTGTCTCAAGCCCTGAGTCGTCGGCTAGGGCCAGCTCTCCTGTCAGGCGGGTAACCGTCTGCGCTTTGAGCAGGGCGTTTTCGGCAAAGGTGCGGCCATGCTCCTCTATTTCCGGGAGAGAAGGATAGTCGGCGAGGGACAGGACGTTAAAGGGCAGGTCCGAGAGCAGCCGTCGGTATTCCGCCACTTTTCCCCTGTTGCGTGAGGCAATGACCAGTGTTTTCATCGCAGCTGACCAAGCAGCAGATTTTTCTGGCGGGTGATGATTTCGTCAATGCCTCCGGCAGCCAAGGTAAGCATGCGGTCCATGGTGGTACGGGTGAAGGGCGCTCCTTCGGCCGTACCCTGGATTTCGACAATCCGGCCGCTGCCGGTCATCACCACGTTCATGTCTACCTCGGCGATACTGTCCTCGGCGTAGTTCAGGTCAAGGAGGATTTCTCCTGAAACGATGCCTACGCTGGTTGCTGCCAGGAAGTCGGTAACGGGCAGCTCAGGGATGGTGCCGCGTTTGACAAGGCCTGCCAGCGCCTGATACAAGGCGATAAAGGCGCCGCTGATGGCGGTGGTGCGTGTGCCACCGTCGGCCTGGATAACATCGCAGTCAATCCAGACGGTGCGCTCGCCGAGGGCGGACAGGTCCACGACCGAGCGGAGCGCGCGGCCGATTATGCGCTGTATTTCCGAGCTGCGCCCGGAAATTTTGCCGCGTGTAACTTCACGGATGGTGCGCTGTTCCGTGGCGCGGGGAAGCATAGCGTATTCCGCGGTTATCCAGCCTCTCTTTTCCCCGCGCAGGTGAGGCGGCAATTTTTCTTCGACCGACGCCGTGCAGATAACTTTGGTGTCTCCGGCTGTAATTAAGGCAGATCCTTCGGGAAATTTAAGAAAGGATGGCGTGATGTGGAGCGGGCGAAGTTCGTCCGCTTTCCTGCCGTCAGTACGCATCTGCTACCTCCGTATGTATCTGGGTGAATTTATTATAGCTTGTCGGGGAGAAGTTATCAACTTCCGGCCGCTATTTCATTCCAGGTTTGCGGACGGCTGAAAACGGGCGGGAAGCTGACCCCGGGGATTTGCAGGGGGTTGCCGTTTAGCAGGACTTCCACTTCCGTAATGCCGGACAGCTCTGTCAGCGTCAGCGCCATTTGGTCGCGCAGACGGTCGGCCTCTGGCTGAGTGCCGGAGGGCTGCTCCCCGGAGAGGTGGAGACGGAGCCTGCCGCCGGCCAGTTCCGTCTGCAGCAGGGTAAGGCCGGGAGGAACGGCGCCGCTAAGGGCGCTGTCGCGGGCCGGCCCGCGCAGTAACTCCCGGACGGCTGTTTTTATCCGTTCCGCCGCCGGCGGGACATGGCGGGTAACAGGGACAAAAAAACTGCGCTGACCCGTCTTGTGGAGAAAATATAGGGTTACACGGCCCCTTTTATCTTGGTTGCCACACGCTCCTTCCAGGTTCAGCCCATCTTCCCGGTTCAGCACCACGCCCGCCGCGGCACCGGTCGGGGCAGGTAGTTTTTGTCCTTCAACCATAATCTCCACCCTGTTTACAGTGGGAAACTCAGTCAGGGTAAAAGTCAGCGCCCTCAGCAGCTGTCGCTCCCGCACCGGCAAGTAACGCAAAAAGGCGCGGTTGAAATCAACCCTGGCCAAGCCGTCACGGATGGTTAGACCCAATATTTCCGTACCGGCAGGCAGAAGAGGGGCCAGTCCCGCGGCTGAAAATTCCGGCGGCATCCGGCCCTCAATCATCAGGTTTAATGCGGCGCGGGCGATGCCGTCCTCCCAGGGAATGTTGAATCGAACGGGAATGATGTACTGCCAGGCCTCGTCAGGCAGGTAAAAGACGGTTTCCCGCATGTTGTCAGGCTTGTCAGGCAGCGGAGGTGCGGGTTGCGTTTCGCTCCAGGGCCACCAGGCGGCACAGCCGGTCAGAAGCGCGGTAACTAAAAGCAAACAGAAAAACAGCAAACCTCTTTTACTCATGACCATCCCCCGTTTTGTTTGTTACAGTGTATGAACGGGGGAGGAAAGATATGCCAAACCGGAGGTCAGAAGCCGGAGGGCCAAAGACGTAGGCAGAGTGCCGGAACATCCTGAGTAAGATAAACGGGGTTAGGGCCACACAACTTGGTAGGCCTCCACAGGCTGTGACAGCAGCTTGCCGCCGACTGCGGCAAAGGGGGCTGGGGGGCCGCTGACAAAATAGCGGTGACGCGCTTCCGCGCCGGTGCCCTTGCGCTCCAGATCCAGCTGGCGCAGCACCTCCTTGGCCTCACAGGCCGTTTCCTCGGCTGAGGAAATCAGCCTTACCCCGGGGCCGAGCACCTTGGACAACACTCCGGACAGCAGCGGGTAATGGGTGCAGCCGAGAATCAGGCTATCTATGTCGGCCTGCTGCATGGGGCGCAGGTATTCTTCGGCAACCCGCAGGGTCTCCGGTGTTTCGCTCAATTCGTTTTCTACGATCAGAACAAAGAGCGGACAGGCCTGGGAAATGACGGTGACGGCGGGGTCGAGCCGGTGGAGGGCCTCGTCGTAGGCGCGGCTGGTAATGGTGCCGGCAGTGCCGATGACACCAACCCGTTTGTTCCGGGTATGGCGGCCGGCCGCCCGTACTCCGGGCTCAATCACTCCGATAATCGGCAGGTCAAATTCAGCTTGGTAATAAGGCAGGCCGGCCGCAGTGGCTGAGTTGCAGGCCACAATAATCATCTTTACATCCTGCGTCTCCAGAAAACGGATAATCTGGCGGACAAAAGAGCGAACCTCCCCATGCGGCCTTGGCCCATACGGCATTCTGGCCGTATCGCCGAAATAGACGATCCGCTCCTCCGGCAACTGACGAAACAACTCCCGGGCCACCGTCAGCCCGCCCACACCCGAATCAAGAACACCTATGGCGTGATTCCGCTCCATGACAGCCTCCTAGTTTCCCTTTATTCTGCTGAAATAACCGCCGAAGATTCTCCTGGTGTCCATTACGCTGATAAACGCCTGTTCGTCTATCCGGCGCGCCAGGGCCAGGAAACAGGGCAGGTCACGCCGCTTAAGCAGGACATGGAGAATCTGGTAAGTCCCCTCCCTGCCGCACCCTTCCAGGGCGGTCACGCCAAAGCCCCGTTCCCGGATTTGCTCCAGCAGTTCCGCCGACTTCCCGGTGGAAATGACCTGGACGGTGGCAAAGCCCAGAGCCAGCCTTTCTTCCAGCCGGCTGCCCACAAAATTGCCGGTGGCAAAGCCAAGCGCGTAGGCAAGCAGGCGGAACGGGTCATCCAGGTTGCCAACCACCTGGTTTAAGGCAAGAATAAAGATCGTTACCTCGAAGAAGCCGATAACCGAGGCCAGGAGCGCCTTGCCCCGCATCAGCAGCAGGATGCGGATGGTCGACAGCGTGACATCGCCAACCCGGGCGGCAAAGATTAACAGGTAGCTTAACACGAGCATGGACATTTGCTATCCTCCCAGGTCCAAAGCCTGCTGCAGCGTGGTTGCTCCAAGTGTCTCCAGGCCGGTACGTTCGCGCAAAGCAGTCAGGCTGTGCCGCGGCAGCACCGCCCGGCTGAAGCCAAGGCGAGCGCCTTCGTACAGGCGCTGTTCCGGAAACGGGATGCCGCGCAACTCCCCGGCCAGCCCTACTTCGCCAAAGAATAGGGTGTTGGCGTCAACAGGACGGTTGCGAAAAGAGCTGACCAGGCTGACGGCGATTGCCAGGTCGGCCGCCGGCTCCTGCAGGCGCACTCCCCCTACCACATTGACAAACACGTCACAGTCCAGAATCTGTATCCCTGCGTGGCGCTCCAGGACAGCCAATATCAGGGACACGCGGTTTAAATCCAGGCCGGTGGACATCCGCCGCGGGTTGCCGTAGCGGCACGGTGTTACCAGCGCCTGGACCTCGAGCAGCAGAGGCCGCGTCCCCTCCAGGGCAGCGGTGACCACAGAGCCGGCCGCATGCTCATGTCTTTGCGCCAGCAGCCATTCCGAGGGATTGGGCACCGAGCAAAGCCCGCCGGATTCCATAGTAAAAATACCGACTTCGTGGGTAGCGCCGAAGCGGTTTTTCACCGCCCGCAAGAGCCGGCCGCCCTGCTGCCGTTCTCCCTCGAAATACAGGACACAGTCCACCATGTGCTCGAGCAGCCGCGGGCCGGCCAGCAGCCCCTCCTTTGTCACATGCCCGATAATCAGGACACTGACGCCCTGCCGTTTGGCCAGCCGCAGCAAGACGTCGGTAGACTCTTTTAACTGACTGACGCTGCCAGCCGTTGACGACAGACCGGGGCACTTCACGGTCTGGATAGAGTCTATTACCAATACCTCTGGTTTAAGCCTGCTAGTTTCTTCCTCCAAGGCACCCAAATCCGTCTCGGCCAGCACGTAGAGGCCCGGCGCGTCAACACCCAGCCGGCGCGCCCGCAGGGAGAGCTGCGCCGGGGACTCCTCGCCGCTGGCGTACAGCACCTTTTTGCCCGCCACGCCAAGCCCCTGTGCCGCCTGCAAGACAAGCGTGGATTTGCCGATTCCCGGGTCGCCGCCTAAAAGCACCAAAGAACCGGGCACCAGTCCCCCGCCCAGCACCCGGTCCAGCTCACTGATTCCTGTGAGCAACCGTGTCGTTTCATCACTTGCCCTGAGAGCGGACAGCGGCTGCGCCGGCGGATACCAGCCGGCGGCAGGGCGGGTTGGCGGGGATGCTGATTCTTCCTCCATCTGGTTCCAGGCGCCGCAGTCCGGGCACCGGCCCAGCCATTTAGGCGCTTCATAGCCACACTGCCGGCAGAGAAAGACTGTTTTGCGCTTCATCCGGTCCCCTCCGTGGCTAAATTTTCCTCCTACAGCGTATTGGATTTTTAGCCCGGCGTCAAGCCCGGATTAAAAAAGCCTTCCCGGCATAAGTTAGTATATGTAAAAGAGGCCCCGGGTTATCCCCCGGTGGAAACCGGCCTGCCACGGAATTGCGGCAGGCCGGTTCAAGGTAACGGCGCTATTTTTTTGCCTACAGTCCCAGTGCGGCGCGGCGCTCGTCAATAGCCGCCAGTAGTTTTACAGCGGCGGCTTCCGGGTCTGTTTCCACCATAAAGTAGCCGCCGGTCAGTTCCTTAAGGCCTGAAGTCAGCAAACCGGTTACTGCCTGACTGCCTAGCACCGGCGGGATAACGCCGACATGGGTCGGCAACCCGATAGTCACGGCCCAGGTGCCAATCGAGACAGCTTTTTCATGCATGGCTTCAGGGGCGGAAGCTACCACCGGCAGTTTATCAAGGTCAACGCCGAGCCGGTTGGCCACAGCTGTGGCTAAGGCCACGCCGCGGGAGTTGTCCACGCAGGAGCCGATATGGATGACCGGCGGCAGCGGGCCATTGAGGCCGTTGGCCTCACCGATCGCCGTGAGCACTGCCTTTAGGCCCTCGCCGCAATATTGGCTCACGGCGGCCGGGTCCATAAATCCGTGGCGCATGAGCGCCCCGGCGCCGCAGCCGGTAGCCAGGACCAACACGTTGTGCCGGAGAAGGCGGCGCGCTACGGTAATAAAATTAAGGTCCTGCGGCACTTTGACATTGTTGCAGCCGGCAAAAAGGCAGATACCCCTGATATTGCCAGCCACGATATTGTCGATTAAGGGCTTTAAGGGGTCGGCGCTGTCCAGTTTAGCCAGTGCCTGGACAACAGCTTCCACGGAAAAACCGGTGATTACTTTATGCCTGACCGCGGGAACTTCTGTTGCTTTATCCCGTCTTTTCCTGAAGGCGTCAATACCAAGACGGATAATTTCCCGCGCGTTTTCCCCGGCCTTTTCCTCAGTAAAGTACACATGAGCGGCGCCGCTGATTTTGGCAATTTCCATAGTGGTTACAACGGCGCCGCCGGTACAGGCAGCCGTTGCCACTACAGAGGGCATGGCGCACTGGTAGTCAACGACCATAGCATCAAGGGCGCCGGTCATAAAGGCCATCTCCTGGCTTACGGAATGGGTGCAGGGCGGCACAGGCCTGCCTCACCGAACTTGCATTGCGGCCGCGTATCTTTGTAGAGGGGAGAAAAAAAGCTGCAACTATGGCAGATGTCTTCGGAGCAAAGGACAAGTAGATGTACGAAATCTTTTTCACGGGAGCCGCAGAAAAACATTTAAAAAAGATTAAACAAAAGGGATTAAGGATTTGTTTCGGCGGCGGAGATAATCAGGCGCCGGCCAAATTCTCCGTGTACCGGCAATGCGGGTAGTTGGTGCATCCGAGGAAACGACCGAAGCGACCATTGCGCTCCTCAGGCTCGAGAGGCTCCGCCTCGCAGAGGAGGTTGTTCTTCTCTTGCTGCAGTGTCTGGCCGAGCCGCGCGACGACATCCTCGAGAATCACCTGTGGCCCGAATCGACGGCGCAGCTCCTCCTTCACAACCGGCCCTTGTCGGATCACAAGTCCCTGATGGAACTCGGGCTCGCCCTTAAGACGTTCGGCCACCTTTTCCAGCACCGTGTCTACGGCGATGTTCGTGTTGGACACCAGCAACACAGAACAGTTCGCGCGGTAGTGTGCCTCGACGATCCGGGCGAGAGTGGTCGTCTTTCCGGTGCCAGGCGGCCCCCACACGAAGGTGGTGTCGCTTCCGAGCGAGCGGCGCACGGCACGGAGCTGGTCTGCGTTGGCAGTCCCGTCTCCGTTGACAGAGGGATGCGGCTCCGCGTCGGCTGTTGACAGTGGCGCAAGACCCAGGACGCGGTCGGCTGCAGGCCGAGTGAACTGAGCCTCCCCGCCACGCACTTTCTCAAGGCGCTCTTTCAGTCGCTCCACGAGGAAGGAATCGTTCGCCACCAGGCGAGCGGCCGCGATTCGGGGACCGAGATCCTTCTCCAACGCCACGAGTAGAACGCCATCCCGGAACGACACCAGTACGCCGGGCACATTCTCCTGTCCCGCCGTGACGCGGACCGGTGTGTCGTCGCGAAGGCTGATATCCTCAGCCGCCACGAAACGGTAAAGCCACGAGCCCTCAGCCTGGCCGACATACTCGCCGCCCCGCAGTTCGATCTGCGTTCCGCCGCCCTTCTTTCGGATGGCAGCAATCTCGAGGTCTAGTGCCTCAATCATCTGTGTCAGCGGTTCACTCAAAAGCTTCCCTCCGCTTCCCTCGATTGTGTCGGCACGCAGTGGGCGTACAATCTTTACTTCTTGGTGGAAAAGCTCGGTTAAGAGCTGCCCCTTATTTGTTGAGAGATATTGTCCCTACCATTGCTAGCTGCTGCGATATACATCTCTTTCTATATCTGGATCGAAATAAGGGGATGTTCAATCTGGCTGAGTTCCTAAGAGCTTGGTTCAAGCGGAAGCCATCTCCGACGAATCCGCCCCTTCTCAATGGTAACGATAGAGTTTGGCAACTCCCCTTCTGGAATCGTTTCGAGAGCCTGTCTGAGACGGTCTACAGCTTCTTGCTCACTATAATTTCCACCGCGAAAGAGTATCAGGCCAGGTCCTTCCGCTCGTGTTAATGCCAGAAGGCGGGGATAATCCAAATCAGCCGTCACAACCACTCGCTGCTCTCCTTGAGCACGCTCCAGGATTGCTTCATCAGAAGCACGAGCTAATCCCATCTCAAAAGCATGTACCGCATCATGGCCTTGTTGCACCAACCATATAGCCACCCCCGTTGATAGTGGCATATCAATGAGAAACTTCATCTGGCAAACTCCACTGTCTCATCTTCGGCAAGAAAAGCGGCATAACGCAAGACTTCGTTAATGTCTTCAGCTTCTAGGTAGGGATACGTCTTGAGAATCGTTTCCTTCGTTTCTCCTTGGGCTAATAGTCCCAGCAAGCGTGAAACCGGGAAGCGTAGCCCTCGGATGCACGGCTTGCCAGTGCAAACATTCCGATCTACTGTAATGCGTTCAAACTTCATGCGTTTTTCACCTCCAGGGTTTCCGCCCAAATGTTACAATCTTCTGCTCTACCGCTGCACCAGCATATTTCCCGGCGTGTTTTTTGTTGGTGAGGGGCCATCACCTTGTCATCCCAATTATAACATATCGTGCCTGCCATATAAAGTAATCTGCCGTCTTGCGGAAAAAAGAAAGAGGGGGAAGGGGGATGAAAAAAGCAGCTGTCCTTTTATATAAAGCGCAGGGCTTCGGCCGGGTCAAGCCTGGCGGCCTGGCGCGCCGGGAAAACGCCGGCTGACAGGCCGACGACCACCGACAGCAGGAGAGCGGCAGCCAACATATCGAGCCGCCAGGGGACGGCGAGCGTCCCGGTGTCCAGCAGCGGTCCGGCGGCGCGGGCGGCAAGCACCCCGGCCGTGTAGCCCAAAATCCCGCCTCCTAGGCTGATTATCAGCGCTTCCAGCATGATAATTTTGGCCACATCTGATTGGCGGAATCCAAGCGCGCGGAAAATGCCGATTTCGCGGGTCCGTTCGCGGACGGCGCCGGAGATGGCCAGGGCGGCGACGAGGGTGCCGGCCAGCAGAATAAGCACGGAGACGGACAGTCCGAAGCGGGCCATCCTGGTCAGCAGTTCATCGCGGCGCAACGTTTCCTGGCGCACGCTGGTGATTTGCGCTCCTGGCAGCGCTTGAGACAGCTCGGTAAGCAGAGCCTGCTGCGCGGCCGCGGGATTAGCGGTTGCCAACTCTACGACCGTGACTTCCTGAGACCGGCCAAGCAGGCCTTGCGCGACATCCAGGTTCATGATCACCAGCTCATCCTCCAGGGAAGCGTTCTCCTTGAGCAGCCCAAAGACCACAAACTCCCGCTCCCCCAGGGTCAGGCGGTCGCCGGGGTTGGCCGGGAGCGCCGCGGCAACTGCGGAACCGAGCAGCACCTGTCGCGGCCCGAGAACTATCTTGGTAGGGTCTTGGCGGGCCAGGTCCAGGTAATAAATGTCAAGTTCCATCTCCATGCCGTCTTCAGCTATCTGCATGCGCTCAGCCTCCGGCGGCGCCTCCTGCAGGCGCAGCCACGGCTTGATCCGGAACTCCTCCTGCGGACGGACGCCGGCCACAATCACCTCCCTGCCGCCGGCGGTGCTCACCCCAAGCAGTTTCGGCGCGACTACCCTGACCAGAGAGCGCGAGGGAATATTATCAATGGCCGCCACATCGGCCATTGTCAGCGGCTCCACATCAAACAGCACTTCCGGCAGGGTAATGCCGCCGTAGGAAAAGGCCATTTCCCCGGCAGAGGCCGTAATGACTATATTGGCGCCAAACTCGGAGGCTTGGCGGGTCATTTCGGCCCTCATCGCTTCCAGCAGGCCGTAAACGGCCACCACCGTGGCCATCCCGATGGAAAGGCCAAGCAGCACGAACAGCATCCTGGCTTTGCGCCGGCGCAGGTTATTTATGGCGATATGGTGCAGCTGCATATTATCCTCCCCGCCGCTGGCCCCGGCCGGCGGCCAGCGCCCGTATTTCCGCCTTGTCCTGGCAGAGCAGGCCGTCTTTCAGTACAATGGTGCGTCCCATGTAGCGGGTGTTGTCGGGATTATGGGTCACCATCAGGACGGTCTGACCGTCCTCGTTTAACTTGCGGAACAAGGTCATTATCTCTTCGCCGGTCTTGCTGTCCAGGTTACCGGTCGGCTCATCGGCCAGCAGCACCGGCGGCGCGTTGACAATGGCGCGGGCGATGGCCACGCGCTCTTGTTCCCCGCCGGACAGGGCGCCCGGCAGGCGGTTCATTTTCCCGGCCAGGCCCACGCGGCACAGCACCTGTTCAGCCAGCTCCCGCTTCCGCCTGCCTGGCAGGCTGGCAGTCACCAGCGGCAGCAGTACGTTTTCCAGGGCCGTCAGATAGGGGATCAGCTGGAACTGCTGGAAGACAAAGCCCAGATATTCGCGCCGGAAGTCGGCCCTTCTTTCCTGGGATAGAGCGTAGACGTTGATGCCGTCTATCTCAAGAGTACCCGCGCTCGGCGGATTCAGGGCGCCTATAATGCTGAGCAGGGTGCTTTTCCCCGAGCCGGAGTGGCCCATCACCGCCACCGCCTCGCCTTTGTAAATGTCAAGGGTGACGCCGCGCAGCGCGTGAACTTCTCCGTCAGCGGAACCGTACGTTTTTTTCAGCTCCCGCAGGGCAATCATTACTTCTGCCATTTTGTTCCTCCTGACATTGCGTAGTAGCGCATTTTTTTAAATGAAGCGGAGAGCTTCCGCCGGGTCCAGCCTGGCCGCTTTCAGCGCCGGGTAAATGCTGGCGATGACAGCGAGGCTCATGGATAACAGGACAGCCGGCAATATCAGCTCGAAGCGCAGCGCCACCGTGCCCTGCAGCTGTGCCAGGTAGGGACCGGCCAGCCACGCCGCGGCGCTGCCGGACAGATAGCCTAACACCCCGCCCAGAAAGCTGACCAATCCCGCTTCCAGGAAGATAATCCTGACGATATGCGCCTGGCGGAAACCTATGGCACGGAAAATGCCGATCTCTCTGGTCCGCTCCCCGACGGAGGCCAGCATCGTTGTCAGCACCATCAGCGCGGCCACCAGCAGCACCACTGCAGACAGCGCAAAACCAAAAGAGGCAAATTTGTCAATCGTTTCTTCCCGGTACAGGGCGGCCTGGCGCAGCGGCGTTACCCGGGCGTTTGGCAGTACAGCGGCGATTTGAGCGGCATATTCCTCGACCGGGCAGAAATTGCAATAGGCGGAAACCTCTATCATAGAAAACTCTCCCGGGCGCCCGAGCAATCTTTGCGCCACCGCCAGGTTGGCGTACAGCACCCCGTCTTCCCGGCCGCCAGTCTCGTTTAGCACCCCGAACACCCGGAACGGCTGGCCGTTAAGGGTTATACTATCGCCGGCCCCGATACCGAGAGTGCGGGCGGCGGCAGAGCCTGCCACCAGGCCGTCGGCCGGGACATCCAGCAACGACAGGCTGCCCGGCTTTGCTCCCGGCTGCAGTCCCGCCTGCTCGCGCAGGGAAAACCACGGCTTCTGCGTAAACTCCCGCTTTGTCTCCACGCCGACCAGCAGCGCTTTTTGGCCGCCGGTGTCCACCGCCCCGACAATTTTGGGCGAAATTATATTTATACCCTCACGGTCCTTAATAGTGTCAATCTTGGGCAAATCAGCCTCCGTCAGCCGTTCCACACCGAAAGTAACGTCTGAGACAACCACGCCGCCGTAATTTAAGGCCGCCCCCTTGGCCCGGGGAACGATGACGATGTTGGCGCCGAACTCGTCAATCCGGTCGCCAAGCTCCAGGCGCATGGCCCCAACAATGGTCAGCAGCCCGATAACCGTAGACACACCGACCACCAGACCCAGCAGGAGAAACAGCATCTTTTTGCGGCGCCGCTGCAGGTTGCTGACAGCAATATGATAAAGCGTCATTGCTTATACCTCCGGCAGCTCGTACAGCTCGCCTCTGCGGTAAGCGAGGCGTAAAACCAGCTGTCCGTCTTTCAGTATAAAGATTTCCTGGTGGCAGCCAAAGTTTCTTACTTGTGCCTCCACAGCGGCATTGCCATACCTGGCGGCATAATATTCCAGACCCAGCCGGCGCAGCTGCTCTTCGGACACTGCTTCCCCGCCGCCCATATGGGCAAAAAGGTTGAACACAAGCACTGCCAGCAAGGCAATAATCACATAGTCTTTCAGTGTGGAAAGCCGACTGAAATCCCTTGGCATCTGTTTCACCTCCGCAAAATTAACTTGATGCTGTGGCTACAGGGAGCGAATCCGCCAGCTTAATACCTGTTGCTGGTCAATGACCACCATCCCGTTTGTTACTACAGGGTTCATGTACACCGGTGCGTAAGAGCCGCAGATGGCTGCGCCGGAGATAAACCTATGGTCCTCAATGGTGTAGGTGGTGCGGCAGGTATCACAGACCAAGGTCTCCCCGGCCAGGGAAAAGGTGCGGCCGCGGCAGGGCTCGCACATGCTGCTGCCGGCGAACAGCCGCCCTGAGGGCGTAATGTAAGCCATCATAGGCACCAGCGTCCCCTGGTCGTTTTCCAGTTCAAAGAAAACGATGTTGTTTCTGTCTATCTCCGTGAGGGGAAGTTTGATTTGCCCGTTTTCCACAACCGGCTCCACCCGCGTCATGGAAACGACCCTGCCGACATAGGAGCGCGGCGCAGCCACCGGCTCGCCGAAATACTCTGTAGTAGCCTGGGTTGGGCGAGTCGCCTGAAAGGCTGCGATCACCCCAATGACAGCGATAGCGATAACCAGCAGCGCAGTAATATTCACCTTTGGCTTCTGAGTAAACTGCTCTTTTTTGCCCTTTGCCTGATTTGACATTGTCATCCTCCTTGCCTGACTACTAATGCCTGTAGTAGTCAGGACCAGTATACCGCACCCCCGGATAAAATGCAAGCCTGAATTTACTCTCCCGCTCTCAACCTCTTTTTAAGGGCAGCGAAATAGATTTCTTCAACAAACAAAACTTGTAATCAACGCTCCGCAGGGAAAAATCCGGCGAGGCACCGTAATACTCATTTTTAAACGCCTCAGTATTGCGGTCTTTCAACACCCCGGGATCAAGCAAAACCGCCAGGTCAATATCGCTGCGGCGCCGTTCTTTTGAGGTGGCAAACGAGCCAAAAGCAAACAGGGTGACCACCTCTCTAAGAAGGATGAGAGGCTAGGCCGTTTTGAAAACAGGGTCGTGCTGCGGCCGATCCGGCGGGCCGACCTGGAAATGTTGCTCCTGGATGCGGGATTTACAGTTGTCAGGGTATACGGGGATTATAAGTATGGGGAATATCAGGCGGCCGAGTCACAGGCTACGATTGCAGTGGCTGAATGCTGATTTTCTCCATTATACCTGGCCGTGCGTTCTCCTCCATGCTCCGTCGCTGGCCTGAATTTTCCTCGGAGTGTTTTAGGGTTGCTTAATTATCCATCCATGACCTATGTCAGTTTATTATTTTGAGAATTCAAAGCTTACATTAACTTGTGCCCGAATTTCCATTTCACCTGCGCTGACAGGGGTAACGTTCGCCGCTTCTGTAACGGCCATTCTCTGCTGATCAAAATCCCGCACGATAGATGCTTGCGAGCCCTCAATTATGGTGACCGGAGTAACTTTAGTGTACCCAAACTGCTCTACCATAGCTTTTGCTTTCTCTTCCGCATTTTTCAAGGCCAGCTTCAGAGCCTCCTGATAAGCCTTGTTGGCATCGGAAACGGCAAACCTGATGCTATCTATGGTATTGGCGCCCTTTGCCGTAACAGCATCCAGAATCATTCCGGTATCGTCAATCTTTGTGATTTTTACTCTAACCCTGTTGATAACGCGATAACCGATTAACGTACGTCTTTCTTTCTCCCATTTATACTCGGGAAATATATTGTATTCCTGTGTTTGGATATTTTTTTCCGGAATGCCGAGCCTCTTCAGCTCATCCATGATGGCTTTCATTTTTTCTTTATTCTCTGTCTGTGCTGGGAGCACCTTTTTGTTGGTGGTATCAACCCCCAAAGTAACGAAGGCAATGTTGGGAGCAACATTGATAACACCTTCGCCCTGGACGGTAACCAGTTTCTGTTCCGGCTTGGTTATGTCTGGTGCCGTAGCCAAGGCCTTATTCCCTGTGTTTGTGGCGCTGACCGCAAAGATACCGAGTGAAAGGACCATAATCGATAATAGGGCTGCCGTAATCCTGTTTTTCCTCGTCATGTTTGTATCCTCCCTTGTCTGGTTGATTTGTCTTGCTGCTTTTATCGACGCAAGTTATCAGAAAAAGTTCCCACAGGTAAAAACTAGCTTACGTGCCATGTACCGCCGCGCTGGAGGAGATTTCAGCTTTGCAAGCCTCGTTTTCTGCCTTCACAAAGGCCGCTCCAGCCTGCAACTGTTCCCGTGAACGGATGCCGGTCATCGTGCCGGTTTCGATCTTGAACTTATCTTTCAAATCAAGCCGTGGTGTTTTCGGAGAAGTAATTTCTATTATCAGGTCCGCACCTCCACATCCATCCCCTTTTGGCCCTTTCAGATCAGCGTAAACACTTTAGACTATAAGGTAATACAGAATATGTTCGGCACGGATTTCTACAATATTTACCCAAGGCAGGAGGTGTTCAACAAATTCCTAGAAGATATCACTGTAGCATAACAAAATTCATAGGAATGCCGCCGGATATTTTTGGGACAGCGCTAACAGATATAGCCCAAGTACAGGATGGTGAGGGTAAACAGCGCCGCCAGTGCCGCCAAGAACAAAGGAGTGTGCGCGCTCCCCACGTCAATGGCAGCAGCTTCCAGAGTTCCCGCTGCCCGACTCCCGACTCCCGACGAACGAATGAGCGACTCATTCAACAGGCTTCTGATCCTCAGTTCCAGGCTGTTAGCCGGCCCAGCCAGGCCGGCGGTAAAAGCACTCTCAGTGGCTCGGCGCCGCGCCAGCAAGCGCCAGGCCTTCAGCAGAGTGGCGGCATAGGCCAGCGCGTCGCCGCCCGTCCGCCGCACCGCTGCCCGATCACAGAGGCGCTCCGTTTCCAACTGGCAACGCAGCAGCAGCGCGTTGCTGAAGGGGCTGAAAAAGACCAGGTCCCGGAGGAAGCGCAATAACCATCCTCTGAACACATCGCCACGGCGGATGTGGGCCAGTTCGTGCAACAGGATGTGTTCAAGTTCGGCATGCGTAAATTCCGCCATCAGCGGCGCACTCAAATACAGCGCCGGGCGTCGCACTCCGGCGGTCAGAGCGATAAAGCTTTCCCGGTTACTGTAGATGACCTCCGGGCAGGCTAGACCCATAGCGGCACAGTGCCCGGCCAGGAGGCGGTTGACTTGCTCCTGTTCAGAGGGAGGCGGCGTTACAGCCTGCCGGCGCAGACGGACGGCAAAGAAAGTCCCCGCTGCCGCTTTCAGCAGCCCGATAGCAAGCAGGACCGCCAACAGAGGACTGAGATAGCTGACGGCCAGGAACCCGGCCTGGCAAAGAGCGTCAAACAACATCCGCCCCAGCGGCCCGGAGGGCGTAAGGCCGGTCTGGCAGCGCTTAAGCAGCACGGTGTGGTACAGGATAAAGCCGGCGAAGGGAGTAAACAAGGCCATCAGATAAGCCTGCAAGCGCTGCCCGGGATCACTTACGGCAAACAGTCGCAATAAAACAAGCACCGCGGGAAATATCAACAGATAGCCAAAAAATATATGAATAAAAAATGAATGCAGTTCAGCGGGCAGCATTGTTTCCACCGTCTTTCGCCGCCGCCAGCAGCTTTTCCAGCCGGGCAATCTTGTCCTGGTCCTGGGCGGAAACACGGCTGGCCAGGTGGGCCAGTGTCGCTTCCGCAAAATCTTCCAGCAGCGCATCCAGGACGTTACCCACCACTTTTTCCGTAAATTCCTCTCTTGTAACGGAAGGCTGGAAATAAAAAGCGTTGCCCGTTTTGCGCTTTTGCAGCAGTTTCTTATCGCTCAGCCTGCCCATAATCGTCATAACCGTAGTGTAGGCAATTCCCCGGCGGCCAGCCAGCACTTCGTGGACCTCACGGACGCAAACCTCGCCGCCCTTGTTCCAGATAATTTCCATTATTTCATTTTCCAGCGCGCCAAGCACTTTGCCAAGCCCTGGCCTTCCCGGCTGGAACCCCGCAGGCAATTTGAATTTCACAATGCTCACCTCCCTGCGCCCTCGCGATAATTATACAGCAAAAATTTACTACAGACAATAGTATAGTCTGTTTTTTGCTGCCGGGGCTGACAGGCGGACTTAAACCGGGTTGCGACAGTTAACAGCTCTGCCAGTACATTATGTCAAAACCACCGCCAGCGCCAGGACAAGGGCTAACGCCAGCAGCAAGAGCAGGAACAGCGGGAGAAAAAAGATAATGACTGCCCGCCCGGCGGATAACTGAAAAGTTTCCCGCACGGCAAGAACTCCGAGGGCAATGACCCACACAGCTAGGATGAAGGAAACCAGTCCATGCAAAAGGGCTCCGGCAATGCCCGGTACAAACCTGACCAGAGACAGGGGAGCGGTAAAAACAGAAGGCACATTGGCCAAAGCCAGGAGCGAAAGGAGCGTGGTGTAGCTGCCGCGGAAGCCAAACAGGCGCGCCAGGTAATAACTCAGAGTACTCTGGCTGAGCAGGTAAAAAAATGCGAAGGCAGTAAACGCTGCAAGGGCGGGAACTGGCCCGCCGAACAGTCGCACGAGCTCAGTTTCAGTCAGCACAGCAGACGCATTGGTCACCAGCAGGGCCAGGAAGAATACCGGTAGGGCCAGGGGCAAGGCATTCACCCGGCTGACCTCCCGCATTGTGGCCGCCGGGCTGGCAATTATCCCGATTACCGTTTCGGCAAAACCCAATTTCTCGGTCAGGGTAACATTTGTCTCCTGTTGCATTACCTCTCCTCCAGTTGTTTTCTGATTATCCTTGCCTCCGGCTCCTGTTTTCCCGCCAGGTTATCTTTTCAGACCGGCCCGGAAGGCAGGGGCGGAAGCCTTTACCATCTGGGTACCAGGTGTTTTTCCAGTTGCTGCTGCAAAAACAGGGCGTCTTTCCCCAACAGGGCTGTAGTCAGCCGGTCAAGAACGGAAGCCGGGAAGCGGCCAAGCGTCTCCCACCAGGGAGGAACGGGCAGGGTGATGTCCACCGGCTGCGGGTCGGCAACACCGGCCAGTTGCGCCGCTTCCTCAACGGCTTCAGGCAAGCCTCCCAGGCGGTCGACCAGCCCCAGGTCCTTGGCCCGGGCGCCGGTAAAAACTTCCCCTGTCGCCATCTCCCTGACCTTTACCGGGGCCAGCTTCCGTCCCTCGGCAACCGATCCGATAAACTGGGCATGCAGGTCGTCAAGCAGGTCCTGCAAAAGCTCGCGCCGTTCCGGAGTCAGCGGCTCGCTAAACAGACCCTTGTGTTCACCGGCGGTAACTATTTCAGCGGTTATCCCGAGCCGCTCATACAGCTCTCCCAGGTAGATGTGGCTCGTAATCACACCGATACTGCCGGTGATGGTGCCGGCCTGAGCGACAATACGGTCGGCAAAGACAGCAATATAGAGGCCGCCGGAAGTGGCTGTGTCGGCCATGGACACCACAACGGGGCGCGGGAAGTCGCGAATCAGGGCCGCTATTTCCTGTGAAGCGCCCACCGACCCGCCCGGGCTGTTCAGGCGCAGGACCACGGCCGCGATTTGTGCGTCATTTTCTACCTGTTTCAGCAGTTCTCTTACTTTGTCCGGAGTAATTCCCTCCGTTGCCAGCAGGCCCCCGCCACCGGTCTCGGCAATGGCCCCGGTCAGGGTGATAACCCCGATATTCCCGCGGGCCGCCGGTGTCCGTTCACGGAACAGCAGTGCCGTTACGGCCAGCGAACCGACCACCAGCAGGCACAGAGCCCAGAAAACCCATTTGCTTCGTTTCATTCACAAGAAGCCTCCCTTTCCGTAGTATAGCCTATTTTCTGCTGCCGGGCTTGACGGGGGCACTTCCTTCACGGCACAGCGGGCAGTCGGCTGCGCTGAAAGTCTCCACTTCCAGGCGGAGCAGCGGTACAAACGGGACGCCGAAGTTGACGCTGCCGCCGCTGCGGTCTACGACTGCACCCACACCGGTCAGGGCGCCGCCAAGGGAACCGGCCAGTTCCAGCACTTCCCGGACAGAGCCGCCGGTGGTCACCACATCTTCCAGCACCAGCACCCGCTCACCGGGATTGATCCGGAAGCCCCGGCGCAAGGCCATTTTCCCGTCCTGCTCCCGCTCGGTAAACATGGCCCGACACCCGAGGTGTTTTGCCGTCTCATAGGCCAGGATCACCCCGCCCAGCGCCGGCCCCAGGCAAACGTCAATCCTTTGGCCGCTGAAACGCGCTGCCAGCTCAGCACACAGCTTTTCCGCCTGTTCCGGGTACTGGAACACACGGGCGCACTGCAGGTAGCGGGCGCTGTGCCTCCCTGAGGTCAGCAGGAAATGTCCTTCCTGCAAGACTTCTGTCGCTCTGAATATTTCCAGGATTTTTTCCGCCGTCAGCATAGCTTTCCCTTACCTGCCTCTTTAAATAATAGTTCAGCCGCAGCCCGCGGGTCCGGCGCCGCCGTTACCGGCCGGCCGATCACAATGTAATCGGCTCCGAGGGCCAAGGCTTCCCCGGGAGTGATAACACGCTGCTGGTCGTTTGGCACAGCCCAGGCGGGTCTGACGCCGGGGGTAACGATGAGGAAATCGAGGCCGCAGGCGCGGCGAATCGAGGGCACTTCCGGACCTGCGGCCACCACTCCGTCAAGCCCCGCTTCCCGGCAAAGCACGGCCAACGCTGTCACCTGCTCTGGCAACGCCCGGGAAACCCCGGTTTCTTTGTGCAGTTCCGCCTCCGACATGGAGGTCAGGACCGTCACCCCAAGCAGCAGCGGTGCCGGCACACCCAGCTTCCCGGCCTGCCGGACAGCGGCAAGAACGGCTTCACGAAGCATCTTTTTACCGCCCGCAGCGTGAACATTGAACATCCAGACCCCCGTTTCCACCGCCGCCTCGGCAGCGCGGGCCACCGTATTCGGGATGTCGTGAAACTTCAGGTCCAGGAAAACTTTTCCGCCGGCCGCATTGACCTTGCAGACAATTGCAGGGCCATAGCGGCTGTAAAGCTGTAAGCCTATTTTAAACGCTCCCGCCAGGTCATGTAATTGGGCGACCAGCGAGAGCGCCGCCTCCTCGCTTTCTACATCCAGGGCAATAATTATTTTCTCCCGCATCCACCCGTACCTCCTGCTTTGTGTGCGGCCGGCCGCCGCGCCAGGCCCACCAGTTCCCTGACTGCAGAAAAACCTTGCTCGCGGCAGTAAACAGCAAGGCCGTCGATAATCTCCGGGCAAACAAGCGGGTTGCTGAAGTTGGCCGTGCCGACGGCCACCGCACTGGCTCCGGCCAGCATGAACTCCAGCGCGTCATTGGCACAACAGATACCGCCCATTCCAATCACCGGAAGGTCAACACAGCCGGCCACCTGCCAGACCATGCGCACTGCCACCGGTTTAACGGCCGGGCCTGACAGGCCGCCGGTCAAATTGGCCAGCAGCGGACGCCTGGAGCGGGTATCAATGGCCATCCCCAGCAGCGTGTTAATCAGGGAAAGGGCGTCAGCACCCGCCTCCGCAGCGGCACGGGCAATTTCCGTGATATCTGTTACATTAGGAGTGAGTTTGACAATCAGCGTCTTTTCTGTAAGCTTCCTCAGCTCTCCGGCCAGGCGGAACACCGTCCGCGGGTCGGTGCCAAAAGACAGGCCTCCTTCGGCGACATTGGGGCAGGAAACATTAATTTCAAAAGCCGCCACCGCCGTTTCTGCGCTGAGCGCCTCTACCACGGAGCAGTATTCCGCGGTATTGTGACCGGCCACGTTGACGATCACAGGCACGCCATACCGCGCAAGGCGCCTGATTTTCAGGCGTGCTTCTTCCGTCCCCGGGTTTTGCAGCCCGATGGCGTTCAGCAGGCCGGCCGGCGTTTCCGCGACCCGCGGTGCGGGGTTCCCGGGCCGGGCTTCGGCTGTCGTCCCTTTGACCACAATGGCGCCCAGCCTGCCGAGGTCATAAAACTGTTCATATTCCTCGCCGTAGCCAAAACAGCCGGAAGCCGGCATTACCGGGTTTTTGAGTTCCAGGCGCCCGATTTTCACGGACAGGTCGGGTTGCATGAATATACCTCCTCCGCTCGGAACACCGGCCCCTCAGTACAGGTGCGCCGGTACACCGCGAGACCGTGCCGGCGGACGGGCACCACGCAGCCCAGACAAGCGCCTACGCCGCAAGCCATCCGCGCCTCCAGAGAAACAATACACTCCCGCTCCGCAGCCCGGCAAAGTTCAGCCACTGCCTGCAGCATCGGTTCCGGGCCGCAGGCAAAGACGGCGCCCTGGTTCCGGCCCAGCGCCTCCCGCAACAGGCCGGTAACCGGCCCGTGGAAGCCGGCCGAGCCATCATCGGTGGCTAGGCGCACTTCGGCGCCGGATAGTGCCAATTCCCGCCTCCGGTACAGACCCGCCTGTTCCCCGGCCCCAAACAGAAAGAGGACCTCCCGGCCCGCTTCCAGCAGCGTTCTTGCCAGGTAAAACAGCGGTGCTACACCGATACCGCCGGCAACCAGAATGGCCTGCCGGCTGGCGCTAAGCGGGAACCCCTGGCCAAGCGGCCCCAGCACGTCGACGCTGTCTCCCGGCTTTCTCCCCGCCAGCAGGACAGTGCCCCGGCCAGCGACACGATACAGTAAGACCAGCTCGCCCGGCCGGCAGTCGTGGACACTGAGCGGCCGACGCAGCAGCGGGTCACAGGCGGGTAGCGCCGTAGCGGGCTCAAACCCCTCACCCGGCCTCTCCCTAAGGGAGAGGGGAACGGAGTCCGGCAGCACCGACACCATCACAAACTGGCCGGGCAAAGCGGTAAGGCCGCCGGAGAGGCAAAGCAGAAAAACACCAGGCGCTACCTGTTCGTGGCTCCTGACCGATAAACGCTGCAATTGCGTCATAACTCCCCCACCCCCAACCAACAGAAAAAATATCTTTTAAGACATCCACACAACCTTACCTGAGACCATGGTCAACACCGGCAGTCCCGTTACCTGCCAGCCGTGAAAAGGGCTGTTCTTACCCCTGGAAAGGAATCGCCTGCGGTCGATGGTCAGCTCCTGCTCCGTATCAATCAGCACCAGGTCTGCGGCGAATCCTGGCGCAAGACTGCCGTGAGGAATGCCAAGGATGGCAGCAGGAGTGCGGGACATTTTCCCCACCAGCAGGTCCAGCGGGATTACTCCTGTCCGTACCAGGTAAGTGTATAGCAGGGGGAAAGCAGTTTCCAGGCCGGCGATGCCAAACGGCGAGGACAAAAAGTCGCCAGCTTTTTCCGCTTCGGTATGGGGGGCATGATCGGTGGCGATGGCATCGATGGCACCGTCCAGCAACCCCTGGCGCAGGGCCTGCATATCCGCGGCGGTGCGCAGCGGCGGTTTCACTTTGGCGTAGGTGTTAAAGCCAAGGACGGCGTCTTCCGTCAGCAACAGGTGATGCGGCGTAACCTCCGCAGTTACCCTTACCCCCTCAGCCTTGGCCTGACGGATCATCTCCACCGCCCGGGCCGTGGAAAGATGCATAATATGTACGCGCCCACCCGTTTCTGCGGCTAGCAGCAGGTCACGTGCCAGCATCACCGTCTCCGCGCTGGCCGGAAGTCCGGGCAGCCCAAGGCGCAACGCGGCCACACCGTCATGCACCTGGCCGCCGGCAGCCAGCGCTTCTTCTTCACAGTGCTCAAACAAAGGCAGTTCAAACTGCCGGCAGTACAGTAACGCATTTTTCAACAGCCGGGCGCAAGACACGCCCCGCCCGTCATCAGTAACAGCACGGATGCCGCTCCTGTACATCAGGCCGATTTCCGCCAGTTCCCGCCCGGCTAAGCCCTTGCTGACGGCGCCCACCGGCCAGACCCGCACTCCTCCGGCACGGCAGCTGAGCAGGCGGACATACTCTACCGTCCTGCCGTCGTCCATTACCGGGTCAGTGTTCGGCATAGCGGTGATACTGGTAAACCCGCCAGTCGCGGCGGCCCGGCAGGCGCTCTCCACAGTTTCTTTTTCTTCAAAGCCGGGTTCACGCAGGTGAGTGTGCAGGTCGACCAGTCCGGGCAAAATCGTTTTGCCGGCGGCCTCCAGGACTTTTTCACCGGATGGCGCTAAACTTTCAGCCACTTTCACCACCACGCCGTCCCGAATCAGCAGGTCATACTGCCCGTGCAGACCCTGGGAGGGGTCTACCAGCGTCCCGCCGCGAATTAACAGTTCCATGTCCTTCCCCTCCCTGTCCTTTAGTTCCGGGGCCCCGAGAGCAGGTGATGCAGTACGGCCATGCGCACTGCTACGCCATTGCTTACCTGTCTGAGGACACGTGAACGCGCCGAGGCGTAAACCTCTGCCGTCAGCTCCACCCCGATATTGATCGGGCCAGGATGCATAATGACTGCCTTGTCCGAAAGCAGGAACTGCCTGCGTGCATCGATGCCGTAGAATGAGCGGTACTCCGCGAGCGATGGCAGCATTCCCGCCTGTTGGCGCTCGTGCTGAATCCGCAGAACATAGACGACGTCTGCTTCGCGCAAGGCGCCGTCCACATCCGGCGCCAATTCCGCGCCAAGCCTGGTCATCTCCTCCGGCACCAGCGTCGGCGGCCCGGCCAGGCGCACGCGCAAGCCACAGGTGCGCATGGCGTAGAGATTGGAGCGTGCTACCCGGCTGTGGCGGATGTCTCCCAGCAGCAGGGCGGTCAACCCCTGCAGGCGGCCGAACTCCTGGCGGATGGTCAGCAGGTCGAGCAGCGCCTGGGTGGGATGCTCGTGAGCGCCGTCCCCGGCATTAATTATCGGGATAGAGAGTGAATGCGCCAGGAAGGCCGGCACACCGGCAGCGGCGTGCCGCACAACCAGTGCGTCAACACCCATGGCCTGCAGGGTCAGGGCTGTATCAAGCACACTTTCTCCCTTGACCAGGCTGCTCATTTTGGACTCGAGCTCCACCACTTCGCCGCCCAGATTCACGGCCGCCCGGGCAAAGGACAGCCTAGTCCTGGTGCTCGGCTCAAAAAAAAGGTTGGCCAGCATCTTGCCGCGCAACACCTCAAGCGGGAGACTTGCCGAGTCGTTGTTCACCCGGCAATAATACTCCGCCAGATTCAGTAAAGAGTCGATTTCGTCGGCGCTTAGTCCGTATGTACCCAGAAAATGCCTGCCATCCACCCGCTTGGTCTCCTTTCCCGGCGCTTGTTGCTTGCTGTTATCATTATAGTCAAACCGCTCAGAATATTCAACGTCATCGTAGGTCATGATCGCAACCTCCTCCCCTAAACCCGCCTGCTGCCGGGCCATGTATTCCGCGAGCACGCCAAACCATGTTTCTTCAACCAAAAGCGACACTCTCCGACACAATAATGCCCAGCCCCCTTTTCCGGGGCCGCCCGGTATGCTACAATGGTGTCAACCGGAGGGGGAGTAACTTTGTTTAAGCTAAACACCTTACAAACCTGTGCCGCGGCAGCCGCCGCCTTGGCATTGCTATATTCAGGCCTGCTTTTTTGGGGGGGTATGCCTGGGACAAGCAGTATGCCGGGCACAGACCCTGGGCCGCCGGTGGCCAGGGCGGACAGCCCGCCTGCTCCGGAGCCTGCCGGCGGAAATGCTCCGGCAGTTGAAGACCAGCCGTTGTTTGAGGGCAATATCAATAGCCTGCCGCCGGAAACAATCGTAAAACTGCTGGCTTTTCTGGACTCGCCGATCGCCGGCGCGACCATTCAGATGACCGACGGCCAGTTGCCGGGTGCGCCTCGGCCCCACCGAAACGGCATACACCAAGGGATTGATTACTATCATGGCTTTTCCGGCGTGCCGATCAGGGCGGGGACGGAAGTGCTTGCTGCCGCAGACGGGCTGGTTATCCGCATCGACCATGACTTCACGGAGCTGACGCCGGAACAGCACGCCGCATACCGCCGGCTCTCCGTGCAGGCGCCTGACACGCCTGCGGAAATTTTGGACAAGTTCCGCGGGCGGCAAGTCTGGCTGAAACACCGGGGCCAGGTAATAACCCGCTACGCCCACCTGGATGAAGTCGCAACCGATCTTTCCGCTGGAGACTTGGTCTATGCCGGCCGGCAGATTGGTACGGTTGGCAATTCCGGCACATCTCAGGCTGCGGCCGGAATTCCGGGAGAGGACCATCTTCACTTTGAAATCTGGCTTAATGAATTTTACCTTGGCGAAGGACTGCCCCCCGATGACATCCGCTATATCCTGCGCGGCATTTTGGAGTAAAAACAATAAAACGGCTACAGTTTAACTTTTTTCGGAAAAAGAGTTTCATGAAATGTCCTGCGGCCTGTGAACAGCGGATGCCTTAGGTTTCTCGCGCCGCCTCCTGTCTTTGGTCTGGTACAGGCTGTCATCTGCCAGCTTAATCAGTTTCTGCTTTTCAGAGGCATGTACCGGATAAACGGAGTATCCCAAAGACAACGATATCCTGCCTCCCGGCATCCTTTCATAACCGGGAAACAGGTGTTCCTTCATCTGCGCAGCTACCCTCAGCGCCAACTGCTTGGTACCGGCCTCATCGGTGTGCGGCAAAATCACGGCAAATTCATCCCCGCCATATCTGACCGGGATGTCAGTTTCCCGGACGGCACCTTTTAATACCGAGCCGAATTCGCGCAGCAGCCGGTCCCCCTGCTGGTGACCAAAAATGTCGTTATAATCTTTAAAGTAGTCCAGGTCCATCATCAGCAGCCCCACTGTCGACCCTTCCCGCGCTGCCCGCTTCAGCTCCCTGTCCAGTGCTTCCTGGAAAAAACGGTAATTGTAAAGCCCGGTCATCTCGTCCGAAATCGCCTTCTGTTCCATTTCCCGGTAAAGCGCGGCATTTTTTAACGCCAGCGTCAGTTGGTTGGCAAAGGTCAGCAACCGTTCGCGCAACTCCGGTGTGACTGCGACCTTTTCCACGCTGGCCAACATCAGCACCCCCAGCTTTTCGCTTTTATGAAGCAGGGGAACTGCTATCTCCAGGCGGTGCCCTAACTTCAAAACCCATGATTTGTCGACGATACGCTCATCGTTTGCCGGATCTTCGGCAAAAACCGTATCCTTCGCGGTCAGAGCCAAGCCTAAAAGGCCGCTGTCCGCCGGAGTGCTCTCAGGAAGAGCCATCCGGGCAGGGATATTGCTTGCCGCCAGTCGCAGTGTCCGTTCATCCTGAAACAGCCAGATGTCGGCATATTCAAAACCAAACGAGGCGCGCAGCAACACCAGGCATTTGTCCAGAATTTCCTCCTGGCGCAGGGACGAAGCCAGAAATTGGCTGCTATAAAACAGCGCCTTTAAGTTTGCGTTCTTCTCATCATACGATTCCCTGACCCGGTTAAATTGCTCGGCGAGCTTGCCCACGGTCACGGCGGCAAAAACCGCGGCTGCCAGCGTCAGCAAGGCCTGGTATGTGTACAGTGCCGCACCCAGTGACTGCAGCACCCTAAACAACAGGTACGCGCTGACAGCCAGGTAAAACAACAATGCTACAGCCACACCTCTGTAGCCGAAACGGGCCGACAGGTAGACGGTCGGGATAAAATACAGCCACCACTGGGCAACTCGGCAAAAATCCTGCCAAAAGCCCGGCGCAATCAGCGTACAGATGTAGTGATTTACGACAGGAGGAAAAAGCAGGAGGACAAAGAATAACAACAAGGGAGAAAACTGTCGCCACCCTCGCAATGTCTCCACATTCCTCACCGTCCATCAGCGTTTATCGCCCGGTATATTCTTGACAGCCTGGCAATTTCCTTTTTTGTTTAGACGAGCAGCAGCTATTGTTCTGCTGAATGTCGAGGTTTCCGGTGCACTACCTGCAACGCTTTGGTCACCGCCGACACCACGTCAACATAAAGTTGGATTTCCAGGATGTTGGCCTTGGAATATGCTTCACCGCGTTCCGTTACCACATAGCGGGAGGGCAGGTTGTTTAAGGCCAGGGCTGTTACATCCAGCCGGCACTGGCCGCAACGGCAAAGCCCGCTCTTGTCCTTGGCCAAAATTTCATCCAGCCGCTGCTCCACGATTTTTTCCATTAAATTGTGCAGCTCCAAAGCATTGTCCTCCTCCAGTTCGTTACTAGTTTTAATTCCCTGCAACCGGTGAATTTCCTGCCACGCCTTAGCCGGCAAAGCCTGCTGCGGTACAAAAAATCCGGCGCTGCTCCCGATTATTGCGCAATACTGCTCCATCAGCATTAATTCCAGTCTGCGCGCGGTCCGCAGCCGGCTGCGGACCGCGCGCAGCGACTGGCGCAGCGTCAATATATGGCCGCCGTCAAGCATCACGGTACACGGGGCCGGCTCGTCACTGACCTGCTGAAGGGAACGCAGTTTGAAATAGCCGTAAGCCGGGTCACCGGGCAGCCGCGGCTTCTGGATTTTAAGCGGAACAAACAATAAAAAAGGGCCGAGAGCAAGAGGAAACAAGTTTACCTGCCCCAGCAGCGGCCCGAAATTTTTTTTCATTTCCGCTAAGTTGACACTGAAGGAACGGGCCAATTGCTGGATGAAGCCTTTGAGCCCGCGCGACAGCCAGCGCACCGTGCCATCCCGGTAATAAACAGTCAGGCCCGAACCGGCTCCGTCCTGGTAGGCAGGTGTAAAAGCCACAATTTCCAGAATCTCCGACAAAGGAAGATGCAAACAGAAGACCTCCTTCCATGTTATGTAGGAGGTCGCTTTTACTATATTCAGCACTAATCCGTTTTGTGTAACTGCTTCCCATACTAGTATTCGTGCCCGAGATACTTGAGCATATTCTGATAAGCCTTCCGGTCAAGTCCCAGCGCCTCATTTATCTCCCTGAACTTGCCCGAGATGCTGGCCTGTGAAACACCGTACTCCTGGGCCAATTCTTTTTGAGTCAGGCTTAAACAGTGAAAGCGTGCCAGGCTGTACTCCAAAGCCGCCGCCCACGTCTCAGGTCTTGAAATCCTTGGTGCGGCGGGGTAGACAGTATTGATAAAGTCAAGCCAGATAGCCTGCACATCTTCAAAAAACCTTTCATCATAGCAGTTGTTCCGGCGCATATTTTCTCTGGCACAGTTTACCACCTGCTGCCATTCTTCCCGCCAGGCAGGCATTTTCAGCGGATAGTTAGCCAGCTCGACATCCTGCAGAGTCCCGCCGGCAAAAATTTCTATTTTCCCGCTCTCGCCCAGTGTTTTCAGTTCCAGCAGCGCCAGATGGCGGAAACGTTCCTTGATCCATGGATTTCTGACAAACTCTCGCAGGGCCTTTTTGGAGGCCTCATCACCACGCAGCCCGTAAAAGTGCAGAATCTCCTCCTTAAAACTGTCCGGCCCGCGATATAAGTGATCGTTCAGGATTTTTTTAAAATTGCTGTCGTGGATGTAAAGGCCCAGCAATTCCTCTTTCATAGTATGCCGCAGCGTATTTTCCAACAGTAAATCCCTTTGGGTATAAGTTGGCGGCGGTGCAACAAAAGTTCCGCCTTCCAGCGCCTCCAGCAGTTCCCTTGCCTCATCGGCCATCTCGCCGTCAGGGTCGACAGTTAGGTAGCGCCGCAGGTAATCCCGTGACCTTTCCAGTTCATCCAGCAAACCGCAATTAATGGCTAGCAGGAAGTAACACTCGGGAACTGAGTTATCCATAGTGCCAACAATCTTTTCAAAAATACGGTTGGCTTCCTGCAGACGGCCCAGCTTGCTCAACAGGCAGGCCAGATTGTAATGGTTATAAGGGTTGTCAGGTTCCAGTTCCACTGCTCTTTTAAAATGAAGGTACGCCTTATCCAGCTTGTTTCTCTGGTAATAAAGCATCCCTTTCTGCAAATAATAAACAGCGTGTGCCGGCAGGAACAACACCTTGCCGGCAGGACTTTGAGAGCCTGCCGTCTTTCTTGGCGCATCTTTCATTTTTCCCACCACCTCTGGTACAGCATGACATAAATTCTGATTTTTATCCCTTTATCTATAGCTATATTCCCTCTCCGGCGCTTCATTTCCTCTTTTGACTGCTGAAATTCTGCGGAACTCAAGTCACAGCGAAAACCAGCCAGTGAAGACCGGCTTTATAAGGAATGCTTGTACAAAAGTAACTGCTCAAGCCGTTATATGACGCAAACTGCTTGGAAATCGTCGGATGCTAGGCGCGACGAGGACCGGAACGAAGGCGTACCGGGGGGCGTACGTCGGAGTGAGGACCACAGGAGCTCAGGCGCAGGTGGCGGTTTAAAAGCAGTTACATCTATAGGTGGGTAGTTAAGTCCTCAAAAAGAGTCCCCGTACTCAGCGCTCTTAGTACGGGGACATTTGATTTAAGAAAGTACGGGGCGGGGATAAAGTCCGGCCCGCTCCACGATCTCAGGGACCACTTCTTCCCAGGCTATGGCCATGACGTGCACACCGGCCACTCCTTCGGTTTCACGCAGGCGCTGGATCGTTTCCACGGCAATGTTAATGCCTTCCCGTTTCTTATCCTGGGCGCCTTTAAGACGGGTAATCAGTGCCTCCGGCACGATCATGCCGGCAACATTGCTCTGCATGTAGCGGGCCGCGCCGATAGACTTGATCGGGGTGACACCGCCGAGAATATACACTTTCTTGTGCAGTCCCAGTTCCCTGACTTTAGTCATCCACCTTTCAAAACGATCGATGTCAAAGATACACTGGGTCTGGACGAACTGGGCGCCTGCGGCAATTTTCTTGGCCAGGCGATAGGGTCGATATTCAAAGGGATCGGCAAAGGGGTTAACCACGGCTCCCAGAAAAAGAGGGGGCAGCGGATGTTCCAGTTTATCCCCGCCAATAAAGATGCCCTCGTCCCGCATCTTCTTTACCGCCTGCAGCCACTGCATGGAATCCACGTCGTTCACGTTCTTGCTGCCCGGTTCATTGCCAAACTTGGCATGGTCCCCCTGCAAGCAAAGAAAATTGCGCACACCAAAACTTACCGCTCCTAGCAGGTCGCTCTGCAAGCAGATACGGTTACGATCCCGCACGGTCATCTGCACGTTGGGCTCCAGGCCCATCTGTATTAGCGTGGCGGCCACGCCTATGCTGGAGGTGCGCACAATGGCCGTTTGGTTGTCAGTAATATTGTAGGAGTCTACGTGGTTACGCATATCATGCGCGTGATGCTTAAGCGTGGAGAGATCAGCGCTCTTGGGCGGCCCCAATTCCCCCGAAACAGCAAAGTTGCCGCGGTCAAGCATTTTTTGCAGGTTACTGGCCGTCAATTCTGACATCCTCCCTTACACTTGTTCTCACGCTGCCATGGTGCGATGCGGACCAGTCCTTCGGAGGGTGGATAACTTCCATGCGCTCCAGCATATCCATCTTGATCAGGCGGTCGTAAATCAGCTGCCAGGCACAATCCACTTCCTTGCTCACTTCGCATTTGCCCTCCTGGGAACCGCCGCAAGGACCGTTGAACATACTCTTCGAACAACGGGTGATGGGGCAGATCCCCAACGTCAGGTCCAGCACACAGTCGCCGCAGCCTAGACAGTTTTCCGTCCAGACCCCCTGCCGCAGTGGCATCCCCATAAAGGTGGTGTTCAGTCCGGGTACGGTCAGCTTATCAGCGAAGTGCATGTTCATAGCCTGCACGCCCACGCCGCAGGCCAGCGAAATGACGACTTCCGCCGCTTCCACCTGCCGGCGGGCCGCTTCCAGGTACTCAAACTCACACTGGCGTTCCACGGTTTTGCTCTCCACCGCGACCGGTTTACCGGCCCGTTTACGGGCAATGGATAAAGCCAGCGCCGTTTCCTTGGCTTCCTTGTCCCCACCGGCCATACAGACCGTGACACACTCGCCGCAGCCCAGCACCAGTATTTTCTCGTAGTTTTCGACAGATTGCAGGATCTTTGGGAACGGTTTGCGTTCTCCGACAATCATTTGTTTTCCCCCCCGCCAACGTTTGACACGTCATTAATTTCAGACAAAAACTCTGCGGCAACGCCGGAAAAATCACGGACCTGATCCACAGTCAGTTCCCGGTACCGGACCCGCTCTCCCGCAATTCCGATTTGCGCCAGAATCTCGCTGGCCCGGGCCGCACGTTTGCCTGCCCACCCGGCAACCTCCATGTAAGTGCATTCTTCTTCCTGCTGGCAGCCGGCCAATAAAACGCCGTCGGCACCCAAATCAAACGCTTCCAGGATATTCTGCACTTCCACCTTCGCCACGCAGGGGACACGGACTACTGCCAGGTTCTGCGGTTTGCCGTTATTGACGTATTTCAAAAAGTCGCGCTCCGCAAATGCCCCATAGCTGCAGCAGAAAACCACAGCGGCGGGACCGTTGCCTTTTGCCTGCTCCACGGCTGCTCCCAGCCGACTGAGCGCCAACTCGACATATTGGTTGCGGAAACGGATAGCACGTGCCGGGCAGATGCCTACACACAGGCCGCAGGCCTGGCACTCTTCGTTGCGGATGGTAAAGACACCGTCCGCGTCGATGTGGGGAACGTCATAGGGGCATGTGCGCAGGCAGGTCAGGCAGACGGCGCAAATCTCGTCCTGCACTTGTGCGCCAGCTGCACAGTCCAGGCAACGACGGCTCTCGCAGAGGGCCATACGCTCATCGTAGCCGGTTTCCGCATGGCCGAAATGGGTTTTCCTTACTTCATGGTCCAGCAAAGGCACCGGCAGGCGGGCAATGCGTTTTACTTTTTCGATCGTTGACGGCGACAAAGCATCAAAAGTGGTAAATTGCTCAGCAAGTCCGGCATCAAAGGGAACGTTATCAAGGTAGGCTTTAACAGCCAGCGCCACTTTCCGGCCGTCGGACATGGCCTTGACGGCAGAGCCGGGACCGGCAACAAGTTCACCGCAGGCAAAAACGCCTGCCCGGGTGGTCTGCATGGTGCGCTGGTTATGAAGCAGCTGCCCTCGCGCGTTTAATTGCAGTCCTGATTCGGCAAGATAAGACAAATCATCGTTAGCCTGTCCGATGGCAAGAATCACGGTGTTGCCATCAATAAACCGCACCGAGTCACTGAATTTTGGACTAAAGCGCTTTTGCTCGTCAAATACACAAAGGCATTCCTGCAATTCCAGGCCGGTGATCCTGCCGGAGCGGTCCAGCTGAATACTTTTTGGTCCCCAGGCCGGGTACATCCTGACTCCCTCGTCGATCGCTTCTTCAATCTCCCATTCAAAAGCCGGCATTTCCTCGCGACACTCCAGGCAGGCCAGCTGAACGTCCAGAGCCCCGCAGCGCAAGGCGGTCCGGGCTACGTCCATGGCCACGTTGCCGCCGCCGATTACAATCACACGGCGTCCCGGCGCGAACTTATAGCCGTGGAACTTGGCATTGTTCAGGAAGGGCAGCGCCAGCATCACGTCTTCGGCTTCAGCGCCGGGAATAGGCAATCCGCGGCTGATGGGCAGGCCCAGGGCGAGAACGATCGCTTTGTACTCCGCAGCCAGCTCGTCAACCGTAAAGTCCCTGCCCAGTTCTGCTCCGGTCCTGATCTCCACACCGCTGCCGGCAACCAGAGAGACATCCTTGCGCAGCCACTCCATAGGCAGGCGATAAAGCGGGATAAAGTTGGCGACCGCTCCACCGCACTCGGCTGTCCGCTCCAGAATGGTAACCGGGAAGCCAAGCCTGGCCAGTTCCCTGGCCGCCATCAGGCCGGCCGGACCTCCACCCACTACGGCTACTTTTTCTGACCTGCTAACCTCCAGTTTCCCGGCTTCCGGCCAGTCACCGTTTTCCACGGCAAAACGCTTCAGCGCCCGGATGGAAACCGCTTCATCCACATCTTTGCGCCGGCACTCGTTCTCACAGGGGTGCGCACAAATCATGCCGCATACAGCCGACAACGGATTGACCTCGAGGATTACCTCCAGCGCCTTGCCGTAGTCACCGGTGGCGATCTGTCGCACATACTCCTGCACATCCGTGTTGATCGGACAGCCGGCCTGACAGGGGGGGTACTCGGGAAAAGCGGGCGCATTTCCCTTTGCCGGGACTTGGACTTCGTTATTCTTGCCGTTCAAATCTTAAAACCTCCTTATATCCAGTGTACTGTATTTTGCTTGCGGTAAAGCTCTACATAGCTGTCACAGTAGATGTCAAGGTTCATTATTATGCGGGCCGTGGCCACGGCCTCCATCAGCTGCCCGTCAGTAGCATCGGCAATAGCAGCGTCCAGGCCGCAGGCAACGGCCATCACGGCAAAGGTACGGTTAATCAGCTGCCTGTTTCCCGTCCCCTGAGAAATGTTGGAGAGGCCGACCACGGTTCGCGGCGGCGGGTTGCTGAGCAGCTTGATCTGCCGTAAGGTTTGCATGACCTCCGGCCCATGATTCTGCCCCACATTACATGGCAAGACAAGCGGGTCAAGATACAGGTCATCCGGACTTAAACCGCAGGAGTCGGCGGCCAGGACCAGTTCCATGGCCAGAGCCAGCCGGCTCTCCGCGTCCTTGGGAATACCGCGTTCATTCATGGTCAGGCCGATTACCGCCGCTTTGTATTTCTTAGCCAAGGGAAAGACGCACTGCATCTTCGGTTCCTCGGCAGGCACGGAGTTAATCAGCGCCGGCCGCCTGCATACCTCGAGGCCTGCTTCAATGACCTCGTAGTTGCTGGAGTCGAGAGAGAGGGACAGCGTACTTGCTTCCTGGGCGACCTCCACCAGCCAGCGCATTGCTTTCAGCGGCTCCCTGGCAGCCGGCCCGGTATTAAGGTCCAGGTAGCGGGCACCCGCCGCTTCCTGTTTGCGGACCCAGGCCTGCACAGGACGTGGATCCTGCTCCCGGATCGCCCTGGCAATGTCCTGAAAACTGCCGTTGATTCTCTCCCCGATAATAAACATGCCCTCACCGCCTTTCTTTTACGGGTCCCTTACACGCCGCGGCCGCCCATCAGTTCAGTAATGTTTTGGCGGATAAGCCTGACGGCCTCCGGGTGACGCAACACCACAATGTCCAGGCCAGCCTGCAGCAGCGCCGCTGCCGTGGTCGCCTCCCAGAGGATCCCGCGGTCATGCTGTTCACCCCAGCCAGGATTTTCTTCCGCCGGCGCCGTCGCTTCCCTGGTGCGCCAGACTTCCGCCCCGATATTTCCGATCATCGGCATGGACAGCATGGCATCCCCCTGTAAAGCACCGATACGCACCCGCTCCATGATGGAGTAGCCGTATTCCAAGCCGTAGCCTAAAGCAGCGGTTGTAGGGTCAATCACAATCCGGCCGGCCGGCAGGTTCATTTCCGTTATCAGGATGTTCAACTGTTTGCAGATATTGATATCAATAGGCGACTGGGCAATCAGCGTGTGTTTGTAGACAATGGCCGCGGCGGTAAGCGATTTGTAATTATTTTGTTCGGCCAGTCCGAGCAGCAGGTTTTCCCCGGCGGCCGCTTCCGCCACAGCCGGCAGCACCAGGTTGTCTTTTTCCGGCTTGCCGCAGCCTAACACCACAAGCGGGCAGCCGACAGCATTTAAAACCTTGCTGACCACGGCGGCACAATGTTCGGGAGAGGTATCAAGCAGATCGGGATCTGCGCTTTTCAAATGCAGAACAACCAGATCGGCACCGTACCCGGAGACACATCTTTGAGCCCAGACGGCCGGGTCGCGAAAACTATCCGCAAAATACGGGGCAAAGCAGGCCGGCCAGTCTGCGGGAGCAGTGTCCCAGATTTCCATACCTATCAGCGGACGATGGGGTATTTGTCCCTCATAGTGGAGAAAAGGGAGCGCAGCCTCTCCACCAACGGTCACGGTGAAATCACGCGTGCCGCCTTGTGCCCTGGTGGCGCCAAGAACCACCTCCTGTACTTTACTCCGGTACTTTTCCACAATGGGCATAAAAACCATCAGGGCAACGCTCCTTTACAGAAGTCGGCGGTCGGAAGTTGGAACTTCTAAACTGAGGGAAACAGGCTTAGGTCGGTATGGGGCAAAAAAAGCGCCGCCACAAATTCCTCCATGAAGTCGCTTCCGGCTGAAAGCTCTAAGTAGGTAATTTTTTTGGCCAAGGCTTGCGCTTCACTTAAAGCCTCTTGCGACAGCAGACAAAGGCGGGCGCCCTTTACCGCCGCGTTGCCGACAAAAGTAAACTTTTCCGCCGGCAGGTCCGGTAACAGGCCGATGGCGATGGCATCACGGATGTTCAGGTGACTGCCGAAGCCTCCGGCAATCAGGACCTTCCAGACGGCCTCCATTTCCAGCTCCGCTGCTTTCAGCAGGCAGCGGATGCCGGCATATACAGCGGCTTTGGCCCGCAGCAGGTTCTTGATGTCGTTTCCGGTAAGCACGATGTCTTTGCCGCCCCCGGCCTCCTCCTGCCACACCAGGACAAACTCCGGTCCGTCATCCCCCCGGCGCAGGCGCGGGGTAGCAAAGTCCATCTGCAGTTGGCCGGCACGGTTAATGATACCTGCGGCACAGAGTTTGGCCAGGCAGTCAATCAGTCCCGAGCCGCAAAGGCCAAGCGGCCTTACTCCGCCAATCGTCTCCACGGTAACCTCGTAACTTTCCGGGGTGATCGCCACCCGTTCAACAGCCCCCTGCATGGCCCGCATGCCAAAAGTAATACCGCCGCCTTCAAAAGCAGGACCGGCTGAGCAGGCCACGGCAACAAGCCAGTCCCGGTTGCCAAGCAGCATCTCCCCATTGGTACCGATGTCAATAAAAAGCGTTACTTCTTGTTCTTGGGCTATGCCGCTCAGCAAAGCGCCCGCCACAATATCCCCTCCGACATAGGAAGCAACAGCCGGAAGGCAAAGTATGACAGCGTGAGGGTTGGCTGCCAGCCCCAATTCAGCGGCCCTTACCGGGGGCGGGCTTCCGGCAAGCGGGATATACGGCTCAAGGCGAATATATGCAGGCGGCAGCGCCAGAAACAGATGAATCATGGTGGTATTGCCTGCTACCACGGCCAGATGGACATCCCGTCTGTGCCTGCCGTTCTCCGCCAATAAACCGGTGACAAGCTGGTTAACGACAGAGATGACAGTCTCCTGCAGTTGGGACAAACCGTTTTCTTGCTCCGTGGCATAAACGATCCTGGTAATGACGTCATCGCCAAAACGGGCCTGCTTGTTGTAAGTGCCCTTCTTTCCCAGCACCAGGCCGGTTTCCAGGTCAACCAGGTGTACGACCACCGTGGTGGTACCCACATCTATGGCCAAGCCCAACGCGGGGCCGGCCGAATGACCGGGTTCCAGCCGGACGATGTCGGCACAGCCGGCGGCTTCAACCAGCGTAGCGGTCACCTGCCAGTTTCCGGAGCGCAAAGTCTCCGCTAACCTGCGTAAATCCGGCAGGCTGATGCGGAACGTATCACAGCCGGTTTCCCCGCGCAAGGCCGCCTGCAGACGGGACCAGTCGGACATATTCCCCTCTGGCGTCGGCGCGGCAAGCGTCAGTCTGACTTTGCGGCAAAGCGGCTGCAGGCGGTAAATGCGGCCAAGGTCGGCGTCCGACTCCGTCAGGACATCTTCCCCGCCCAGCAAAACCTTGTGTTCGGCCAGGCGGGAGTCCTGCGGGATATCGACGGTCACGCTGCCTGCGGCCAGGGTCTGGCAGGCCAGAACCAAACCGGCCCCGGACGGCAAGCCCGTTCCTTTCTCCAGAGCCGGGCCGTCCCTGACCAGGACCTGGCAGCGCTTGCATGTGCCGGCGCCGCCGCAGGTACCCTTCAGTCCCAGCCCCGCCTGCGCCGCCGCCTCCCAAAGGGAGGTGTTCCGCTTTACATGGGCCACCCGCCCGTCCGGGGAAAAAAAGACTGCTACCTTACGCGTCATCGAAAGTTTTCTCTGGCAAACTTAGCGATACCTGAGGCTTCACGCGGCCCGACCAGGACCTTCCAACCGGTGGCCTCCTGTGTACTGCCGGAAAGGACGGCCACATAACCAGGCAAAACCAGCGTCTTATGGTTAACCCGGGATTCCAGGCCGTTTTCCTGCAGCGCCTTATAGATGGCGGCACCGGTCAGCTTGCCGGCGGCCCAGGAGGTCAGCACTGAGGTCCCCTCGGTATTAACCGGCAGGATATAGGCAGGAATTTTGCTGTTTGCCACTTCGCTTTCTACAATAAAAAAGGTAAGAGAAAAATTTGTCGTCACATAAACCGGCGATGCAGGGCTGACAGCCCCTACAGCCACTACCTTCGGCTCAACCTGAATAGGTTTTTGCGGGTCTGAGTAAAGATTGGCGCGCCAGGTCAGCAACGGCAGCACCTGGGCAGGCTGGCGTGCTTTCAGGACGATGAGCGAGGCGTATTTACTCAAAAACACGATGCTCTGTACTATCTCCGCCAACGGTTCCGTGGCGCTGGCAAAGGCCATCGCCGGATAAGCAAACGGTTGGTAACGCTTGCGGACAGCAGCCCGGCGCAACTGGGTCAAATCAGCCAAAACAGCAGCTGTTTCCCTGCTGCCGCTGTCCAGCAGCAGTTCCCTGTGACCGAGCCTGACAATTTTTTCTGTTAAGTCTGAGAGCTCAGTCAGGCTTTTCGCGCGCACCACCAGCGGACACCCGTTTTTTTGGGCCAGCTCAGTCATGTCCCGGTAATTTTGCGGCGTGGCGGCGCAAAGCAGCGGCCTGTCGCCGACCAGGACCGGTAAAGCGGCAGCCATGATAGAGACGTCTTCGCTGATCAACACGAGCGGTTTTCCGGCAGAGTTTCTGAGCAGTACGGCAGCTTCCCGGAAACGGCCGGCGTCGCCGCTGGTACAGCGCAAAGCCGCCAAGTCAACGGAATAGCGCTGTCCCACCCGTTCAAAGGTCAGGGCGGAAAAATCCTGTAAAAAAGCAGGCATATCTTCTGTGTCGGCAACTTCCACCGCTATGGCGCACTGGTTATTGAAGCGCTTATCGTGACGGAAAAGTTCCGTCTCGTTGCCAACCAGCACAGGCGTTTGCTCCGGCCCAATCCTGACCAGGCGCATGGGCGGTGCGGCAGCGGCTTCCAGTGTTTCCCTTGCCTCAGGCGACAGATGGGGGCACTTCTCCTGGTTAATCTTACCAGCAGCCACGGCCATGGCAAACGCCAGGCAGGTGGGGAAACCACAATCGCCGGTGTTTGTCTTCGGCAGCAACTTATATATTTCCAAGCCGGTCAGGCCCATTGGTTTTCCCCTTTCCCTTAAAAAGCAGCGGGCGGCGTTGTTAAAACAGCGGTTCCAGGGACAGCGCCGGGTGCTCGTTTTCCTCCAAATAGGGCAGGATTTCATCGATCGTGGTCCCGACCGTTTCATCAGCGATTTTATCCGCAAAGCCGGTGCCAAGGCCCTCTTCTTCCGCGCGGCGGCGCAAATCTTCCCCCAGCAACTCTTTCAGCTCTTTTGGCATCCAGACAATCCGTGCCAGTCCACCGTCAGCTTTTAAAAACTTGCGGGACAGGAGGTAGGAGCGGCCGATGCCCATAAAACCGGGAGTCTGCAAACCACCGCCGACCGAGCCGGCCAGAGTGGAGAAAGACATCCCGGATGGTGTGCTGCCGGTATATTCCCGGGTAGCGACCATCAAGCCGTTAGCTTCCGGCACAATGGCCAGTATGGCTTCAAAACAGCCGCAGGAAGTCATCGGTTTGTCCATCAGCGTATACAGGTTTACTTCCTCTATATTGCGGTTGGAGGCCTCTGCGATATAGTCGTTGACCTCCTGCCACATCCCGCGGACGGCATCCTTAGGCGTACTTTTTTTAACCGGCCGGTTGGGACCGCTGGGGTCTATTTCATGAGAAGCCTTGGCGTCGAGCCAACTGACCGCGCCGCACAAGCCCACCCGCTCCGGAGAAACAATACAGACATGGTTCGGTGCAAAGGACTGGCACAGCGTACAGGAGTACAGGACCTCAACCGCCTCATCAGTTAAGCCCTTAAGACGTGCATCCCTGAAGGCGTAGCGCTCGCGGGCCGCCGCCAGCATCTGCTCCACCTTCTCTTTGTCAGTCAGCAGTGTTACCTCCACCCGGTCAACAATAGCCGGAAATTCGTCCTTGAACCTGGCCACCAGTATTTCTCCAAGATGGCGGAGATTAAAGCCTTTGGCCCTAGCCTCTTTAGAGATGCGCAACCAGCAAAGGTCACGCTGCGCTACGTGCCACAGTCCCTCGCCATAGTTTAAAAAATAGTGAATACGTCTTTCCAGCACGCTCTCAAAATCTTCCTGCATTTTGCGGCCAAAGATTTTGACCACTATACCGAGCGGCAGGTTCCCTCCCTCCGCCAGCTGATCAATATCCGGGCCAAGCAGGGTAACTTTGCCGTCCGTAATCTCGTCCTCCCGAACCATCTGGACCAGTTCAAAAGCAGGCGTGCGACCGCCGCCAAACTCCGCGTACATCTCGCCTTTGCGGATTGTTTCTCCTTCAAAAGCCGGACCGTAATTGACCGGAAGGGGAATCTCCACAGTCTTCAGCTTAATGCCCCTGAGTTCGAGGGCATAACTTACTATATTTTCATAGTCGGGATGCGAAACATACCAGTCAGGGATTTCTTCTTCCAGCTTCGTGTCGCAGATGACCGGAAAGCCGAGGAAAATGGCGGCAAAATGGGTCGCGACCTTAACGTCGTCGATCCGACCCAGCTGCAATACAAAAGCCCGCACCCGGCGGCGCTGATAATCGCGGTGCTCTTCACGCCGGCCGGGGAAAATGCCGCCGAAAGCCATGCCGGCACGCAACGCGTAGTTAACGGCGTGAATCACCTGCGTAAAGTTGCCAAGAGGGAAAGCGATATAATCCACGCCCAATTTCATGTTTTGTTCCAGCAACTGCTCAATTACTTCGTTGACAAGGAATATCATCATTCCCTTGGCCTGCAGTTCCCGGACAATTCTGACGGCATCAGCGCCGCTGCGTGCTCTCCCCATGATGATGGCTTGGCCTGGAATAGTCCAGTCCACCAGTTGAATTCCAAATTTTCGCAGGAGAGGGTCGCTCAAAAAACCGGTCCACGGCGGTACATGCTGTGCTGCACCGCGCAGGTAGCGCAACGCCTCAATAATCTCAGCGGCATAGGCAGTCGCCTCGCCGCAAAGCAGAGCATTGGAGAAATTCAACTCTTCCTTAAGTTGGTGCCGCATCCTGTTTAAAATAGGCGGCAACTCGCCGAGGCGGGTAACTTTCTCACCCGAAAGGCTGGCAATCACCGGCAAGAAATACGCTGTGCCCGGAAAATTTACCGGTTCTTCAGGACCATACGCCCGGAGAGCCCGGGTCAGCAAAATCTCCGCGTATCCGGTAGCGATAATGGCCCCGTTTAAGGCTTGCCCAAACAGCTTGACGGGAGATTTTCCCGCGGTTGAGACAGCGCCGCTGTAGATTTCGTCAAAAGCAGTTGCCGGCATACTTTTTCTCCTTTCGCCCGCTTTCAGTTACCAGGCAGCCGTGAGCGGCGCGCCAAATTTCCGGGCGGTCTCTCCATGTACCCTCAGTTTCCAGGAACGTTCATCCAGGGCTGCAAGTATCAGTTCCGCCGCCCGTTGCGGGTCTGTTTCCCAAATAAAGTAACCACCAAAGACATCCCGCGCGATGTCAAGCAGCAGGCCGTTGACCAGCTCGCTGCCAAGAACCGGCGGGATGACGCCGACATGGACCGGCAGCCCCATGGCCACATTCCAGGACCCGATAGACAGCGATTTTTCCGTCATGGCTTCCGGCGCGCTGGCTGCAAAGGGGATTTTAGGGATATCTACACCCAGGTCATTGGCAATAGCGGTAGCCAGGTCGGCAGCCCTGGTGTTGTCCACACACGAACCCATGTGCAGGACCAGGGGCAGTCCGCCCCGCAGCTTATGAGCGTTAGCTTCCTCCAGGCGCCGGAGGAAAGTTTTCAGTCCTTCTCCGGCATAAGTTTCCGCCGCCTCAGGGGTAAGCAGGCCAAGCTTGGCATAAGCACCGGCGGCACAGCCGGTAGCAAGCAATAAGACATCATTCCTGGCCAAAACCTTGGCTATAGTTACATAGTTGTTGTCCTGCGCCGTTTTCAGGTTGTTGCAGCCGGCAAACAATACCACCCCGCGCAGTTCCCCGCTCTTTAACGCTGCGGTCAGCACACTGACCGGAGCGTCGGGGGCCAGTGCCGAGAATAAGTCAAATAGCGCTTCCAAGCTGAATCCTGCCACAACTTTGTTTTTAACAGCCGGTATGAAGCAGGGCGAGCCGGACCTTTCCCGGTAAGCAGCAATGGCCAGACGGATTACTTCCCTGGCCTTGGACAACGCATTCTCAGAAGCAAAGTCCACATAATGGGAGCCAGGGATGCGCGCATTTTTGGAGGTGGTGACAATCCGCGTCTTAAAACATTCGGCTGCCGCCTGAACACTGGGCATAATACACTGCACGTCCACCACCATTATGTCCAGCGCTCCGGTCATAATCGGCAGCTCCTGAGACATAAAGTTGGTAGCCAGCGGCACACCCTGGCGCATCAGCACCTCATTGCCGGTACAGCAGACACCCATCAGCTGGATACCGGCGGCACCGGCTTCCAATGCTTCCGCTTCCAACTCGCGTGCCGCCCGGACAATCATCTCCGAGAGCAGCGGGTTATGGCCGTGAACGGCGATATTGACCTTAGCCTGATCAATCACACCCAGATTGGCCTCTGTATAGACCGGAACCGGAACGCCAAACAGCACATCGGACAGGTCTGTCCCGACATGCATCCCGGCAAAATCTGCCAGGGCCGCCTCCAACGTCTTAAAGACCAGGCTGACCGGGTCGGCATCCATCCCCAGGTGGGTCTGGCTCATAGCAGTAGCAATCGTATCAAAGATACTGATCGGCAAAATGTCTGTCTCCTGAAACTTTTGGAAGCGGCCAGGAGTAACCACCTTTTCCACCCATTGCAGGTGGCCGTCGCTCAGGCGGCTGTATTCGTGCATCCCGAGATCTATAACCTCGCGCAAAATATCCTGTGTCTCTCGACCAGCCGTCGGGATACCCAGCCGCTCTGCCACAGCCGCTAATTTTTGCGGCGCGGCGATCCCATAATCACCGTTTTTCCCCTCCGCCACCGCCTTTAAAGTCAGCAACATATGCTTGGCGTGATCGGAGTGGGCCGCAGTGCCGCCAAGAACCGAGCGGAGCAGGTTGCGGGCCACGATGGTATAAGCGCTGGCCCCGCAGACTCCTTTTGGAGCGGTGGAAGTAATCTGGCACGGTCCCTGGATGCAGATGCGGCAGCAGATCCCTGTGTCACCGAAGCGACACTGAGGCTGTTGCGCCAAGTAACGGTCATAGGCGGTAGTGACCGGCGGCTTGGCCGCCAGCATCGCCTGCACAGCCGGATCAACCGACCTTTGCCGGTCCTCGGCCAGGCTCACCGCCTCCGCTACAGCCTCGCGGTGTAAATAGCCGGCCCTGTGCAAAATCGTATCTTTCAGTTCCCGGTCCATTTTCATGCTGCCGGTACAGGGATAAATATGCCACTTGTTGCCGACAATCTCCGGCAGCTTTTCGTCATCCGGCACGCCCGCCAGGTTGCGCGCCACAAAGTAGGCGGCACCACAGGGGGAAGTGCGCACCACTCTGGCCTCTTGAATAAGCCCGTCCAGCTTCTTTATGCTGAACTGAGGAAAGCCGATGCGGAAATAGCGGATAAACTTGTTCACTTCGGGATGTGCCTCGTCTTCCCGCAGAGAACAAAAGGGTTTGGGAAACACAATTTCCAATGCGGTGCCTTTGGCTTTCTGCTCCGCTTGACGGCGGGCGCCGCCCTGCAGCCACAACGGTTCCTCCAGCGGAACTACCAGTGCCTTAACACCTGCCTGCAGGATCAGTTCCGGCAACGACAGCAAAATATCCTGGTGCAGGTTGATAGCCAGTACCGTATGGACCCCCTGAAACGCAGAGACGGGCGGCAACAATTCAGCCGGATCATCCTCCAGCATAGCAGGCAGGTTATCGGGCTGCTCCCAGACCAGGGCAATATCCCTGGAGTAGTTCAGGTCGTATTGGCGTCGGCATTCGGTACAGTCAGTGCACCCGGTGCAGAACTTCTCCACATCACGCAGGTGGCTCAGGACCTTCTGACCAAAAGAACCGCTAAACAAAACTGCTATTTTCACCTGGGCCGCCTCCTTGCAGCAGTAAGCCGGCGGCGCCTTCAGGCGCCGCCGGCTTACTGCTTCTGCGAAACCTTAAGCTGCACTGTCGCGGCGCTTCTTTAGTTCCTGCAAGAATTTTGGCAGGTCCGCCGCCTCCCGTGGTCCCACCAGAATTTCCCATCCGGGCAGTTCGTCTTCCAGTTCGCCCTTAAGGCGGGCTACATAGCCTGGGAGCACCAGCTGCTTATGGGTTACTTTATCAGCCACAGCTTGTTTTTTAACCATTTCGGCAATTGTTTCCGGCACAAACTTCCCGGTCGACCAGGCCGCCAGCACGCATAAGCCTCCCGTATCCTGGCAAAGCAGGTAGACAGGAAGCTTGCTGTTTTCTGTTTCGCCGGCCACGGCATAATAGGTCAGCGCAAAGTTGGTGGTCACCAGCACTGCCGCGCTCTGGTCCGCCTCGTTAAACGAATAGACTTTGCTTTCCACTGTTGGCGCCACCCGCGGGTCGGTGTAAATATCCTGGCGTGCCATCAGCAAGACCTGGAATGCTTCCGGAGATACATCATCAAGCACAATTATCCCGGCGTACTTGGCTATTCCGGCAACGGCCAGCAGCAGCTGCCGGTCAGGGTCGGAAGCGGCTGCCGCAGCAAAAAAGATTGTGGGAAACCCTAGCGGTCTGAACTTATGCTGCAAAGCAGCACGCCGGATCATAGTCTGATCCCGGACTAGGTCCGCCAGAGAAGCGGAACCCGGGTCAAGCACCAGATTTTCCAGCCCCAGTTCCAGCAGCTTGCCCGCCAGGTCCGCTGCCGCTTCCAGTCCGGCAGCCCTGGCGCAGACTGCGGCGCTCTTGTCAAGACGGGACGCAACCTGCAGATAATTATCAGCGGTGACACAAACCAGCGGGTTTCTGGCCTTGCTTGCCTCGTAAGCCAGCAGCAGGCAGTCGGCATTATCAGCCAGCAGGATCAACCCGGCGTCAGTTTCAGCCATGACTCGCTGCACCAGCGCCGCATAGCGCTTGCTGTCACCACTGCTACACTTTAAAGCAACTAAATCAAACCTAGAGACTTTTTCCAATCTTTCCATTTGCCAGGCGAGTTTAGCCAGTTTGGCCGCCACTGCTTCCTCGCTGTCCGTGTCCGCCATCTGCAGGGCAAGGCCAGGCGGCCTGAGGAAAGTTTTTTGGTGGCGAAACATTACTTCCTCGTCCCCGATAACCACAGCTCTGGCGCCTTGGCCGATCGTTACCAGGCTAATCGGCGGCCGCAGCATGTCTTCCAGCTGCGCTTTGGACTCCGCTGAAAGGTAAGTGCACTTTTCAAGCGAAATCCCGGCATTGGCCACCTTCATGGCAAAGGCGAAGCAAGTGGCCAGACCGCACTCCTTGCAGTTTTTCTTGCCGCTTTCCGGCAGCAATTTCTGAATGTCTGAAGCTTTTGCAGGCATAATTACACTCCTTTCCAGTCGGGTTAAAGACGCCCGGCCTTTTGCATAAACTCGGTCAGTTCATCCACGTTCGATACATCTTTCTCCGTGGCAATTTTATCCATCAGCTCCTGCGGAATATTTTCCGCGGCTGATTCTTTCAGCGAGGTGGGCATCCAGGCCACCCGGTTATAGCCGCCGTCACCAATCAAAAACTTGGGAGACTTGAGATACTGGACGCCGATGCCGACATACCCTTCGTTTTGCTTGCCGCCGCTGGCGTGGCCGGCCAGGGTGGAAAACGGTTCGCCGGTTACGGTAACGCCGACAAAGTCCCGTGAAACGACGCCAAAGCCGTCAACTTCCGGAATGTAAAAGACGATTGCCTCAAAGCAGCCGCAGGAGGTGTGTGGATTGGTGAGAGCGCTGTGCAGGCTGACATGGGTCGTCTCCCCTAAGGAGCGCTCAGTGACCACCTGGTTGATGGTATCGTAGGAGATATTTTCCGGGTCGATAAGATTGCCCTTGGGTACGGCAAACTGGGCACCCTCCGGGTCAACTTTAACGGCGGCACGACCGTCAAACCAGTTGATGGCGCCACACAGAGAAATGCGCTCCGGGGTAACTACGCAAACGTGGGTCGGGGCAAAACTCTGGCAAAGGACACAGGCGTAAAATTCATCCACGTCTTCATCCTTTAATCCTTTCAATTTATCATCACGTTCTTTGTACACCTTCATCGCTTCAGCCAGTAACTCCTGCACCTTGGCAGGGTCGGTAACGAATTCGATAGACATTTTCTCTATTACCGGCAATTCAGCGGTAAACAGGTCGATCAGAATCCGTCCGACTTGCTCAAAGGAATTTAATCCTTTTTTGAAAGCATTTTTGTGGATGCGGATCCAGATATCGTAGCGCTGCGCCATATGGAAGACGCCCTCAATATAGTTGATATACTGGTGGATGCGCCTCTCCAGCACCGCTTCCAGGTCTTTTTCCAACACCTCTCCGGCCACTTCCACTTTGATAAAGAGCGCGCTGGAAACCCCTTCAGCGAAATCCTTGATGTCGGGACCGGTGACCGTTATTTTATCATGTTCGACTTCATCATGCCCCTTGACGGTAACAAGCTCCCCCTTATGCGACACCTCCGGTCCGCCGAACTCCACCTGAAACTCAGTTTTACGGATTCGCTCCCCTTCATACTGCGGGCCTACGTCGACTGCGTACATATATTTCTCCTCCCGTTATTAAAAATTTTAAGTGTCAACTCTCCTAAGATGCAACTGCTTTTAAACCGCCACCTGCGTTGTTGCTCCTGCGGTCCTCACTCCGGCGTACGCTCCAGTACGCCTTCGTTCCAGTCCTCGTCGCGCCTAGCATCTGACGATTTCTAAGCAGTTAGCGTCACATGATGGCATGAGCAGTCACAAAAATTAAGCGGGCTTAGTGGCACCCAGCGTGCGGATCATGTCTTCCAGATATTCGCGCCACTTATCCACCTTGACCAGAACCGGCACAGCAAAGTCAGCGTTGGGATGGCTGCGACGGCAAATAGCAAACGTCTTCAGGTGCGGGGCAAAGTGCTTAAGCGTAGCCAGACCGCGCTCCGCCAGGTCGCACCTGACCCCGGTAAACAGCACCAAATCGTGGAATCCCTTGCCGCGTACGCCGCTCCACTCTTTCATTTTCAGGAAATGGACAATCTCAATGATATCGTAGACAGAGTCCGGCTTAACCCCCAGTTCCAGCATCTTTTTCTTGACATGGGCCGTGGCGCAGATAGCAATATCACGGGACTTGGCAATTTCCAGGGCAAAATCAATCAGCAGCCTGTCGCCGACAGGAGTGGCAATTACTTCTTCACCAAAAACATACAACGGGTTTTTGGCCTTGTTAATTATCGCAACACCATCGGCCGGCACATCGATCACCTTGGCCGCTTTTGACCCGGTCAGGACATTGACTTTGTAATAAGGCATAACCATTGTTTCCGAAGCCATCCTCGATCCCTCCTGTTTATTAAACTGGACCTCGCTTGGTTGGAGGTCGGCAGCCGGAAGCCGGTGAGTCAGCTTTTCCGGCAAACCGACCTCTGATATCTGACATCCGGCCTATTTAATGGTGGCCTCAATCGGTACTTTTGTCTCGTAAGTGCCGATGATGGTCGGCAAGGAGAGAACCGGCTTAGGCTGCCAACCCACTTCCTTCAGGTAGGCGACCACTTCCCGCTTGTACACAATGGGAATGTCCTTGTCCGTGCGCACAAAATTCTGCAAATCATCAGGCAGCGTACCCATGACTTGCTTGTACGCCGAAATGTAACTGTTCAGCTTGATGGCCCGGCCGGGAGGCGTGTCATTGCGCCGGAAGCATTGCTTGATAATAGTGACCAGCGCTCTTTCTTTGCTTTCGGTAACGACCATCATGTGCTCCGGCGTAGGTTCCCCGGTATCGACCAGCTGCTTAGTGCGGCCGTCCATTACCGTCCAATCGCCCATTTCTTTTTTGCTCATATACAGACGGCGGTACTTAGAGCCGTGAGGCCCTAGCACAATCGGGATTCCCCAGCGCACCGCCCCGGTGCCGATGCACAGAGCTTTCTGGGAATAAGGTCCCCAAACCACACCGCAAGCACCGACCCGGTTTAAGATGTAGTCGGAAATCAGTTCATAGTTGGCCCGGTTCGGCAGGGTGGCAAAAATGTTGGCGATTTTTATCGCCGCTCCGACTACATGGCAGTTGGCGACACAGGAACCGACATTTACAATACATCCGGCGTCAAATTCAGGAATATATTTTTCATAAATGGTCCTGCCTTCGTCGTCCTTTTTCATAGCCGCAGCCATTGCCGCGCAGCCGGAAAGGTTGACGATGTACTTGCGCCGCGCCAGTTCTTCAGCAAGCCAGGCCACATCATCGATATCCTGGGGGAAGTTGGAGCAGCCGGCAAAAAGTACTACTCCGGGGATAGTGCCAAGAACGATCGGCGAGCCGACCTTGCGGATTTCCACATCATGAATCGGACCGCGGCCGGAGCGCATCTTAAAGGTATCCCTGGCAGCCGCCGCCTGCATCAGGCGCAGGATGGGAATTTGATTAATGCACTCCTGCTCACATCTGCCACAGCCATGACAACGCCGGAACACCTCGCCAAGCTTGGTAAAATTGCCCTGCCCGGCCTGATGGACCGCTGCGGCAACGGGAAGAAGGCTGTTACACGTCCTGTTGCACAGCTCACAGGTTCCGCGACATTTGGCAGCCAGGGCCGCCGCTTCTGCTTCCGTCAGGAGCTGCTTTTGGGCACTGCGTTTGGGAGCAAGTTCCAGAGCCGCCCGCACAACTACTTCAGCAGCCTTTTGCGGGTCCAAAATCAGGAACTGCTTTTGTTCTTCCAGCACCTCGCGCACAATCTCATCGGCCGGTCTTTCCGAAGCGTTTTCCAACCCATAGCTAATCTTATCCGAACAGGCAATCATCGCCGCGCCGGTTTCCTTAGCCATCTGCGGTATGTCAAGGAGAACACATTGTTCGTCGGTAACAACTACGTCGGCTAGACCGGTTTTTAGGAAAAAGCGCTGCTGCGAGAGCGGGCCGATTACCTTGGCCCCGCTGGCATAACGGGTCACGTCGTGGGACGTGCAACATATCCCGCCGACCTCCACCTTGCCGTACAGGTCATGTTCCCGCAGGTAATCAATAATAGCATTGGCGGTGACAGCGTTGTGTCCCACAACCACAATGGTAGGCTTTGTGCTGTCCATAATGCCCCAGCCTAAGTCCACCAGCGGCGTGTCCGCCACCGATGTCGGATAGCCAAAGCCGGCAATCTGCGCGATATCGGCCGCTTCCAAAGCCACATGATCCAGCATGCCGGCATGGAAGGCTTTAGATTCAAAGTCCAGATAGTTGCCTTCCTGACCCGTATGGGTAGCCGAAACCAGATGAATGAATTCCCTCTCCACGTACTCTATTGCCGTACGCAGGTCCCGGAGCGTTTCCACTTTCACGCCCAGAACCGTTCTTATTATCGGAGCTTCCACGTTCACCTGGGTGCCCAGGTTAATTGGAAAATCTTCTCCGTATTTTTCAATCAGGTAGTCAATCATATGCCGCCCGTGAGCACCATGTGCCGCTGTACCCATCAGACAGCAAATTAAAATCCACCTGGCCTGCTGCGATGCCATATCAATGCCGCAGGCACCTTTTCTGTCTTCCGTCAGGTCACATTTGCCGTAAGTGCACAGACAGCACAGGTCGCAAAACGGAGCATAAAACGGTTCGTACGTGCTTAGCAGCCGGAGATCCCAGTTGCGCAGGTCCATTAGTGTAGGCATCGGCGTCGGTCCGACCGGCTCCCATGGGTCATCCGCTCTGATAAGCGCCCTGATTTCTGCATCTCTTATTTTACTATGCATCTCCTAATAACTCCTCCCTCTCCTGTTCTTAATGGACCAAGGCCCTGACGCGCTGCAGGCTTTCCGGATGGCGCAATGTTACGATGTCTGCACCGGCCAACAGCAGAGTAAACGCAGTAGCTGTTTCCCATAAAACTCCTTTGCCGGCATCCTGAACAGCCTCCTTGGTTTTCCAGGCCTCCTTTCCTACTCTGGCAATCAACGGAGATTGCAGAGTTTTATCGTCATGAACAACAGCTGAGAGCCGAATGCGCTCCATCGTAGAGAAAGCATACTCCAGGCCGTAGCCGACCGCACAGGTCAGCGGGTCAATAACCACCCTGTCCAGCGGGAAAAACTTGCCCAGCCTGATATTTAAATCTTTGGCCAGGTTGATATCCATGGGAATCTGAGCAATAACGGCATGCCCGTGTTCCAGAGCTGCTGCGGCAATTTCCTGGCAGTTATCCTTGAGTACCGGACCAAGCAACAGGTTCATACCACTGCAGACAGACGCCACTACCGGCAGGACAGCGGCATCTTTTTCTTTTTCCCCAAGGCCAAAGACAGCCAGCGGTACTCTGACAGCCTCGGCAACCCTTTTTACGCCGGCGGCAATCTCCGCTGCCGGCAAGTCTTTTTCCATGCTGTTCAGACTCAGAAAAATCATTTCCGCTCCAAACACATCAACGCATTTCCTGGCCCACTCCACCGGAGAAGATTTAACATCGGCATAAAACTCCTGCAGAGCCGGCGTCCAGTCGGACGGTTCACTGTCAGTAACCTCCAGGGCAAGCTTAAGCTTGCCTGGTCTCCCCTCAAAAAAATGGAAGGGGAGCGTGTTTTGACCACCCAACACAGCTTGCTTCCCTTCAGTTCCCAGCCTTAGTTCCTTAATCTCCCCCGGATACTTTTCCAGAAACTTTCCCATCTGTCTGCCTCCTGCCTTAGTTAAATTTCCAGCCAGGAAGGAGAGTAAAGCTCTCGCCCCATAATAACCCTGGCAGTCTTGTAATAATCTCTCTCGACAGCTGACAAAACGCTCACATCCACGTCTTCCCCGTCCATTACTTTTTGGATGAGAGCAATGACTTCCTGCTTTTTGCCGGAGTTAAGGTCAATCAGATCCTGGTCGAAACTGTCCACGATGGCTGAATACAGGCCGGCCCGCTCCAGAATAACCATCATCACCTGGTTCAGAATATGGCGCAAGTGACGCGGCGCGCCGTTGGAAACGTTGGACAGGCCGATGGTAGACTTGACGCCGGGCGCAATATCAGGCAGCATCCTGACAAATTCTATCACTTCCAGGATATCCTGCTGGCCTACTCCCACCGGCATCAGAATCGGGTCAACCCAAATATCTTCCGTGGAAATACCAAGGTTGTTGGCATATTCGATTGTTTCCATGATAGACTCGGCACGGGCGGCGGCATCAGAGGGGATGCCGGCGTCATTAAGCACTGAAATGACCACATTGGAGTTAAATTTTACGGCCAGCGGCAGCATCCGTTCCTTGCTGTCCTGTGCACCGGAAGCGGAATTTATCAGCGCCTTCCGTCGGCAGAGGGCCAGCCCCGCCTCCATGGCCACCGGATTGGTGGTGTCAAGCGACAGGGGCAGGTCTACTACTTCCTGAATAGCATTGACAAGCCAGCTCATCGTTTCAGTCGGGTTTTTGCGTGCCGGACCGATGTTTAAGTCTATCCAGTGCACACCGGCCTCCGCCTGCTTGCTGGCCAGTTCCTGCAAAGGAACTGCCTGCCTGCCGGCAAGAGCTTCTGAAACGGCCTTGGAGATAATCTGAATGTTTTCCCCAATTAGAATCATGCTTTTTCCTCCCTTTACTTTTTTGCTTACAGCCTTGCATTCGCGCTAAGCGCGACTGTTGCCTGTGATCGCGGGGGCCAACACTTAAGATTTTATTGTTGCGCCTGGGACGCTTCCGCGATAATTTCAGCCGTCAGTGCGTCCATACCCGGCAGGATGCCTCCGGCGTCAGCCAGCACTCCGCTTTGGTCAGCCATGGCATTGTCCAGAATTTCCTCATTAAACGGCACTACTCCAAGCAACTCCGCAGCCGAAAGACGGGCGGAAATAAATTCCCGCTCTCGGCCGGTACGCACTTTGTTAGCTAAAAATTTTACCCTGCCTATACCAAGGTCGGCAGCCAGTTTTTTTACTACCTGCGCCGTCTGTACTGACACCTGCGTCGGTTCGGTCACGATGATCATCAGGTCCACGCCGCGCGCCGTTCCACGCGTTAAATGTTCAATGCCGGCACTCATATCCATGATGACGACATCTTTCCTGTCCAGCAGCAAGTTGCCAAGCACTGCATACAAAAAGGAATTTTCCCGGCAATAACAGGAGCTGCCGCCCTGTTTGACAGCGCCCATGCGCAAAAAACGGATATTGCCCCGCTGCAGGGAAAATCTGTCAATCAAATCATCGACTTTTGGATTAAGCGTGTAAAAAGCACTGCCTTGACCGGCTCGCTCAGCAATTACCTCCTGCATTTCCATCACCGGCCGCAGACCGGCAAGTTCGGCGGCCGAGAAACCGAGCACTGCGCCCAGACTAACGTCAGGGTCAGCGTCTACGGCGTAAACACGGTAACCCCTGGCGGCAAATGCTTTTGCCAGGTTGGCCGCTACCGTAGTTTTGCCGACACCGCCCTTTCCGGAAACCGCTATTTTCAATAAAATACCTCCTGACATACCTGCGCCCATCTTGCAGGATGGAGACCATAACTCATATTCGACTATGCTCTTAGAAATCCTTTTTTTTAAAACAAATTCAATTATTTCGATTAGCATTTTTAGGACAAGGTATTTTTTAGCTTCATCCTGACAACAGAGCCCGGAAAACCGGGCTCTGTTGTTCTATTCTGCGCTGGAGAACTCTCCTTTTTCAATCGTCAGTTGAGTTTCGCTCACACCAACAGTAACCGAGTCGCCGGCAGTGAACACCCCTCTCAGCAACCTTTCGGAAATTTCGTCTTCTAACCGTTTCTGGATCACCCGGCGCAAGGGTCTCGCACCATAAACCGGGTCGAAGCCTTCCCTGGCCAGCAAGGTCTTGGCCTCGCCGGTCACCTCCAGCCGCAGGGAATAATCGGCCAGTCGTCCGGTCAGTTCCCGCAGCATCAGTTCGACTATTTCAGCCAGATGCTCCTCAGCAAGAGCATGAAAAACAATGACTTCATCGACCCGGTTCAGGAACTCAGGGCGAAAAGTACGTTTCAGCTCGTCCATCAGTTCCAGCTTCATATCTTCATATTTCCGCTTCCGGTCATCCGGACGGAACCCCATGGCCCCCTGTTTTTTCAGATGTGACACTCCGACGTTGGAGGTCATGATAATTACCGTATTGCGGAAGTCCACCACCCGTCCCTTGCCGTCGGTAAGCCGCCCGTCCTCCAGTACCTGCAGCAGGACGTTGAATACCTCGGGATGAGCTTTTTCTATCTCATCAAACAATACCACTGAATAAGGCTTGCGACGGACTTTTTCCGTCAGCTGTCCACCCTCATCGTAGCCGATGTAACCTGGAGGCGCGCCGATCAGGCGGGCGGTCGTATGCTTCTCCATATATTCGGACATATCCAGCCGCACCATGGCGTTTTCGTCCCCAAACAAGCTTTCGGCCAAGGCCCGCGCCAACTCAGTCTTGCCCACGCCGGTAGGACCCAGAAAGATAAATGAACCTATAGGCCGTTTAGGATCTTTCAGGCCCGCCCGGGCACGCCGGACGGCCCTGGCTACGGCTTTGACCGCTTCATCCTGACCGATCACCCGCTGGTGCAGAATCGTCTCCATCCTCAGCAGGCGTTCGCTTTCTTCCTCGGCCAGCCTTCTGACCGGAACACCTGTCCAGGCCGCTACAATCTGGGCAATGTCGTCTGCGATTACGGCGGTTTCATCAGTTACTTTCCGCTGATCCCAGACTTTTTTCAGGCTTTGCAGTTCTTCTTTCAGCTGCTGCTCTCTGTCGCGCAGTTTGGCCGCGGCTTCAAACTCCTGCCCGCGGATGGCCGCTTCTTTTTCGTTGAGCAACGCTTCCAGCCTTTCCTCCAGTGCCTTCAGATCGGGCGGCGCCGTGTGCGCTTTAAGCCTTACCCTCGAAGCCGCCTCATCAATCAGGTCAATGGCCTTATCCGGCAGAAAGCGATCTGTGATGTAGCGGTCAGCCAGGGTAACCGCGGCAGCAAGCGCTTCATCGGTTATTTTTACCCGATGGTGCGCTTCGTAGCGGTCACGCAGCCCCTTCAGGATAGCCAGGGACTCTTCTCTGGTCGGCTCGCCCACGGTAATGGGCTGAAAACGCCTCTCCAGGGCAGGATCGCGCTCAATATGCTTTCGATACTCGACCAGGGTGGTAGCACCGATCGTCTGCATTTCCCCGCGCGCTAGCGCCGGCTTTAAAATGTTGGAAGCGTCTATCGCTCCCTCGGCGGCGCCGGCACCGATAATGGTGTGCAGTTCGTCAATAAAAACAATCACGTTGCCGGCGCTGCGCAGTTCCTCCATCAGCTTGCGCAGTCGCTCCTCGAACTCACCGCGATACTTGGTACCGGCCACCACGGCGGCCAGTTCCAGCGTGACAAGGCGTTTATCTTTCAGCGTTTCCGGCACGTTGCCCTCGATGATCCTCTGTGCCAGTCCTTCAGCGATAGCCGTCTTGCCCACGCCGGGCTCACCGATCAGACAGGGGTTGTTTTTAGTCCGCCTGGACAGCACCTGGATGACACGCTCAATTTCCAGTTCCCGGCCGATTACGGGATCCAGCCGCCCCTCCCGTGCCAATTTGGTTAAATCACGGCCAAACTGGTCCACCGTTGGCGTCTGCGGCGTTGTTTTGCCTGTTTCGGCCGGAACCGGTTCGTCACTGCCGCCAAGCAGCGCCAGGACGGATTTGCGTGCCTTAAACAGGTCGACATCCAGGTTATGCAGCACCTGTGCGGCAATTCCTTCTCCCTCCCTGATTAAACCAAGCAGCAAATGTTCCGTGCCGACATAGTTATGACCAAGATTCAGCCCTTCTTCTATCGCCAACTCAATGACCTTTTTGGCACGCGGCGTGTAGTTGATACTCTGGGAGGCGGAGCGCTGGTCGCCTTTGCCGATCAGTTTCTCGATTTCCTGCCTTGCTCTGCCTGGCTCCACACCCAGCGACTGCAGCACCTTGGCAGCGATACCCTCCCCTTCCCTGGTCAAACCGAGCAGGATGTGTTCAGTACCGATAAAATTATGGTGAAAACGCTTGGCCTCATCCTGGGCAAGCACCAGGACTTTTTGCGCTCTTTCCGTAAACCTGCCGAACATAAACATTGAATACTCCCTCCACGTTTTTGCTGATTTACTGTAAATGCTGCCTGATAATCCGCGACCGTTCCCGGTTGCATTCCAGCTCAGTCAGCTCCTTCCCGGCTGCCAGTTGCAGGCAGGCCGGGCTCTGAATCACCATCAGTTCTTTTTGGACCTGGGGCGGCACGCTGTCAAGCAGTCCCAGGTCTACCCCCAGTTTCACATCAGACAAATGCTGGAACGCTTCCCCGGCCGACAACAGCCGAGCATGCCGCAGCAAACCCAAAGCCCTGTTAACCCGGTCAGCGATAAAATCTTCTCCCTCGTTCAACAGCAACCGGCGTGCCTGCATCTCCTGCTCCAGTATCTGCCTGGTCACGACATGCAGGTTGCGGACGATTTCCTCCTCGCTTTGGCCAAGCGTGACCTGGTTGGAAATTTGCACCAGGTTGCCCCCCATTTCCGAACCTTCCCCATGCAACCCGCGTACAGTCAGGCCTACCTGGGTAACAGCCGACAACACCCTGCCCAGCTGTCCGGTCAGGACCAGACCGGGCAGGTGAACCATTACCGAAGCGCGCAACCCTGTTCCCACATTAGTAGGGCAAGCGGTCAGGTATCCCCATTCCTCATGAAAGGCAAAATCCAGTTCCTGCTCCAGCAGGTCATCATATTTACCAGCCTCCTGCAGGGCCTTTTCCAGCTGAAGCCCGGGCAGCAGGCATTGCAGACGCAGGTGGTCTTCCTCGTTAACCATAATGCTGATGTCGTCAGCAGTATGCAGCAACAGTGCTGAATTGCGCGCCTCTCTGATCAGCAGCGGACTGATGAGGCGTTCTTCCACCAAAACCTGCCTCAGCGGCGCCGGTATCTCTTTTAGCGGCATAAAACTGAAAGCAGCAAAAGATTCCGGATGTTTCCGACAAACATCGCCAACCTGCCGCAATACCTCCTCCGTCTGGCTGTCGTTAGCAAGGAAAGGAAACGGCAGGTCGCGCAGGTTGCGGGCCAGACGCACACGGCTGCTCAGCACAATTTCACCGTCCGGACCCGATTCGGTCAGCCATTTGCTCCTGCGGCCACAAGTGAATTGTTCAAGGTCCACTGTCCTGGCCTCCTCCGGCTAATTCCTGCTCCAACCGGCGGATACGGTCACGCACCACAGCAGCCTGTTCAAATTCTTCCCGGTTCACATGAATTTGCAGCTGGCGACGCTGTTCCCCGATACCGCGCTTAATTTTAAACAAAATCCCGGCCCGCGCCGGCACCTTTCCGGCATGCAGGGACGCTCCGTGCACACGGCGAAAAAGGGAACACAGGCGGCTGTTAAAAGTGTTGTAGCAGCTGCCGCAGCCAAAACGACCGATCTTCACAAACTGAGCATAAGTCAGGCCGCACTGTTCGCACTGCACTTTACAGGCCGTTTCCGCCGTTCCGGCAGGTATGGCTTCCGTCTCCAGCAACCCCGGCAACAGGCTATGGATAGAAAAAGGCTTTTGAGCCTGAAAGGTAAAGCCACTTTTCTCCCGTGCGCACTGTTCACAGAGGTGACGGGTTTTTTTCTCCTGATTGATAATTTGTGTGAGATGAACGTTCGCCGGCCGTTTTTGACATTCCTGACAAAGCATGATTTTCCCCCTTACTACTCACTGAACAGAATTGCCAGCATACCGGCCAGTGCCGCCACCCGGCAACGATGCACGGCCGTTTCTCCCACCAGGCAAATAGCGGGACGGATTGCCTCCTGCATGATCCGCCCCTCGCGGCTGGTTACCAGCCCGGCGTCTACCAGCCGGCCGATAACACCGGACAGCTCCCGCAGGGAAAGTCCTTCCCGGTTCAACTCGCGCTGCAGGGTCATCAGGCACTCTGCCTTTTCCCTGCTTAACTCCAGTTTACGGATACGCAAAAATCCGCCGCCGCCACGCCTGCTTTCCACCAGGTACCCCTTTTCCGGGATAAAGCGGGTCGACAACACATAATTAATCTGTGATGGCACACACTGAAAGAGGGCAGCAAGTTCTTTGCGCTGCAACAGGATGACGGCACCCGGAGCTGTCTCCAGCAGGTGCTTGAGATAGTTTTCGATGTTACTGGCAATATTGCTCATACGGGTTGTAATTTGACCTTCTCTGACCATAGATTAATTATAAACTCTTTCCATTTTTTTTTCAATAGCTTGTTTACCCCCTGCAGAAAATTACCGGGCTGTTGTCATACGCAACGTCGGAAGACTTTGCGTATGCGGGTGACAGGATGGATTTTTGACGTCATGGATAGTATAACTCTTACGGCGCCGCCTAAACCGGCTATAAACGCAACTACTCACCATAGATACAACTGCTTTTAAAATCTCGACTATCTGGGCAGGGAGCAAACTCCGGGGTCAGTCCCTTCCCAGGAAACTTCCAGCATGCCGGGCAACTGCAGCAACTCTTTCATCAGGCGGCCGGCATTAAACCCGGCCGGCACTCTGACCTGGAGCCCAATTGTCACCGTTTCGGCTTTGTAAGCCTCCATGTACTTAACTTCCGACAAGGTTACATTGCTGATATTGACGCCGTGTTCTCCCAGCACCGCACCGATTCTTCCAAGCAGACCCGGCTGGTCTACGGCCCGCAGCCGGAGTTGTTTGCCAAAACGACTGCGGGCGGCCAGCTTCTCCACCCCAGTTAATAAAAAGAGGCTGCCCAAAACCAGTCCGGTGGCAAAAACCGCCGGTATATACAAGCCGATCCCAACTGCCAAACCGACAGCCGCTACCACCCACAGACTGGCGGCCGTAGTCAGGCCGCGAATAGCGCTGCCCTGACGCAGAATGCTCCCGGCGCCCAGAAAACCGATTCCGCTGACTACCTGCGCGGCAATCCTGGCTTGGTCGCCTCTTGCCCCCAGCTCGCCGCCGAAACCAACCACAGACACAATCATCACCAGTGTGGAGCCGAGGCAAACCAAAATATGTGTACGCAAACCGGCCGGCCGGTTATGTCTTTCCCGTTCAAAGCCCACCAGCCCGCCGAGAACTGCGGCCAGCAGCAACCGCCAATACAGTTCCGGATTTTCGAGTCCCGTCATTGCCTGACGCCTCCCTGTTTTTTTATTATACTATAACATAACATAAACGTTGTGAACCTCGCAAAAACTAACACCACTATAATAAAAGGTGGTGATAAAGGCATGAACAAAGATGACAAAGACAAAGGCAAAGATTTTGGCCGGAAAAGCTCCAGGGAAGCCTGCAAAATCCCGAAGGACTGCAACATTTCCGAGCCAACCGACTCGGTGGAATTCGCCAGTGAACCCCTGGCCGGGACCGACCGGAAAAAAAGCGCCGATAAGCGCGACAACCGCTGCAAGTAGCGGAAGAGGCGGGGCTGTGCAATCAGCCCCGCCTCTTTACACCACCACCGGGGCGTCCGGCGTCAGGGAAATTTTGCGCGCGCCGTTCCCGGCGACCAGCCAGGTGTTTTCAAGACCGACTACGCCAAGCCCGGGAAAAACAAATTTAGGCTCCACAGCCACCACACAATTTTCGGCCAGCAGGTGCGGGGACCCTTTAGCCAGGACAGGGAATTCATCATACTCCAGACCTACCCCATGCCCTACATATCTGACTTGCGTATCGCCATAACCCATGAAATGCCTGCTCAAGCCGGCTTTGTCTGCCACAGCGGCCGCCGCTTCGTATATCTCGGCCCCGCTTCTCCCCGGCACCAGCAATGCGCACACTTTATCCTGTACTGCGACAGCCGTGCTAAAAGCGTCGTTCAGCAGCTCCGGCAAAGGCCCTATGGAAAAAAGGCGAGTCTGGTCCACTTTATAGCCCTGATAAATTCCGGCGTAATCAATAGTGATTGGTTCACCAGCCGCCAACTTCTTCCAGCCGGCACTTTGCGGCTGCGCCGCAGACAACCCGTTGCCGCCCGTGGGACTGTCCAGGAAGCTGGCCACCCCTCCGCTTTCACCGCTTAAAACATGTCCGTAAAACATCTCCTGGTTAAAGCCGCGCGTTCTCGCCACTCCCTGATGCCCCAGCCGCCGCAGAATCGCTTCCACCTCGCTGGCCAGGACAATTTCTTCTTTGCCTTCGACCAGCAACTCTGGCACACGGCGGTTCATTTCATCCACCATGCGGGCCGCTTCAGCCAAAAGGTCCAGTTCATATTCCGACTTAACCTGTCTCACCTCCCGGACCGGCCTGGAAACATCAACGATTTTGCGGTCGGGAAACACCGCGACCAGCCGCAGATACAGCGCGGCCGGCAGGACATCCAGTTCCAGCCCGAGACGACCGACCTCTCCCAACAATGACGGCAAGGAGTTAAAGCCAGCCAGCGGCACTAGCCTTACAGAAGTTTCAGCCTGTGCGCGGGCTATATTCCTGCGGACCAGCGCCAGAGCGGCGCCTTGAGCCGGCACGTAAACATACTGGCATTGCATCGTGCCGGTAAAATAGTACATGGACATTTGCTGCGCCAGTAACACGCCGTCCACTTCCTCCTGACGCAATTTTTCCTGCAGGACATTACGTCGCCGCGTCAGTTCACTTTCCGGGATTTTCATCTCTTCCTCCTTAAAGATACTCCGGCAGGCCTGTGTCAAGCTGCATATTTCCGCATCTGCCTGCGCCTTTCCTGCTGAGCCGAACTAATTTTTCCCCGTTTTTCCGCTGCTCCTCACGCAGTTAAAATAATTCGCTCTCTGCAGGAAACAGGGGAGGCATAGCGAATAATGCCTGAAAAATGCAGACGGGAGGCTTTTATGATTGACCAGAGCAAAATCAGGTCAGCCGTGCGCCTGATCCTGGAGGCGATCGGCGAGGACCCGGACCGGGAGGGTTTGAAGGGAACTCCTGACCGCGTGGCCAAAATGTACGCCGAGGTGTTCGCCGGGATGCAAAGCGACCCGCGCCGGCACCTGGAAACCTGCTTTTACGAGGAACAGCACGACGAAATGGTTTTACTCAAAGACATTAGTCTATACTCCATGTGTGAACACCACCTGCTCCCGTTCTACGGCAAGGCGCATGTGGCCTATATCCCGAACCAAGCCAGAATAACCGGCTTAAGCAAACTGGTGCGCGTCGTGGAAACGCTGTCCCGCCGTCCCCAGCTGCAGGAGCGGCTGACCACCCAGATTGCCGACACAATTATGACGGCACTGTGCGCCAAAGGCGTGGTCGTGGTGGTGGAGGCGGAACACCTGTGTATGAGCATCCGCGGCGTGAAAAAACCGGGTTCGCTGACAGTCACTTCCGCCGTGCGCGGCATTTTCCGGAAGAATCACCTGACCCGCGCCGAAGCCTTCTCCCTGATCAAGGGTGCAAAGTAAGCGCAGCGGAGGAAACATGACTCTCCTGAACTTAGACGGCAAAAGTTTCAACTTAGACAAGAGAACGCTTGTAATGGGCATCCTGAATGTCACCCCCGATTCTTTTTCCGACGGCGGCCGCCATTTCAACCTGGAGACTGCCTTGCGGCACGCGCTGCAAATGGCAGCGGAGGGAGCAGACATTATCGATGTCGGCGGTGAATCAACGCGGCCGGGGGCCGCGCCAGTGACTGCGGAAGAAGAAGCCGGCCGTGTGATCCCGGTAATTGCCGCCATCCGTTCGGCCAGTTCCATCCCGATTTCCGTTGACACCTCTAAAGTCGCCGTGGCCGAGGCGGCGCTGGCCGCTGGAGCCGGCATGTTAAACGATGTCTGGAGCGGCAGGAAGGAGCCGGCTATGCTGGAGCTGGCCGCCAGGGCCGAGGTTCCCATCTGCCTGATGCACAACCGCGCGGAAGCCGTTTATGCCGACGTGGTCGGCGAGATTGTTACCGATTTGCTCGAATGCGCCGAGGCGGCACTGTCCGCCGGCGTCAGGCATGAAAACATCATTCTTGATCCGGGGATTGGCTTTGGTAAAACACCGGAGCATAATCTACGTGTTTTAAACCGTTTGCGGGAGCTTACCGGCCTCGGCTACCCGGTGCTGCTCGGCGTTTCACGCAAGTCTGTAATCGGCCGGGTGCTGGATTTGCCTGTGAACAGCCGCCTGGAAGGGACGGCGGCGGCGGTGGCCTTCGGCGTTATACAGGGCGTGAAAATCTCCCGCGTTCACGATGTGCTGGCCATGCGGCGGGTTATCCGCATGACGGAAGCAATGCTGCAGGGGAGGCTGCCTGATGACTGACCGCATTATCATGGAAAATATGCTTTTTTTTGGACGCCACGGTGTCCTGCCGGAAGAAATCAGTCTGGGGCAGCGCTTTGCTGTCAGCCTGGTTATGGATTACCCTCAACAGAAAGCCGCAGTTACCGGCGAATTAGGCGATACCCTGGATTATACCCTTGTTTACGCGGCAGTAACGGAAATTATGGAGGGTACCCCCTGCCGGCTCCTGGAGACGCTGGCCGAAAAAATTGCCGCGCAAGTTTTGCTGCTGGGCGCTGTCCTTGTTCGTGTCACCGTCAAGAAACTGCACCCGCCTCTGCCCGGCCAGCTTGAATTTGTTGCCGTAGAAATCACCAGGGGTGACCACCGTGGCTGAGGCCTACCTGGGGTTGGGCAGCAACCTGGGCGACCGTTGCGCCATGCTGGATGAAGCCGTCCGGCGCCTGGCCCGCCACCCCGGGATCAGCGTCGTCAGGGTAGCCGCCTACCGTGAGACGGCGCCCGTAGACTACCTGGAACAGGGTAACTTTATCAATACGGCGGTAGCAGTCAATACATCGCTTTCCCCCCTGGAACTGCTGGAGACAGTACAGCAGATAGAAGCAGAGTTCGGAAGAAAGCGGGAGGTCCGTTTTGGTCCGCGCACGCTGGATATTGATATTCTGCTGTACGGCGACCTGGTGGTGGACGGAGGGCTGCTGGTTCTCCCTCATCCCCGCCTGCATGAGCGCGAGTTTGTTTTAGTACCCCTGGCAGAAATTGCCCCCCAGACGCGTATTCCGCCGGACGACCTGACAGTGAAGGAAATGCTCACCCGATTTTACAGGCAGCGGAGGCCCTGATGCTCCTCGTAATAGACAACTATGACTCGTTTACCTACAACCTGGTACAATACCTCGGCGAACTCGGCGCCAGCGTCCGCGTTTTCCGCAACAACCGCCTGACAGCGGAAGAAGTGCTGCGCCTGGCCCCCGGGCGGATAATTATTTCCCCCGGCCCCGGCACGCCGGACGGCGCCGGTATTTCCATGGAGGTAATCCGCGCCTGTGCCGGGCGGATTCCCATTCTCGGCATTTGTCTGGGTCACCAGTGCCTGGGACAGGTTTTCGGCGGGCGCATTGTCAGGGCGGAACGGTTAGTTCACGGTAAAACCTCCGCCATTTACCATTACGGAAAAGGCGTTTTTGCCGGACTGCCATCGCCTTTTGACGCCACTCGCTACCACTCTTTGCTGGTCGAACGACACACCCTGCCGGATTGCCTGGAAATAACCGCTGAAACGGAGGCCGGTGAAATTATGGGGCTGCGGCACAAAACAATACCCTGGCTGGAAGGGGTGCAGTTCCATCCGGAATCGATTCTCACCGCGCACGGGATGGAGCTGCTCGCCAGTTTTCTGACGTTTAAAACAGATTGAATGAGTGCCCTCTCCGCCACACTGATTTCTGTTCAAGGAGGCTGCTCCCTTGTCGTTGCTTAAACCGCTTGTCCGGGAGCTTCCATTGTCGCTTGCTCCTGAGCAGCTGTTTTCTAGTGTTTTGACCGACCGCCGCCCCTTCTGGCTGGACAGCAGCCTGCCGGGCGGCAGGATGGGGCACTATTCCTTCATGGGCAGCAACCCGTTCCTGCAGTTAAAGACTTACGGGAACAGGGCGCTGCTGGAGGAAGGCGGACGTGTTACCTCACTCCGGGAGAACCCTTTCCGGCTGTTGCGCGAGCTGTTGGCCAGGTTTCGGACAGAGCCGGGAGAATTGCCGTTTCTGGCCGGCGCGGTAGGCTTTTTTTCCTACGACCTGGGACGAATGACTGAGAAATTGCCGGACCTGGCCGCCGATGACCTCAACGTGCCGGACATTTGTCTTTGTTTTTACGACCAAGTACTGGTGATTGACCACGAAACAAACCGTCTTTACCTCTCGGCCACCGGGCTGCCGCTGGCAGGCGCAGCCGCGCAAGCCAAAGCCCTGGCGGACCTGGATGAACTGGCCGGGCGTATCGGCGCCGTCGTTTCCGCTCCCGGGAGCGACCCCTGGCTCGGGCCAAAGGTGTCAGCAAAAGAAATCAGCCGCTGTTTTACAGAGTCCGCTTACCGGCAGGCGGTGCTGAAAGCCAAAGAGCACATCGCCGCCGGAGACATTTACCAGGTAAATATGACGCAGCGCTTTTCCGCTCCGTTAAAAATGATGCCCTTCCAGTTGTACCGCCGCCTGCGGCAGGCCAGCCCCGCGCCGTTTGCCGCCTACCTGGACTGCGGCGACGACTTGCGCCTGCTTTCTTCCTCGCCGGAAAGATTCCTGCTGCTCCAAGGCAGGCAGGTGGAAACACGCCCCATTAAGGGAACCAGGCCGCGGGGGCGAACAGGAGAGGAAGACCTGAACATGCGCAGGGAACTGCTGGCCAGCGAAAAAGACCGCGCTGAACTGGTCATGATCGTCGACCTGGAGCGCAACGACTTAGGCCGGGTCTGCTCTTACGGAACGGTCAGGGTGCCGGAACTGCTTACCCTTGAGGAATACGCCACCGTTTTCCATCTCGTTTCTACGGTATGCGGGACCCTGGCTCCGGGCAAAGACGTGGTCGACTTGCTAAAAAGCACCTTCCCGGGCGGCTCCATCACCGGAACGCCCAAGATCCGGGCCATGGAAATCATCGAAGAACTGGAGCCCGTACGCCGCGGCGTCTATACCGGTGCTATCGGCTACCTCGGCTTTGACGGACGGGCCGACCTGAACATTGCCATCCGCACCATGGTCAACAAGGGCGACCGCGTTTTCCTGCAGGTGGGCGGCGGCATTGTCGCCGACTCCGACCCCCGCCTGGAGTACGAAGAAACACTGCATAAAGCGCGGGGTATGCTGAGAAGCCTGGGCCTCGATTGTTTCCCGGAGGAAGAAGTTTAGGAGTGGATGCCGATCCGGCAGGAGACGGCACGCCCGGCCCCCTTACCCGCCTCCTTGCCGCAGCATACGAGAAAACCCTAACAAGTGCTTGACCCAAACAGGCAATCATGTGGTGCGTAAAGGGAAAAGAAACATGTTGTTCGCCGCCATAGCATTTGCTAGATTTTTTGGCATCAATTCGCTCTTTTTTAGCCTCTGCAGATGTTTAATTAACATTGTGACTTCCCATATCAGAACCCAATCCAATACTAAATATTTTTTCTTATAAAAAATGCCTTCGTTACATAAATCAGTAAAACTATATCCTTTATCCAGTAAATTTGTTATTTTTTCTTCTCTAGCATCAATCCAGTCTAAAAAGCCTCTCACTCCTTTGTGAAACTCCTCCTTTGTGAAAATTTTTTGATCATGAGAGTTCACATAATATTTTGCATCTAAATCAACCAACTTTTGAACAGAAGAGAGTAATTCGTCGATATCGCTGTCATCCCCCCCATACCAAGGGCCAAAATCACTCCCAATATTATAGTCTGTAGCAAAGCACAACCCTTGTTTAGGAAAGAAAAAACAGCAATGCCCTTCTGAATGACCTGGTGCGTGGATCACTTCCATCTTTGTATATCCGAATGAAAATTGCTCTTCGTTGGAATAGATGCCATCTACTTTTCCAATAGACTTATAAAAATCGGGTTCATAAACAAAACCCTGTTCAGGATGGCTGTTCCTTTGACTAACAATTTCCCTTTCCCAATTTTCAACCCAATCAGAGCCTAAAACAAGTTCAGCGCCATATTTTTTTGCGAAACCGGTTAAGCTTGCTAAAGCCTGAATATCTCTCTGGTGAACTATGACCTCTGCTTTTAAGAAAAGATGGTTGTATCTTATATGATCAAGATGGTAATGGGAATTGATAACCAAGCCCACTTCTTTACTCAATTGCTCCAAATTGTCGTGACCAGCACCAGTATCAATTACCGTTTTTACTTTATCCGCAATATAGATTGAATTAGAAAAAGGAAAACGGCCTGATTTATCCCCCCAGATCATTTGCAAATTATCTATTTTTTCCATTATTGTCACCCCCTAAAGTTACCCCTGGTAGAAAATATCCTCAGGATAGTCAGTGAGCTTTTCCACGCCCGCAGCTGTTACCAGGAAGGTGTTTTCCACGCCCACAAGACCGTAGCCGGGGAAAAACATTTTGGGCTCCAGAGCGAAAACCATGCCCTCCTGCAGGGGGATATTAGATTTTGGCGCCATCACCGGCAATTCGTCCAGTTCCAGGCCGATGCCGTGGGCTATAAAGCCGGTCCTGTCACCGCCGATTCCCATGAAGTTCCCGGCATAACCCAACTCTTTCACCATAGTCATGGCACGGTGGTATAGCTCGGAACAGAGCACGCCCGGGCGGGTTGCTTGGACCAGGTCCGCCTGAACGGCGAGCGCCGCCTGGTGCGCTTTCTCTAGAAGCGACGGCAACCGCCCGATGCAGTAAATGCGGGCTTTGTCAACCAGGTATCCGCCGTAGGCAGATACGTAATCCACCTGTACCGGTTCGTCCCGGTTTATTTTTTTGTTACCGGCGCTCTGTGGGTAGGCAGGGGAAAGCCCGGTGCCGCCGGTGGGGCTGTCAAGAAAACTGGGATAGAGCAGGTTTTCGCCCGACATCAGGTGGCCGTAAAACAGTTCCTGGTTGAAGCCCCTCATCCTGATTGCACCCTGGTGACCAAGGCTGCGCAGAACTGACTCCAGTTCTCCGGCCAGTGTTGCTTCGGTTTTTCCGGCTTCCAGTAAGCCGGGAATCCTGTCAAACATGGCGATGGCCATCTTTGCCGCTTCCTTAAGGAGCCTGACCTCATAATTGCTTTTTATCATGCGCACTTCCCGAATCAGAGCAGAGACATCGGTCAGTGAGCAGTCCGGGAGCAGGCCGGCGTAACGCCGGTAATTATTATAGGGCAGGATGTCCAACTCCAGTCCCACTGTTTTCGCACCGGGAGCGACTTCCTTCAGTACGGCAGCCACATCGGCAAAGGCATGCTGCTGCCTGATACTGTCCAGGGGTGACTCCAGGCGAGCTCTCTCCAGGCTTTTGCGGACCAGGTAGACCGGTTCACCGCGCGCCGGAACAACCAGATGCCCGGCCTGACAACTGCCGGTAAAATAATAAAGGTCGGTGTTTTGAACCAGTATCGCTGCCTCCGTGCCTGTAGCCGCCATTTTTCCTTGCAGCGACGTCAATCTGGCTGTTATTTCGCGCGCCGGGGTATACATTTAAAATACCTCCCTATAAAAGTTGAATTTTGGTATTGCCTTCAGGCTGCAGCGCTGCTATAATTACTATTGAACAAAACAGTAATTTGTTCAATAGTCTCCGTAATAGAAACCGGTATTCCGGCTTGACTCTATATTAGCACGGCAGGTGAGACCAGTCAATTAGTACGGGGTGAAAAGATGTCAAAAAATTCACACAAAGGTTTTGCCAGCCGCAGGGAAGAAATAGTATTCCGGGCTACAGAACTCTTTGCCCGTTTCGGCTACAAAAAAACTACGGTAGCAGCCATTGCGGGTGCCCTGGGTCTGGTCAAAGGGGCGCTTTACGCCTATTTTGAGGACAAAGAAGATATTTACCTGGCCTGCTTTGAGAAGCAGATAGACAGGCTGCGCCGGGAAGCAGTCAGGTTTCAGGAACCTAACCTTACCGCGCAGGAAAACCTGAAACGACTCTATGAGACAGCTAAGGGGCTGCTGGCCGAATCACCCTTTCTGATTAAAGCAATGAAGGGAGACCGCCCGTCAGATTCGCAGCTGTTTAAAGCGCAGGTAGAGCTGTATGAACTGGAAGCGGCACGGATGGTGGATGGTATTCTGCGGCAGGGCAAAGCTAACGGCGCCATGCAGATTGATGACACCGGCCTTACAGCACTGGTCCTGGTGCGGCTGTTTTATTATTTGTTGAAGGGGCGGTACAAAGTCGATGAGGGATGGACCGATTGGGAGAAAGCGTCGGCAGAGTTGCTGCGGCTGATAATAAGGGGATTGGCAGCGCCGGCTGTCTTGTCTGCCAGGCGGCATTCTCCGGACTGGTGGCTGGGGAAACCAAAATAGTAAAAGGGCGAAGCCCGCTTGGCGAGGCTCCGCCTTTGGCTTAATCCTTCTTTATGGAGTGGTGCCTTAAAATGCAGGAATCATTTTATTATTGCAATGGCCGTTTGCTCCCGGCGCAGGAATGCGCGCTGCCGCCTGCCGACCGCTCTTACCTGCTGGGAGACGGCCTCTTTGAAACAATTCTGGTTCAGGCTTGCCGTCCCGTTTTCCTGGCGGAACACCTGGCCCGGCTCTCCGCTTCCGCCGCTTTCCTCGGGTACGCCCTGCCGGCCGCAGAACAGCTGGCTGATGCTGTCAGCCAGCTGATAAACAAAAACTCCCTGCAAGAGGGAGTACTCCGGCTTACCGTTTCCCCGGCTGAAAGCAAAGGCTTGCTGACCGCTCGGAACAGTGTCCTGAACATGACCATCACCTGCCGCTCCGGTCCGCCATACAGTTTGGACCTATACCGGCGAGGTTTCCGGGCCGTCATCGCCGCTGCCACGCGCCGCAACGAACATTCCCCGCTTGCCCGCCACAAAACCACTAATTTTCTGGATAACGTGCTGGCACGCCGGGAGGCGGTTGCAGCCGGCGCCGACGAGGCGCTGCTGCTGAACACCGCCGGCAATTTGTGCGAAGCCGCCGCCGCCAACCTGTTTCTGGTCTGCGACGGCAAGGTGCTGACCCCGCCGGTCGCGGACGGAGCCTTGCCCGGCATTATCCGCGCCAAAATCCTCGCGCTCTGCCCGCAAGCCAGCTTCCCGGGGTTGGAACACTCCCTCTCCCCGGCTATTCTGCAGGAAACTGACGAAGCGTTTCTGACCAACTCGCTGCTCGGTGTCATGCCGCTGGTCAGTGTAGACGGCAGTCCGGTCGGGGACGGCAGGCCCGGCCCCGTTACCCGCCACCTTGCAGCAATATACGAAAAAGCCCTATTATTCTGACACTCCAGCTCACCACGGCGGCACCGGGCAGGCACCAGCGGAGTATTTTTTTGAATCAAAGCGCTCAACCGCCAACAATGCACTCTTCTTTGGTTCCTTGCCAAGCGGGTCTAAGCCGGTATCGTGTCAAGATAATCCCGTATGTCTTTAATGAATTGCCTGATGTCTTCAAGGTTATCCCTGATGATTCCGTATAGTTCGTCATCCGGTATCTGGTGATAGAGATGTACCATACGGTTGCGGTAACCGGCCATTTTAAGCAGACGTCCCTGCAGCGGCTCGCTGATTATGCCCCTGCTGTTTAATCCCTGCGCAATGCCCTTATATTCTTTGGCCATGTTGGCACCCCCTGTTTTAGCAAGGATATGCCGGCCAACATCAAAAATCGCTTCCAGCGAACGTCTAAGAAAACTTTCGGCCGAAGCAGCGGTTCGTTTATCGAGAAACTCATCTTTATCAAGTTCTGACAGCGAAGTCAGCTCTGCGAGATAATCGCCGAGCAGAGCAAGCCTCTGTCTTACCAGTACCCTATCCACTGGCATGCTCTTACACCTCCTCCAGTATTTCGTCCAGGTAATGTTCCAGGAACGGACGGAAATCGGCAGCCAGACGAAGGATATTTTCCTCATATTCTTCCTGAAAATTGCTGCTGGCGGCATAAATACAGTGCCCACTGATGACGTTAGCCTGAAATACGGAATGTGTCTCCTGGAGAAAAACCAAGTCAAGAGGGTACGGCCTGAAGACCTCTTCTAAGTCGTTATAAATGTTACTGTATAGGGTTGCTCTGTCCAATCCGTCCGGCAGCTCTTTTGGGAAGACGATTCCGACATCGATATCAGCCAGGGGATCGTTGTCCGATATGTCCTGCCCGCTTAGCAGCATTGACCAATTTTCTGCCCGTGATCCAAAAAGATAGACAAGCGCAATGTCATATTTTTTAAATACTCTGCGAAGATAAGCTATTTTGCTCAATCTGCAACCCTCTCATAAAATCCAATAGTTGTGATGATATTATACAATAACTTAGCAGAATTTAACATCTTAACATGACTGCGGTGATGACTTGCGCCTGCATTGTTTCTCTTTCTTTTTAGCAAGCTCTTTTTTCCCGGCAGTATCAACTGAGATTCGAAGCCGTGGAGAGTATGAGACACATAAAATATTTATATTAGCAAATGATTAATAATCAGAAGCAGAATAAACAAGCATTAGTCAGGAGTGTTTTTGGTAATTGATTAAAGACAGACTTCTTCTGGCTGCTCTTTCAGGTTTTATAGCAGCACTAATGGCTAATTTAACACTTTACCTCTTTAACTTATTAATTCCTGGTCAAAACATCAATATGCCTCAAGTAACCGCAGAGATTTTTCTAAACATTAGCGAATATACACCTGTCCACAGTATATTAGGTGTTATTTGGAGTACTATTGTCGGCGGAACATATGCCTTACTTTACTTGGTTGCCCTGGATTTAACAGGCTGGAACAATTTATGGATAAAATCCATTTTCGTAATTAGCGGAGCCTGGCTGTTGTTGGCAGGCTCCGCCATAAGAATAATGGATCTTGCTGAAGCTGTTCGCTATGAGCCGGTTTCAATGCTTGCGTTTTTTGTCGCTCACCTATTTTTTGCTACATATCTATATATAATGGTCAAATATTGCGGTGAAGCCTAGACGATGTCCTTTGTTTCTTCCTGCTGGATCTTTTTTATTTTTTGGACATACAGGTCGGTCAGCTCTTCGGCTGCCTCCTGCGTATAGCTTTCCCCGTAAACACGGTACAGCGGTTTTTCGGGGTCAGGGAGCACCAACGCCCAGTCCTGCCCGTGACGAACTTTAATCCCGTCCAGCAGTTCCACCTGTTCGCCGCCGGCTTCCCCTATCAGGCGGCGCATCACTGCGCCTTTGGCGGCAAAGGCGCAGTCAACTTCCCTCCGGTGCAGGAAAAACGGCGGGATGCTGTCAAGGAGTGTCCCGAGAGTAGTTGCCGATGCGGCTGTGACCTCCAGGATTTTAAGCAGAGAGGCAACGGCGTCAAAGGAAAAGTTAAATAATTCCGCCTGGCCATCCGGCGGCTCGGCGGCTGCCTGCGCTTCCATCAGCGAGCGCGGTTCAGTTTTTGTCCTGACCACCACCCCCTGGTACAGGTCGGCCAGCTGTTCGATAACGTGCGGGGCGGTAACCGGCACTGCCACGGTGGAGCCGGCGCCGGAACGAAAAACAAGCAGAGCGGTAAGCGCGGTGTAAAGTTCATCGGCCACCACCCGTCCCCGCTCATCAATCAGCACCAGTGTTTCGGCGCCGGGGTCGATACAGACACCGAGGTCCGCGCCCAACGCGCGGACACGGGCGGCCGCATGGTCAAAGCGCTCGCGCAAGTCCGCAATTGTCAGGGGCTCGCCGGACAATGGCAGAGAAATGGTATGGACTTCGCAGTTTAACTGCTGCAACAGTGGGACGAGCAGCGAATAAAGCCAGGGAGTGGGGTAAGCCAGAACCACCTGGCGCGGGACACCGCGGAAGTGAGCCTGCTCTACGCCACGCAGCAGGTTTTCCAGGTAATATTCCGTATAATTGTTCAACTGCACAGTCTCGCCGACGCCGCTGCTTTTCAGGCGTTTAAAATCTTCGCGGTAAAACGCCTGTTCAATCTTGCGTTCCCAGCTCTTGGACAGATCAAAGCCCTGTCCGTCAAAAATTTTAATCCGGATATTGTCCTGGGTTTCACGGGATAACTGCAAGTGCAGGCCCCCTTTGACACCAAGGCGCTTAACAGCCTGACGGGTAACGGGGGTTACGGTAATACCCAGGTCGTAGACCCTGATCCCGGAGGACAATAATCCGGCTATGGCAGCGTCTTTCAGCATCCGGGAGGCCTTCCACTCGTCACTGGCAACGGCCGCCTGCCCGCCCTCACCAAGCAGTGAGCCGTAGGCGGCTCCCAGCTTGGCCACCAGTTCCGGGCTTATTTCCAGGTTGACGATGCCGCCGACGCCATCGTGACCAAAAAGCATCCTTGACGGCTTCGTCCCCCAAATCAGGCTTTCCGTCACAATAGTGCCGCTCTCTACCCTCTTGTGCGGCCAGATTCTGACATTAGGGCGGATGGTGCAGTTTTCCTCAATAACAGTATCGTCTCCAACCACCGCGCCTTCAAACAGCGCAGACCCCTGCTGTACCCGGACACGATTGGCAAGCACCGCTCCACGCAGTTCCACTCGCGGGCCGAGATAGGCATGACGCCAGGTCAGCCCGCGCTTAACGGAGGCATGTGCCTCTACCTGCGAATGAGGGCCGATAACTGTGCAGTCCGAAATCCGGGCTCCGCAGGCAATCCGGGCGCCGCTGCCGATTACGACGGGGCCATCAATAACAGCGCCTTTTTCAATGACTACCTCCTCTCCCAGGTAGACTCCCGGTGTTACTTCACGTTCGGTAAAACGGACCCTGACCCGGCCCTGCAGGATATCAAGGTGAGCCTGCCGGTACTGCTGCAGGTCACCGATGTCGCACCAGTAGCCCGCGGCGATGTAGCCGTAGAGCGGGTAGCCTTTACTCATCAACAGCGGGAAAAGGTCCCTGGCGAAGTCAAACATTACGCCGGGAGGAAAATGCGTAAGGATTTCCGGTTCCAGGATATATATCCCGGTGTTGACCGTGTCACTGAACACCTCTCCCCAGGATGGCTTCTCCAGAAAACGGGTAATACGGCCGTCTTTTTCCGTAATTACCACTCCATACTCCAGAGGGTTTTCCACGCGGGTCAGCACGAGCGTGGCTACGCCGCCACGGGCGCGGTGAAAATCAATGGCCTGCTGCAGATTGAAATCGGTCAGCGCATCCCCGCTGATCACCAGAAACGTCTCGTCCAGGAAGGAAGCAGCGTTTTTCACGCTGCCCGCCGTACCAAGCGGCGACTCTTCCTCAAAATAGCGGATATTGACGCCGAATTCCCGCCCGTCAGCAAAATAATTCCTGATTCGTTCCGGCAGGTACTGCAGCGTAACGCCAATTTCCGTCAACCGGTAACCAGCCAGCAAAGCTACAATGTGTTCCATCATCGGCCGGTTCATAATCGGCACCATCGGCTTAGGACGGTCGCAGGTCAGCGGCCGAAGCCTCGACCCTTCTCCGCCGGCCATAATTATAACTTTCACTCCACACGCCTCCCGGCAAAAGATAATGATCCTCTTTTTCCGACACCCTGGCTGCCAATTTCCAAGACCGGGAATTTAATGCACCCTCACCGGGCTCTCCTCTAAAGCTCCCTGCCCGCCGGCAAACGGGAAGGGCCCCCTTCTGCTATCTTCCGTGGAAATCCAGACTTTTTGCCTGGACTCCGCCAGTACTTCCTGATATATATTCCTGGTCTGGCGGGCGATTTCCTGCCAGGAAAAATGTGTCATGACTTTTCGGAAGGCGTTTTCAGCCAGCTTTTGGGCAAGGGTAGCATCATTCAGGACAGCCAGCACCTGGTCCGCCAGTGAGGCGGGATGGCCAGCATAGCATTTCAGGCCGTCAACACCGTGGACCACTATTTCAGCTAATCCGCCCGTATCAGCAACAACAACCGGGACTTTGGCCGCCATCGCTTCCAGCGCCACTATGCCGAACGGTTCATAAATACTCGGGAAGACTGCCACGGCAGCGGTCCTGTACAGCCCGTTCCGGGTGCTATCGTCTACGTATCCGGCAAAATGCACCTGCTGCTCAATCCCCAGACGCCTGACCTGGCTTAACAGTGACTCCAGCGCCGGCCCGCGGCCGGCGATGACAAACTTTGTTTTAGGAGCTTGCGCCAGAACTCGGGGCACCGCTGCCAGCAGCAAATGGAGACCCTTTTCCTGGACCAGCCGGCCCACAAAAAAAACGATCCTTTCATCGTCAGCAGCAAAGCGCCGCCGGAAGCGAAGGTCACTTTGCCCCGTGCTGCACTGGCCGAGGTCCACCCCATTGGAAACCACTCTGATCTTATCTGCCGGCAGCTGAAAGACGCGCTGGAGTTCCTGGCACATATAGCGGCTGCAGCAGATCACTCTCCAGGATTCATAAGTCAGCCACCACTCCACATCACTGATATAGCGCTGCTCGTCCGTGTGCAAACCGTGGTTGCGCCCGTACTCGGTGGCGTGGATGGTAGAGACAAGCGGCAGCCGCAACGCGTGTTTCAGGGCGCTGGCGGCAAAAGCCACCAGCCAGTCATGGGCATGGAGCAGGTCATATTTTTCCCCGCGCTCCAGCAGAGCCATAACTCTCTCCATCATGCCCACATTCAGCTGCAGGATGCCGGTCACAAAATCGCGCGCCGCCGGTGGGGTAGGCCGAACGCGATAAATGTTGAGCCGGGAAAAAGCCTCATAAAGACTTTCTTTTTCTTCGGCAACCGTAATCACATCTGTTTGCACTCCGCTCTCCACCAGGGCACGGGTCAGGTCGTAGACATGCCTGGCCAGCCCGCCGATAATGCGCGGGGGAAACTCCCAGGATAACATCAAAACACGCAAAAAAATCACCGCCTGAACAAGAAATTTCACACGCCGTATTATATCCATTCAGGCAGCTCTTTAACATCGTTTTAACATTACTTACTGAATTTGAGGCACGAAGCTGCGGCATGATGGTCCAGCCGCTCCCGTCACTGCGGATAGTCACGGCACCCTGCAGGTCGGTGCGAAAAACTGTCGCCCCCGCCTGCTGCAGGAGGGAAAGCGCCTCCGGGTGCGGATGACCGTATAGGTTGCGACCAACGGAAATGACGGCCGCGCTTGCCCCGACCGCCTCCAGGAACGCGGCCGACATGGCCCTGCGGCTGCCGTGGTGCGGCACCTGCAACACCGTGGCAGCCAAACTTTCCGGTTGCTCCCGTACCAGACGGGCCAGCGCCTCCGTTTCCGCGTCAGCGGTCAGCAACAGGGAAAAATCCCGGTATCGAAGACGCAGCACCAGTGCGTTGTTGTTGCTGTCATCGGCGGTATGGCGGAATCTCTCTGCAGGCGGAGAGAGAACCTCTATTACCACATCGCTGCCAAAGTACAGGCGTTCGCCCCCGGAAAGGACTGTTTCAGGAACGGCCGCACGGGAAAGCTGCTCCTTTAGTGTTAAAAAAGAGGGGGTATTATCGCTTTCCCCGTTGCCGGCAAAGCGCCTGACAGTGATCCTTGACAAAACAGCCGGCATGCCGCCGTGGTGGTCCTCGGACGGATGCGTGAGGATGAGCAGGTCAAGGTCAGCTGCCCGGCGGCTCCGAAGATACGGCAGCACAATCCTTTCCCCGGGGTCAAAGGCGCCGCCGGGGCGCCCGCCGGCATCGACCAGTACGTTTTGCCCGCCGGGAGTACGGATAAAGACAGACAGACCCTGTCCCACATCCAGGAAAACGACTTCCAGCGTCCGGCCGCCGCTCCCCGTCCAGACAGCTGACAGCGGGGCAAAGACGGCCAGGTTCAGGATAACGAGCGCGGTCAAAACCATCCTGGACGGGTTCATGCGAAAAGATACGCCGCCGGCAAAAAGAGCCAGCACCAACAGGTATGCCGCCCACCATACCGGGTGGAGGGGCGGGGGCCGGACAGCCGCAAAAGGAAGGGCCGCCAGCCATTCCGGTACTACATTAAGCGCCGCCAGCAACGGATAGGCCGCCAGGCAAAACGGCGCTGCCGCCGTCGGAGAGAGCAGGGCGGCCGGGAGCGTGGCCAGTCCCAAACCCATGAACACGCCGACCAGCGGGACGCACAGTAAATTGGCCGGAACAGAGAGCAGAGGCAGCAGGGCAAACAACTGAACCTGCTGCGGCAGCACGGCTGCCTGGGCGGAGAGCGTTACCGCCAGCGGCCCGGCCAGGAGGCGGGGCAGTCGCTTAAAAAAAGGCTGCAGACGGGGGGAAAGCAGCAAAATCCCCAGGCTGGCCAGAAAAGACAGCTGAAATGAAAGACTGAACAGCCAGAACGGGCGAAAGAACAGCATCAACAGCGCCGCCGCGGCCAACGCCTGCAGCCCGTCGCTTTCACGGCCAAGCCGGCGAGCGGCCAGCACCAGCCAAAGCATGATAGCGGCCCGCCAGACCGGGGGCTCGCCGCCCGTCAGGAACACATAGCCTAAAACCATGAGGGCTGCCAGGCCGGCCGCCAACAGTTTGCGCCGCATGCGCCCGGTCAGCAGCAGCGCGAAACCAGCCACGAAGGCGGTGTGCAGCCCGGAAACTGACAACAGGTGGGTCAGGCCGAGCAGCCGGTAGGCCTCCTCGGTCCCTTCCGCCAGTTGCTCCCGCTCTCCGAGCAGCAACCCGGCCGCCAGTCCTGCCTCCGGCGGCGGCAACCAGTGTGAGAGTGCCTCCTTGACCCGCAGGCGTGCCGCTTCCGCGGCGGCAAGCCAGAAGCTGCCGCCCCTGCCGGGCAGTATTTCCAGCTCCTGACGGCTGGCAGCCAGAGTGGCGGACACCCCTTTCCCGGCCAGATAGGCGGCGTAATCAAAGCCGCCGGGATTTCGCAGGGCTGGCGGCGCCTGCACCTCCCCGGACAGCTGCAGGCGCCGCCCGTAACGCAAGGCAAGCTCTGCCGGCGGACGGAAGATGCTGACACGCAGCCGCGCCCGGGTTTCTGACAGCGCCTCCCCAGGCAAAGCAGCCTGCTCCACCTGGAAAATAAACGCCGCCCTCTCCGCAGTGCCGGTTTCCAGACGGTGGATGTGTCCCACCAGGATGGCCTGCCGGCCGCTGAATCTATCCAGCGGCGCGTAGATTTCACGCTCCGCGACCTGCAGGGCCAGTATCCCCAGCACGAAAAACACGGCCGGTAAAGCGGCAAAAGGCTGTTTCTGCCGGGGCAAAAGCCAAATCAACACAGCACCGCTCAGGAACACACCCGCCATTGCCCAGGCGGCAAAAAGAGGCAGGCGTCCGGCAACGTAAATGCCGGCGGCAAAAGCCGCCGCCAGCAGCGGCAGGGCCGTTGCAGTTATGACCCGCGCCCCGGCCGACTGCATCAGCGCTCCCTGTCGGGAATAGCCGCCCTGGCCAGCCGGTCACAGCGGTTGTTTAGTTCATCACCGGCATGCCCCGCTACCTTGACCCACTCCACCCGGTGTTGACCGGCCAGGGCCAGCAGGCGCTCCCAAAGGTCGCGGTTTTCCACCGGTTCTTTCCGGCTGTTCAGCCAGCCGTTCTTTTGCCATTTATCGAGCCACTTGTGCAGGAAAGCATTGACCAGATAGGCGCTGTCGCTGTGCAGGAAAACTTGGCACGGCTCTTTCAGCTGCTCCAGGGCGTTGATGGCCGCCAGCAGTTCCATGCGCTGGTTGGTGGTGGACTGTTCCCCCCCGGAAATTTCTTTTTCGTACTCACCGTAGCGCAACACAGCGGCAAAACCGCCCGGACCCGGATTCCCGGAACAGGCGCCGTCAGTATAGACAATAACTTTTTTCAACGGGTCAGCTCCTTTCCGGAACTCTCCTGTGATTATACCATCCGGCTGACGGAAAATGCCAGCTTCTCCATCCGCAGCCGGTATAATTTTGGGCTCATCTGGAGATTTTTTAAATAGCACTTTTTGGAGAAACAGCCACATGAATGCATTTTCAGCGATTGTCAAAAAACTTATCAAGCTCCTTCCTGCTGCCGGAAATGCCAAGGGGCCGGAAAAGCCGCTGCAAAATAACCGGAACTCCCGCGCTGAGGACCGGCGTCCTGACTCGTCTGACCTTGACAGGCGCCTGGAACTGGTCAGGGAACGTCTGGGAGAAAGCGGCGATCTCGTGACGCGCGTCTTTACAAGCGGCAACGGACGAGTGCGGCTGGCGCTCCTCTATATTGACGGCATGGTGGACCGGAAACTGCTCAGCGACAACGTCTTGCGGCCCATCCAGGACGACAACCCGCTGCTCCGGCATTACAAAGAACTGCGACCCAACAACGCCCTGACGCTGATTGAGGCTCTGGTGACCAATGTCAGTGAAACGGCCACCGCCCCCGACCTGACCCAAGCCCTGCGCCGGGTACTTTCCGGAGACACCGCGTTGCTGGTGGACGGTGAGGAAAGAATCCTCATTTTAGGCACCCGCTTCTGGGCCATGCGCGCCGTCACCGAGCCGGAAACAGAGTCGGCCGTGCGCGGGCCGCGCGAGGGTTTCACTGAAACGCTGCGCGTCAATACTTCCCTGTTGCGCCGCCGCATCCGCCACGAGAAACTGCGCCTGGAAACGATGCGTATTGGGCGGCGCACCGGCACAGACATTATCCTGGCCTATATCGCAGACCTGGTTAACCCGCGCGTGCTGGCGGAAGCACGGCAGCGCATCGCCGCCATCGACACCGATGCCATCCTGGAATCAGGTTACATTGAAGAATTTATCGAAGACTCGCCCTGGTCTGTTTTCCCGCAGATAGAACATACCGAACGGGTGGACAAGGCGGCTGCCGCTATCCTGGAAGGCCGCCTGGTGATTATGACGGATAACACGCCGATTGCGCTGATTGTTCCCACTTTTTTCTTTCAGTTCCTGCAGGCCGCCGAAGATTACTACGAGCGGTTCTTTATCGGCATCGCCTTAAGGATGCTGCGCCTGTTCGTGATGAACGTGGCCCTGATCCTGCCGGCCGCTTATGTGGCTGTTATCACTTTCCACCAGGAAATGCTGCCTACCCCGCTATTGCTGAGCATTGCCGCCGCCCGCGAGGGGGTTCCCGTGCCGGCGGTAGCCGAAGCGCTGCTGATGGAGGCGACTTTTGAAGTCCTGCGCGAGGCCGGTGTGCGCCTGCCCAAAACGGTCGGACAGGCGGTCAGCATCGTCGGCGGCCTGGTAGTGGGGGACGCCGCCATCCGCGCCGGACTGGTCTCTCCTTCCATGGTGATTATTGTGGCCACCACCGCTATCTCCACCTTTGCCATTCCCGCCTTCAGCGCCTCCATATCCTTGCGCCTGCTGCGCTTCCCGCTGATTTTCCTGGCCGGTATGATGGGGCTGTACGGCGTAATTATTGGTTTGCTGGCCATCCTGATCCACCTGGCCAGCCTGCAGTCTTTCGGCGTTCCCTACCTGACCCCTCTTGCGCACGGTACGGCGCGGGACGCTCTGAAAACTTTCGCCCGGCCGCCCTGGTCGCTGGCCACCTGGCGGCCCAAGGTTCTTGACACGCCAGACCGGCGGCGCCAAGCCGGCAATATGCGCTACCGGCCCAAGCCGCCGGAAGAACGGGAACTCACTCACGAAGAAACCGGTGACAAAGATGCTGGAAAAAGGTAAAATCTCCCCCCGCCAGGCCGGCGAACTGCTGTTTATGACCATTTTTGCCACGGTCATCCTGTTCGTGCCGTCCATCATGGCTGAAAAAGCGGGGCATGACGCCTGGCTGGCGGCCTTTGCCGGCGCACTGGCCGGCCTGCCCTCGCTCGGTGTGGTTGTCTGGCTCGGCCGCCGCTACCCGGGGCAGACTATTTTCCAGTACTGTGAAATCATCCTGGGACGCTTGTTCGGCAAGCTGGCCGGGCTCGCTTACGTCTGGTTTTTCCTGCACTGGGGCGCGGTGGTGGTCCGGGAATACGGCGATTTTTTATCCGCCGCCTTTATGCCGGCGACACCGCTTTCCGTGTTTAATTTCAGCCTGGTACTCCTCGCCGCCTGGGCGGTGGTGGCGGGACTGGAAGCAATTGCCCGCATGAATGAGTTTATTATCTTCCTGGTAGTTACCTCGCTGCTGGCCATCCTGGCTCTTTCCGTCCCAAACTGGGAACTTAGCTTTCTTCAGCCTGTCCTGGCCGAAGGTCTCGGGCCGGTGCTGCGAGGCGCGCTGGTTTCGGCCGGCTGGCATGCTGAGATTGCCACCATGGCCGTGCTCCTGCCTTACCTGACTCGCCCGCAGCACGCTTTTACCAGCGGTGCCGCCGCTGTCCTGGCCTCCGGCCTTATTCTCACTCTTGGCGTAGTCGCCGCCATCTCCGTCTTTGGCCCGGACCTGGTGGCCGTTTTTAAATTCGCCCTCCACTACTTCGTGCACACCATCAACATCGCTGATTTTCTGACCCGCTTTGAGGCAGTGGTCATGGCTGCCTGGGTGGCCGGCGTGTTTATTAAGACCGCCGTGATCTATTACTGCGCCGCCCTTGGGCTCGGCCAGGTGCTGGGGCTGGCCGAGTATCGCCCGGTCGTACTGCCGCTTGGCGTCATCATGGGCACCCTGTCTGTGACCCTGTTTGCCAACGTAAGCGAATTGGCCTCTTTTTTAAGCAACGTCTGGCCGGCCTATAGCATCACCCTGTTTACGCTCGGACTGCCGCTCCTGCTGCTGGCCGGCAGCCTGCTGCGCGGCAGGGCGGAAAGCAATGGGCAGAAGGAGAACTTAAATGAGTAAATATTTATTATTGTTTCTGGCCGCCGTACTGCTGCTGCTGACCGGCTGCTGGAGCCGGATAGAAGTAGACAAGCTGGCTATCGTCCGCTGTCTGGCCATCGATTACCTGCCAGAAGCCAGTGAGCCGTATCTGGTAACATTGTCCGTGGCCCGGCCGGCCGCTATCCCGGTCGGCGACGGGGCAGGAGGCGGCGGGAGTACGGCAACCCAAGTCTTTTCCGGCACCGGCACCTCGCTCGATTTGGCGTTGAATAATGCCGCCCTGTCCATGCCGCGTCACGCCTATTTTACCCACAACGAAGTAGTGCTGATCGGAGAGGAAGCTGCTAAGCGCGGACTGCAGGCAACGGTCGACCTGGTAATGCGTTTCCACCAGCTGCGCCTGACCAATTTTTTGCTGCTTGTTCCAGGCATTGCCCATGACGTGCTGCTCGCCTCCGGGAGGCTGGAGGCGGCGCTGCCCCAGGAAATCCTCGGTCTGCTGGAGCGGGCCCGCCTCAGTTCTGAAAGCGACCCTCTGGAGATCTATCATATCCTGCGGCAAGCGGTAACAGAAGGGCAGGAAGCGCATCTTGCCGTCCTGCGCCTTGCGCCGCCACCGGAACAAGCTTTGCCGGAAATCGCCGCCGAAAAACAGCCGGCCGGTCAGGGCGCCCAAGGCGGCGGGGCGGGACAAGGAGCAGAGGTCGCGCCGCCACCCGAAGTGCTGAGCGTGAACGGCACCGCCGTCTTCCGCGATGAAATGCTGGCCGGGTTTCTTGCCCCGCGGGAAACGCGCGGCTACCTGCTGCTGGCCGGCAGGATCAGGCGCGGGGTATTGAGCGTCCCGGACCCTCTTGCGCCGGGCAAGTCGGTCAGCCTTGGTATTTTGCGCGGCAACAGCAAAATTACGCCGCGGCTGGAGGCGGGCCGGCTCAGTTTCCTGGTGGAGACGGAATTGGAAGGCGACATCCTGAGCCAGGAGAGTCTGGAAAACCTCTCCACCCCGGAAATGCTGGAAAAACTAGGCACCGCCAAGGCCGAGGCCCTTAAGGAAGAGATGACGCAGACGCTGCGCCGCCTGCAGGAAATGGAAGCCGATATCGTGGGCTTCGGTACCATCCTTCGGCGCCGAAACCCGCAAGCTTTTCAGGCGCTGGCCGGCCGCTGGCCGCAAGTCTTCCGCAACCTTGAAGTAGATATTCAGGTGCAAGCGCACATCCGCCGGACCGGCCTGCTTTCCCGGACGGTCCCCCTTCAACCGCAGTAGCAGCAAGGATGTGACACTTTGTTTTTGGCCATGCTTATCTTTCTGCTGGCAGCCATCCTGGCGCTGGAAGCGCCGCGCCTGCTTAAAAATAAACGATGGGGAGAGCTTGGGGCCTTCCTTTTCCTCTGGGCACTTGCGGCCTTCCTGTCGGGAGCCGCGGTCCTCGGCGCGGAACTGCCCAACCCCACCGACCTGCTGACCGCGGTTTTTGGCCTATAATTAAAGGGGAAAAATAGTTACGGGAAATTAATATACCTTAACGTGTTCGCGCAAATTCTCCACCGTTTTAGGGCCGATACCGCTGACACGTTCCAAGTCCTCAACGCGCCGAAATGATCCTTTTTGCTCACGTTCACGTACAATCGCCTGCGCCCTGGCCGGGCCGATTCCCGGGAGCTTTTCCAGCTCATCGGCCGTGGCCGTGTTGATATTGATCCGGCCGTCCCCCGGCTGATTTGGCGGCGACGTCGGCTGCATATCCGGCCCCGGACTGCCCACGGCCGGCACCGTTACTTTCCGGCCGTCAAACAGCGGCTCGGCCAGATTCAGCGCGTGCAGGTCGGCATCAGGCAAAGCTCCGCCTGCAGCTTCAACCGCCTCGAAGACCCTCGCACCTTCGGGCAGCGTGTAAACACCGGGAATCTTGACCGCACCGGCAACATGCACCACTATCATCTCCTGTTCCCCGGGATCCGTCCCTCCGGGCGCCTGCTGTTCAGCCGGCCGTTCGTGGACTATTTCCGCCCCCCTGTCCGGCAGCAGGACAAAGCGCAACAGCAACCCGCCAACCAAAAGGCCAGCCAACAGGACCGCGCCAAGCAACTCACGGCGGGTAAAGGTAAACATACCTGCCTCCATGCCAGAACTTTATACCAAAAAATCTTCCGCATCGTTCAATTATTTCCTGCTTTAAAACGCTTTCTCTGACAATATTTCCCGAGAAATATCAGCGAACGACAAGGTTAACCAGCTTGTCCGGGACGGCGACAGCTTTAAGCAGCTCCCTGCCGGCCACCAGCAAGGCAATGCGGTTGTCGGAGAAAGCCTGCTCCAGCATAGCCTCCTGCGTAAGGCCCGCTGGGACTGTCAGCCGGCCGCGTACCTTGCCGTTGATCTGAACGACAATTTCCACATCCGCCACAGCCAGGGCAGACGCATCGACAGCCGGCCAGGACTGCAGGTGGACGCTGCCTGTAAAACCAAGGCGGCCCCACAGTTCCTCGGCCAGGTGAGGAGCAAACGGAGCAAGCATCAGCACCAGCAGTTCCAGACATTCAGCCAGGACCGCGCCATGCACTCCGTCACCTTTTTCGGCGGAGTAGCCGTAGAGAGCGTTTACCGCCTCCATAATCGCCGAGATAGCTGTGTTAAAATTGAAGCGTTCCTCAATATCTTCGGTAACTTTTTTAAGCGCCGCGTGTACGGCGCGGCGCAAGTCTGTTACCGCTGCTCCCGGCTCTACCGCCAAACGGTCTTCGCCGGTCTGTTCACGCACCAGGTCGGCATAGCGCTCCACCAAGCGAAATACCCTTTTTAAGAAACGGGAGCAACCCTCCACGCCGCGGTCGCTCCAATCCAGGTCTTTTTCCGGCGGCGCGGCAAACAGGATAAACAGCCGCCCTGTGTCGGCGCCGTATCGGGCGATAATCTCGTCAGGGCTGACGACGTTGCCTTTTGATTTGGACATTTTGGCCCCGTCTTTATTGACCATGCCCTGAGCCAGGAGCCTGGTGAACGGCTCTGTCGCGCCGGTCAGGCCGGCGTCATGCAATACCTTGGTAAAGAAGCGCGAGTACAGGAGATGCAGGATAGCATGCTCAATACCGCCGATATACTGGTCGACCGGCAGCCAGGCGTCACTCTGCGCCAGGCTGAACGGCGCACGGTCATTTTTGGCGTCGGCGTAGCGGAAATAGTACCAGGAAGAACAGATAAAGGTATCCATGGTATCGGTTTCCCGACGCCCCGGTCCGCCGCAGGCGGGACATTTCGCCTGCAGGAAAGCGGCGTGACTGGAGAGCGGCGACTGGCCGCCGGGCTGAAAAATAACATCCCGGGGCAACTCCACGGGTAAATCTTTTTCGGGTACCGCGACCGGTCCACAGGCGGCGCAATAAATAATGGGAATCGGCGCACCCCAATAGCGCTGGCGCGAGATAAGCCAGTCACGCAGGCGGTAAGTGACCCTGGGGCCGCCAAAGCCGTTTTCCGCAAGTCTGACAGTTATCGCGTCCCGGGCCTCGGTACTCGGCAGGCCGTCAAATCTTTCGGAATTCAGCAGCACACCTTCATCCTCGTATGCTTCCGTCATTTCTTCCGGCCTGAGTAACCTGCCCGCCGGGGTAATCACTACCCGGACCGGCAGGCCGTATTTTTTTGCAAACTCAAAATCCCGCTGGTCATGAGCCGGCACACCCATCACCGCACCTGAGCCATAACCCATCAGCACATAGTTGCCGACCAGCAGCGGCACTTCTTCCCCGCTGAGCGGGTTTCGGCAAAAAGCGCCGGTAAAGACGCCTTCTTTGACCATCTCCGCGGAGACACGGGTAACCTCGCTCAGTTTGCGCGTCCTCTCCACAAAAGCGCGCACTGCGTCCTCCTGCGGCGTCCCCCGTGACAATTCGGCAGACAGCGGGTGCTCGGCCGCCAGCACCAGATAAGTCACACCGAACAGCGTGTCCGGGCGGGTGGTAAAGACTTCTACCCGCCTGTCGCTGCCCCTGACAGGGAAGCTGATTTGTGCTCCGGTGCTTTTGCCAATCCAGTTTTCCTGCATGACGCGCACCCGCTCCGGCCAGCCGGAAAGCAGCTTCAAGTCTTCCAGCAGGCGCTCGGCATAGTCGGTAATGCGCAGGAACCACTGTTCCAGCTCTTTTGTGGCCACTTCCTCACCGCAGCGCCAGCAGCCGCCTGCCTCCACCTGTTCGTTGGCCAGCACCGTCTCGCAGCGCGGGCACCAGTTGACCGTCGCCTTTTTCCGGTAGGCGAGGCCCCGCTTAAAAAAGAGCAAAAACAGCCACTGCGTCCAGCGGTAATAATCCGGGGCGCAGGTCGTCACTTCCCTGTCCCAGTCATAGCTGAGCCCTAAGGCTTTTTGCTGCTTTTTCATCGCTTCAATGTTGGCATAAGTCCATTCGGCCGGATGAACATGGTGCTCAATAGCCGCGTTTTCCGCCGGAAGGCCAAAGGCGTCCCACCCCATGGGATGCAGGACGCTGTATCCGCGCATACGCAAAAACCGGGCCAGAACGTCCCCAATGGTATAGACCCGCATATGTCCCATATGCAGCCTGCCTGAAGGGTAGGGGAACATCTCCAGGACATAATATTTTTTCCTGCCCTGTTCATCTGTGCGGTAGAAGTTGTTTTCCTGCCAATATTTTTGCCACTTGGCCTCTGTCTGCTGCGGATGATACTCCGTCACCGTCACTGCCTCCTGTTTACATAAATAAGCTTGCATCTGCTTTTTTGTCTATTATTATACAAAAAATAAGCAAATGCAAGCTACCCCGAAAACTGCACTTTAAGTTTTTGGGTGCGACCCAGGCAGCCGAACATGGGGCTGACGTTTCCTGCGGAAAGGGGTCAGAACTTGAAGTTGCCGAACTTTGATTCCGCTGCCGGCCGGTACCGCGTCAGTTCAAAGGCGCGGGCAATTTTATCGCGCGCCTCTGCCCAGGCGACAATCCCGTCATGGAAAAGCAATGAACCGGTCACATATGGATGGCCGTCCCGGTCATAGCGCTCCACCATCGCTTCGCGGAACTCGGACATTTTCTCCTCGTCGACCGCCTCTCCCCTGGCTTCTTTGTTCTTCCTTTCAATGCTCTCCAGGATAAACGCCGCGGTACGGCCGGACATTACAGTGGTCCTGGCACGCATGGTATGGAAAACAAAGCGGGGGTCATAGGCGCGGCCGCACATCCCGTAATTGGCCGCTCCGTGGTCCGGACCAATCACCCACTGCACTTTTGGGACCTCGACACAGGCACAGGCACGGACCATATCAGCCCCGTATTTGCCAATACCCCCCCATTCCTCCCTGCTGCCGACCATATAGCCAGGCGAGTTCTGGATGTAAAGCAACGGCGTTTTATCATTGCCGCAGCGCACCACCCACTCGGTAGCCTTGCGGGCCGCTTCAATAAATATGACGCCGTTCCTGTTGGAGGCAACGATTCCGACTGGCATCCCTTTGAGCCAGATTTTGCCGCAGACGATATTGTCCCCGCGGCCCGGAGCATATCCCGCCTTATACTCCTGAAAATAGCTGCCGTCAGCCAGGCATTTCAACACATCGTATATGTCTATAGGCTTATACGGGTCAATCGGCATGCAGGACATCAATTCCTCCGGGCCATACAGCGGTTTATCCCATGATTCGTAGCGCTGACCGTAAACTTCCGGCTGCGGGTCAAAGGCGATAATTTCCCGTAGCTTGGCAATCCCTGCTTCCTGCGTGCGGACAAAATGATCCGCCCCGCCGGAGTGCTGAGTGTGGACATAGGCCCCGCCCAGATCTTCAGCCGTAACTTCCTCGCCGATCGCGGAACGGACCATGGGCGGGCCGGCCAGGAAAGCATAAGCCAGTTTGTCTATCATTACCGACTCGCAGGCCAAGTAAACGATATAAGCGCCGCCGGCGGTATTTCCCCCTGTGCTTAGAGTATACTGCTTGATGCCTTTGGCCGACATGCGGGTCATGTTATAAAACATGGAGCCAAACATCCCTTCGTCTGCAAAACATTCACGCTGCAGCGGCAAAAAGATGCCGCCGGAGTCGGCGATATAAATGCAGGTCAGCCTGCACTGCTCGGCAATCTTTTGCGCCCGCATATGTTTCTTCAGCGTGATAGGATAATAAGTGCCGGCCGTCATCCTGCTCTCGTTGGCAAAGATCATGCAGTCTTTGCCCAGGACTTTGCCGACTCCGGTAACGAGCCCGCCCCCGGGAATGTGCGGCTGCTCCGGGTAGCCGATATGGTATCCGGCTTCCAGCCCCAGTTCAAAAAAATCTGTCTCCGGATCAAGGAGCATACCAATCAGTTCACGCGCCGGCTTTTTACCCTGCTTGGCCAAGCGCTGCAGCTGCTTATCTCCGCCTACGTTATACGCTTCCTCCCGGCGCCATAGCAGCTGCCGGTCCAGATCCTGCCAATGCTCGAAACTTTCCTGACGCTTGTCTTCCATGCCTTTCCCTCCCGCCTTTTCTCCGGCACAGCCGTTTTTCTCCGCACAGACAAATAATGCAAATTATGTACCAAAACTCATACCATCTGTCTGCTCACCCGCTGCATGCCGGCACTTCTTAACGGCCGCTGCAAGTGGCGGGCAAAGCTGTCGTTCGCAGATATTGCTGCATCAGGCAGATGCGATACTGCATTGTTTTGCCTGCCTTGTTCCTATTCGTTTTCGAGGGCTGCGTAAAAATCCCTGCCCGGCATGTTAAGTTTACCTTTCCGGCAGCAGGATATTTTTCTGGGTGAGGTGACGCGTATCACAGAAGGCGGTTGCGGGAAATGTTAAGATAAGGCAAAAGACTAGTAAGGAGGTTGATTTTCTGTGAGTATGTACTGTAACCAATGCGAGCAGACGGCAAAAGGTGTCGCCTGCACTAGCCACGGCGTCTGCGGCAAGGACCCAGAGGTCGCGGCGCTGCTGGACCTGCTGGTTCATGCGCTCCAGGGACTGTCCCTCTTTGCCAGGGAAGCACGCAAAGTCGGTGTCACAGACCAGGATGCAAACCGCTTCACTGTCCAGGGTCTCTTTACCACGCTGACCAATGTGGACTTTGACCCGGCCCGCTACCAGGCCTTAATCACTGAAGCGGCCGCTTTGCGGGAACAACTTAAAGAAAAGGTGTCCCGGGCGGGAAGCAATGTCAGCCTTGACCATCCCTCCGCCGTGCTCACCCCTGCCGCCGATATTGCGGGTTTGGTGGAACAGGGCAAAAAGGTAAGCCTCGATTCGGACCGGGAAACGGACGCCGACATCCAGTCCCTGCAAAGAACCTTGCTGTTTGGCGTCAAAGGCGTGGCGGCCTACACCGACCACGCCAGAATCCTTGGCCAGGAAGATGATAAGGTATATGCTTTCATCCATGAAGCACTGGCCGCCCTTACCGAGAAAAACCTGTCGCTCAACGACTGGCTTGCTCTGGTGCTGAAATGCGGGGAGACCAACCTGCGGGCCATGGAGCTGCTGGACGCCGCCAATACCGGCACATACGGGCATCCCGTGCCCACCGAAGTACCCCTCGGCCACAGGCAGGGGAAATGTATTCTGATTTCCGGACACGACCTGAAAGACTTAGGCTTATTGCTTGAGCAGACCGCCGGCAAAGGTATTGCCGTTTACACCCACGGCGAGATGCTGCCGGCCCACGGCTACCCTGAACTGAAGAAACACCAGCATTTCTACGGGCATTTCGGCACCGCCTGGCAAAACCAGCAAAAGGAATTCGCCACCTTCCCGGGAGCCATCCTGATGACCACCAACTGCCTGCAGAAACCGCAGCAGGCCTACGCCGATAATATTTTCACCACCGGCCTGGTCGGCTGGCCTAGTGTCCGTCATGTGCCAAACGGGAAGTTTGGCCCGGTCATAGAAAAAGCTCTCTCGCTGCCGGGATTTCCCGCAGACGAAGACAAAGGCAGCGTGCTGGTAGGGTTTGCCCGCCAAACCGTCATCGGCGTAGCGCCCAAGGTGATCGAGGCTGTCAAAAGCGGCGCCATCAGGCACTTCTTCCTGGTCGGCGGCTGCGACGGCGCCAAGCCGGGGCGCAACTATTACGCCGAATTTGTGGATAAGGCCCCTGCGGACACCGTCATCCTGACCCTGGCTTGCGGCAAATTCCGCTTCTTTGACAAGAAGCTGGGTGACATCGGCGGCATTCCCAGGCTGCTCGATGTCGGCCAGTGCAACGACGCCTATTCCGCTATCCGTATCGCTTTGGCTCTGGCCGACGCCTTTGAATGCAGCGTCAACGATTTGCCTTTGACCCTGATTCTTTCCTGGTATGAGCAAAAAGCGGTCGCCATCTTGCTAACACTTCTGCACCTCGGGCTGAAAAACATCTTTATCGGTCCGAGCCTGCCTGCTTTCCTGACACCGAACGTCATGAACGTCCTGGTGGAAAACTTTAACCTGCGTCCCATTTCCACGCCTGAACGCGACCTGGCCATGATTCTGGGCTAAAAGGCTGCGGGGAGCCGGATCCGGCTCCCCGCTTCTTTTTCCGGTATATATTGCTCAATCTATCTGTGTTGTCAGGAAAAGCGGCAAACCCATATGCCCTATCTGGTCTTGCAGCTCTTCAATGCTGTCCAGGTGCTGGTCTTCATCGCCAAGTATATGTTCCAGGATTTCGCGTGTGGCAAAATCCCGCACTTCACCGGCCAGCACAATCGCGGCGTTATAGGCCTCCACCGCCCCTTTTTCCGCGGCGTGGTCGTGAGCAAGCTGTTTCTCAACATTACTGCCGATATGGATCTCTTTTAACTGTGAAACAATCGGTACTCCTTCAAGAAACAGAATCCTGGCAATGAGCATTTCCGCATGCTTCATTTCCACAATTGCCCGTTTTTCAACGCGTTCGTGCAATTTTCCGTAGCCCCAGTTTGCACACATTTCAGAGTGAACCATGTACTGGTTAATGGCGGTTAGCTCATCGGCCAGCAGGGAATTTAATGCTTCAATCAGCTTGTCGTTACCTTTCATCAACATCCAGCTCCTTTCACATTTTTTTAGTTTCTTGCCGTGCCGCTGCAGGGTAACCTTTATTATTCCTCACCAGAAGTTTTTTACCTGCCGTTTTTCCAAAATATCTAAAAAAATACTTATTGCCTTCCTGTCCTTGATGTACGCTTTATCCGAAAAAGCACTTACTTTTTAGGGTGTGCTCTGTTATAATAGTCTTAATTTCAGCTAAGATTAGAAGCAGCTGTATATACAGCAGGTTGATGTATAAGAACAGGACAAAAGGAGAAAAAAGATGAAAGTACTTCTTCTTTATCCCCGTTATACTGAGACTTTCTGGGGCTTCAGGCACGCTCTGAAATTTATCGGCAAAACTGCGGCTTACCCTCCGCTCGGACTGCTTACTGTGGCAAGCATGCTGCCAGTGAACTGGGAAAAAAAGCTGCTGGACATGAACGTGTCCGCCCTGCGTGAGCAAGACCTGAGTTGGGCTGATTATGTGTTTATCAGCGCCATGGCTGTGCAACGCGAATCTGTCCGGGAAGTGCTCGGGAAATGTCAGGCACTGGGGAAAAAAACCGTCGCCGGAGGCCCGCTTTTTACCATGGAGCCCGAGGAATTTCCCGAAGTAGATCACTTGGTTTTAGGCGAGGCAGAGGTCACTCTGACTGAGTTCCTAAAAGACTTTGCCGGCGGTCGTTGCCGGCGCATATACACCTCAAGAGTCAAGCCGGACCTGATACATACTCCTGTCCCGCAGTGGCATTTGATTAATTTCAAAGATTATGCATCCATGAGCGTTCAGCTTTCCAGGGGTTGCCCACACCACTGCGATTTTTGCAATATTACGCCTCTTTTTGGCAAACATCCCCGCATGAAGAGCGCCGCGCAACTTGTGGCGGAACTTGATTCCCTGTACAGCAAAAAATGGCGCGGATCGGTATTTATCGTGGATGATAACTTCATCGGCAATAAAGCCGCGGTCAAGCACGAGCTGCTGCCCGCGCTGATTGCCTGGATGAAGGAGCGGAACTACCCGTTTACGTTTATTACCGAAGCCTCCATAAATCTGGCTGATGATGAAACACTGTTGCAACTGATGCGTCAGGCCGGATTCCGCAACGTGTTTATCGGGATAGAAACGATTAATGAAGATGGTCTGAAGGAATGCCGCAAGCTGCAAAACATTAACCGTAACCTGCTGGCCTCGATCCGCAAAATTCAGAGCTTTGGCATGCAGGTCAGCGCCGGTTTTATTGTCGGGTTCGACAGTGACCCCCCCAACATCTTCGACCAGGTAATTTCTTTTATCCAGCAAAGCGGGATCCCGACAGCCATGGTCGGGTTGCTGAACGCTCCCCAGGGTACTCGCCTATTTGAACGTCTGAAAAAAGAAAACAGGCTGACTGTTAAATTTTCAGGAAACAATACTGATTTCTTCATGAACTTCATCCCCAAAATGGACCGCCGTAAGCTGCTGGAAGGCTACAAGAAGATTGTGACCACCATTTATTCCCCCGCACTGTATTATGAGCGAGTCCTGAGGTTTTTCCAGGAATGCGGGTCTGTTAAAGGGGTGGACTTCCCGCAGATGATGACCTGGGGCTCCATTAAAGCGGTTTTGCAAGTGGCGGTAATTCTTGGTATCCTGGAAAAAGGGCGGGAGCATTTCTGGAAATTTCTGCTGCAGATCTTGCTTAAACACCCACGGCGGCTGCCTGATGCTTTGGTTTTTGCCGTTTACGGTTTCCACTTTCGGAAAATATTCGCCTCACAGCCTTATAATACAGCTGAGTACAACTGAACAGCTGCCAGAATAATCCCCGCCTGTTCAAGATGGACTATTTCAATGCCCTGCTGGGTTAGAGTTTGTATCAGCGGGCATTTTTCTGTTATAATTAGGCTGATTTACATCAGGCTTAGGTTTGGCGTATAACGGGGGGAAAACACATGGCAAATGAAACTGAAGTGAAATCCAATTTTATTCACGCAATCATTAACAGGGACCTGGAGGAAGGGAAAAACAACGGCTTGGTCCATACCCGTTTCCCCCCGGAGCCGAACGGCTACCTGCATATCGGTCATGCCAAGGCCATTCTCCTTAATTTTACCATTGCCAAGGTCTATAACGGCAAATTCAACCTGCGTTTCGATGACACCAACCCGGTCAGGGAAGAACAGGAATTCGTAGATTCTATTATCGAGGACATTAGATGGCTGGGGGCTGACTGGGAAGACCGCCTGTACTTTTCATCAGATTCTTTTCAGGTTAAGTACGAGTTTGCCTGTCGCCTGATCAGAGCCGGCAGGGCCTATGTTTGTGACCTGAACCCCGAACAAATCAGGGAATTCAGGGGAACGCTCACCGAACCCGGCAGAGAAAGTCCTTACAGGAACCGTTCAACAGAAATAAATCTACGCCTCTTTGAACAGATGCGCAATGGGGAATTCCCTAACGGCAGCAGGGTCCTGCGGGCTAAAATCGACATGGCTTCAGGCAATCTTAACCTGCGGGATCCTGTGCTTTACCGGATCCTGCATGCCCGTCACCACCGGACCGGGGACAGCTGGTGCATCTACCCGATGTACGACTTTGACCATCCCTTTACCGATGCTATGGAGGGCATCACCCATTCCCTGTGCTCTATTGAATACAGCGACCACAGGCCTTTGTACGACTGGGTGGTAGACAGCGCGCTGGAATTGTTCCCGGAGGCTGTCCGCTGCCGGTCTCGGCAGATCGAATTCGCCCGGCTGAACATGACTTATACCGTGATGAGCAAGCGTAAGCTGCGGCGCCTGGTGGAGGAGAGACATGTTCAAGGCTGGGATGACCCCAGGATGCCGACTATTGCGGGTTTACGCCGCCGGGGGGTAACGCCCGCCGCCATTGCCGATTTTCAGGAGCGTGCCGGAATCGCCAGGTCCGACAGTGTTATTGATTTGGCAATGCTTGAGCACTGCATCCGCAACGACCTGGAGAACAAAGCTCACAGGGTGATGGCCGTGCTAGACCCTTTAAAAGTAGTGCTTACCAACTGGCCCGCAGGTAAGACCGAACTGCTGGCCCTGGAAAATATCCCGGGAGCAGATGCCGGGACCCGCCAGGTTCCCTTCGGCCGGGAGATTTTTATTGAGCGCGAGGATTTTATGGAGGCACCACCCAAGCAGTTTTTCCGGCTCGCTCCCGGCAGGGAAGTCAGGCTGAAGGGCGCTTATGTGATTCGCTGTGAAGACGCTGTCAAAGACGCTGCGGGCAACATCACAGAACTGCACTGCACCTTTGACCCGCAGACCAAAAGCGGTGAAGATACGAGCGGCAGGAAGATTAAGGGTGTAATCCATTGGGTGTCGGTTGAGCACGCAGCAAGGATTACCGTGCGCCTTTATGAAAACCTGTTTGCCAGAGAAAATCCTGAGAGTGAGGAAGACGGCGACTTTACCGCCAATATCAACCCTGATTCTCTGGTTACCACCGGGAACGTACCGGCTGAGCCGGCCATTGCTGCAGCTGCAGCCGGAACCCGGTTCCAGTTTCTGCGCAAGGGCTATTTTTACCGGGACCCGGCAGACGCCAAAGAGGGCAGGATGATTTTTAACCGTATCGTCGGCCTCAAAGACTCTTGGGCGAAAATCAGCCAGTAGAACATAGAAATAAATTCGCGGAAGGTGATTTTGCCCTGTGCAAGATGATACTTTATCAGCTGCCCTGCAGTCAGTGCTCTCTGTCCGCACAGGCTGCCACATAACTGTTGACGAGTTAATGAGCCGCATCGCCGAGCGCGGTTTCGGAATGCTGCTGGTGCTTTTGGCCCTGCCCACGCTGGTTCCTGTCCTGCCTCCCGGCTCGGCTGCTACAATCGGTCTGATTTACACCTTCATTGGCTTTCAAATGCTGCTTGGCAGAAAATATCCCTGGCTGCCGCAACGAATCAGAGATTTCCGGCTTTCTGAAAACGCGGCCCGGAAACTGCGGGAACGGGGAGTCTCCTTTTTCAAAAACCTGGAGCGCTTTTCGCGCGCCCGCTGGCTGTTCATGGAAACAGCCCTGATGTTACGCCTGGTCGCCCTGACTATCATCCTGATGGGCTTTATTCTCTTTACCCCTCTGCCCTTTATGAACACCATCCCCGCCTTGGCCGTCATGATTCTTGGCACCGGCTTGCTAAACAGGGACGGGCTCTTTCTGCTAATCGGCCTTGTACTCAGCTTCTCCCTGCTTGGTTTTATATACTTCGGCCTGGCCGCCCTTTTACAGGGTCTATGGCAATGAAAATACGGACCCCGTTCCCGGCCGTACTGATGCTGGGGGCCACGTCACAAATCGCCCAGGTTCTCTTCCTGCGTGAGTTACTAATGGTCTTTCACGGCAACGAACTTTCCATCGGAATCATCCTGGCTGCCTGGCTGATCTGGGTGGGTGCAGGCAGTCGCTTGGGGGCCGCGTTGTCCATCCGCTGCAGCAACCCCATAGGTTTGTTATATTTTTGCACAGCCGGCATTTTACTGTTCTTGCCGGTTACAATTTGGCTCATCCGGGGACTGCGCAGCCAGTTTGCTGTTCTTCCGGGTGCTTATCTGTCATTGACGGATATAACTCTCTCCGCTTTCCTGGTTCTGGCTCCGGCCTGCCTGCTGCTGGGTATTCTGTTTGTGCTGCTGTCCAGAGTATGGCGCGAATGTTCCGGAGACAATGACACCTCTGCCGCCGGAAAAACTTACCTGGTTGAGGCGGCAGGCAATATGCTCGGCGGTCTGGCTTTTACCTTCCTGCTCGTGCATTACCTGAATTCGTTCCAGGCGGCGGTTATGGGCGGCCTGCTGCTGCTTGCCGCCGTCCTGTCGAGGCCTGGCGAAAGAGGAACCCTCTTCTCCCGAACGGTGCCACGACGCCTGCTTTTTTGGGCATTACCGGTAGTAGCAGCCGTTGCCTTTCCCTTGTTGGAACAACTGAATCAACAGGCTTACCGGATGAAATGGCGTTACTTTACACCGCTGCACCAACTGGTAGAAACACGCCAGTCAAGGCACGGCACTATCGCCGTGTTGCGTCATCAGGACCAGTATACCTTTTTCCAGAGCGGGCACCTGCTGTTCAGCACGGCCGGACCGTTGGCTCCGGCGCCCGGGTTTGAAAAGCAGGAAGCGGTACACTTCGCCCAGCTGGCCATGGTACAACACCCGGCCCCCAGACGTGTCCTGCTGCTAGGCGGCGGACTGCGGGGACTTTTAAGCGAAATTGCCAGGCACCCAGTGGAGCAGGTTGACTACATCGAATTGGACCCGGAACTAAACGAAATAGCCCGGCCTTATCTTTCTGCAGCTACCCTGGCGGCACTGCAAGACAAAAGAGTTCGCCTGCTGCACACCGATGGCAGACTGTTCGTGAAAACAGCGCAGGAACGCTACGACCTGATTATCGTCGATCTCCCCGATCCGGTCACGGCGGTTCTCAATCGCTACTACACCCGGGAATTTTTCCTGGAAGCCGCCGCTTTGCTCTATCCGGGAGGAGTGTTTGTTATCGCTGCCACCTCCACCCCGGACCTGCGGGGGCTGGCCGTGGCTAACCGCAACACAACCGTTTACCACACGCTGGCTACAGTGTTTTCCCGGGTACTGGTAGCCGGTGAACGGTCAATGATGTTCTTTGCCACCGACCTCCCTGAGCAAATTTCGGTAGATGCTGCCATTTTGTCGGAAAGATTCCAAAAACGAGGCATTAAGGTTGACGGGTTCTCCCCGCAACATTTTTATACTCTGCTGCCGGAAGTTCAGCTGCGGCAGGTGAACTGGACCGTTCGCCATCACGGGCGCAGCCGTGGCGCGCATTTAGCCGGGCCGCCTGTTTTGCCCCTTGTTCTGCCACCGGTAGCTGAACTGGAACAGAAAGAAGAGCATTTGCCGCCGGTACAGCAACGCTATTTTATCAATTCTGATTTCAGGCCGATCGGTTACTATTACACTCTGATGTTTTGGGATGAGCTGACCAGACCGGGCCGCGGAGAGATATTCCGGCAGTTGCAGCGTCTCCAGCCCTGGTGGATTATTCCTTTTGTACTCATTCCGCTTTTGGGAGCAACAGTACTGCGGGCGGCGGCCGCCCGCAGCGGAAAAGGGAGAATCACCGGCTTTGCCGTGCTTTTCACCGCCTTCGCCACTGGTCTTTCCGCCATGTCGCTGCAAATTGCCATGCTGTTTTCTTTTCAAAGCATCTATGGTTTCGTCTATGAAATGGTAGGCCTGATCATGGCTGTCTTCATGGCCGGTCTGGCGCTGGGAACATTTCTGACCCAGCGTTACGTGGCTGACAAAGGCCGGCTGGATCTCCTGGCTGGCTCGCAGGCGGCAATCGCTTTGCTGGCCGTCTTCATCGCCGTTGTGCTCCCCCGGGCCGCAGCAGTCCAACCGCTTGCCGCTGTACCCGCTATCTTTTATGCTCTTACGTTTGCGGCAGGTCTGACCAATGGCCTCAGTTTCCCGTTGTCAGCCGCCTGTTATCTGACCCTGAACAGGCAGGCGGAAAGGGCCACCGGCGCTGTTTATGGCATTGAACTTTTCGGCGCGTGTTTTGGAGCCATCCTGGCCGGCGCGGTGGTTGCCCCTGTCTTGGGTATCGTGGCCTGCAGCTTGCTGGCCGCCACAGCCGCCCTTACCGCCTTAGCGGTACTTTTAATAACAGGGAGGTCTGCCGAGTGTCAGAAAGAAAACTGCCAACAGGTTTAAGCCGGCGGGAATTGTTCAAAGCCGGCGCGCTTTCTGTTTGCGCCCTTTCTCTGTCTAAATTTGCGGGTTGTGCCCCGGTCAGAAGTGAACCGCAAGAGCAGGCAGCCAGAGGCGTCCAAATCGGCCTGGTTAATCCGGTGCCATCTCCTTGGTTCAGGCAAGCGGAAAATAACATGGTTCGGTGTCAGCTCTGCCCCCGGGGATGTTCTTTGGCGGAAGGAGAACGGTCTCCCTGCCGGGTGCGGGAAAACCGCGGGGGGGTCGGGTATACCCTGACCTACGGCAACCCCGCTCTGGTGCAGGAAGATCCCGTGGAACGCAAGCCTTTCTACCACGTGGTACCAGGCAGCCGTGCCCTGTCCATCGCCACTGCCGGGTGCAACCTGTCCTGCCATTTTTGCGAGGTCTGGGATATTGCCCTGGTGAAGCCTGAAGAAGTGCATAACTACGACATGCCGCCTGAAAAAGTAGTGGCCCACGCGCTGGCCTCGGGCGTCCGCGCCGTCAGTTATGCCTTCGGCGAGCCGGCAGCTTTCTTTGAGTACATGGCAAGCACCGCCGCTTTGGCCAAAGAAGCCGGGCTGCTGAACCTGGCGCACACCGCCGGGTACCTCCGGCCGGAGCCGCTGCGGAAGCTTTGCCGGACGCTCGATGCGGTCAACGTCGACCTAAAAGGCTTCGACGAGGCCTTTTACCGGGAGGTGGCCGGCGGGGAACTGGCGCCTGTCCTGGAAAACCTGAAAATATTGCGTGACGAGGGCGTCCACCTGGAGATTACCAATATCGTTATCCCCACCTTAAACGATGATTTGGCCCTGATCAGGAAGATGTGCCGCTGGATCGCGGAGGAACTGGGGCCGGAGGTGCCGCTGCACTTTGCCCGTTTTTATCCGCTGTTCAGGCTTTCCACCCTGCCGCAGACCCCGGTTTCCACGCTGGAGCAGGCCCGTGAGGCAGGCCTGCAGGCGGGCCTAAAGTTTGTCTATATCGCCAAAGTAATCGGGCATGAAGGCGAAAATACCTTCTGCCCCGGCTGCGGGCAGAAGGTAATTAAAAGAATAGGCTTCATTATCGCGGAGATGAATCTGGAAAACGGAGCCTGCAAAAACTGCGGCTCCGCCCTACCCGGATTGTGGCAGTAACCCTTCCCACAGGCTGACTACTTCGAGCAGCTCGTAGCCGCTGGTGTTGTTAGCTTAATAGCAGCTGCAACTCTTTTCTTTTTGTAGGTTCTCCGAAGCACGGCAACAGCCCAACCGACTCGCACGGCGGCTTACACCGCAGCGTCGCGGGCAAAGACGGAAGTCTTCCGCGCTGCATCTTATGCCTAGCTCCGCTGGTGAGGAAATACAACCGAGAGAACCTTAGCCAGCAATATAAAGATACAGATAACAAGCCAACTGGACAGCAGCCCTGTGACAGCAATCTGCAAAGTCAATCCGATTGATTCTGCCATTGATCTTCTCCTCTCTTTATTTTTGCGCTCCCAATACGACTTTTTCAGGCCTCTCTTCATTATATAATGTAACATTACAGGCCGTTCCAACAATTTTTTTTTTATCTAACCAGGTTTTAGACCGGGACCTAAACAAAATAGACCCCTCCCAAGCATAAAGCACCGAATATTGGCCGGGAGAAAGTCTTCAGTAATTTCAGTTTATTCTTAATTTATTTAATTATTCTATTCTTTCTTTTAATGGCAAATTCCTGCCGGGAGAGTAAACTCTTCACAAAATTTTTACTGACAACGACCGACGATCCGGCCGGATGCAATCTGTAATATCTATCTGCGGGCCAGAGCCGGCAGGGCTTAGGAAGCGTATGTTCTTTTGCCAACGGGACCAGGGATACTGATAAATATGCAAAAACTGCGGCACCGCCCTAACCCGGATTGTGGCAGTAAACCTTCGCAGCAGGCAGGAGAATCAGGAGGCCCTGCGGCGGTGTATCTCGTAGTTAGACAGTGACCTTTCATCCAGGTTGGTCAATCCCGCCTCTCTGGCCCATCCCATAGCTTCCACGAATTCCTCCGAAGTGATGGCGCGGGCAATCAGCGGGAAATCAAAGGCCATGAACTCGACGCGGTATTGCGACATTATATTTACATAGGTTTCTTTGGGCAGGTTCGCCGCCACCCACTGCACAAGCTCCCTCGTTCCGGCCACCCGGTTCGGCATCACCAGGTGACGTATCATCAGCCCGCGCAAAGCAATGCCGTGTTCATCGGTAATCACCAGGCCGACCTGGCGGTGCATTTCGATTGTAGATTCCTTGGCCATCTGCGGGTAGTCAGCCGCAGCAGCCAGGTTGTAGCGTTCCGCCTCCAGGCCATCCATGAACTTTATATCCGGCAGGTAAATATCGACAATCCCGTCCAACAGTCTGACCATCTCAGTCAGTTCATAACCGCTGGTGTTGTAGCAGAGCGGCAGCTGCAGCCCTTTTTGCAGGGCGATGCGCACCGCCCCCAGGATATTGGGCATGACATGGGTAGGGGTAACCAAATTGATATTATGGCACCCCAGGCGCTGCAAGTCAAGCATCATCTCCGCCAGTTCCTCATCGCTGACCTCGCGCCCCCAGCCCTCATGGGCAATAGGCCAGTTCTGGCAAAAGACGCAGCGCAGGTTGCAGTTGGAGAAAAATATAGTGCCCGAACCGCCTCGTCCCACCAGCGGCAGTTCTTCGCCAAAATGTGGTTGATGGCTGTGAACCATCGCTTTTTCAGGAGCGCGGCAAAAGCCTCGCTGTCCCGCACGGCGGTTTACCCCGCAGCGTCGCGGACAAAGCCGGCAGTTTTCCATGACGCTGTAGGCCTGCTCAACGCGCTCGGCCAGCCGGCCATCCTCTTCCAGCACGGCATAGGCCGGCCGCCATTGCCCATCCTCAGCCGTTAGCCTCCCTTGGCCCTCCCCCGGAGGATCCTTGAACAGCCAGGATCTGCCGGCCAGGTAAAGCAATCCCCCTCCGCCAGCCAGGCCAAGTAACTTTAAAAACTCTTTGCGCGTCATCCCATTAGTGTCCCTCCTTCCGAAAGACTGCGCAGAAATATTTCTTCTTCATTATTATTTGCCTTCCTCCAGAATAAACCCGCTCCAACTGTCGGCATACTGCAACAGCAGCGTTAAACGCGCCTCACGTGTGGCGCAGGAACGGTTGTCTTCCACATACTGCCCGTCATGGTACGCGATCGCCTGCACTTCTTCCTCTGTTAAGGTGATATGTTGCAGAGCCAGATATATGCTCCTGATTGGTACGCTTAAATAAGTCAGCTTAGTGTTAAACCGGTAAGGGGCGCTGGCCGGGTAGCCGTACTGTTTTTGTCTCTCCGTCGGCTCATTTATCAGATACTGCGGATTCCCAGGCATGCCAACCTTGCCCAAATCATGCAACAATGCCACTATCACACAGGTTTCATCAGTGATATCAGGGGCAATGGCATTCTTAACCCTCAGTAAGGTTTCCGCAACATTGACTGAATGCTCCAGGAGACCTCCCGCCTTGGAAAGATGGTACTTGGTACTGGCAGGTGCACTCAGCCAGGCAGTCTCTGTTTCCAGGAAACTGAGCAGCCTGTCAAACTGTTCTTTGCGTTCCTTTACCAGCGATTTAAGAAAATTGTATTTTTCAAAGACAGCTTTGTTCATCCCTACCATCCTTTTTCAAAATTGACCCTGCATTTTCCCCAGAAAGCACTTTAGAGGTAAAGGCGGCCGCCCCCTTTTTCCATGGTGAAGAATCGGTTTTCCACAAGGTCGCAAATTAAGGAACGCATCCCACCATATCTGGCAAACAGTTTCATCAGTTCCGCTTCGTGGCCGCTGTCGGCGACAGCCCAGAGGTCAAAAGCAGCCTCGTAAAGTACGAGGCTTTCCGTCAGAGGCAGTCCGATGAAACTGCCGTCTTCAGCGTAATAAAGCAGGTTATAGGCACGGTAGAAAAGTGCGTCCGGAAAGTAAGGATGAACGATATCCTCGTCACAGGGGGAGGCGGACGTACCGAACACACGGCAAATCAGCGGCCGGTCGCCATATACGGTACAGTGTTCGTTCTCCTTCTTATCGTCCACAAAGGGACAGAGCAGCTTATCCCCTCCCTCCAGCACCCCAAGGCGCCTGGCAAACAGTTTCTCAACGCCTGCCGCACTGAGTTTGCCTTGCAGCACATGCAGGAGGTGGACAAACTCAACATAGGACATCAGGATTGTTCCGTGGCAGCAGCGGCTGCAGGACAGCGGGCAGGCATAAGGCGGCATCCCTCTTAGCGCTTCGCAGGCGGCTGACATCCGCTGCGAAGCGTATTCCTTCATCCCGGCGGGTTTGTTCAGGATGACGCGGGCAACCTGAGCGAAAGCAAAATCTATTTTCATAGCCTACCCTCCAGAGAGGGGTTTCGCCGGCCAGGCAGGTTTTCCCTTCCGGCGGCCCTGCGAAAATATCAGCCCGGCGGTTATAATCATCTATCCGCTATTGATAGCCATGCCGAGAAACGCGAACAAGGGCTTCCGGTATCCGATACCATCTTGCTTGCGGCCATAAACAGGGCCGTCTCACCCACAAGCAATAAGTCGTTCTATGAATGGTACAGCAAAACCGTATTATACAATATGTTTCCGCAACCCGGAAATAGGCGAGGGGGTTTTTCATCATTGTTACCTTTCTCCTTGAAATCCATCACGAAATGAACGAGCTTTAGCACTTCTTCATTTTTTGAATGATTATTCACCCTTGTTTAGTGGTTACAGAAGCAGTATAATGTAGTTACCGTAATCTTGGGAGGTTTTAAAATGGAAAAGGCTGGAATCAGGGAGGTAAAAAGATCATTAAGTCTTTATATCCGGATGGTTAAAAAGGGAGCGACCATTACCATTACGGAAAGAGGCGTTCCCGTAGCCAAGCTTTCTCCTGTCACTTTAAATGTTCCGGAAGGCGCCTTCAGGATGGCGGAGGAAGGTTTGGCATCCTGGCAGGGGAGCAAGCCGGGTCGGATTAAGCCTGTCCGCAAGAAAGATATTAAAGCCAGGAATCTGTCTGAGATGGTGAGTGAGGATCGGAGATGATCTGTTATTTCGATACCAGTGCCTTGGTTAAGCTTTATGTTGAGGAAGAGGGCAGTGAGCTTGTTGCTGATTATTCGCGGAAGTGTGTTTTTATAGCTACTTCAAAGGTGGCTTACGCAGAAGCGAGAGCCGCCTTTGCCCGAGCCGGGCGGGAGGGGATACTGGATACTCAGGCATATCGTGACGTTGTTGCCAATTTTAATGAAGACTGGACGTCTTATTTTGCCTTGGAAGTATCCGATTCTGTCCTGCAGCGGGTGGATACCCTGATTGACAAGTACCCCCTACGTGGCTTTGACGCGCTGCATTTGGCCAGTTCAATTATTCTTTCAAGACGGCTTGACGGTGAAAAACTGCTTGTAGCATGCTGGGACGCAAGACTATGGGATTATTATTTGCAGGAAGGATTTTCTCTTATCCCCTGGGACAGACCTGCGAAATAGGGATAATTTATGGAGATCGAGTAAGGAGGCGCCTCGTGAAGACAGACTGGAAGAGCTGCGCATACAGCGCGGATTGTTGCAGGAGCAGCCGGCTTTGGCGCCCGAATCTACGGTATACCTGCTTCTTCTCTTGACAATCAGACATAAATGGTGCATATTGATACATATGATATTGCTTATAGGTAAGGGGGATTTGAATGAGAACAACCTTGAATATTGATGACCGGCTGCTTGAGAGAGCGGAGAAGTTAACCGGCATTAAAGAGAAGACTTCTTTGGTCAGGCTTGGTCTCGAAGCGTTAATTGCCATGGAAAGCGGCAAGAGACTGGCAAAACTGGGGGGAACCGAGAAAAACCTGGAGATGATTCGCCGGAGAAGAGCGGGAGACGAGTAGATGGTACTTGTTGATACATCAGTGTGGGTAGCGCACTTGCGCGATGGGAACATCGACCTCGTAAAATTGTTGAATAAGGGCCATGCCGCGAGTCACGCTTTCATCATCGGAGAACTGGCCTGCGGAACTCTCAAAAACAGAGCCGAAATACTCTCTTATCTTTGCGCGCTTCCTATGGCCGTCACTGCGGAGCATGATGAAGTAATGAATTTTATTGAGAATCACCACCTTATGGGAAAAGGACTGGGTTACATCGATATGCATTTGCTTGCCACGGCTCTTCTGACGGATACTGCGCTATGGACGCTCGACAAGAAAATGGGCGAGGCTGCAGCGTCGCTGGGATTAGCTTATTCCCTGAACCCATGAATGGGGTCAGGTCATTTTCTTGACATTAGAGGATAAGGTCGTGATCCTCGGACCCCGCGACAGGGAACTCCTCCGCCGGCAAGGGGTGCCGTCGCTGAGGGAAATCTCCAAGGTCACGTTTATCGACGAACCCGAGCTTCAGAGTACAGACGCGGGACAACTGGCAACTGAGATCATCGGCCACCTCAATTTGGCAGGCCCGCGCTGGTGGTTTCACCTGGATCTCGATGTGCTTTCTACGAAGTCTCTATCCGCAGTCGACTACCAGCAGCCGGGCGGCCGACACGCCGGAGCTATAGACTGATTCGTTACAAGTTTAGCTTTAATCCCCGGAGGTAAAGAGCGATGGAGAAAGAGATCAACATAGAGCAGTTAAAGTCTTCCGATGAGACAGAGGCGCTTATGGTGTCGCCTCGAAAGTTGTGGTTCCAATGCAACTTACATTTCTCAAAGAACCATGTTGATACTGCTACCGCAGCAGAACAGAGGCTGCCGCAACAACCTAGATGCTTAAAACAACCAGCTACCCCTCAAAATAAACCACTTATCAAAAATCGGTAGACGGAAAAACCCAAGCATTTTATACTATATCTGCCTTGAGCAAAGGAGGTGACATAATGCAGATTGAAATTAAAATTGAGGAAACATGTACAGAACCGAGAGTAGTCATTTTTGCCCCCAGGATGACAGATGAGGTAAATGAAATCTTAAAAAAGCTATCTAATACCTGCCCTTTGACCTTGATACTATGGGGGTTAAAGATCTCCCGTTTCTCTTTGCGTTCTGTTCACCGGTACTGTTTTAAAAACAGAGTTTTAATTGAGCAAAGCATGATGTGCGGCTGTTTTTATTGCCTTGCAATTTTTACTCCGGGAGAAATTGATGAATGGACGGATGGACCTCTATATTATAGTGAAGAGTACGGCCAAACAGCATTATGCCCCAGATGTGGTATCGATTCTGTGTTGCCGGACAATATTCCTGGTGTGCAACTCGACTCTGCTATTCTTTTAAAGATGAAGAAATATTATTTCGGGGGCATGGGGTCCGGTCTATTTTCATAACATTGTATTTTTCAAATACTGTTTATTGACAATAACCCGTTCATTGCGCATACAGTGACGTGCCCGCAAGGCCGTGGAGAAGGCTGGATTTTACCAGGCAAAAGGAATGTCCTGTACTCCAAGCATTTCGTCATAGACATCTTTACGGCGATCCTTCAGGGGGGCGTTTAATTTGTTCCAACTCTTCGCCCGCCTCGCATCTGCCAGGTTGCAATCAGCATAAAGAATCTCTTCCAGGTCACTACTGGCCGGACCTGCCAGCAGCCACCCTGTAGGAGCCACGATAATACTGCAACCTAGGAAGGGCTGCTCCCTTTCAGTTCCTACCCTGTCCGCGGCAGCAACAAAAATAACATTGCTGTGGGCCGCGGTCATGCAAAGATAGTTGGCCATGGGCTTATCACCTTCGGCCTTGCTGGGGGCCGGAACCCAATTCGTGTTGACACAAACAATGTCGGCCCCTTTTAAAGCACAGATGCGCCAAGATTCAGGGAACCACCCGTCATAGCAAATGATCATAGCTATTCGGCCAATGGGAGTATGAAATACGGGAAACCCCAGGTTGCCAGGCTCAAAAAACAGTTTCTCCTCATACCAAAGGTGGACCTTCCGATATGTTCCTATATAGCCCTCCGGACCAACCAAAACGGAAGAGTTGTAAAGCCGCCCGCCCTCTTTCTCGGCGATACCTGCAGAAATGTACACTCCCCTCTTCTGGGCTGTTTCTATCCAGAGCCTTGTGGTTTCTCCGTCAGGAATCGGTTCAGCCAGAGAAAACGCTTCTTTTCTGGTGCTAAAAACATACCCCGAATTGACCAGTTCGGGAAGAACAATAAGTTGGGCACCATTATCTGCGGCTTCGTTGATATAATCTACACCTTTTTTAACATTGCGATCCTTTTCCCCAAACTCAGGTTCCATCTGGATTACCGCAACCTTAACCAGTGACTCCTGCTTTGTTTTTTTTCCCACACCAAAGTTTCTCCCTCTTAACATATTGCTGAGATTCACATCGGAGGGAAGAGCCTCTGCCAAGCAAAGGCTCTTCCCTCCGCAACTCAGTTGTAGTTGTAAAACCCCCGTCCCGTTTTTCGCCCATAGTGGCCAGCTCTCACCAGTTTTTTCAGCAGCAATGCAGGGCGGTATTTGGAGTCTGCCGTCTCATTGTAGAGCGTCTCCTGGACCATTAGCAGGGTATCAAGCCCAATCAGGTCTGCCAGCGCCAACGGTCCAATCGGATGACCTGCACCAAGCCTCAACCCCTTATCAATATCTTCAGCGGAAGCAATGCCCTCCGACAGCACGATGATGGCTTCATTGATCATGGGAACCAACATTCTGTTTACCGCAAACAGCGGAGAATCTTGGACCGCTATAGGATCCTTGCCCAGCTTGACAGAGAAATCCCAGATAAGGTTAAATGTTTCGTCCGAAGTATCGTACCCTCTTATGACCTCAACAAGTTTCATGACCGGAACCGGGTTAAAAAAATGTAAACCGATAACCTTATCCGGTCTCTTTGTCGCTGAAGCTATTTCAGTTATGCTCAGTCCGGAGGTGTTTGAGACCAGACAAGTATCAGGACTGCAGTATTTGCATAAAGTTGCAAATAACTCTTTTTTTAACTCCATCTGCTCAAAGACTGCTTCAATAATAAGATCAGCTACTGACAAATCGGATAGAGCAGTAGTCGTTGCCAAACGGGAACATATTCGCTCTATTTCCTCCGCAGACCTACGTCCTTTCTCCACATCCCGGTTCAGATTCTTTCGGATTGCAGAGATCCCTTTACTAATGAATTCTTCTTTCACATCATTCAAAATTACTTTGTATCCAGCCTGCAATGCCACCTGCGCAATACCGCTGCCCATCAGGCCGCTGCCTATAATCCCGATCTTCTCAACCAACATGCAAGCTCATCTCCTCCGGCAATGCAAATCAAATCCTTTCCACAATCAGAGTCATACCGATACCCCCACCGACGCATAATGTTGCCAGACCGTAACGAAGGTTGCGTCTTGTCATTTCATGCAGCAGTGTAACTACGATACGTGTCCCTGTACAGCCGACCGGATGTCCAAGCGCAATACCGCTGCCATTTACGTTGGTGATTTCCCTATTTAGACCCAATAACTTCTCACAGACCAGGTATTGAGCGGCAAATGCTTCGTTTACCTCAATCAGTTCAATATCCTCAATGGTTAAGCCTGCCCTTTGCAATGCTTTCCTCGTTGCCGGCACCGGGCCGTAACCCATTAACTCCGGTTCAACACCAGCCCAGGCAAATGAAACAATTCTGCCCATAGGCCTTAACCCCAGCTGCTTTGCGCGGTCCGTTGTAGTCATTAATACCGCCGCCGCACCGTCATTAATGCCGGAAGAATTACCGGCTGTAACTGTACCGTTTTTACGGAAAACGGTGGGCAATTGTGCAAGTTTCTCTAGGCTGATATCATCACGAGGATGTTCATCTTTGTCAACCAGTAACGGGGTCTTTTTGCCCCTGGGAACTGTAATGGGCACTATTTCCTCACCGAAAACCGCTTCTTTAGTAGCTTTAACAGCTTTTGCGTGGCTTTGGAAAGCTACCTGATCCTGTTCATCGCGTGTAATGCTGTATTTCTCCGCCAGATTTTCTGCTGTTTCACCCATCATCAGGTGAGCTACGGGGTCACTCAGAACCTCCCATACAGTGTCACACATGGCGCCGTGTTGCAGCCGCTGGCCCCATCGGGCGCTTTTCAGAACAAAAGGCGAAGAGCTCATTATCTCTACGCCACCGGCAATCACCATCTCAACGTCGCCGTGATACAATTCATGATAGCCTTGGATGATCGCCTGCATTGCAGAGCTGCACTGCCTTTGCACCGTTACCCCTGTGGTCTCTTTGGGAAAACCGGCCTTTAGAGCCGCCACACGAGCAGTATTGGCTTCATCGGACCGCTGGATGCACTGGCCAAGTATTACTTCTTCAACCAGCGCTTTATCAACACCGGTTCTGTCAATCAAGGCTTGCAGCACTGGAACAGTAAGGTCTGATGGCAAAAAATCCTTAAATGCTCCGCCAAAATCACCTATCGGGGAACGGCAGCCACCAATAATCACAATCTCTTTACCCAAATTGATTACTCCTCCCAATTTAATAAGTTCTTCAACAAATTGACGACCTGTGAACTTAACCCGCTCAAGCCGCAGGTAACATAATTAACAGATTCCCCGGCCACAACTATCTCGCGGGAGATTCCTTGAGGTCTCTCCGCACAATCCACAGGGCAGCCACTGATTACCAGCAGCAAATCGGCCTCCTCTGCTCCCTGGTAAACAAATTCTACTCCTGGCAAGATTCCGGCAGCTTTTTCTTGAATTTCCCGCAAAATTTCGCTGACTGATATCTGCGGGTTGCAATTTCCGCAAAACTTAACTGCCACTTTAAGCATTACACTGTCCATTCAACGAAATCGCAGGCAGTTATCTTTCATTGCCCGACTTGTCAAGGTTAGCTAATCTCTTGGCCATTTTTACCTTATGGGGAAGGTTGCCCTGGCGCAAGATCATAACACGCTGCGCCTGGGGCGAACCCGCTCCATGCATGCTTTCCACCAGAGCCGTACCACCCGTCATGTTTTCCAGCAACCTTACCATTCGCAAGCGATCAATGACAGGCACAGAAGTTATGCCTTTGCTGTACTTCTCCACGTACTTGCCAATCTCGGGGTGTTTTAGGTCTTGCTCTGAAGGCATAGTTGCCAGGAGTCCTCCGGCAATATCGTGACTCAACCGGCTGATTTCATAAATGTTGCGGGTTACATTAAGTTTTGTGACATTTGCCAGCAGCGGATCGACGAAATATGAACCGCAGGGCAGCGCCCTGCCTTGGCTGGAACAGGCCAGCGAGCCGCAATAGATTGTTTCGGCCAGATGAATCATTTCGGCAACTTTATCCCTGATATGTGAGGCTTTTGCCACACCATTCATTTCTGCCATAGCGGTCGTGGCTCCGATAACGATATCGCTGACCCCTCCTTTGCACCCGCCGTAATTCTGGCGATGGTAACTGGCAAAACGCTCAACCAGCATACCGGCAAAATCATACTCTCCACACATGAACACCCTCTCCCAGGGCACAAAGACATCTTCCAACACGGACAGCGCCTCACCGCCTACCGCACCATAACAAGCATTGCCCTGATCCATCTCATCAAATTTGCGCGTATCATTCGTCTGCCGGCCAAAGATATGCAAAACACCGGGTGCGTCAACCGGAATAGCACATGCAACCGCATAATCTTTGTCTGCTTCATCCAAAGCAATAGTCGGCATAATCAGCATTTCATGCGAGTTGACGACACCTGTCTGGTGAGCCTTTGCTCCACGAATGACAATTCCCCTGTCATTTTTTTCAATTATATGAACATACATATCTGGGTCAGCCTGCTTGCCGGGAGGCAAGCTCCTGTCTCCCTTAGGGTCTGTCATCGAGCCGGCGACCATCTTATCCGTCTTTTGCAGATATAACACGTAATCTTTCATTCTCGCGTGATAAGTGGTGCCGTATTTCTGGTCGATTTCATAGGTGACGGAGTACAGCGCATTAATGCCGTCGAACCCTACGCAACGCTGGTAGCAGGAGCCGGTGCGCTGTGAAATAGCCCGCAGCATCTTTACTTTCTTGATCAGGTCGTCTGTGCTGTGATGAATATGGGTAAAGCGATTGATTTTTTCCCCTGTCAGGTGCGATGTCGCCGCAACCAGATCTTCAAACTCCGGGTCATGGGCCATGTCATAAGTAGCTGCCGCCGCGTTGATATGAGGCCTGATCAGTGGATGATCCACAAAGTTATCCAGCCTTTCCCCAAACGCGTAGACAACTGTTTTTAACTTGCGCAAGCTTTCAACATACTGTTCGCCTGTCATCATCTAAAACACTTCCTCTTTTTAAAATTCATCAGTAATATTTTAATAAATAGATTAAGCACTAGTGTGCTACCCAACCGCCATCGATCACGATACTTTGCCCGGTCATATAATCGGACGCTGCAGAGGCGAGAAACACAGCAGCTCCCACGATATCTTTCACCTCCCCCAGCCTGCGCAGCGGAGTATTTCTAATCAGATGGGTAAAAACTTTCTCGGCGTTAATTGTTTCTTTGTTCAGCTCAGTTTCGATATATCCCGGAGCAATAACATTTACGTTTATGTTATGTCGGGCCCAAGCCAAGGCCAGTGATTTAGTCATTTGGATAATCCCTCCCTTGCTGACACAGTAAGAAACAATGTTACCATCTCCAACAAATCCAAAAATTGAGCCAATATTGATGATTTTTCCATATTGCTGTTTAATCATCTGCAGACCCACTTGCTGAGCCGTAAAAAATGCTCCTTTAAGATTAAGATCAATAACAAAGTTCCACTCTTCTTCCGTCATTGCCTCAGGAGCTTTTGTTACGGCAACTCCGGCATTGTTAACCAGGATATCAATCCGGCCAAAGTGATTTACCACCGCACCTACCAGCTCTTTTATTGAGGCAAGGTCACGAAGGTCAGCAGCATAAGCAAACGACACCGCACCCTGGTCTTGCAGTTCGCTGGCAACTGCGTCGCACTCGTGCTGGTTACGGCTTACGATTACAATGTTTGCACCTGCGCCGGCCAGGCCTTGAGCCATACCCCGGCCTATCCCCTTGGTAGCACCAGTAACTACAGCAATCTTATCTTTTAACAAAAATTCTGTCAGCATCTGTCCGCACTCCCGTTATATAGCTTCTTCATAAAGGCTTTTGATAAAACATCCCTTGAATTTTCCAGCATCTCAATATACCGGTCAAATGTCAGGTTCCTGAGGCCTCCGCGCAAGTAGATACCTTCGGGATCAAGTGTTCTGGTTATCTTGACCTGTTCAGCCGTAGGCGGCTCCGTTTTCTGCAAATCCGGGCTGACTTTCAGATTCCAGCTAACCAGGGACTTTACCTCCTCAATCGTTACACCCGGATGCACACTGGCAACATACGCCTCTTTTGTCACAGGGCAAAAGCGCATGATACACTTGTCAGTAATTATTGCCGCAGGGCCGCCGCCAGGCAAGCCTGCTCTTTCGCGAGCATCGTAGCCATCGAGATATCCCGGCGAGGTAATGTAATCCACTTTTTCTATAAAACGCCTGGCCTGCATGTTAATCATTAAGATTGTTTTACGCGCTGAACTGGCAATATCGTTTGCCCCGCCACTGCCAGGCAGCCTGGTCTTCGGCTGCTGGTAACTGCGGTTGTCAATGATTACCGTGCTGTTTAGGTTGCCATACTTATCTACTTGAGCGCCCCCCACCATCCCAACATCAAAATATCCTCTCTGCTGATCAGAAAAAAGCCGCCATAACGAAGTGTTGCAGATTGCGTTTTCAACACAGGCATTATCGCCGATACCAAGCACCAGCCTGTAGGCCTGGGAACCAATGCTGCCGCACTCCATGGCCATTATCATATTGGGCGCATGTGTCAACCTTGCCAAGCCAGCCCCCAGGCCAGGAATTCCTACGCCAACAAAAACAACATCGCCGTCTTTTATTTCCCGTGCAGCAGTAGCTACCAGAAGCTCAGCCAGTGTGTAATCGGTGGCATAAACCATATTTGACACTCCTTTCTTACATGCTCTCTTATATCGAAGATAACGTAAAGCGCCTTTCTACCTGCTGCAGCTTAAAAAGACGGTCCCATCCCACCTTACGCAAATAACCATCCCAGCTACCCGCAGCAAAACACCATTCATCCAACCAATTGAGAAACCCTTCTCTGGTACGGTAAGCCTCCATCTGCTGCGCATGAAAAGGGATATCATAAGCATAAGCATAGGGGAAATTCCAAGGATGAGAGGCAAAAGGCACTTCTACCACTGCATCCACACAATATTCCGGCAGAAACGTCAGATTGGCATTGCGCCTGATTTCGTCAGTGCTAACCAATTCTTCGCAGGTAACTATCGTTTTTTTGGCTGCCCGGCCAATATTTTCCGCGTTAGATATAAAACCAAGGTTTTGACAGTTACCACGCTTGTCAGCACGGGAAACATGAACTACAGCCACATCAGGCCTGGCCGCGGGAACCAGAGCTAACCTTTCTCCTGTGTAAGGACACTCCATTTCTTTGATTTCAGGGTTATACGTCGGCAAATCCGAGCCCAGCAAGGATTTGGTCGGTAAAAATGGCAAGTTCATCGCTCCGCTCAGGAATCGCAGACCCATTGTATAATTCGAATATTCTTTCACCTCAATTTTTGCCGGGATACTTTCTTCCACCGCACGCCGGTAGTTATGGCCCAAACCTGCTACCGCATAAGCACACCAAGCCACCTCAATCCTGTTAACCACCCCGGCACCTATTAACATATCACCGGCCTCGCAAGGGCTGTCCCCAAAGAGTGTCATGCCTCTATAGCCAAGACGGATAAGCTCATAAGTGTGAGCTACGCACTGAGACCCCCCCATGCCGCTGAAAGCAATGCTGTCTCCATTATTAATAAACAGTTTGAATGCTTCAGTCAGCGTCATAGTCTTATCAGCGCTTTTTCTTTTTCCTTCAGGGGCAGTAAACATAAATTTTCACCTCGCATTAATACTTTGAAAAACTGTATCGTTTTGTAGCAGGCTAACAATAGAATCCCTTTACACCTTATCCGATTTGCTTTATACTTATTTTTAGAACCCTGTATTAATTAATAGAGTTAATGCAAGTTTTATGCCAAGAACTTGTGCTGCAGTTATTTTAAGAAACCAAGCACTATTTTTAGTAGCGTTTTTGCTGCGGGGCTCCGCGCAAATATCAATTTCAGCAGTTGTGCAGCGCTACACCTGACTGACGCGGCCGCTACGGCGCAGCGATATATTCCTATAATTAACATTAACAAACAGGAATGGGGGAGTTGGCCTTGCTGGTTTCAAACAGACAGGAAATGTTAAAAAAAGTTTGGCAGGAATATATATCCGGAGGGCTTCCCCAACACAGTGAAATCAGGCAAATTGTTCTTGATTCCTGGGAAAGATGCAGAAAATGGGGCGTTTCTCCCCTTCAGACTCAGGTGGAAGAAGTTATCAGCTTTCAAGGTCTTGATAACAGGTGTGCCAAAAATCAGGAACTAATAAGTGTCGCTCTCCCCATCATGGAAAAGCTTTACCATTTTGTCGCAGGTTCGGGGTTTATCGTATCACTGGCCGATAACGAAGGTTATTTGCTTAAAATAATCGGCGACCAGGAAATAGCGTCTACCGCTCAGAATGGCAACTTCAAGGTCGGTGCAAACTGGAGTGAGCGCTCTGCCGGCACTAATGCTGTAGGAACAACCCTTGTAGTAGGTAAGCCGCTGCAAATTTTCGCCTACGAACATTACTGCAAGTGCTCACACAGGTGGACGTGCTCTGCCGCGCCAATCACCAACCCGGCGGATAACAGGTTTATCGGTATCCTCTGCTTAACCGGCCTGTACGAAAAAGTTCACAGCCATACGCTAGGCATGGTTTATGCGGCAGCCTACGCTATTGAGAATGAGTTAGCCCTTAGAAATGCATGGACATGCTGCGAACTTGCCAACTCACAGAAAGAAAAAATTATTGCCTCAATGGCCGAAGGAGTTATAGCAGTTAATGAAAAAGGGGAAGTAACTCAGATCAATCATGCTTGCTGCCAGCTTCTTGGTTTCAGCGAAAACAGAGCATTGAATCAGGACATCTACATTTTGCTGGGGCCGCAAAACAACTTACTAAAAAAAATCATTGCTCAAAAAGAGGAAGTTACAGACCAGCAAATAAGCATCTATAATCTTTATTCCCGCCAAAAAATCCAGTGCACTGTTACTTCGCGCCAGATAAAGGCCGATTATAATGAATTGCAAGGTAAAGTACTGCTCCTCAGCGAACTTAAGCGCACCAGGAAACTAGTACAACAAATTTTACGCAATCAGGCTCATTTTACCTTTGACTGCATCATTGGCAGCAATGAAAAATTCATGCGCTCCATAGACCATGCTAAAGCTGCTGCCGAAAGCACTTCAAATGTCCTGCTTCTTGGCGAAAGCGGCACAGGCAAAGAAATGTTTGCGCAAGCTATCCACAACAACAGTGACCGAAAAGAAGGCCCATTCCTGGCTATAAACTGCTCAGGAATTCCGCGCGACCTAATAGGCAGTGAATTATTCGGTTATGCCGAAGGTGCATTTACCGGCGCCAAGAAAGGCGGCAATCCCGGAAAATTTGAACTTGCCGACGGCGGCACCCTTTTTCTTGACGAAATCGGAGATATGCCCCTTGAATTACAGTCCGTGCTACTGCGCGTCATCGAGGAAAAAAGAATCATGCGCATCGGCAGCAGCGAACCAATCTCTGTTGACGTCAGAATTATTTCTGCGACCAACAAAAATTTATGGCTTGAAGCCAACAAAGGCAATTTCCGGGATGACCTTTTTTACAGGCTCAACGTTCTTACGATCAATATAGTACCTTTGCGGGAGCGTAAAGACGACATTATTAATCTTGCTGCCTATTTTCTGCACAAACTGGCAAATCAACAACAGAAGCCAATCAACAATATCGCGCCAGATGCCCGCGAAATTTTACTTTCCTACGGGTGGCCGGGGAATGTAAGGCAATTGCAGAATATCATGGAGAGAATTGTCAATACGATCAAAACCGGCACCATTACCGCAGATATCATTCCCGATGAAATTAAAGAAGTTAAGCATTTAACAGAGCAGCCCTCTTCGCATCAAGATTGCGAAACGGGAAACGAAAAAATAATCATCGCTGACTTATTGAAAAAATACAACAATAATTTGTCTAAAGTAGCAGTCGAACTAAACATTGCCCGCACCACCCTGTACCGCAAGTTAAAAAAGCATGGCTTCCGCAATGGTTAGCGGAAAACAGTCAGGATAGATCTTTTGGAGATCTATCCTGACTGTTGACTAAGAAATCAGGGTCGGCTCAGGCTGCTACCAACAATAATACTGAGAACACAATAAAAGTATACGCCAAAGTAATGAAACAGTATCCCATCATGTCCCGCATTTTAAGGCCCGCAACCGCCAGGAGCGGAATTGCCCAGAAAGGTTGAATCATATTTGTCCATTGGTCGCCGTAAGCCACGGCATTAACAATAACGGCCGGACTAACTCCGATAGTTTTAGCAGCCTCGAGCATTATCGGACCCTGGACAGCCCATTGGCCGCCGCCGGAGGGGATAAACATATTCAGGATACCTGCGGAGAAGAAGGTAAAGAACGGCAGGGTGTCTACTGTGGAAAGGGCGACAAACCACCCCGCGAATACCCCGGCTAGTCCGGTACCGACCATCATTCCCATTAAACCGGCGTAAAACGGGAACTGCAGCAGGATCCCCGCAACGTTCCTTGACCCGTCATACATCAGCCTTACATAGTGTATAGGCGAATCAGAAAGAAGAATCCCCAGCGCCAGGAAAGTCCAGTTCACAATGTTCAGATCCAAGACCAGACCCCTGGTAGAGAAATGTTGATAAAGGAATATTACCAGCATGACACCTGTAACTAAGTTTATTAAGCGCATCCTCTCCAGCTTTTCCCCGAAAGTAGTCGCCGGCGGCATAGGTGCGCCGGAAGCTTTCATCTCCGCATCTATTTGGCTATTCTTGTTAATTCAGACCACCGTTCCTGCGCCATCCGGCCACCGTTCCTGCGCCATCCGGCCACCGTTCCTGCGCCATCCGGCCGGCATTCTTATCTTATCCGGCCAAAGGCCGG